>JAZUJT010000045.1:0-119049 GCA_045642905.1 Lachnospiraceae bacterium | reverse complement strand
CATTTTGGATTTTCATATATTGGTTTGATATGGCTTTTGATGTTGTTTGTACCTAACATCATTTGGACGAAGAACAAGCCTTCGGGATACGAAGAGTCAGTGAAGAAAGAGAATAAGTTGCTTTTGATATTTGAAAAGATCGGCCAGGCGCTGGTTACGGTATTGGTGCTTATTTTCAGTGACTTCAATATTGATTTAAGCTCCCGCTCGGTATCTTCATTAATAATTCTCGGCATATCTTTTCTTTTGATGGTTTTCTATGAACTGTATTGGATTCGATATTTCAAAAGCGAAAAGACTATGAAGGATTTTTATTCTTCATTTTTAGGTGTGCCGGTGGCAGGAGCCACATTGCCTGTGATTGCGTTTTTCGTGTTGGGAATTTACGGTTCAAATTCACTGCTTATGCTTGCGGTGATGATTCTGGGGATCGGTCATATCGGAATTCACCTTCAGCATAGAAACGAAGCAGTCGGAAGGCAAAAGAAAGTGCTTCCCGTACGTATTCTTTGCGCGCTTGGGGCTTTGATAGGATTTTCTTTTGCCCTGGCGTCTACAACTTATTTCGGAATCAAGAACGTCAAATTTATCAAAGCATTTGCCGGCGCTTCCAATCCTGTTTTTGAGGTCCGATATGTTGATTTGAACGGACAGGAGCAGTTCATCAGAGTGCTTGGAAGAAATGCGGACAATCCTGTAATTATTCTTCTCCATGGCGGACCCGGCGGCCCTGACGGAATGATGGACTATTCTTTTATGGTTTATCTTCTTGATGATTATACATATATCACGTGGGATCAGCGCGGATGCGGAAGAACTTATTACAAGAATAAGAACGTTGATGCTAACGGTAAAACGGCTACGGTAGAACAGCTTCTGGAAGATATTGATGCGCTGGCAGACTACGCATGTGACCGATTCGGGAAGGAAAAGGTTTCTGTTCTCGGACATTCCTGGGGAACAGTATTGGCGGTAAGATACTCACTTCTTCATCCTGAGAAAGTAGAAAAGACAATCTGTATCGGACAGGTTGCGAATTTCGTTCCGGCAGAAGAAGAGGGGTACAAACACGCTAGGAGCGAGGCATTAAAGGCCGGCAATGATGTGACAGCGTTGGATGCGGCATTTGAAGCCTTTCAGAAGGACCCGGGATTTTCAATAACAGAATTGCGTACGCTTACAGCACCGTATAATGCCCCCGATGTACCTCAAAGAGCATTTATTCACGGAGCATTTTCTCCATATCTCGGTGTTGATGATATGAGATGGATGTTTATTGACAATTCGAGCTCTGAAAAAATGTATGAACGCTATCCTGCTTTGCTTGAATACTTTTTCCGGGGAGAAGTGGCAAATGATACCAGAATATACGGAACAGATTTTGAAGTGCCGGTTTATTTCATAAGCGGTGAGCAGGATTATACCTGTGCTACGGCTTATGCAAAGAAATACTATGAAGATATAACAGCACCCGATAAGGCATTCTTTGAAATCAAGGGATGCGGTCATACTCCTCAGGCAGATAAACCCGAGGAAGTGGCAAGTATCATAGCAAAATTAAATCAGTAGATTCGGGCTGTTGAAAAACGGAGCTGTTCTTGCAGCATTCGCGGAGGAATGCGGGCTTACAGAAAATTCAAACGGTAAGGAAATTTGTGTAATTGACCACCCTGCTGAAATAGGATTTATTGTGTTTGAGAAAACAGGGTGTTAAGTTGCCGGTTTCGTCAACCTGCACCCGGCCTTTGGCAACAAGACAATTCTTCATTTTTTCTTAATTTGCAAAAAAATTCTTGCAATGCTTTTTTTCAGGTAGTAAACTTTGACAGTAAAAAAAATACGCGATAAGGAACTGTTTTGACCGCGATTAAACGTGCAGATTACAATGCAGAATGGAGACTAAAAGTATGAAAACAATAGTTTGTAAGAACTACGAAGAGGTATCCTTAGAGTCTGCTAAGATCGTTGCAGAGGTTATGAAAAATAAGCCTAACGCGATTCTTGGACTTGCAACAGGTTCAACACCTGAAGGAATGTACTCAGAACTTGCTAAGATGAATGCCAATAAGGAAATCGACTTTAGCGATATCACAACCGTTAATCTCGATGAATATTATCCTATAAGCCCTGACAACGATCAGAGCTACAGATATTTCATGAATAAGAATTTATTCGACCGTGTAAATATCGATAAGTCACGTACAAACGTACCCAACGGTGCAGCACCCGACGGTGAGAAAGAAGCCGAAAGATATGAGGCATATGTAAGAAGCCTTGGCGGAGCCGACATTCAGGTTCTCGGAATCGGCCGCAACGGACACATTGCTTTCAATGAGCCCGATGACGAACTCGTTCCCGTGACACATGTTACAGGTCTTACCGAAGATACCATCGACGCTAACGCAAGATTTTTCGCCAGCGCAGCAGATGTTCCCACACATGCTCTTACAATGGGTATGGGAACCATCCTTTCAGCCAAGAAGATTATCATCATTGCCACCGGCAAGAACAAGCATGATGCGGTAATGAAGATGCTTAAAGGCACAGTTACAACTCAGTGCCCCGCTTCATTTTTGAACCTTCATGACGACGTTGTTCTTGTATGCGATGAGGATGCTTACAACGGTTAATTTTCAATAATTTTTACGACTCAGGCCGCGAATTTTAAAAAGTTCGCGGTCTTTCTTTTTGCAAAAGAAAATGATACAATAAAATGTGGTATGCCCACACGGCAAATACCATAAAATCAGCATTGACGGGAACGGAGATTCACATGTCTGAAAAGATAGTCGTAAAGAAATTTTCAAGTGAAAAAACAGCATTTTTCAGCACGATTCTTATCGGGCTTTTTGCACACGGATATATTCTGACTCATAACCTTATACTTCATGACAACACATACAATTTCTACCTCGGTGCAACATATCCGTTCGGAAGATGGATGATAGAAATCGTAACGAGATTTACGAATGCTTTGAACAACACATATCTGCATTTCTCGACACCGCTTTATCTCGGAGTCATCGCGATAATTTACATTGCTGCGGCAGCAGTACTTTTGACAAGACTTTTCGATATTAAGGATAAGTATTCGATTGTCGCTCTTTCGGGCATAATGGTAAGCTTTCCCATGGTTACAAGCCTTATGGGCTTCATGTTCATGTCGGCCGTAAACATGCTCGGAATGCTTCTTGCGGTTTTGGGCGCGTATATCGTGTGCAAATACAAAAAATGGTATTCGTTTATTGCGGGAATTATTCTTATGACCTGCGGGGTAGGCATTTATCAGGCGTATATAGCGGTTTTCGTTTCGATATTCCTCATTTTCTTTATGTATGAACTTAACGGTGAGAAAACAGAATCACCGTTGAAATCTTTCTTTAAGGGAGTGGCGTATTACGGCGGTGCGTGCGTAGCTACATTGATTTCATATCTTCTTATGATGAAATTTTTCCTGTGGCATTACAATACGGAGCTTACTTCCTACCAGGGAATGGACAGCGCGGCGTCCACAACCGTTTCGCAGTATCTTTCAAGAATAGCGGCAGCTTATAAAGAGTTCATTAACCCCGTTTCCGGCACAACGCGTTGTATGTATCAGGGCGGAGCAAGATACCTGTATTACATTACAATTATCTTGGCAGTGCTTGTTACCGCGGATCTTTTATATAAACTTATTTCGGGAAAGAAATATGTTTTGGCCGGGCTCGAACTGGTGCTTTTTGCACTTCTTCCGTTGGCGGTTAATTTCGTATATGTGATGTGTGATGTAAATGTACATTCCGTCATGATGTACGGAGAGGTTTTTCTTTTTGTATATGTAATTGTATTTTCGAAATTATCGGAACTTAAGAAGCCGTCTTTCCCTCAATTTATAGTGCCTGTGTGCATGTTTGTTCTTGTTCTTTTAAACTGCAGATTTTCAAATATCTGTTATCTTCGCGGAGAGTATGTACAGAACGCTTCGGCGGCGTACTTTAACAGAATGGTTTCAAGAATCGAGAGTACACAAGGTTATGACGTAAGCCTTCCCGTTGCATTTGACGGCTACGGTCCTTCGAATGACGAAAATCTTTTCGTTTATCCGGAATTTACGGATACGGTAAACATTTATCCGTTTTCACTTTCGACGGTTATCAACAACTACAACTGGCAGACTTTCATGAAGGTTACGACGGGATATAATCCCGATATTGTGGACATTGAAGAAATAAAAGATCCGGAATCGATTGCGGCAATCGAAAGCATGCCTTCGTATCCCAATGAGGGTTCGATTGCGGTAATTGACGGCATCATTGTTATAAAATTTTAGGACATTAAGGTTGGAGCGTATTATAAATGGTTTTTTCTTCTAAGGAATTTTTGTTCATATTCTTTCCTGTTATGCTTCTTATTTACTATAACCCCGTTTTTAAAAGCAGGTCTTTTAGAAATGTGGTGCTTTTATTGGGAAGCCTTGCTTTTTATGCCTACGGAGAGCCGATATTTGTATTTCTTATGATTTTTTCGGTATTCGTGACCTGGCTTTTGGGACTTATGATACAGAAATCCTCAAAGAAGATATTTGTTGTAATCGGAACCGTTTATCACATTTGCGTGTTGTTTGTGTTTAAGTATCTTACTTTCGCGGCACACGAGCTGGGTATTTTATTTAATAAGGACTTTTCGTTTATCAACATATCGCTTCCGATCGGCATCTCGTTTTTTACGTTTCAGCTGATGTCGTATCTTTTCGATGTGTATTACCAAAAAGCCCGGGCACAGAAAAATCCGTTATATGTGGGACTTTATGTTTCGCTTTTCCCGCAGCTTATTGCCGGACCCATTGTAAGATACGAGACTATAGCCGAGGCAATCGAAAATCGTACCGAAACCTTCGATGATGTGTGTGAGGGTATGAAACGTTTCATCTACGGTCTTGCCAAGAAGGTATTGATTGCCAATTACATGGCCGAACTTGCGGATGTTATTTTTAATTTTACAGGAATGACTTCGGCTTTAAGTGCATGGGTTGGTGCAATTGCGTATACCTTGCAGATTTATTTCGATTTCAGCGGTTACTCGGATATGGCAATCGGTATAGGAAGAATGTTCGGATTTTCTTTTGACGAAAACTTCAATTATCCTTACATTGCTTCGAGCGTAACGGATTTCTGGAGAAGATGGCACATTTCCTTAAGCACGTGGTTTCGAGATTACGTTTATATCCCGATGGGCGGTAACAGGGTTTCCAAGAGTCGTTGGATTTTAAACCTTTTCACGGTTTGGCTTTTAACGGGTATTTGGCACGGTGCGAACTGGACGTTCGTTGTGTGGGGACTTCTGTATTTCGTATTCCTCCTGTTTGAAAAGCTTACGGGGCTTAACCGACACAAAAATGTATTTACACGAATATATACTTTGCTTGTGGTTATTATTTGCTGGGTGTTTTTCAGAGCGGAAAGCCTGCCGGCAGCGATATCGTACCTCGGAAAAATGTTCGGAATTAATTCTTCGGGATTTTATGACGGCGGATTTGCAATGTACTTTAAGGGCTCATGGACGATATTGCTTGCGGCTGTTTTGGGCTCGACACCTTTGATTTCAAAGCTTATCCAAAAAGTAAGAAATAGCAGGGCATGTTTCATTGAATCCGTTTGGGTTGTTTTTATATTAATCGCTTCGATTGTTAAGCTTGTAAGCTCATCCTACAATCCGTTTATTTATTTTAACTTCTAAGGAGTGTTTGTTTTGGACAAAAGATACAAATATCAAAACAGAATAGCAATGACAGTATGCCTTTGCATTCTGGGATTTATGCTTGCAGCTACCGGAATCAGACTTTTTACGCGAAACATTCTCATGTGGCGTATGAATATAAACAACGGCTTTACGAAAGCCGTGTTCTTCGATAATGTTACCGGAACAGGCGAACTTAAGGAGCCCAATGAATGGATTTTTCATGATGATTTCGTTGTGACTGCAATGAAATATGACAAGCTCATCGGCTGGGAGGAACCTTTAAGTCCGGACGACTGGACCCGGATTATCAAGATGAACAACGGCTATCTTGCATATATTCAGCCGAAACTTGAGGATGCGGACATAGAAGACCTCGCCGATCACGTCAAGTATTTTGCCGATGAAATGGCGAAAAGAGACATCCCGTTTTACTACATTAACATGGGTTCGAAGGTGTGCCCCGAAGATAAGCAGATTTCCGACTACGAAACCAACTTTGAGTATACCAACGAGAACGGCGATGCCCTGATAAAGGCTTGCAGGGAGCGCGGCGTAAACGTTGTGGATATGCGCGAAAAGCTTTTAATGTCCGGCAGAGACTGGTACGAAAGCTTTTACATAACCGACCACCACTGGACCAACAGAACGGGGCTTTGGGCAGCAGGATATATCGCAAATATGCTTAATGAAGAGGCCGGTTTTTCTTTTGACCTGAGTAAGTTTGAAGAGGATTCCTACAACATTACAAGGTACGAGGACTGCATGATGGGCGGCCTCGGAAGAACGGTGACACTTGTAAACGCAAAGGCCGAGCCGTTCGATGTTATTATTCCGAATTTTGACACAGACATAACTTACGACATTGTTTCAGAGGACAGAAGCTACGAAGGCCCTTACGAGAAAGCAATTTTCGACGAGGATAAGCTTAATGCGGTTTTAAATTTTAAGGGAAACGATTATTTGAATCTTCCCGATGCGTACAACACGACGCACATTAACAATTACATGCATTCGATTATGACCAACAATCTCGAATGCTCCAATGAAGGAAAGAGAATTTTGATGCTTGAGGATTCCTACAGCTGGTACCTTACTTCGTATCTGGCGCTTGACACGGAATGCATCGACATCATTTACCCGATAGATTATAAAGACAGTCTTGTCGCTTACGTTGACGAGACCAAGCCCGACGCGGTTATTTTTTCGTGCTGCGAAAAAGCGATAAATCCCATCGATTACGAGAACGGAATGGGTTATTTTTACTTGAGATAGTTTGGAGCAATTATGGATACTGAAAGAAGGCAAAACAAAATTATTCCCATAATCACATTTATTGTATTTGCGGTAACTGTTGTGCTTATTTATTTCGCCAACAGGTACGTGCCCTTTATGATGGATGATTTGTGGTATTCCACAAGACTTTACGATGAAGAACCCATAAGAAGTCTTTCGGATATTTTTAGCGCACAGCTTTGGCATTACAATAACTGGGGCGGCAGAAGCATGACACATTCAATGCTTCAAATCGTTCTGATGTGCGGCGAGGGTGTTGCGGATGTTTTGAATACCGTTATGGTTTTCGTGCTTTCGGGAATGATTACGATTGCCGCTTCTTACAAAAAGACGACCGACGGCAAATTCTATTCCAAAATCTTGCTGCTTACAGCTATTGCCGGAATCATTTTTTCTTTTAATGCGAATTGGGAAATGAGCATGTTCTGGCAGTCCGGTGCTTTGAATTATCTTTACATTACGATTTTTATTATCGGATTTATGCATTGCTATACAAGAGAACTGGAAGGTACTGTCAAGCCGTATAAGCTTATTACCGTATGGATAATTCCTTTAGGCATCATCGCCGGCTGGAGCAATGAAAACATGGGCCCCGTGGCGTTTCTTATGGCAGTGGCAACGATTATTGTATTGTGGCGCACCAACAGAAAGCCCGGCCTTTGGATGTACTTCGGCGCGGCTTCGGCGTTATTGGGAAGTGCTCTTTGCATACTGGCACCCGGAAATTTCGTGCGCAGCAAGGAAGCTCCCGATGCTTCCTTGGGACTTAAATGGAAACTGTTTTTAAGAAGCTTTTACGAAGTCAAGGCGGGAACGGAATTTTTGTTTATGACCGTTCTGGCAACTTTTGCGGTCTGGGTTGTTTTAAAGTATTTCGCTCTTTTGAAGCTTAACATGCGCGAGATATTTTTCCTGGTGGGAGCATTACTTTCATGGGGCGCTATGTTTCTTTCGCCTCACTATCCCGACAGGGCAACGTTCGGAACGATGATTCTTCTTGTATGCGCAATTATTTCCATGACGGGACGAATCCTTTCGAAAAAGCCCGAGCTTCGAAATGCTTTTATCGCTGCGGCAACGATTATCTGGATACGGGGAATGTTTTTCCCGGCTGAATTTATCGCATGCTCTTTGGGATGGGTTAAATAGAAAGTACGAATGGTGGTTTTATGAAAGAACGAATTTATGTATGTCATACTTATTATCATGCATATGTAAGCTTTTTGAAGGAACTTAAGCTTAAGGAAGAGTGCAAAAACCGTAATGTCCCCATGGGTGAGGCAACAATGGTCATTTCCTTAATGTCGAGTACTTTTGAAAACTTTAAGGAAAGAGTAGAGTCTACGGGGGTTTTTAAGGAAGTCATTCTTTTTGACGAGAAGAGAGAAAGCTTCTTTCCGGAACTTGATAAGTACAGAATGGGAACAGGTGGCGGAATAATCGGCAACATGTATCGAAGAATCTGCCTTACCAAGAAGTTTGCAAAGCTTTTGAAGCCCTTTATTCCCGTTGATTTTTCCGAATACGGCAGCATATACGTATTCAGCGATGCGGACCCCATAGGCGTTTATCTTAACCAGAACAAAATTTACTATCATGCTCTCGAGGACGGACTTAACTGCATTCAGTATGTGGATACCGCGCATTTTGCCAACAGAGGTCATTTCGGCATAAAAGCGTTTTTCTCGAAAAAACTGAACCTGATTTCCATTGAAAGCGGATACGGCAAGTACTGTCTGGACATGGAAGTAAACGATATTTCCGTTATTGATATTCCCTGCCCTTATTACGTGGAGGTTTCGAGAAAGGAACTGACGGACAGACTTACAAGAGAAGACAAGGATATTATTTTAAAGGCTTTTGTAAGAGACAAGGAATCCGTACAGCTTAAGCTTGAAGAGGCGGTAAAAAAGGGCGATGGTATTTTGATTCTTACGGATCCTTTGTGTACGATGGACGTAAGAAAGCAGATTTTTAAAGATGTAACAGATATGTTTAAGGACGAGGGTACGGTGTTTATTAAGCCTCATCCGAGAGATTATCTTGACTATTTCAAGGAATTTCCCGATTATTCGATTTTCGATGCGACAATGCCCATGGAAATGATTAATTTCTTTGAAGGAGCGCATTTTAAGAAGGTTGTCGGTGTACTTACAGAGCTTAAGGCAATTACTTATGCGGATGAGACAATAAGGCTCGGACCGGACTTTATGGATAAGTACGAAGACCCGGCTATTCACAGACAGAACGAGCAGATTAAATGAGAAGTACCATATATTGAAGCTTTCTTTCGCAACATTTGCATATTTTGTGTTAATTATCAAGTGAAGGGTGGTATGTTATTATTATGAGTAAGTTAGCAATTATTACCGCACGCGGCGGCAGCAAGAGAATTCCCAGAAAGAATATAAAAGACTTTCTCGGAAAGCCCATAATTGCTTATTCCATTGAGGCGGCGCTTTCTTCGGGAAGCTTCGATGAAGTTATGGTTTCTACGGATGATGACGAGATTGCCGAAATCGCAATCAGGTACGGTGCATCCGTACCTTTTAAAAGAAGCGAGAAGACTTCCAATGATTTTGCTTCCACAACGGATGTAATAAACGAAGTCATTGAGGAGTACGAAAAGCGCGGGAAGCATTTTGAGATTGCCGCATGCATTTATCCGACCGCTCCGTTTATGTCGGCTTCAAGACTTAAGGAAGCAGTCGAAACGCTTGAAAAGAGCGATGCGGATACGCTTATCCCGGTAGTCGGATTTTCATATCCGCCCCAGCGTGCACTTATCATAAATGACGGTAAGCTGATTTTTCGAAAACCCGAGTACATGCAGTCACGTTCCCAGGATTTGGAGCCGTGGTACCATGATGTCGGTCAGTTTTACGTAATGAGGACGGAAGCTTTCAAGAAAAATCAGGCATTAATGGCAGGAAATATTATTCCGATGGTCATTTCGGAACTGGAGGTTCAGGATATCGACAACGAAACCGATTGGGCCATAGCGGAAATGAAATATAAAATTTTGCATCAGTCGTGATTTTTGTTTTTACATAGGAGAGGGAATTATGCAGGAACGCAACACAATACTTATGATTGATGATATGAATTTCAATCACAAGATGGCTGAGGATGTTTTAGGGGATACTTATACGCTTTACAAAGCCTACTCCGCAGCGGACGGTTTTGAAATACTGAAGGATATTATTCCGGATCTTATTCTTCTCGACATTATTATGCCCGAGATGGATGGCTTTGAGATGCTCAAAATTTTGAAATCTACTCCGGCTTACAAGAATATTCCGGTTATTTTCCTTACAAGCGATACGAAGCCCGAAGACGAAGTTATGGGATTTAACGAAGGTATTGTCGATTACATCACAAAGCCTTTTGTTCCCGGCGTTATGAAGCGCCGTATCCAGACACAGATTGAACTTGCCAAGTATCGTAACGACCTTGAGGAAATGGTTGACAAGAAGGTCGAAGAAATCGAGAACATGTACGATTTGATTACCGTAAGCTTCGCGGGTCTTGTTGAGTCCCGAGACGGTGTGACCGGAGGTCATCTTAAGAATACTTCCATTTACTACAAGGCTTTCATCGATTACCTTGCTACCAAGGACAAGTACAAGGCTTACCTTCCTCAAAGTGTTGTTAAGCGTGCCATTCGAAGTGCTCCTTTGCACGATGTCGGAAAGATTGCCATCGAGGACGTTGTACTTCGAAAGAACGGCTCCTTAAACGGAGAAGAGTACGAAAAGATGAAGCTTCATTCCGTTATCGGCGGAGATATTTTTGCTTTCCTCAGGGAGCACATTACCGACAAGGAATTCGGCCAGATTGCCGAGGATGTTGCGAGATATCATCACGAGCGTTGGGACGGCGGCGGCTATCCTGCGGGTCTTAAGGGTGAGGAAATTCCGTTAACCGCACGTATCATGAGTATTGTCGATGTTTACGATGCGCTTACTTCCGAAAGACCGTACAAGCATCCGTACCCTCACGAGAAGTCCATGGCGATTATTGCCGACGGAAGCGGAACGTTATTCGATCCCGAACTTGTGGAAGAATTTTTGTCGATGAACGATGAAATCAAGAAGTGCCTTGCCAACAAGGAAAGGATTTTGATTGACCAGCAGTATTTTATGTATGAAAGAAAACGTAAGTAAGCCACAGAGTTTATTGCGTATTTATTTTCGGGAAATCTGCTTGACAAAAGAAAAACCTAAACCTAAAATATTTTAAGAAAAGCAATGACGGAAACATGTTTATGAATGGTTCGGTACACAGAGAGAGGCACATATGCTGAAAGCGCCTTTGCCGTAGTTTATAAATACCCTTCCCAAGCCGCGCACCGAAGTTTTAGTAGGCTGCGACGTAACAATCCGCGTTAAGGATAAAGAGTTAAAGTTAAGGTGGAACCGTGTATAGCACCCTTATGTATCGTATAGGTACATAAGGGTTTTTCTTTTTTCATAAAGAAAGTATGCGGCCGAGACTTTGATTAAAGAAAGGAGATCTTATAAATATGAAGATCACATTGAAAGACGGCTCGGTTAAAGAGTATGCCGAAGCCAAATCCATTTATGACATTGCACTTGATATCAGTGCAGGACTTGCACGCGTTGCTTGCGCGGCAGAACTTGACGGACAGGTTGTTGACTTACGAACAGTAGTTGACAAGGATGCGTCACTTAACATTATTACCGAGAAAGACGAGGCAGCATTGCCTGTTATCCGCCACACTGCATCTCACGTTCTTGCAGAGGCTGTAAAGAGACTTTTCCCCAACGCTAAGTGCACTATCGGTCCTTCAATCGCTGAAGGCTTTTACTATGACTTTGACAACGAACCTTTCTCAAGAGAAGATTTGGACGCTCTTGAAGCAGAGATGAAGAAGATTATCAAGGAAGGCAAGGAGCTTAAGAGATTTACTCTCCCCAGAAACGAAGCCGTTAAGTTTATGGAAGAAAAGGGCGAGCCTTACAAGGTTGAGCTTATCAATGACCTTCCCGAGGATGCTGAAATTTCTTTCTATGACCAGGGCGAGTTTGTTGACCTCTGTGCAGGACCTCACCTTATGAATACAAAGGGTGTTAAGGCATTTAAGCTTATTTCTTCGTCAATGGCTTATTGGAGACGCGATTCCAACAAGGCCAAGCTTCAGAGAATTTACGGTACGGCTTTCTCCAACAAGGAGGATTTGGAAGCTCATCTTGCCAAGCTTGAAGATGCCAAGATGAGAGACCACAACAAGCTTGGACGTGAAATGAAGCTTTTCTTAACAGCCGACGTTATCGGACAGGGATTACCTTTGTTTACTCCCAAGGGAACAAAGATGATTATGAAACTCCAGCGCTGGATGGAAGATTTGGAAGACAATGAGTGGGGTTATGTTCGTACAAGAACTCCTTTGATGGCCAAGTCCGATCTTTACAAGATTTCCGGACACTGGGATCATTACAAGGACGGCATGTTCGTTCTTAATGAAGATAAGGATGACAAGGAGGTTATGGCACTTCGTCCCATGACATGTCCTTTCCAGTACTACGTATACATGAACGAGCAGCATTCTTATAAGGATCTTCCTTACAGAATGAGCGAGACTTCTACTCTTTTCAGAAATGAAGATTCGGGCGAAATGCACGGACTTACAAGAGTTCGTCAGTTCACAATTACAGAGGCACATATCGTTCTTCGTCCCGACCAGGCAGAGGAAGAGCTTACAAGATGTATGAACCTTACAAATTATGTAATGAATACATTGGGTGTTTCCGATGAGGTAACCTACAGACTCAGTAAGTGGGATCCCGAAAACAAGGAAAAATACCTTGGCGATGAAGCATATTGGGAAGAAACACAGGGTTACTTAAGAAATGTTATGGTCAAGAACGGTGTTAAATTTACCGAAGCAGACGGTGAAGCTGCATTCTACGGTCCCAAGATTGATATGCAGGCCAAGAACGTATACGGTAAGGAAGATACAATGATTACCATCCAGCTTGACTGCGAATCCGCTTCCAAGTTCGGTATGTACTACATTGATGAGCAGGGCAACAAGGCAACTCCCTGGATTATTCACAGAACATCAATGGGCTGCTACGAAAGAACTCTTGCATGGCTTATCGAGCACTATGCAGGAAAGTTCCCGACATGGTTATGTCCCGAGCAGGTTCGTGTACTTCCCATTTCCGAGAAGTATATCGACTACGCTCAGAAGGTTTGCGCAGAGCTTAAGAAGAATAAGGTTGACGCTACTGTTGATAACCGCGCCGAGAAGATTGGCTACAAGATTCGTGAAGCAAGACTTGACAAGCTTCCTTACATGCTTGTTGTAGGTGAGCAGGAAGCCAATGACGGTACCGTTTCCGTCAGAAGCCGTTTTGCGGGCGATGAAGGTGTTAAGCCTTTGGCAGAGTTTATCGATGCAATCGTAGAAGAAATCAACACAAAAACCATCCGTAAAGAAATTCCTCTCGAGGAACGAAAATAAAAAACTTTTTATATGGAGGTCATTATGAAAAAGAAATCCGTACTAATTGCCGCAATTATCTTTGTAATTACGGTAGCAGTAATCGCCATTGTTAACGCAAACGGCGGCGAATTTGCAGGAACGGCATGGGCTCTTGTTCCGCCGATGGTTGCCATCGTTCTTGCACTTATCACCAAAGAAGCTTATTCATCTTTGTTCATCGGAGTTGTATTGGGCGCAATAATGGTTGCTAAGTGTAACTTTATGGGAACAGTTGATACCATTACCGTCGATGCACTTACAGCAGCTGTGGCAGACAATTCGGGTATCCTGATTTTCCTTGTACTTCTCGGAATTGTTGTCGCACTTGTTAACAAGTCCGGTGCTTCAAGAGCATTCGGTATCTGGGCTCAGAAGCACATAAAGACCAAGACCGGTGCCATGCTTGCTACTTTCGCACTCGGCGTACTTATCTTCATTGACGACTATTTCAACTGTCTTACGGTAGGCTCGGTTATGGCCCCCGTTACGGATGCAAAGAAGATTTCACGTGTTAAGCTTGCATACCTTATTGATGCAACGGCAGCTCCCGTATGTATGATTGCTCCCGTTTCTTCATGGGCAGCAGCTGTTTCGGGATGTGTAGAGAGCGAAACCTATTCAGGTATCGACCTTTTCATCAGAGCAATCCCGTATAACTTTTATTCGATTCTTACCTTGTTCTTCATCCTTACACTTGCTTTCCTCGGATACGATTACGGCAAGATGTCGGAGTTTGAAATCAAGGCCGAAACTACAGGCGACTTAAGCGAACTTGATGTTTCTCTTGCAGACGAGAAGCAGGAAAAGACCGAAAGAATCGTTAAGGAAGACGGTCCCGTCAATCCCCCCAAGGGAAAGCTTTTCGACCTTATTATTCCTATCGTAATATTGATTGCTTTCTGTATCTGGGGACTTATCAAGAACGGTTACGATGCTCTCGGCGGAGAAGGTACCATCCAGGATGCATTCTCATCAACCGACGCTTACGTAGGCCTTCCCTGGGGTAGCATTCTTGCCCTTGTACTTATTATTATTTACCTTGTTGCACGTAAGGTTGTTTCTTTCGAAGATGCCATGGAATGTGTTCCCAAGGGATTCGTTGCAATGGTTCCCGCAATTACGATTCTTACCCTTGCAACCGGTCTTAAGAACATGACCAACAGCCTCGGCGCTTCCGATTTCGTTCATGATATGATGGAGAACGCTTCGGGACTTACATGGATTTTACCGGCCCTCGTATTCGTAGTTGCTTGCATCATCGCATTCGCAACCGGAACATCATGGGGTACTTTCGGTATCCTTATCCCGATTGTATCGGCTATCTTCCCCGAGACAAGTCCTTTGTTCTTCGTAGGAATTTCAGCCTGCCTTGCAGGTGCTGTTTGCGGTGACCACTGCTCACCTATTTCGGATACAACAATCATGTCATCCGCAGGTGCTCATTGTAACCACATCGACCATGTATCAACCCAGCTTCCTTACGCAATAAGCGTCGCAGCAATTTCTTTTGTCTGCTACATTGTTGCAGGTCTTTTGAGCTACGTTAACCTTACATGGATTTCGATTCCTTTCGGTATTATTGTTACAATCTCATTCCTCTTTGTAATGAAGATATTTGTCAGCAAGAGAGCGGCTTAATATCAAAGCATTACGACCCATCGCCCAGGCGGTGGGTCTTTTTTTACAAAATAAAAATAGGCGTTTTATAGACAGAAATCTTTGCACGGTGCTATTTTGGAAGAGAAAATTTTTGTTTTGCTTTGGATGATTATTTAAGTCACGGAGGGAGATACAATGGATAAATCAAAAGTTTATCTTACAAGCTTTAAAGCTACAATGAATGAAAACCTTCTTCAGAAGCTTAAAAGACTTATGAAGACTGCGGGTTTTGAGTCAATTGATTTCGACAGCAAATATACTGCCATTAAGGTTCATTTCGGTGAGTACGGAAATCTGGCATTCTTAAGACCGAACTATTCAAAGGTTGTTGCCGATTATGTCAAGGAACTCGGCGGAAGACCGTTTTTGACGGATTGCAATACGCTTTATGTAGGAAGTCGCAGAAACGCATTGGACCATCTGGATACAGCGTATATGAACGGATTTACTCCTTATGCCACGGGATGCCATGTAATTATCGCAGACGGCTTAAGAGGCGATGATGAGGCAATAGTTCCCATAAACGGTGAATACGTTAAGGAAGCCAAGATTGGCCGTGCAATTATGGATGCGGATATTTTTATTTCGCTTTCACATTTTAAGGGACACGAGCTTGCGGGATTCGGAGGTGCCATCAAGAACATCGGTATGGGCTGCGGTTCAAGAACCGGTAAGAAGGAACAGCACTCCGAGGGAAAGCCTTGCGTAGATACCGATAAGTGTGTCGGTTGCGGAGCCTGCACGAGAATGTGTGCACACGGTGCGCCTACCCTTAAGGACGGAAAGATGTTTATCGATCAGGATAAATGCGTCGGCTGCGGAAGATGTATCGCTTCATGCACGCGCGACGCCATTACGGCGGATTTTAACAATACGTCCACGAAGCTTAACCTTAAGATGTCCGAGTATGCCTGGGCGGTTTGCAAGGACAGACCGTGCTTCCATATTTGTCTGATTTGCGATGTTTCGCCTAACTGTGATTGTCATTCCGAGAACGATATTCCGATTATTCCCGATATCGGAATGCTTTGCTCATTCGACCCTGTGGCACTTGACCAGGCGTGCATCGACCTTTGCAAGGATGCTCCGGTTATCACAGGAAGCGAGCTTGATGACAATTTGCATAAGCATGAGCATGAGCACAAAGACCACTTTACAATGGTTCATCCCGACACCGAATGGGAAACATGTCTTCGCCACAGTGAGGAAATCGGTTTGGGAAGTCGCAGTTACGACCTTATCCGCGTATAAAAGGGTTACTATCCCATGCTTTATGTGATAAAGTATAAGGGTAAAATGTTTTATACGGAGAAATGGGTATGAACTCAGAAGTTATTATAAACAATCGAATTATAGGTGACGGACATCCCGCATACATTATTGCCGAGATGTCCGGAAACCATGCGGGAAGTATAGAGCGTGCCAAGCAGATTATAAAAGCTGCGAAGGAAGCCGGAGCCGACTGCATTAAAATACAGACATATACTCCCGATACGCTTACCATAGATTGCCATAACGAATATTTTGAAGTCAAGAACGGAACCTGGGAGGGAGAAAACCTCTACAGTCTCTACGGAAAGGCATTCACTCCCTGGGAGTGGCAGAAGGAACTTAAGGAAGAAGCGGATCGCGTCGGAATAGATTTCTTCTCGACTCCTTTTGACAAAACATCCGTAGATTTTCTGGAAGAACTGGGTGTTTCTTTTTACAAAATCGCTTCATTCGAAATGATTGACTTACCGCTTTTAAAGTATGTTGCATCCAAGGGAAAGCCTGTTATCATGTCGACGGGAATGGCTTCATTGGAAGAGATTAAGGAAGCTTTGGAAACGATTTCGGGAGCGGGAAATGAGAACCTGGTCCTTTTAAAGTGCGCCAGTGCTTATCCTGCCGTTTCTTCGGAAATGAATCTTGCGACAATAAAGGACATGAAGGAAAGATTTAAGATTCCGATAGGTCTTTCCGATCATTCGATGGGCTCTTTGGGGGCTACCACGGCCGTTACTCTCGGTGCGAATGTTATTGAAAAGCATTTTTGCCTCGGAAGGGAAATCGAAAATCCCGATGCTTCCTTCAGCATGACACCGGAAGAATTCAAAAAGATGGTTGATGATATACGTGCGGCGGAGGCTGCAATCGGAGTGCCGACTTACGGCGTAAGCAGGCAGGAAGAGTCAAGCATGGTATTCAGACGCTCGATTTTCGCTGTGAAAGACATAAAGAAGGGCGAGCGCTTCAGCGATGATAATGTAAGGATTATCCGCCCGGGATACGGTGTTAAGCCCAAGTATATTTATGATATTCTCGGAAATATTGCGGTCGAAGATATTAAGTACGGAACCCCGTTTTCAATGGATATGTTGGGACAGGGGAAGATTCTTTTTCTTACCAACAATGAGAATACAGATGCGGCATTTTCGTGGCTTAAAGAACACGAGGGCGAAGAGAATGTGCTGAAGTTTACCAATAAGCTTGATATCGAAACGGTTAAGGCACTTAATCCTTCGTTCATTGTAAGCTTTAACTACAGGCATATCATTAAAGAAGACGTGATTGAATTTATGAAGGGCAATATCATCAATCTTCATGCCTCATATCTTCCTTACAACAGAGGTTCAAGCCCGAATTTCTTCAGCTTTTACGAAAACACCAAAAAGGGTGTTACGATTCACAGACTCGATAAGGGCCTGGATACCGGAGATATTTTTGTTCAGAAGGAACTTGAGTTTGACGTAAACAAGGAGACCTTTAAGACAAGCTACGATAAGCTCATTTTTGAACTGACTAAGCTTTTTTGCGAAAACTTCGATGATATAAAGGCCGGCCGGATTACGCCTTACGCTCAAACAGGTGAGGGTACTTATCATAAGATGAGCGATCTTCCGGGAAAAATAGATTGGAATATGAATATAGGCGAATATTTGAAATAAGCTTTTTGCTAAAAATGGGACAGGTTATGAAGTAAATCCCAATGCCGTTTAATGACATTGGGGTTTGGCTCATGACCTGTCCTTTATCTTTTCGCCATTGTTTCTTTGGGCGATTCACCGTACATCTTTTTGTAGGAGCGGTAGAACGCCGAGTAATCGGAAAAACCGTATAACTCGTATATGTCGGTAACGTTTCGGCCGGCAAGAATGGCACGTTTTAAGGCTTCGAGGCGTTTCATCTGAGTATATTTGTGAACGGTAATGCCGGTATCTTCCTTGAAACTATGGGAGATATGATACTTGCTGATGAAAAAAATCTGCTCAAGACGATCAAGCGACAAATCGTCTTCAAGGTGAGTATCTATGTACTCGCAAATGCTTTCGGAAAGCCTGTTCTTTAACGAGCCGCGTCCGGCGGATCTTCTCTCGTATATCATTCGGTTCATCGTAATAATCAGATCATTCAAAAGAATGGAAATGCGTGCGTCTTTACCGAAACGATGTCCCTTTACCTCATCGGTAATCGAAAACAGCCTGGCCTGAAGATCATTGAAAGAAACAACATCATTTTCAAAAAGATAGTTTTTGGAAGTAGCCACAAGCTGTAAAAGATAACCGTAATCTATGGAAGCCTGCATGAGCTGCTCGCAGTACTGAGTGCTTAACCACAATACAAAACGTCTGTAAGGTGTATTGCTGTCAAGAAAAACCGGCATATGCAAAATGCCCGGCGGAATAATCAGAAAGTCACCGGGTTTAACGTGAAGAGACTTGTCTTCGACAACGATATTTACATTTCCTTCAAGGAAAAAGTAAAACTCGTAGTAATCATGGGAATGCATGGCTACGCTTTTGTTCGGAAGATCGCTGTAATAGTATATCTCGTAATCTTTCGAGTACATATACTGGCGGGTCGAAAAAGGTGTTATCAGTTCCTGTTTTTTCATGTACGTATCCCTTCTTAAGTGATGACTAGATGATAAACCGCAAGATTTGCAATGTCAACAACAAAGATTCATCTTTAGTTATTTTGAAGGTATGGTTTAATAACAATAGCAGAATAAAGGAGGCATATTTTTATGCAGATGACATTAAGATGGTTCGGAACCGGACATGATTCCGTAACATTAAATCAGATCAGACAGGTACCCGGTGTTAAGGCCGTTATCACGACTCTTTACGATACGAAGCCCGGTGAAGCTTGGAAGCTTGAAGACATTCGTGCACTTAAGAAAGAAGTTGAGGCAGCAGGCTTAAAGATTGCAGGTATTGAAAGCGTTAATATTCACGATGCAATCAAGGTAGGAACACCCGACCGCGAAGAATATATTGAAAACTATATTACTACTCTTGAACGTCTCGGACAGGAAGATATTCACATGGTATGCTATAACTTCATGCCGGTATTTGACTGGACAAGATCGGAGCTTGCAAGAAAGCGTCCCGACGGTTCAACCGTTCTTGCATACAATCAGGCTGCAATTGATGCAATCAAGCCCGAAAAAATGTTTGATTCCATTAACGGTGATGCCAACGGATTTGTAATGCCCGGTTGGGAACCCGAGAGAATGGCAAGAGTAAAGGAACTTTTCGAAATGTACAAGGATGTGGACAACGAAAAGTTATTTGATAATCTTAAGTATTTCCTTGAAAGAATTATGCCTACCTGTGATAAGTACGATATCAATATGGCTATTCATCCCGATGACCCCGCATGGAGCGTATTCGGACTTCCCAGAATTATCATTAACAAGCAGAACATTTTACGAATGATGAAGATGGTAGATAACCCGCACAACGGTGTTACTTTCTGCTCCGGTTCTTACGGAACAAATCTTGAAAATGATTTGCCTGACATGATTCGCTCTTTAAAGGGACGTATTCATTTTGCTCATGTTCGTAATCTTAAGTTTAACTCTCCTACGGATTTCGAAGAGTCGGCACATTTGTCTTCGGACGGAAGCTTTGATATGTACGAAATCATGAAGGCTTTATATGATATCGGATTTGACGGTCCCATAAGACCCGACCACGGAAGAATGATTTGGGACGAAGTTGCCCTTCCCGGATACGGCCTTTACGACCGTGCACTCGGCGCCGCATACCTTAACGGTTTGTGGGAAGCAATTGAGAAAAGCGAGGGCAGAAAATAATGAAACTTACTCCTAATGTTTACGCTGAAGAAAAACAGTGGAATGATAAAGGCTATACTCTTTGGAAATTTGACCGCGAAAAGGTAAAAGAGGAAACACTTAAAAACCCCAGATGGATTCACTTCGGAGCCGGAAACATTTTCCGTGCTTTTCAGGCGGTTTTATGTCAGCAGATGCTTGATAACAATGATATGACAACCGGCCTTATAGCGGCTGAAGGTTTCGATTATGAGATTATCGAAAAAATGTATAAGCCTCATGACGGTGTCGGAATAGCCGTTACTTTAAAGTCTGACGGAAACATTGACAAGACGGTAGTCGGAAGTATTGTGGAATCACTTTCTGTGGACCCTTCCAATGGTGCGGATTACACAAGACTTAAAGAGATTTTTGCAAACCCTTCGCTTCAGATGGTTAGTTTTACCATTACCGAAAAGGGCTACAGCCTTGTTAACGGCAAGGGCGAATATACGGAAGCGGTCAGAAAGGATATGATAAACGGTCCTTCAATGGCTGAAAGCTATATGGGAAAGGTTTCGGCCCTTTTGTACGAAAGATATATTAAGGGAGCCAGCCCGATTGCCATGGTAAGCATGGATAACTGTTCCCAT
Source organism: Lachnospiraceae bacterium (assembly GCA_045642905.1). GTDB lineage: Bacteria > Bacillota > Clostridia > Lachnospirales > Lachnospiraceae > UBA1258. The sequence goes on along the minus strand of JAZUJT010000045.1, from coordinate 98,171 downwards.
AACGGAGACAAGCTTTATGCCGCAGTTCATTCTTTTGCCAAGGGATGGACAGATACAGGCGTTGTGGCACCGGGATTTTTGGAATATGTTGAAGCTAAAAACCGTGTAAGCTTCCCCTGGTCAATGATTGATAAGATTACTCCAAGACCCGACGCAAGTGTTGAAAAGATTCTTAAGGAAGACGGAATCGAGGAACTTGAGCCGGTTATTACAGGAAAGAATACTTACGTTGCACCGTTCGTAAATGCCGAGGAGTGTCAGTATCTTGTTATTGAAGATGTGTTCCCCAACGGACGTCCCAAGCTTGAGAAGGTCGGCGTTATTTTTACAGAGAAAGAAACCGTAGACCGCGTAGAAAAGATGAAGGTTTGCACATGCCTTAATCCTTTACATACTTCCCTTGCGGTGTTCGGATGTCTTTTAAATTACAACCTGATTTCAGAGGAAATGAAAAATCCGCTTTTGAAGAAGCTTGTTGAAAGAGTCGGATATGTTGAAGGACTTCCGGTAGTCGTAAATCCCGGAGTGCTCGACCCCATGAAGTTTATCGATGAGGTAGTAAATATTCGTATTCCCAACCCTTTTATGCCTGACTCGCCTTGGAGAATTGCTACGGATACTTCACAAAAGGTCGGCATTCGTTTCGGTGAGACGATTAAGGCTTATATGGCTTCGGATACACTTAATGTATCGGAGCTTAAGATGATTCCCCTGGTATTCGCGGGATGGCTTCGTTACCTTATGGGTATAAATGATGCGGGAGAGACTTTTGAAAGAAGTTCGGATCCTTTGCTTGATGCACTTACTCCTTACGTTAAAGACATTAAGTTTAACGATACGGATATTCACGACAAGGTATTCCCCATCCTTTCCGATGAAAAGATTTTCGGAAGCAATCTTTACGACGCAGGCTTGGGTGAGCTTGTGGAAAGTTATTTTATTGAAATGCTTAAAGGCCCGGGCGCAATTGTAAAAACCCTTGAAAAATATGTTAATGCTTAACGAAAAAACAGCAATGCCGCAACCGGCATTGCTGTTTTTCGTTAAGCATGTATATGCTTTATTATTCCATTCTTACATTTTCTCTGTCGGTTTCCTTGACAATGCAAATCATTGTCTTTCCGGCATTCAGTAAAAGATTCTTTCCGTTATCGTCAAAGTACATTGTGGGGCCGAACTCTCCGAGCTTACGCCAGGTGATATGAATGGCTTTTCCGTTGGTAAGGTAGTAACCGTCGCGGGTCGCGTCATGACATTGATAAATCAGATACTGTCCGTCGGGACGCTTCTCACAATATGTGTACTGAACAATAATGTTCTTGAAGGAAAGCTGCTCGTTGGTGGCTGCATCCACGTGGGGCTCGCCGTATTCGTAACGGTAGTAAAGACCGTCTTCGGCGTTGTATTCAAACCAGGGCCGGTCGATAGTGTATACATTGGATAAATCAAGTCTTGATACATCGGAAGCTTCTTCGTAGTCGTTCAAAAGCTGCGGTGCATCGTCGGGAGCAAAGAAGAAGTGTGAAGGCTTGAAGCCTTCTTCGTGTTCAAGCGAATAGCCAAGCCCGGCCGATGCCTGCATTATTTTTTCACCCGAAGTGTAAGCGGTCTGCTCGTAAATTCGGTTTTCGTCGGTGACACGGTAAAATGCGGTATCGTTGGTAACACCGTTTATGTTGTGAACCGCATCCTCGCTTAAGACCTCATCCGCGTACCAGATGTTTCCGAAGTGGACAAGCAAAGGATCCCATTCCATTGCCCAGTAAACGAAGTAATCACGTGTACTTCTGACATTGCCGATTCGCTCCAAATCCTGCCAGTCTTCGATGATTGCCATAAGTCTTGTGATGTCGTACTCAACATTGCACTCATACAAAACTCCGGCTTTGGAAATGTTGTAATGAGGAAGAGCGCTTTGATTGTTGGGAATCATTACGGCGAGCGGTTTCGAGTTTAAAACGGACGAATCAATCGGCTCATTTGTAAGCATACTGTTTACCGTTTCACCGGTAGGTTCGGTCTTTTCAACCTCGATAACTTCCACGACTTCCTCGGAAGCCGAAACGCTTGTTTCCGAAGAAGCAGTCTCAACCAAAACTCCGTCGGATATTGAAACAGCGGAATCACATGCTGTTAATAAACATGCAGTCATAATGCAGGCTGCAAGCAGAACATTTTTTCTCATAACTGAAATCCTCTTTGTTTATCGGTCTATTGATATGCCTTCCCTTACACCCTTTAAAAGCAATGAAAACGCCTTTGCGGGCTTGATGGCGCCGCACATAACCTTTCTGTGCTTAAAAATAAATCGTGCGCCGAAGGCTGTGGCGAGATGTCCGTACAAAAAGTGGTATAGGACACCTCTGTCGAAGAAGAATTTCTCATCATAGCCTTTAAACCAGGTGGATTCGCGATAAATTTCTTCTCCGATGTTAGCGGGAGATTTGAAAAGCTTTAACCCTGCCTTTAAGCAGTCGCGGATAAACAGGCTGTCTTCGCCGCAGGAATATTTCGCTCCGCCTCCGAAAAGGGTGGAAAAAGAAATACCTGCGTCAACAACACGGCTTCTTTTAACTGCAAGTGAGTATGTGGGGTAGCGACCGCTTGAAGTGAACGTTACCGGTCCGAACTCATCGGTGTGATAAGTGCGTCTTTTCTCGTCAACTTTAAGGTTAAAGAAAATACCGTCTGCCTCCGGATGCTTTTCAAATTCGTCCAGTATGACTGAAGCATAGTTTTCCTCATAAACAATGTCGTCATCCGCAAACAACACAAAATCATCCGATGACTTGGACAGTGCCAGGTTTCGACTGACACCGATACCGCGGTCTTTACTTGAAAATACTTTAACGGTACCTTCATTGAGATTTATGACCGATTCGGAGTCGACGTCACATTGATTAACCAGCACGGCATCGGATGCAACCTTCATTCTCTCTATTAAGCTTTCGGGTTGCGCGTTAAGCGCGGATATCAATAATTCCAGTTTCATACCAGGATATTATAGTAAAACCTTAATAAAAAAACAAGATACGTTACATTCCATTATCCTTTAAGGTGTGCTATAATACGATAGATTATGAGAATAAAATCCTATACTATGCCATAAGGAGAGATTATATATGAAAAAAGCGGTTATTACGGGTGTTACGGGACAGGACGGATCTTATCTTTCCGAGTTTTTGCTTGAGAAAGGATATGAGGTTCACGGCCTTATGAGAAGACACTCAATCGAGTGTACGGACAGAATCGATCACATCATTAATTCCGATGCTTACAACAAGACTTTCTTTTTACATTATGCGGACACAACCGATTCATCGTGCCTTATAAGACTTATGGGCGAGATTAAGCCCGATGAGGTTTACAATCTTGCTGCTCAGTCTCACGTAGGTATTTCTTTTGAAATTCCCGAATATACGGCAGAAGCAACCGGTGTTTCCACCATTAAGCTTTTGGAAGCCATCAGACTTACCAATCCTTCATGCAAATTTTATCAGGCTTCCACTTCGGAACTTTTCGGCGGTATTCCCGGGACAGCTCCTCAAAGTGAGAAGACACCTTTCTATCCCAAGTCTCCTTACGGAGCCGCAAAGCTTTATTCATACTGGATTACGGTAAATTATCGTGAGTCTTACAACATGTTTGCCTGCAACGGTATTCTTTTCAATCATGAATCACCCAGAAGAGGCGAGAACTTTGTTACAAGAAAGATTACTCTTGCTGTAGCCGCTATTCTTGCCGGCAAGCAGGAAAAGCTTTCTCTCGGTAACCTGAATTCAAAGCGTGACTGGGGATTTGCAGGCGATTACGTAAAGGGTATGTGGATGATTTTACAGCAGGACAAGCCCGACGATTTCGTGCTTGCCACCAATGAGACTCATACCGTAAGAGAATTTGTAAAGTATGCTTTTGAAAAGGCAGGCGTTGAACTTCGCTTTGAAGGTGAAGGCGTTGACGAAAAGGCTTACGACGTTAAGACCGGAAAGCTTATGGTTGATGTTAATCCCGCGTTCTTCCGTCCCGCTGAAGTTGAACTTCTCTGGGGAGATTGCACCAAGGCCGAGAAAACACTTGGCTGGAAGAGAGATATTGATTTCGAACATCTTGTGGAAATGATGGTTGATTCAGACCTCAAAGATGCAGGTGTACGCTAATTTTATATACGAAAAGAGGTAATTAAATTGGATATCAGTAAAAGCGATAAGATTTACGTTGCAGGTCACAGAGGACTTGTAGGAAGTGCGATTGTTCGTAATCTCCGGTCAAAAGGTTACACAAACATTATCGGTCGTACACACAGCGAGCTTGACTTAAAGAATCAGGCAGCCGTAAATGAATTTTTTGCAACAGAAAAACCCGATGTGGTTGTTCTTGCGGCAGCCAAGGTAGGCGGTATCAATGCCAACAATACCACTCCCGCAGAGTTTGCATACGAAAACATGCAGATTCAGTGCAACGTAATCAATGCGGCTCATGTAAATAAAGTTAAGAAGCTTCTTTTCCTGGGAAGCACATGTATATATCCGAAGATGGCTCCTCAGCCGATTCCGGAAGATGCCCTTTTGACGGGACCTTTGGAAGTTACCAACGAGGCTTATGCAATCGCAAAGATTTCCGGCCTTGAGATGTGCAAGTTTTATAAGCGTCAGTACGGTGACAATTATATAAGCTGCATGCCCACTAATCTTTACGGACCTCATGACAATTACGATTTGCAGGGTTCACATGTTATGCCCGCAATGATTCGTAAGTTCCACGAAGCCAAGGTAAACGGCAGTGCGACGGTTGAATTATGGGGAACAGGTTCACCGCTTCGCGAATTTTTGTATGTTGATGATATGGCTGATGCCTGCGTATTCCTTCTTGAGAACTACGACGGCGAGCAGCATGTAAATATCGGAACGGGCAAGGAAGTTACCATTAAGCAGCTTGCCGAAACCGTTAAGAAAACAGTAGGCTTCGAGGGAGAAATCGTATGGAACAGTGCGATGCCCGACGGTACACCCAGAAAGCTTACCGATGTTACGAAGCTTCACAACCTCGGATGGACGCATAAGGTAGATCTCGAAGAGGGCGTTAAACTTGCTTACGACTGGTTCAAGGAAAATATCGACGGCGCAAGAATGTAAATTTGGAGAAAAACGTATGAGTTTATTTACTGCGGTTATTCCCTGCTACAACGAGCAGGACAATATTGCGGATATTTACAATGAAATACTGAAGAATGAAGATTACTTTAAGGCTCACGATATAGAGCCCTCCATTCTCTTTATCGATGACGGTTCTTCCGACGAAACGGTTTTGCGCATAAAAGAGCTTGCCGCCGGCGACAGCCGTGTGCATATGATTTCTTTTTCCAGAAATTTCGGTAAGGAAGCGGCAATTTATGCGGGACTTAAGGAAGCGACGGGTGACTACGTAGCAATTATGGATGCGGATTTACAGGATCCGCCGTCACTTTTGCCCGAAATGTTTGATGCGATTTTCAACGAGGATTACGACACTGTTGCAACAAGACGTGTGAATCGCAAGGGTGAACCTCCGGTCAGATCATTCTTCGCAAGATGTTTCTACAAGCTTATGCGTAAGATTTCCAAGACGGACATTATGGACGGTGCCCGTGATTTCAGACTTATGAAGAGAAGCGTTGTGGATGCGATTACCGATATGAACGAATACAATCGTTTTTCAAAAGGTATTTTCGGCTGGGTCGGCTTCAAGACCAAGTGGATTGAATTTGAAAACATTAAGCGTAATAAAGGCGAGACCAAGTGGTCTTTCTGGTCTTTGGCAGCTTATTCAATCGAGGGAATAGTTGCTTTTTCAACCGCTCCGTTAACCTTTGTTTCGTTTATCGGTCTTTTATTCTGCGTGGTTGCATTCCTGGCACTTATTTTTGTAGTATTGCGTGCGCTCATATTCGGCGACCCGGTAAACGGTTGGCCGTCTATGGTCAGCATAATTATTTTCATCGGCGGTATTCAGCTTTTATGCTTGGGTATTGTAGGACAGTATATTTCAAAGGTTTATCTTGAGGTTAAGGACAGACCCAAATATCTTGTGAGGGAGAAATTATAATCCCGATATACTGTTTCTTTTATTATTAAGATGATAGGAATAAATAATATGGGTATTTTGTTTGTACTGATTATTCTTATAGTTCCATATATGTGGGGATGCTTTATAACCGGCGTTTCCAAGGATAAGGATGCTTGCGGATTAAGCGTTTACGTTCAGGGTATTTTGTCGATTTTTATCTTGTCTTTGGGTGTCATTCTTTTTGCATTAAAAAGCGATATGAAGTTTGCGTCCTTTACAATCATTGAAACCGTGATCCTTTTAATGGGAACGGTGCTCGGAATTCCTTTTTGCGGTGCGCGTGTTAAATCAGGAAAGGCTCATTTTGTTTTGCCCTGCAGGAAAGATATGCCGATTCTCATTCCTGCGGTATTAATCGGTGCTTTTTCGATAATCCTTACAGCGCGTTCGTTTGTAAACGATGCTACGGTGGAAATAGTCAGAACAACTCTTTCGACAGGTGATATTTACGTTTATTCCTCACTTACGGGACAGACTCTCGAAAAGGGACTTCCCATTTTTAACAAGGTACTTGTAACACCCATGCTCTATGGGGTTCTTTCGAAAATTTCATTTACGGACATTTCACTTATTACGGGACTTTTGGTTCCCGTACTTACTTACGTTCTTAATCTTTCCATTATGTGGAAAATTTCATCTTATGCGGTTAAAGAGGAGAACAGAAAGCTTTTCATGTACAGCCATATGCTTCTTTTAATCGCCGGTACCGCAATACCCAAGATGGCTATTCCGGTTTCGCAGGGCTTCACTTTACTCAGACAGGGCTTTACCGGATATACCTGGGCATTTTGTGTGGCGGTTCCTTTCGCTGCGTGGATGCTTCTCGAAAAGAAGTACGTAAGAGCAATTTATGCATTGCTCTCACTTGCGGGTCTTTTAAAACTCGACAGTATTTTCTTTGCGGCCAAGGATTTCTCAAACAGTTATCACAGCATGGGAGCAAGCTGCAAGCTTTGGATCATTTATCTTGCCGCTGTTCTCTACGGAATATATGCCGCATGTTTATACAAAAAGAAGTTTTCGTGGGAGCTTCTGTTATGCGGAACTGCATTTATTTCCGCTTCGGTCATGGACTTTTACGAAAGACTTGACGGCAGCTCCCGTAAAGAAAGATACACCTTCCTTGCATGGATGGTTTTGGCCTATCTTGCATGTGTTTCCTTCAAACCCTTTGGGGATGTTTCTTTTAATTTAAGCCCGGACGGACTTACCAAATCCCAAAAGGAAGCGGTAGAGGTACTTGAAAACTGGGATATCTCCTCACCCGCAGGAGAAGACGGAAGACTTGTGATAGGCGGAAACAGCGAAGTCCTCGACGCAGTCAGAAAATCGACAGGAGATATAAAGACTGCCTACGGAAGAAACTTCTGGGAGCCGATGCTTACCGGTTACGAATACGAGGATTATTCATTCGGACAGCTTTATCTTATGTTTGCCGTAGACGGTATCAATTCCGAGTTTAAGCTTTATGACGAAAATGAGACTCTCGTTTATCTGGACGGAAGCGATGCCTTGTATGATACGGACGTTGTCGTACTTGATAAGGACGTTAACCTTACCAACATGACACTTATGGGATTTGATTATTTTGGTTTTGACACCGAAGATATTATTTCGGTCGGTGATTACAAATATTTGCACAAGTAGGAATTAACGTTAATGGAAGAACTTATCAGCATAATTATTCCGGTTTACAATGCGCAAAATTACATAGAAGAGACGTTGAAATCCATTTTTGCCCAAACGTTTGGCAATTATGAAATTTTACTGATAGATGATGTTTCCACGGATAATACGGGAGAAGTTATTTCAAAGTACATCTCCGACAAGGTTATCTATTACCGCATGGAAGACAATCTCGGGGCATATGCCGCACGCAACAAGGGATTGGAGCTTTCGAAGGGAAGATATATTGCTTTTCTTGATGCGGACGATTTATGGGAGCCCGAGAAGCTTTCCCATGAAATGGAGTTTATGAAAAAGAAGGACGCCGGTTTTGTTTTTACGGGCTATGAGTTTGCAGATGCAAACGGTGTCGGAAACGGCCGGGTTGTCAAGGTTCCGCCGGTTTTGAAATATAAAGACGCACTTCATAACACCACGATTTTTACTTCGACGGTTTTGATTGACCGCACAAAGGTTTCAAACGATTTGATACGAATGCCCGCGGTAAAGAGCGAAGATACCGCCACATGGTGGAATATTTTAAGAAACGGTCACGATGCCTACGGACTTAACGAAAATCTTGTAAGGTACAGACGTGCCGGCAAGTCTCTTTCCTCCAATAAATTCGAGGCGATAAAGAGAATTTGGAATTTGCAGCGAAATGTTGCGGGTCTTTCAATTCCCTGCAGCATATATCATTTCTGTTTATGGGCTGTGTTGGCTGTATTCAGAAGAATTTAGAGGTATTTTTAATGAACAAAGAATCGAAACAAAGATTGTTACAGCTTGAACTGGTAGGTACCAATTTACTGATTCAAATCGGTATTTTTGCCTTGTGCTATTTTTTGTTCTACAGCACGTGGTTCAGACTTGCCATAGAAAAGGGATTCTGGCTTAAAGGTCATATCCTTTTGCTGGCTATTTACACTTTTCTTTTGATTTCATTTTCAAATATGTACGGCGCCTTCAAGATGGAATATCAGCGTAACGTCGACTTGATTTTGTCGCAGATATTCGGAACGCTTGTGGCCAATGTTCTTGAGTATGCGATTTTGTCACTTTTGTGTATGCAGCTTATGAACGTTGTTTATTACATACCTATGATGCTTGTCCAGCTTGCGTGGGCTTCCGTATGGATTGTCTTTTCCGCCAAAATTTACGCCAAAAAGTTCCCGCCCAGAGAGCTTTTGCTGGTGCACGGCGACAGACCGATAGAGGATATTCTTCGTAAGTTTGAGTCAAGAAAAGACAGATACACGATTTATAAGACAATGAATATTTCCGAAGGCGTGGAAAACATCTGCCTGGAAGCTTTAAACGGCTACGACGGAGTTGTAATCTGGGATATTCCCACCAACTTCAGAAACAATATTTATAAGTTCTGCTACGGCAAGTCCATCAGAGTTTATATTATGCCCAAGATAAGTGATGTAATGCTCTCGGGAGCCGAGGAGTTGCATCTTTTCGATTCACCGATGCTCCTTACAAGAGAAAACGCGCTTTCTTTTGAACAGACATTTATAAAAAGACTTCTTGATATAGTCATTTCACTTATTTTTATTGTTCTCTCATCACCGTTTATGCTGATTACGGCGATTATGGTCAAGTGCTATGACAGGGGTCCCGTTCTTTACAAGCAGGTCAGATGTACTCAAAACTGCAGGGAATTTAAGATTCTTAAGTTCAGGAGCATGCGTGTCGATGCCGAGAAAGACGGTGTTGCTAGACTGGCCAAAGAAAATGATGACCGCATTACTCCCGTAGGTCGTTTCATCAGAAAGTGCAGACTCGACGAGCTTCCGCAGCTTTTCAATATCCTTAAGGGTGATATGTCATTTATAGGTCCGAGACCGGAGCGTCCGGAAATAATAGAAACTTATTTGGAGAACATGCCCGAATTTGCTTTCCGTATGAAGGTTAAGGCGGGACTTGCGGGATATGCACAGGTTTACGGCAAGTACAACACAACTCCTTATGATAAGTTAAAGCTTGACTTATGTTATATAGAGAACTATTCGATTTGGCTCGATATTAAGCTTATGTTGCTTACGGTAAGAATTTTGTTTTTGCCCGATTCAACGGAAGGTGTTTCGGATGAACAGATTACTGCCATGAAAAATCCCGGGATGGACAAAGAGGAAGAAAAGATGGTGTAGTCCGTCCGCACCAACGGTTTGATATGAACGAAAGATATGATTCAAAACTTTTATTGCTTCGAATGATTCGCGGCTGGTACAAGATATTAATCGGCGCTGTAGTGGGTGCCCTTTTAATCGGCATTCCTTACGTGTTCGTAAACGTTCTTCTTGCGGACGAACCGGATTACCGCATGCGCGTTACAATGCATGTTGAATACGCAGAGGACAGCGCGGGAAACGTCCTTGACTACATAAACGAGTATACATGGGGCGAATGGGTAGACAGCGATATTTACATTGACGAGGTTTCCAAGATTATCAATCTTCCCATTACCAAGGATTCGTTAAGAAGTTATATTGATGCAACGCTTGAAACGGATGCGAGACTTGTGGAAATTGATGTTACGACCAAAGATCCGATGCTTACACAGACTATCGCCGATGCGGTAGCGGCTCTTTCGGATGTGTTTGTGGTAAATGCGGTTGAGATTGCCGGCGCAAGCATTGTATTCGAAGACGAGTGTGCACTTGAGGTCGACAGGGATATTCGTGTTCCCAATGCGTTTATTCTGGGGGCGGTTATCGGTTTTGTTCTGACATTGTTTATTATGGCGGTTGTATATGTGATGGACGATTCCGTTTACATTCCGCTTTTATTTAAAAACCGTTACAGTATTCCGATTGTATGCGACTACGAGGACAAGCCTGCGGATGAGCGGGCAACGGTTTTATACATCGGAAAATCACTTGATGCTTTTCCCGAAAAATTTGTCGATAACAAGGTTATTCTTGAGATTGAATCCGGAGCACACAACGGAAAGCTTTTGGAGGATGTTATTTACGAACTTGAGGATAACGGAATCAATATAGTTAAGGCTGTAATCAAAAACGCCGACAAAAAGCTTATTAATGCGTATATGGCATCGACAAAGTTTCCTAACCCTTTCATAAAGGAATGATTTTATGTGGTTGTACATTTTGCTAACGGTCCTCGTTTCATTACTGGGGCTTCTTGTTAAGGGAAATTACATAAAGTCCGGGAAATACGATTTCGGCGAGGGTCATTGCCACGCACCGCTTCGTATGCGTGCCTGCGATGATAAGAGCAAACAGGCATTGGTAAACAAGATTACCTGCGCATTTATTTTTCTTCTTCTGATGGGTGTGTCCGCAGCGAGAGTCGCAGTGGGAAACGACTATTGGCCTTACCGATTCAACTTTCTGCTTATTGCGGATGACAGAACCGTTTCATCGGAAATCGGCTTTAACCTTATTGTCAAGTTTATGCAATGGGTTTTCGGTCTTGATAATTACATTCCGATTTTTGCACTGTTTTCAATCATTACGGCATTTTTCTTTGTGCGTGCGGTTTATGATTTGAGCGAGTGGGCGTGGTTATCGCTGTTTCTTCTTTTGGCGAACGGTTTTTATTTTTCCAGCTTCACTTCGGTAAGATATTATCTTGCCTTAAGTGTAGCGCTTTTTGCACTTAAGTATGTTATTTACGACAAGCCCGTGAAATTTACAGTGGCGATTTTGTTGGCGGCTGTGTTGTTTCACAAATCGGTTTTGATTGTTCTCGTGCTTTACTACGTGGCCAAAATCGATTTCAGGAAGTGGATGATCCCGATTATCGGTGTGCTGTGCGCTTCGATGCTTGTTTTCAGGGAGTTTTTCAGGAAGGTTGTATTTGTATTTTACCCTTACTATGAAAACTCGTATCTTGATGATTACAAGATTTCTTACGTGAATATTTTGAAGGCTGCGGCCGTTTTGATATTGTGCCTTATTTATTACAAGCCGGCCATTAAGGGAAACGTTAAGAATAAAATACTTTTTAACATAAATAGCATTGCACTTATAGTATTTACCTGTCTTTGGTATATTCCGGAGACTTCGCGTATCGGTTACTATTTCTCGGCTACGAATATTTTCCTTATTCCGGCTGTTTTGAAAAGAATCGAAAATAAGGCGCAGAGGCGTTTCTTCACTGCAGTGGTTACGGCTGCTTATGCCGTGTATTTTATTTTGTTTTTAAGAAGCTCTTATGATGTGAGCATCAGGCTTTTACCGTATATGAGCTGGATTTTCATATAACATTGAGTAAGCGGAGATTGTCATGAAGTTTGGAATTGTGGTTGTTTCGTTAAACCCGGGAAATCAAATAACCGAAACGCTTCAAAGCATCGTAAAGCAGACTTATAAAGGCTACGAGGTAATCATTAAGGACGGCGGCTCCAAGGACGGAACGCGCGAAACGGTTGATGCATTTTTAAAAGCCGCGGGCGGGGATTTTGCCGGCAGGGTTCATTTTTACGAGCAGAAAGACAAATCGATTTACGATGCGATGAATCAGGCGGTTGAGTACGTGAATGCCGATTACGTGCTCTTTCTAAACTGCGGAGATATGTTTTACGACGAAAAGGTTTTGGAAAACATCGATAAGAAGCTTCCCTCGGAAAGGGCGCTTATAGCATATGCGGATACTTATTTTCGGGCAACAAAAAGTGTGGCAAAGGCACCCGAAAGGATTACGGCATCGGTTTGCTACAGAAACATTCCGTGCCATCAGTCGATTGTTTATTCCAGGGACTGCTTAAGCGAAAGACCGTTTGATACTTCATTAAAGATACGCGCCGATTACGATCATTTTCTTGATGCATATTTTATCGGGCACAGGAAATTTGTATATCTTGACATGATTATTGCCGATTATGAGGGCGGTGGATTTTCCGAGAAGAAATCCAATAAAAAGCTTGATTCAAGGGAATATTCGGTTACGGTCAGAAAATATATCCCTCTTTGGGAAAGATTTAAAAACAGAGCATTACTTATTCTTACATTACACAAGTTAAGGGGAGCTCTTTCAAGGAGCATACGTTTTGCGGGAATATATCAGAAAGTAAAGGATAAGGTAGTTCGATGAAGGTTTTATGGCTTACCAACACATTACTTCCGGATGCTGCCAGAGCATTGGGACTTGAAAAAACAAATAAAGAAGGTTGGCTTGTAGGTTTACTTGATTCTGTAAAAAAGTCCGATGCCGACGTTACATTCGGCGTGGCTTCACCGGTTATGGCTACGCGTGACGGCTTTAAGGCCAAGATTGACAGTGTCACTTATTACGGCTTTTATGAAGATACTTTTCATCCGGAAAACTATGACGCCGTTCTGGAGGGAAGGCTTTCAAAGATTATCGACGATTTCAAGCCGGACATCGTGCATATTTTCGGAACGGAATTTCCTCATACGCTTGCAATGACAAGGGCATTCAATAAGCCCGAGAAGATTCTTGTAAGCATTCAGGGCGTTTGCGGTGAAATAGCCAAGCATTATGCAGACGGTGTCCCGAAGAAGGTAGTCAAGCGAGCTACTTTCAGGGATATTGTAAGAAAGGATGCGGTTTTTTCGCAGATTGAGAAATTCAGCCAAAGAGGCGCCAATGAAAAAGAAGCCCTCAGAGGAGTAATGAGGGTTGCCGGACGTACTTCTTTTGACAGAGATTTTGTAATGTCCGTAAATCCCTCGATAGATTATTATTACATGAACGAGACTTTAAAGGCGGACTTTTACAAGGATTACGAAAAGTGTGAAAAGATTCCTCATTCGATTTTCATTTCACAGGCCGATTATCCTGTAAAGGGAGCGCATTATCTTTTTAAGGCAGCCGGAATTCTTTTAAAAGAATATAAGGACCTTACGATAAAGATTGCCGGAAATCCTATTACGAGGCATTCAAATATTAAGGAAATCCTAAAGCTTCCTTCATACGGAATGTACTTACTGGAGCTTATAAAGAAGAATGGGCTTGAAGGCCATGTCGAGTTTACGGGAAATGTTTCCGTAGAGAAGATGATTGAACTTTACAGGGAAGCATCCGTTTTTGTATGCTGCTCGACCATAGAAAATTCACCCAACTGCGTGGGAGAGGCCATGCTTCTTAATACTCCCGTGGTTGCTGCCGATGTGGGCGGCGTTTCATCGGTTATGGATGAATCGGACGGAATTATTTACGAGGCGGGAAATGTTACGGAACTTGCCAAAGCAATAAAGCGCATTTGGGACGATAAAGAATTTGCCGACAGTATTGTGGCTCACGGCAGGGAAAGAGCATTAAACAATCATGACGCATCCACCAATCTGGAACGTTTATTGGAAATATACGGTGATATATGCAAATAGTATTTGTTTCTAACTATATTAATCATCATCAGCTTCCGTTTTGCAACGAGCTTTACAGCCGTTACAAGGATGAGTTTGCATTCATCCAGACTGAGCCCATGAGTGAAGAACGCATAAATATGGGTTGGGACGATTCACTTAAAAATCTTCCATTTGTTAAGCTTTTCTATGAACAGGAAGATATGTGCCGAAAGATGATTTCCGATGCGAAGACGGTCATTTTCGGCGGTGCTTCGGATGAAGAGATTATTATCGAAAGACTGCTTGCGCGTAAGTTCACAATTCGCTACAGCGAGAGAATTTACAAGGAAGGAAGATATAAATTCATTTCGCCGAGAGGCCTTTTGAAAAAATATCACGACCACATAAGGTTTCGAAATTACCCCGATTACATGTTGTGCGCCGGTGCTTACACCGCAGGGGATTTTTCGATGATAGGAGCTTATCCGGGAAAACTTTTGAACTTCGGGTATTTTCCGGAGGTCATTACTTACGAGGATGTGCACGCTTTAAGAACCGGCGAAGAAACAGTCAGGCTTTTGTGGGTTTCAAGGTTTATCGACTGGAAATATCCCGATATGCCGGTTGACCTTATGAAAAAGCTTGTATTTGAAGATGACCTTTCCGTTGAACTTACGATGGTAGGAAACGGACCTCTTTTGGAAAGCGTCCAAAAGAAAATTGAGGCTTTAAATCTTTCAAAGAAGATTAATCTGCTGGAAGGCCTTTCTCCCAAGGAGGTACGAAAGCTCATGTTAAGGGCCGATGTATTCTTGCTTACTTCGGATAAGGGCGAAGGCTGGGGAGCGGTTGTTAACGAGGCCATGAACAGCGGTTGTGCGGTTATTGCGGGTCATGAAACCGGAGCAGCGCCGATGCTTATTAAACAGGGCGAGAACGGATTCATGTTTGAGTCACGTAACTTGCCGGATTTATACAATAAAGCGGTTACTCTTATAAAAGACGGTAAGCTTCGCCGTCAAATCGGCACAAAGGCTTACGAAACCATGGTAAACACATGGAACGTTAAGGTTGCGGTCGAAAGACTTATCGATTTTATCGATGACGAGGAACACAAGGTTAAGGTTTATGACGATTTGGGTCCCTTGTCGAAAGCAGAGAATTTATCCTTCAAAAAGGTTTTGAAGAAAATAAACACGATACATTAAGGACATAAAACGATGACTGAAAAGAAGTCTTCAAAAACTTCATCAATTGACGCAAGGCGTGTCAGAAGAGCGCTTATGCTGATACTTGCGGATGCTATTTCGGCGGCATTTTCATCTTTTGTCGCATTGTGGGTAAGATACGACCTTCACATTACATCCATCCCCGAGTATTTCATGGAATGCATGATTTTCCTTCTTCCGGTAAACATTGCGTCGGTTATTATCATTTACTGGCTTTTCAAGTTTTATAAGATTATATGGCGTTATGCAAGTACCGATGAAATGGTGAAAATCGTTCTTGCCATTTCCTGCAACGCAGTTTTCCAGTACGCCGTTGTTAAGCTTACGCACCACAGAATTCCCAGAAGCTATTACATTTTCTACGCGGCATTTTTGTGTGTCTGCACCGTTGCTTCGAGATATTCCTTCAGAATCCTTCGCGTCATGCAGGGCAAGATTAAAATCGGTGGTGCCAAAACAAAAACAAACGTCATGATTATCGGTGCCGGTAATGCCGGAAATGAAATTTTGAAGGAAATCGAATCCTCCTCATATATGTCGGGAATGGAAGTTAAGTGCTTCATAGACGATAATCAGGGCATTCACGGCAAGGTACTTCGCGGGGTTAAGGTTGTCGGAAACAGTGATGAGATAGCAAGCGCTGTTTCGGAATACAATATAGACGAAATCATTATTGCCATTCCTTCCGCCAACAGGAAGCAGATTAAGGAGATTCTGGAAAAATGCAACGATACCGGATGCCGTATTCAAATGGTTCCCGGTATGTACCAGCTTATAAACGGTGATGTGAGCGTTTCGCAGCTTCGCGAGGTTGACATCGAAGACCTTTTGGGAAGAGATCCTGTGGTCATAAACGTGGATGACATTATCGGATACGTTAAGGGAAAGACGATTCTTGTTACCGGAGGCGGCGGATCCATAGGCGGAGAGTTATGTCGTCAGCTTGCGGCACATGAACCGAAGCGACTTATCATTTTTGATATTTACGAAAACAATGCTTATGACATTCAGCAGGAATTAAAGATTAAATATCCAAATCTTGACCTTATTACATTAATCGGTTCCGTGAGAAATACTTCAAGAATCAATCAGGTATTTGAAGAATACAGACCGGATATTGTATATCATGCAGCTGCTCACAAGCACGTTCCTCTTATGGAGGATTCACCGGCCGAAGCAATAAAGAATAATGTTTTCGGTACATTAAAAACGGCAGAAGCGGCTATCAAATACGGCGTTTCGAAGTTTGTAATGATTTCTACGGATAAGGCGGTTAACCCTACAAATATTATGGGTGCCTCAAAACGTATTTGCGAAATGATTGTTCAGATGATGAACGAACGCTCCAAAACCGATTTTGTTGCGGTTCGTTTCGGAAATGTTTTGGGAAGTAACGGTTCGGTTATTCCGCTCTTTAAAAAGCAGATAGCGGCGGGCGGTCCGGTTACCGTAACCGATCCCGAAATAATAAGATATTTCATGACCATATCGGAAGCCGTAAGCCTTGTATTGCAGGCAGGAGCTTTTGCCAAGGGCGGTGAGATATTCGTATTGGATATGGGCGAACCCGTTAAAATATACGACCTTGCAAAGAATCTTATTAAGCTTTCCGGATACAAGGTCGGAGAAGATATTGAAATAGTATTCACCGGATTAAGACCGGGCGAAAAAATGTACGAAGAGCTTCTCATGGATGAGGAAGGTCTCAAGGGCACCGAAAATGCCATGATTCATATAGGAAAACCTATTGACTTTGACCATGACAAGTTCACGGAACAGTTGGATGTTCTTGAAAAACTCAGTAACGAAGAGCCTGATAAGGTAAAAGAATTTGTGGCTGAGATAGTTGATACTTATAAAGTAAATAACCGGTAATTGTCGGGAGATATAAATGGCGAATCTTGTAACCTGCGCCTTTGCTTTTAAAGAAGGCTTCAACACATCTTTACAACTTAATAAGTCTGCAGGACATGACACTACAATAATGTATTTGAAAAACATTTTTGTTTCGCTTGTAAGTGCCATGAAGCACAACCCCGATGATGAGTTTATGTTGTGCGTAAACGAGGATATTCCCAAAGAGTGGGAAGATAAGTTTACGGGGGCACATATAAAGGTAAGGAAGATCGAATTTGATTCTTTTGTCTTAAGCAGGCAGTTTACATGGGCGCTCGGATATTACAAGTTATGCGTTATGAAAAAACTCGCAGATGAGGGGACTTACGACAGAATTTTACTTCTTGATGCCGACACATTTACGACCGGAAGCTATGGTGATTTGTGGAAGGAATGCGATTTCGGAGTTTTGCTTTTCCCTGTGGGACACAGCTTTTCCCATCCGGACAGGGACACAATCAGGAAAGATTTTGTAAGTCTTTACCCCGAAGAATCTAAGAAGCTTGCGATTGTTCATTACGGCGGTGAGTTTATCGCCGGAAATATAAGCGATCTTAAAAAGTATACGACTCTATGTAAGCAGGTTTTTGACAGACTTTCGAATGCGGGAGAAGTAATTGCCAAAAACGCCGGAGATGAAAGCGTTTGGAGTATGGCGGCAGCTCTTTCGGACGGATTTGAGGTTATTACAGCTTCGCCTTATATTTTCAGATTCTGGACCGAAGATTTTTATCTCGTTTCGACGGTGACCGTTTCAAATCCCGTCTGTGTATGGCATATGCCTCAGGAGAAGCCTACAGGCATTTTACGCATTTACGATTACTATATGGCACATGGTCAATTTCCGGATGTTAAGAAGGCATCAAAGTTTTTGGGACTCGGTTCTTATAAACGTCCGTTTGATTACATTACAATTTCAAATAAGATAAGAAGAAAGCTTAAGAAGTTTTAGTTATGGATGAATTGCTCAGCATAGTAGTTCCCGTTTATAACGTGGAACGATATCTTGACAATACAATTACACACATAATTAACCAGACCTACAAAAATCTTGAAATAATTCTTGTGGATGACGGTTCGAAGGATTCAAGCGGAAAGATTTGCGATAAGTACGCCGAGTCCGACAGCCGCATTAAGGTAATTCACAAGGAAAACGGTGGCTCTTCGACTGCAAGAAATAAAGGTATCGAAGCGGCAACGGGCAAGTATATCGGTTTTCTGGATGCCGACGATACGGCCGACGAAACCATGTACGAGTCACTTTACAAGGTTGCATGCGAAAAGAATGCGGTTTTGGTACAGTGCATGTCGAGAGACTTTGACGAAGACGGCAATATGTTAAAAGGGCCGTACAAGGACGGCGGAAATGTTACTTTTCTTTCGCCCGAAGAAAATTTCAGGTTGTTGATGCTTCATGAAGGGGACAGCTCTTTTTGCACCAAGCTTATAAGGGCGGATTTTTGTAAGAAGTTTCGATTCCCCGAAAATAAGTTAAACGAAGATTTTGAACTTGTCATGGAAATGCTTGTGGCATCCGACGGTTTTTATTCGTTGGAAGAGCCGCATTATGATATACTGATAAGAAACGGAAGCAATCAAAGAAGCGGGTTTAAGCCCCAGCTTTACGAAGCGGTTATCGACAACAGCGATATGGCGTTAGAGGTAGCAAATAAGCGCTTTCCGAAGTATTTAAAGGAAGCCGAAAGATTCTGGTTTTACCAGCGTTTGATGTTTCTTTTGCACATACCTGTAAAGCTTATGCGAAAGGATAATGCTTATTACGTGAAGGTAATAAGTGAGATTAAGGCTTCAAGAGAAAGGTTTGAAAATAATCCTTTCCTTACGGTTAAGGAAAAGAGGAATTTGAAGATTCTTTCGATGTGCCCGAAGCTTTCAAAGAGGGTGCACGGTGTAATTATGATGATAAAGAACCGAAATAAATAAATTTTATGGAGAAATATATGAAAAAAGTAGTAGTAATAGGCGCAGGACCTGCAGGTGTTACAGCCGCATACGAACTTATGAAGCAGAAAGCGGGAATGGAAGTTATTATTCTTGAACAGTCCCATGCTATCGGCGGTATTTCACGTACCGTTGAATATCACGGAAACCGTATGGATATCGGCGGACACCGTTTCTTTTCCAAGGATAAATCGGTAAACGAGTGGTGGGAAAACGTTATGCCCAAGCAGGGTTCTCCCACATACGACGATATCGTTTTGGACAGAAAGATGCCTCTTAAGGAAGGCGGTCCGGACCCCGAGAAGGTTGACCGTGTTATGCTTAGAAGAAACAGAGTATCGAGAATTTACTACGATCGCAAATTCTTCGATTACCCGATAAAGATGAATCTTCAGACCATTAAGAACATGGGCTTTAAGACTACCATGATTGCCGGTTTTTCATATCTTAAGTCCGTATTTGTCAAGAAAAAAGAAGATTGCCTTGAAAACTTCTACATTAATCGTTTCGGTAAGAAGCTTTATTCAATGTTCTTTGAAGGCTATACCGAAAAACTCTGGGGCCGTCATCCGAGAGATATCGCTGCGGACTGGGGTGCTCAGCGTGTAAAGGGTCTTTCCATCATTGCCATTTTTAAGGACAATTTCAGAAAACTTTTCCATATAAACGATGCGTCCAAGGTAGAAACATCACTTATCGAAGAGTTTGATTATCCCAAGCTCGGTCCCGGTCAGCTGTGGGAATGCGCATGCAAGGATGCTTGTGATATGGGCGCAAAGCTTTTATACGGCGCAACCGTAGTGGGAGTAAAGCTTGAAGGCAACAAGGCCGTAAGCGTAACATATGAAACCGAAGACGGAAACAAGGTTGAGGAAGCTTGCGATTACGTCATTTCTTCAATGCCCATAAAGGATTTGGTAGCCGGAATGAATGATGTTCCCACCAATGTTTCCGAAGTAGCGGCAGGACTTCCCTACAGAGATTACGTTACAATCGGTTTATTGCTTCCGAGCATTAATCTTAAGAACGAAACCGTCATGAAGACGTTGTCGAATATCGTTCCGGACTGCTGGATTTACGTTCAGGATTCAACCGTTAAGCTCGGACGTATTCAGATTTACAACAACTGGTCTCCTTACATGGTTAAAAAGCCCGAAGAAACTATCTGGATCGGTCTTGAGTACTTCTGTAAGGAAGGCGACGAGTATTGGAACATGACCGAGGATGAATGGGTAGAGCTTGGTACCGGGGAACTTATCAAGATGGGAGTTATCAATTCCAAGGATGAAGTAATGGATCACCATCGCGAGAACGTTAAGAAGGCTTATCCCGCATACTTCGATACTTATGACAGAATTTCCGAGGTAACCGAATACCTCAGCACGATTGAAAATCTTTTCTGTGTAGGCCGTAATGGTCAGCATCGTTATAACAACATGGACCATTCAATGGTTACCTCGTTTGAATCGGTCAAAAACATCATAAACGGTGTTACGGATAAGACCAATGTTTGGAATGTAAATACGGAGAAGGCTTATCATGAAGAAAAGTCTGAAGAGTAATCCGTGGCTTGTCCTTATTGTTGCGACGGGAATACTGCTTCGTCTTTATTACATCATTACTACCGGGGTAAGCAATCTCGGTCAGTATGATTTGGGAGGCGCAATTCCCGAAAGCGGCATTTTAAACGGACACATCGGATATATCTACTATTTGTATATTAATAAGGCGATTCCCAATTTCGACCCCTTATCGGTATATGAATTTTATCAGCCCCCTACACATTACATTATCAGTGCACTGTGGCTATTTATTGTAAGTCTGTTTACGGATTCACAGCCTTTACAGACCGAACTTATTCAGGTTGTTCCTTTTGTATGCTCCATACTTCAGATTTTTACGGTATATAAAATCTGCAAGGAGCTTAACCTGACGACAAGAGGAACAAATATAGTTATCGCTACACTTGCTTTTAATCCCGGAATGATTATGCTTTCCGGAAGCATCAACAACGATAACCTTTCATATCTGTTCCATTTTATCGTCATTTTATGTGCAATAAAGTGGTTTAGGAAGCGAAATAACGCAAATACGGTGATACTGGCGCTTGCAATCGGGTTTGGAATGCTTTCAAAGCTTTCAACCGGCATGGTTGCGGTTCCGGTAGCATTTTTGTTTATATATGTTTTTGTTTCGGAGTGGAAAAAAGAACGGAAATTCCCCAAAAACAGATTTTTACAGTATATTTTGTTCGGAATAATATGTATTCCGACAGGTTTATGCTGGGTAGTGCGCTGCAACGTGAAGTTCGGCGTTCCGCTAAACTACGTGGGAACCCTTTCCGATGAAACCTGGGGCTATGTAGGAAATTACAGCACGGCAAGCCGTATGCTTCCTCCGAATCCCATCGAGTTATTTAAGAACATGACTCACGGCGGTATCGGTTTTTCACAAAACGTATGGGTACAGATGATTCGTACAAGTGCCTGCACGGAAGCGGATATGGCTGCATTCCCCATGTGGGCGAAGCTTACGATAGTAGCAATGATGGGTGTCGTATTTATAGTGGCACTTCTTTCGTTTATCGGATTTGTAATGGGATTTGTAAAAGATTTCAAGTCACCTTTCGAGAAAATCGAAAAGCCCTTGAAGTGGTTTTGGATTATCGGATATTTAACACTTGTATATTCGTACTTTTCTTTTGCCTACAACTTCCCGCAGCAGTGCTCGATGAACTTCAGGTACATCGTTCCGGTGCTTATGTATCCTGCGGCAGGTCTGGCCTTGTTTGATACGGGCAAGAGTGCGAAGATGAAGCGATTTATTAATGCGGTATTTACGGTATATGCGGCGGTGTCGGCATTCGAAGTGCTGACCTGGTGGATATATACACAATAAAGATGGGGTGAGCTTGCAATGGTATATAAGGTATTCAAAAGACTTTTGGATTTTTTACTCGCTTTAATAGCACTTGTAATTTTATTAATCCCGATTTTGATACTGATTATCTGGATTAAGTGCGATTCAAGGGGCCCGGTAGTGTTTAAACAGAAAAGAGCAGGAAAAGGTAAATCGTATTTTAACATTTACAAGTTTAGGACGATGAGCATTGATACTCCCAAGGATACGCCTACTCATCTTCTTAAAAATCCCGAGCAATATATTACAAGAGCCGGACGATTTTTAAGAAAGACAAGCTTGGATGAACTTCCTCAGCTCATAAATATTCTTAAGGGTGATATGGCTATCGTAGGTCCCAGACCTGCTCTTTGGAACCAGTTCGATTTGATTGAAGAACGTGATAAATACGGCGCTAACGACATTCTCCCGGGACTTACGGGATGGGCTCAGATTAACGGAAGAGATGAACTTGAGATAAATGTTAAAGCACGATTAGACGGCGAATATGTAGAGAAAATGTCCCTCGGAATGGACATTAAATGTATTGTTAAAACTTTTAAAAGCGTTTTCCTTCATGAAGGCGTTGTTGAAGGCGGAACGGGAGCCATAAAAGACAAATAACTTTTGGAGTTACAAAGATGCGAGTACTTATTACGGGAAAGAACGGATATATAGGAAACAAAACCGCCGATTGGCTTAGATCGCATGAGGGCGGTTTTGAAGTTGACTTTCTCGATATGAAAGATTCCGGTTGGAAGGATAAATCTTTTACCGATTACGACTGCATTATTCATGCTGCCGGAATTGCTCATGTAAACAGTAATGATAAAGATCTTTACGATAAGGTAAATACCGTTCTTGCCCATGAATGCGCATTGAAGGCTTTAAAAGACAAAGTCAGGCACTTTGTGTTTATAAGCTCGGTATATGTATATGGCGCAGAAAACGGTCTTTCGAAGAAAAATATAATTGATGAGAATACGCCGGAAAAGCCTGTAACATATTACGGTGAGAGCAAGCTTAATGCCGAAAAACTGATTGCCGGACTCAGAAGTGATGCTTTTACGGTTTCCATTTTAAGAATTCCAATGGTCTACGGACCGGGATGCAAGGGTAATTATGTAAGACTTTCAAAGCTTTCAAAAAAGATTTTTCTTTTTCCCGGGCTTGATAACCAAAGAAGCATGATTTTTGTGGATAATCTCACGGAATTTTTAAGGCTTCTGTTGATAAATCCTTCAAACGGCGTATTTTATCCTCAGAACAGAGAGTATGTAAATACATCAAAGCTTGTATATGAAATCGCGAAATGCAATAACAAAAAGGTTGCTTTCACGGGTATCTTTAATCCGCTGATTAAGCTTATGTCGAAGGGACACGGCAAAATTGCGGGATTGATAAACAAGCTTTTCGGAAACTATATGATAGACGGGAAGCTTTCGGCTTTTTATGCCGACTACAATATTTGTGATTTTGAAACTTCCGTGAAGCTTAGCGAGGGCAAGGAGACTAATTAATGCTTGTATCAATTATTACTGTTTCGTTTAACAGTGAAGCTACAATTGAACGAACGATTAAATCAGTGCTTTCGCAGGATTATGATGAACTGGAATACATCATTGTTGACGGAGCTTCGAAGGATAAAACGGTGGAAACAGCCCGAAGATTTGAAGAGGATTTTAAAAAGCGCGGTTTTAAATACACTGTCGTAAGCGAACCGGATAACGGCATATACGATGCCATGAACAAGGGAATTAAGATGTCGTCCGGTGAAATCATCGGAATCGTAAACAGTGATGATTTTTATGAACCGGATGCTGTTTCGAAGGTTGCTTCGGTATATTTAAAAGAAAGCTTCGATATGTTTTATGCGGATTTGAATATTCATGAAACGAGAGAAGACGGCTTATTGAAATTTAAGATGGTTAAAAAGGCGAAGATTAAAAAAATCGCCGTTTCGAGACACTGGAATCATCCGACCACTTTCGTTACAAGGAAAACATACGAGGACTTAAATTATTATAAGTGCGAGAGCCTTTATGATGATTTTGATTTCTGGCTTAAAGCAAGAAAAGCCGGAAAGAAAATAGTTATTTTAAACGAGCCCGTATCCAATTATGTTTTGGGCGGAGCCAGCAATGTGAAGACCTTTAAGGATTGTCTTCAAAGGGGTAAGGCAAGATTTAACATTTATAAAAACAACGGATACAGCAAATTATACTGGTTCGAATGTGTTCTTATCGAAACGGTAAAGTTTATTTTGGCGTAGGAGCTTATGAAACTTCTTCTGATTAATTCGGTATGCGGCATAACTTCAACGGGGCGTATCGTGAAAGACATTTACGAGGCGTTTGTCAAGGAAGGAAATTCCGCGAAAATTGCATACGGTGAGCGAAGCTATGATAACGACGAGACCGATCTTGAAATTATTCCGATCGGTTCCAAGGCTGATAATTATTTTCATGCCATAATGACAAGAATTACCGATAAACATGGTCTTTTCTCAATTATGGCGACGAAAAGATTCATTAAAAAGCTTGATGAGTACAAGCCCGACATAGTTCATATCCATAACCTTCACGGATATTACATTAACTACGAACTTTTGTTTAAATACCTTAAGGAGCATGAAAACATCCGGGTTGTGTGGACTTTACACGACTGTTGGAGTTTTACCGGTCACTGCGCTTGTTTCACGGAACAGAAATGTGATAAGTGGAAGGAAAAGTGCTTCGACTGCCCGCTTAAGAAGACTTATCCCGCTTCCCTTTTATGGGATAATTCTTCAAATAATTATTTTAGGAAAAAGAAAGCTTTCACAGGCGTTAAGGATATGACGGTCGTCGTTCCTTCCAAGTGGCTTGAAAGATTTGTTTTTGAAAGCTTTTTAAAGGATTACCCCGTGAAGGTAATCAATAACGGAGTCGATGTAACGGGCTTTTATCCCACGACCTCCGATTTCAAGGCCCAATACGGTATCGAGGGCAGGAAAATCATTTTGGGCGTTGCCAATGTCTGGGTGCCCAATAAGGGTCTTGATTATTTTGTGGAGCTTGCAAATATTTACAAAGAAAAGGGTCTTGATGATTACAGAATCGTAATTGTCGGCAGAATCCCCAGGGATGATTTCGAACTTCCGGACAACATGATTTATGTGGCTCATACCGATTCCAAGGTTGAACTTAACCAAATTTACAATGCCGCCGATGTGCTTGTTTCCTTCAGCAGCGAAGAAACCTTCGGCATGACTGTGGTGGAGGCGATGGCAGCGGGAACTTATCCTGTCGTAATGAAGAATACCGCCTGTGAAGAAATCGTTGATATGACAATCGGAACCGCGGTTGACAGAGATGCGCTTGAAGTATTCAAGTGTCTCGAAGGTATTTTTTCAAGCGAAAAGAACAGTCTTTCAAGAGAAGAAATTCATAACCACGCGGCCAAATTCAGCCGCGAAGAATATATGAAAAAGCTTTTTGAAATATACAAAAAGCAGGATTAGAACGGATAATACGCTATATGAAGAAACTTTACTTAAGATTAAAAGACTACTCGGAGTATCTGTTTCTTGCCTTTATCGTACTTATGGGCGAGCTTGGCTCTTGCGGGTTCTCATCTTCGGACAGGGTTTACAAAATCGTATTCCTGGGATGTGCACTTTTATGGGCCTTAAAGATGTGCTTAAGTGGACTTAACCTGAAAGAAATATCGATTATTTTTGCAGCCTTCCTCCTATGGGGCCTGGTATTTTTGCGAAACGGCGAAAAGACTTTCCTGCTAACGCTGATGGCTATTTTCGGAATGAAGAATGTGTCCAAAGAAAAGGTTATGTGGTACAGCCTGGTTACGAAAGCTTTCATCACGGTTTGTATTTTTCTTTTGGCAGTAACGGACGTAATAGAAAATAAATATATCGTGAACATTAAGTTCGGCGCGAAGGTTAGAAATTACTGCTTCGGATACAGTCATCCCAATCATGCTTTCATGAACCTTTTTATGATGGCGATTGTTCTGGTCGTAATCTTTAAAGAGAAGATGAAGTGGTATATGTATTTGTTGCTCACGGCGGTATTTTACGGAGCGTACAGGCTTTTTTTATGCAGAACCGGATTCTTGCTGTGGCTTTTACTGGTGTTTGCGGTATTTGTGTACCGGTTCCTTCAGAAATGGTACGGCTCGGATGTGTTCTTAAGGCTTATGCATGCGGTTCCGGGTGTGATGCTTTTCATGACATTTTTCCTGGCGTTTTTGTTCAAGAAAAAAGTCGGTATTGTGCGGGAACTGAATTCTTTACTGAATGCAAGAATATCCGACGTGGCCACAAGAATGGGAAGGGTCAAGACTTCGTTTATCGGACTTCAAACCGCACGGTCCTTTGATAACGGATATTTTCATCTCGTATATAATTACGGATTTATCATAACGATTTTGTTTGTTGTTCTTTTGTCGGGCGCGATTTATTATTTTGCCAAAAGAAACATGGGCTATGAAGCGATAGCTTTGATGGTGCTGAGCGTTTTCCTTTATATGGAATTTGCGGTTTTGTCACCGGTATGG
This sequence comes from Lachnospiraceae bacterium, assembly GCA_045642905.1. Lineage (GTDB taxonomy): Bacteria > Bacillota > Clostridia > Lachnospirales > Lachnospiraceae > UBA1258. The sequence goes on along the minus strand of JAZUJT010000045.1, from coordinate 71,581 downwards.
AATACGCTTTTGATACTTTTGGGATATGTCTTCTTCGAACGGATTAACGAAAAGAAGAAGGGAAAGGAGCTTGAAAATGGCTGAAGAAAAAAGCAAGAATAAATCCCTGGTTCCTATTATTACCGGGATAACTATTTTTATGCTTAGCGCATTTTTCCTCGTATTTTTGCGCGTATATACGGATTATAAATCTTCCGTTGAAACCTGGGCCGATTATGCTTCCTCGGAATTCGAATCGGGAAGCGGCACGGCGGAAGATCCTTATTGTATAAAGAATGTCGAGCAGCTCGCCCTTCTTGCGGTAAAGACCGACAAAGGCGAGGTTTCGAAGGATTCGTATTTCATTCTTTCCGATGATATTTATGCCTCGGAGTATGTATGGAAGCCTATCGGAACAAAGACGCCGTTTGAGGGCGTTTTTGACGGAAACAATCACACCATAAGCGGTCTTCGACTGGAGGCAAGAAAAGGAATTTCCTGTTACGGTCTGTTCGGTACGCTTTCGGGTATTGCAACGGATGTAAAGATTGAAGACAGTAACGTTAATATTTCTTTTGTCACCAACAGAAAGAAGCGCCAGCCACAGGGAGACCTTTATGTGGGCTGCCTTGCGGGAAAGGTAAACGGATACGTAAACGGTGCATCAATAACGGGCAGCATGTATATTGAGGAAGCTTCTAACCTTTATATGGGCGATTTGATCGGATGGTGCGAGGACGGCAGGGCTTACGATTTGTACAGCCATGTTTCCTCAAGAGTTGTCAATAAGAATGCTTCGACAATCGGCGGTATTATCGGAAAGGTTTCCGGCAACTCGTCGCTTAAAAGACTTCAGAAGTTCGGAAAGTTCCAAATTGAAGGAAACAGCGAAAATATAGTAGCCGCAGGCATTGTTGCAAACGCGGCATCATGGAACAGAATCGACTGTACGGACGTTGTAGCGGCAACCGTAATAAATGTTACGGACAAAATAAAAAGTTCCGCTGTTTTGGGCGGAATAATCGGGGTATGTCCCGATGAAAACGGCGAAGCATTATTAAGTCGCTGTATTTGTAAAGTACATGTGAAAAATTCCAAGAAAGATAAATATATTCAGATTTTCGCAAATCCGGAAGTTAAAGAGACCTTCCCGGAAGCCGTGAACGTTCCGTTTATCGATGATTCCGCCGTTTCGGGACTTATTGATTGCGGTTATTTCGAAAGCGATAAGAAGTTTATCCCGTTTACGGGTGAAAAAGGCAAGAATCTTTCCAAGGATAATACCAAAAAGTATTTCAAAGGGTTGTTTAAGTTTACCGCGAATAAGTACTGGGTATATGAGGGAAAGAACTATATAAGGTTAACCGAGCAGACCAATAGATTTTATCCCGAATATATGGATAAAGAAAAAGCGCTTATTACCGATGAAAACATTAAGGGTACGCTTTATGCGGAGAACGGTGAGCGTAAGATTACGTTTACGGGCATTTCGGATATCGACGGAGAGCTTTATTACATCAAAAACGGCAAGTTGTGCAAGTCGTTTAGCGGCACCTTGGAGTATGAAGGTGTTGTTTATAATATAGAAAACGGAAAAGTTATTAAGTAGAGGAGAGTTTTGAAAATGAAAAAATTGGTTTTAATCGGACTTTTGGCAGCATCGCTTTCACTTGTTGCCTGCGGCGCTTCAAAGGGCGGAAATGTTGAAGATTTGCCCGAAACTACGGGAGAATATTTCGATGGTATCACGATGGGCACAGAAGGCGACGATGAGTCGGAAGATTATGATTATTACGAAGATGAGGAAGATTATGTTGAACATGACGAACCTTATTATCCGTCATCTTTCGAAGGAACACCCCGTGCAAGCAAGATAACCAAGCTTGGCAATTTCAAGGAGATTTCTTATTCCTATGATGCGGACTATGTACCTATGGATGCCGAAGTTGAAGCAGAAATGATGTCTACTCTTGAAATGTATGAAGAAACGGAACTTACCGAAAAGGTTGTGAGAGAAACAATCGGATATGATTCCATAGAGGAATTCAGAAGCGAAACCAAAGAGGAACTTACCGAATCAAAACGTTACGAGATGTTTGAAGAAGCAGCTACGGCCATTTTCGACGTAGTTATCGGTAATTCGGAGTTTGCAATGGATGAGGCCGAAATTCAGACGGCATATGAGATGGAAATCGAATCATACGAAAGCATGGCAGGTTATTTCGGAATGACTTATGAAGAAATGTGCGAACAGTTCTTTGAAAGCACCGTAGAGGATGTTGAAGCCGAGACACTTGCTTACGCAGACCGCACAATAAGAGAAAACATTGTTATTAACGCCATTATCGAAGAAGGAAATATTGATATGGCTTCGATTTGGGACGAATACGTTGAAAAGGTTTTGTACGAATACGGTTATGACGATCCGTGGGAAATCGTTGATTCGTACGGCGATGAGAACGTTTTAATCGACGAAGTCAAGAGACTTGCGGTTATCGATTTTCTTATGGAAAACGGCAGAAACGCGGTAAAGTAATGTACTTTTCGAATGGTTTTAAATATCAGCGATTTGTGGTATAATTAATAGATTTTTGGAAAATGGAGCAGATAGGTGAACGCCAATCAGAAAAAATACAGAGTAATTGAAAATTACAGCATTATTTGTGCAGATATTCCGTGCGTGATTTTTTCTTTTGTCATAGCATATTTTATCCGCCTTTCGAAGCACAACAATGTTCAGGATTTTGTTGCCTTGAGAGTGCTTGTTGTAGCACTTCTGGCAAGCATTATTTACCATGCGGTGGCCAATGACGGAGAAAGATTTTTCTCAAGAGGATACCTGGACGAAATCATTGAGTGCATCAAAAGAAGTGTTGTTCTTCTCGTTTCCATAGGTTTTACGGTATATGCATTCCGTATGGAGAAGGGCTTTTCGAGACTTATTCTTGCATACTTTATCGTAATCAATTTCCTTATGACACTGATTGCAAGGTATGTGATAAAGGCGGTATTTTTAAAGGCTTTTACGGAAGGCAAAAAGGGCGACAAGGTTTTGATTATTACCTGTGCCGACAGGATAGAAGAAGTCAGAAAGCTTATGCAGACGCAGAAGTATTGGAGCTTTAAGTATGATTCCATAGCCATTATGGATGAGGACAGAGTCGGGCAGGAAATAGACGGGGTACCGGTTGTGGCTTCCGGAGCCACCATTATGGATGCGATTACGACGCTTGTGGCGGACGTGGTTTTTGTCTATAAGCCCGGACTTGACGCAAAGACTTACAACGACATTGTCGTTTCCATTCAGAACACCGGCGCAATGTGCCATTGCACGACGGAGCTTCCGGCAAAGAACCTTTTCAAGGTCAGCCACAGTTCTTTCGCAGGCTGTCAGGTAGTAACTTATTCATCCATCGATTACGATTATCGTATGCGTTTGGTGAAGCGCGTAATGGATATAATCGGTGCTTTGATAGGACTTATATTTACGGGTATTCTTTTCCCGTTTGTGGCACTTGCCATTAAGCTTGATTCGCCGGGACCCGTTATTTTTAAGCAGACCCGACTTAGCAAGAACGGTCGTCAATTTGACATTTATAAGTTCCGTACAATGTACAGGGATGCCGAGGAACGCAAGAAAGAACTTATGGCATTAAATGAAATGCAGGGTAACATGTTCAAGATGGAGAACGACCCTCGTATTACCAAGGTGGGTGCTTTCTTAAGAAAGACAAGTATCGATGAGCTTCCTCAGTTTTTGAACGTTCTTATGGCAGATATGAGTCTTGTGGGCACAAGACCCCCTACAGTAGATGAGTTTAAGAAGTATACCGATATTCAGAAGAGAAGATTGAGCATAAGACCCGGACTTACCGGAATGTGGCAGGTAAGCGGCAGAAGCAAGATTTCGGATTTCGACGAAATCGTAAGACTTGATCTTGAGTATATTGATAACTGGTCATTAAAACTTGATTTTAAAATACTTGCCAAGACAATTTGGGTAGTTTTTGCAAGGAAAGGTGCTACATAAAGGACAATCCGATGAATAATGTTTCACTTAACAACTGTTCGATTCTTGTTACCGGAGCCGCCGGATTTATAGGCTCAAACCTTTGCTGCAGGCTTTTGAAGGAATATCCCGACGCAACGGTTGTCGGTATAGACAACATGAACGATTATTACGACGTATCGTTAAAGGAATATCGTCTCGAAGGGTTAAAGGGCTTCGACAATTTTGTTTTTGTCAAGGCAAACATTGCAGACAAAAGCGTTATCGAAAAGCTTTTTGCCGAATACGATTTTTCGGTAGTCGTTAATCTTGCGGCTCAGGCGGGCGTAAGATATTCGATTACCAATCCCGACGTATATATCGAGTCAAACATTATCGGATTTTATAACATTCTTGAAGCGTGCAGACACTCCTACGACGACGGTAAAAAGGGTGTCGACCATTTGGTCTACGCTTCGAGTTCGTCTGTTTACGGTTCCAACAAAAAGGTTCCGTATTCTACGGAGGACAAGGTTGATAATCCCGTCAGCCTTTACGCTGCCACCAAAAAGTCCAATGAACTTTTGGCGCACGCCTACAGTAAGCTTTACAATATTCCGTCCACGGGACTTCGATTCTTTACGGTTTACGGACCTGCGGGAAGACCGGACATGGCTTATTTCGGATTTACCAAAAAGCTTACAAACGGCGAGACGATAAAGATTTTCAATTACGGAGACTGTAAAAGAGACTTCACATACATCGACGACATTGTCGAAGGCATCTTAAGGGTAATGCAAAAAGCACCCGAAAGAGCCAACGGTGAGGACGGACTTCCGATTCCTCCCTACAATGTTTACAACATCGGAAACAACCATCCCGAGAATCTTCTTGAGTTTGTGGATATTTTACATAAAGAGCTTGTTAACGCAAATGTGCTTTCCAAGGATTTTGATTTCAAGGCTCATACGGAGCTTGTACCCATGCAGCCCGGAGACGTTCCGGTAACTTATGCGGATACTTCTTCGCTTGAAAGGGATTTCGGTTACAAGCCGTCGACTTCACTTCAGGAAGGCTTGAGAAAATTCGCCTGCTGGTATGCAGACTTTTATGGCTCGGAGGAAAAATAAAAACTATGAAATGTCTTATAACTGCCGGAGGGTTTAAAGAAGATATCAATCCGCTTAAGAAACCGTACCCGGTTCCGCTCTTGTCAGTAGGCAATAAGGCGATTATTGATTATTTGTGTGATGATTTGTATTTAAATTGTGAAATCTCCGAATTTATCGTTGTTACGAATCATTCATATGTGGGTCTGTATCATAAATGGGCTCAGGGAAAGAAATATGAAATCAGTGTTGTTGATACCGGATACGAAAACGTATACGACGAGGTAAACAACACGGAAGATATAAGATTTGCGGTTGAAGAATGTTACCTAAATGATGATTGCATAATTGCGGACGGAAATACCATTTACGAGGGCAGTCTTTTTCCCGTTATTTCCAAAACCGAAGAATCCGATTCTTCCTTGATTGCTTACGGCAGTACAACGGATGAAATTCATTCGTTTATGTATATGAAAGCCGGCGACCTTTTGAAAATAAAGGACGCAATAAATGACGGTGTCAAAGATATTCCGTCTCTCGGAAAATGGCTTTCCAAGAAAACCGCAGTCAGATTTTGCAAATACACCAATCCGTTGTTTAAGATTAACGAAGGCGACAATTATATGGAAGCCCGCCGTAAGTTTGAAGGCGTTTACGCCGACCGTATTACAAGATCTTTGGATAAGAATCTTATTCCCACATGTAACATTATGGGTGTAAATATTGCTTCCATCGATATGGATTGGCTGCTTGATTTCACACATGAGAATATTTCGGAGCTTTCCGGAGATTATATGTGTGTTTCAAACGTTCATACCACGGTAACGGCTTTTGACGATCCGGATTATATGATGGTACAAAACGGCGGAATAATGGCTATTCCGGACGGAGGCCCGCTTTCTTCCACCGGAAGGAGACGAGGACACCGCGGCATGAAGCGTACTACGGGACCGAGCTACATGGGCGAAATACTTCGCGCAAGTGAGGCGAAAGGCTATAAGCATTTCTTCTACGGTTCAACCAACGAAACTTTGGATAAATTCAGGGAAAAGCTATCAAAGGATTACCCTGATTTGAATATTGCCGGAATGTACAGTCCTCCGTTTCGACAGCTTACCGAAGAAGAGGATGAGGAAGTAATCAGGATGATTAATGCTGCGAATGCCGATTTTGTCTGGGTGGGACTCGGAGCTCCCAAGCAGGAAAAATGGATGGCAGAGCATCTCGGACGCGTACACGGCTTTATGGTAGGCGTAGGCGCGGGCTTTGATTACTTTGCGGGTAATATAAGAAGAGCACCCGAATGGATGCAGAACAGAAACCTTGAATGGTTTTACCGTCTTTTACAGGATCCGAAGCGTCTGTTTAAACGTTATTGGACTACCAATACCAAATTTATTATGAATGCCATGATTAAGGGCAAATAGTTAAGGAGCTTATATGTCGGTATCGGATATAAAGAGAAGAATACTGAATCTTATCCCGGATAAGATGTATCTTAAAATCAGATACAGACTGAAGCGGGGTGAAAAACTGAATCTTTCGCATCCCGTTAATTACAACGAAAAGTTAAACTGGCTTAAGCTTTACGACAGAAAACCCGAGTACAAATCGATGGTTGATAAATTTTCTGCCAAGGAATTTGCCGCATCGATTATCGGGAAGGAACATATCATTCCCAACATAGGTGTGTGGGACAGGTTTGAGGATATCGACACGGAAGCACTGCCGGATAAATTCGTTTTAAAGTGTACTCACAACAGCGGCGGAGTTTGTGTATGTACGGACAAAGCTTCTTTTGACTTTCAAAAAGCAGGTAAGAAGCTTTCGGAAGAACTTAAAAAGGACTATTACTATTTCGGCCGCGAATGGGTTTACAAGGGCATTAAGCCCAGAATTTTGGGTGAGACTTACATGACCGACGAATCGGGAAGCGAGTTAAAGGATTACAAGGTATTCTGCTTTAACGGCGTTCCGAAGATGATTGAGGTTATTTACGGACGATACACGGGAAAGAGCGGCTGCAATCTTTATACGCCGGATTGGGAATATCTTGACGGTGCATCGGTTCATTTTCCGTCGGATAAAAGCCATGTGATTGCCCGTCCCGACAAATTGGAGCAAATGCTTGATTATGCGGCGAAGCTTTCCAAGGGAATACCGCATGTTCGCGTAGATTTTTATATTACGGGCGATACTGTTTATTTTGGCGAGATGACATTCTTTCATTCAAACGGTTTCGGCGGTTTTGTTCCGAAAGAATTTAATAAGATGCTGGGCGACTGGATAGAACTTCCGGATAGGAAGCATAAGTGATGAAAATATTATACGTACACAATTATTACAAGATTCCGGGCGGAGAAGATACGGTAGTCAAGGCTGAAATAAAGATGCTTGAACGTAACGGCAATGAAGTGATTTTATATTCCCGTCACAATAATGAGATGGATTCTTACGGTAAGCTTAAAAAGCTTATGCTGCCGTTTACGACGATTTTCAATCCGACCGTATATCGTGAGATTAAAAGCCTGATTCAAAAAGAAAAGGTCGATGTGATTCATGTTCACAACACGGTGAATATAATAAGCTTTTCGGTATTTTATGCGGCCGTTAAGTCAAAGGTTCCCGCAGTCATGACGATTCACAACTTCAGACTGATGTGCCCGAAGGCAACTTTTTTACGTGACAATAAGGTCTGCGAGGAGTGTATCAAAAAGGGTCCCATGCATGCGGTGAAATATTCCTGCTACAGAGACAGCAAGCTTCAGACTTTAGGACTTTCTCTTTCCGTATGCATTCATCGTCTTACGGGAATATTGTCCAAGATAAATTTTATATGCTTAACGGATTTTAACCGCGAAAAGCTTTTGAATGTCAAGAAGATTAATCCCGACAAGGTTTATGTTAAACCGAATTTTGTGGATTCTTCCGATAACTTTGTGAAAAATCATGAAGGCTACTTTGTGTATGCCGGAAGACTGGATTATACAAAGGGCGTGGATGTTTTACTCGAGGCGTTTTTGCTTCGTAAGGAAAAGGGCGAGAAGCTGATTATCCTGGGAACGGGCCCGGAAGAAGACAAGCTTAAGAGGTTTTCGGAGGATAATAACCTTTCAAATGTTGAATTTATGGGCTTTGTTGACAACGAAAAGGCCCGTGACATTATTTCGAAGGCATGTGCATTGATTCTTCCCACAAGGTGGTACGAAGGCTTTCCGATGTCAATAGCCGAGGCCTTAAGCTACGGCACACCGGTTATTACCACGGATATCGGTAATCCCGCAGCCATCGTTAAGGAAGGCGTATGCGGAAGCAAATTTGAAAAGGATGATTCAAAGTCCTTAAGCGATGCCATTACAAGACTTTACGGATATGAAAATATACGGGAGAGTACTTTTAAGGAATTTTCCGATAAGTACACGGAAAAGATAAATTACGAGATACTTATGGATATTTACCATAAAATCGCCACTGATAAATAACAAAGGTTTCCGAGGATAAGTTTTTGCGAAAGAAAATTGTATTTTGGATGGTGTTCGGCTTACTTACCGCCGCATCGTTATTTATAAATCTGAATATTTTGTATGCGGAATTTGTTCTTTTGGCAGGATATGAACTGGCTCGCCTGAGAAGATTCGATGTCGTTACTTTATGGCGCCTTGCCATCTGGTCGATGATCTTGCCGGATAATTATGTATGCACGATTCTGTTTGCGGTTTGCTCGGTTGTTACGCTTTTCAAATACAAAGAGCGCAATATGTTGTCGAAGACATATAAGTTTACGGTTTACGCGTATTTTGTTCTGATAGTGATTTCCATGGCGGTAAACAAGGTCGGTCCTGAAAACATTATCATGAGCGGACTGTATTTTTCTTCGATAGTCGTAAGTGCATTGCTTATAAATCATTCCGGTTTTTATTCGCTTTTTGATGATATAAAAGATACGATTGACGGGTTCTTTAACCTGGAGCTTTTCGCTACGGCGGTAAAGATAATAATGTTTTTGACAGGGCGTGTACACGGTTCGGACTGGTCGACGGGTACATTCGGACATACTCAGCAGACGCAGATTTTTCTTTTGGCCGTTTTGGGAGTAATGTGGGAAATAAGGTCGCGACAAAGGGCCGGAAAAAGCATTTTCTCCGTAAAACTTTTTGCATTTATTATTACCGCGATTACGACAAACTGCTGGTCACTGTTCATTTCGGTGTTTGCGATTACGATAATTGTTATTTTGTTAAACACCAAGGCAAGATATTCGATAGCGATTGCTTTTTCGATTGTTGTGGTATGTACGCTTGTCCTTAAGAGCGGATTTTTACCGGAAAACATTACCAATCAGATGAACAAGATTGTTAAAGATGAAAATTATCGCGAGTATCGTTTTTACAAATTCAAGGTGTACGAACAGACTTATACGGAACTTCCGAAAAAGGATTTGCGTTTTGCGATAATCGGAAACGGTATGGGAAATTATGCGTCGAGAGCGGCGTTGACATGTACCGGTGTGTATATTAAAAGCTATAAAAATCTTTTCGATGTTTCCATGAGCGAATACACGAAGGAATATATTTTCCCGAGGCTTAAGCTTGCAAGCGAGAAGGGAAGCTCCGACTACGGAAGCATTCTTTCAAGACCCAATTCGACGTTTCTTGCGATTATGGGCGAAACCGGATATTTGGGTGTTGCGCTTTTTGTAATTATTCTCGGTTGTGTGTATGCGCGAACCGACCGTTTCGGGCGAATTGCGTTGTTTATGTGGCTTACGACGTGTTTCTATGAAAACTTCATGGAATATGTAAGAGTCATTTTTGCCCTGCTTGTCGTGCTGGCAATTTGCAATAAGCGTTACGACGATTTACTAAAAAGAGGTTCAGACGAAAATGAAAATATTGTTTGTTAACTCCTGTCTGTGTGACGGAGGAGCGGAGCGCGTAATGACTTCGGTTGCCAACGAAGTTGCGGCTTTGGGCCACGAAGTGAAGATGATTCTTATTCGTGGGGAAAAAGAAGACAATTACGCATTAAGTGATGATATTGCTCTTGAGAAATACACTTACGCTTCGTCCGGCAAGGTAATAAAGTATTTTGCGAGAATACGCCGTCTTCGCCGTGAAATGAAGGCGGGTCATTATGATTATATAGTGGCGTTTCCGAGAGGAATAGCGTATGTTGTTCTTTTGGCGGCACTCGGACTTAAAGAGAAAATAATTGTTTCGGAGCGAAACGACCCGAGCGAAAGGCTTAAGTCCTTCATAAAGTCACGCTATGAATTCATGCTTTACGGGAAAGCATATAAAATTGTATTTCAGACCACGCAGGTTATGAATATGTACCCCTTAAAGTTAAGAAAAAAGGGCGTTGTTATCGAAAACCCCGTACACGAGGGTATTCCGGTCCGCTACGAGGGACCGAAGGAAAATGTTGTTGTTGCGGTGGGAAGGCTCAGCAAACAGAAAAATTTCCCGATGCTTATCGAAGCATTTTCAAAGTTTTTAGAAACTCATCCCGGCTACAGACTTGTTATTTACGGAAAGGGTGATGAGTACGATAATATTACGGATACCGCAAAGAAGTTCAACGTTTTCGATGTGTTGTCACTTCCGGGTTATGTTTCCGATGTGGAAAAGAAAATGAGAACGGCGAAAATGTACGTTTCTTCATCCAACTACGAAGGCATTTCCAATACGATGCTTGAAGCGATGGCGCTGGGTATGCCGGTTATCTGCACGGATTGTCCCGTAGGCGGAGCGGCTGCGATGATTGAAGATTCGGTTAACGGATTTTTGGTTCCGATAAACGACGCGGATGCCTTGTGCAAGGCAATGTGCAGGGTTTGCGATGATGAAAAACTTGCCGAGACGGTTGGCTTGGAAGCTTCCAAAATCAGGGAGAAATATTCACCGAAAGCCATAGCCTTAAAGTGGCTTGCACTTATGAAGTAAGCAACGAATTCAAAAATAATTAAGAAAATGATTTGATATATTTCTTTTTACGGATATAAAATACGAAAATGAGCGTACGAAATGTACGCATTAGAAAGGCGATTTGATATGTTAAACGATAAGACAATTCTCGTAACCGGAGGTACCGGATCATTCGGCAAGGCATTTGCCAAGTATGTACTTACTCATTACGAACCCAGGAAGATTATTATTTATTCCCGCGATGAGTTCAAACAGTTCATTATGCAGAACGAATTCAAGGAATATGCTCCCAAGTTACGCTTCTTTATAGGCGATGTCCGAGACAGGGAAAGACTTACAAGAGCTATGGAGGGTGTTGATTATGTTGTTCATGCGGCAGCATTGAAGCAGGTTCCCGCTTGCGAGTACAACCCCGCCGAAGCCATTAAGACCAACATTAACGGTGCACAGAACGTTATCGACGCCGCACTTGATTCGGGCGTTAAGCGTGTTGTTGCTCTTTCAACCGATAAGGCTGTTAACCCCGTTAACCTTTACGGCGGTACAAAGCTTGTTTCCGATAAGCTTTTCATCGCAGCCAATGCTTACGCAGGCTCCAAGGACATCAACTTTTCAATTGTTCGTTACGGAAATGTTGCCGGAAGCCGCGGTTCGGTTATCCCGTTCTTCCACAACATCATCAAGAACGGCGGAACAGAGCTTCCCATTACCGATTATCGTATGACCAGATTCTGGATCAGCCTTGACGAAGGCGTACAGCTTGTTATTAAGGCTCTTTCCGAGGCAAAGGGCGGAGAAACATTTATTTCAAAGATTCCTTCCTTCAAGATTACAGACCTTGCCGAAGCAATGCTTCCCGGTTGCAAGAAGCCTGAAATCGGTATACGTGAAGGCGAAAAGCTTCACGAAATTATGGTTACAACGGAAGATTCGTTTACAACCTACGAGTACGACAAGCATTTCATTGTTTACCCTCAGATGGTTTGGAGCTCCAATAAGATTCCTACACCCACCGGAAAGAAAGTTCCCGAAGGATTTTCTTATTCATCGGGAAACAATACGGAGTGGCTTTCCGTTGAACAGATTCGCGATTTGTTAAAGACTATTGATTTGGAAAAATAAAAACAGGACCGACGACGAATGGATAACGCAAACAAGGTAAAATCTGCTTTTTTGAATATCATATACGTACTGTTGCCGACTATTGCCTTGATTTATTCATGCGATTTTAACGATGCACAATACCAGACAGACAAGGATATAGTTGTATCCAAGGTTATTTTCCTTGTAACTGTCGTCATTTTCGTTATCGAGAGGGTAAAGCTTTTAAACATTACGTCTCTTGCAACGACGTGCGTACTTATTCCGGTTTACTACTTTTACAGCCGCAGGTTTATTGAAAGCCCCGATGTCGTTAAACTCATTACGTTACGCGCGGCAATTCAATGGCTTGTTTTAATGATTATCATCGACCTGATTTTGAAGGGCGAGGTTAAAAACCTGATAAAGAGACTCAATCCGGTATCGGTAGCCGTACTACTTGTGCTTTTCGGACTTATGCGTATATTTGCTCACGGAAGATGGGAGCCTTTGGTTCTGATTTTTCCGATTTTGCTTTTCTTTTCGGTTTATACGTCCCATGAAGATTACGAAAACCTGGTATTCAGATTTTCCAATGCCTGGTTTTTCGCATTCGTTTATATAGTTATCAGATCATTTATAAGAAACCCTTATACGGGCGGAAGATATTACGGTTCCTTTGTAAATATCGGTCAGTTCGGTATTTTTGTCGGCGGTGCTTTTGCCGCAGCATTGTTTTCGATTATTGCATCCAAAAAGCGATACACAAGAAAGAGCGTTTATTATGTCATGTCCGTAATCGGAATGGCATTTGTGCTGGGAATAATGCTTATCATTAACACCCGTACAATGTTAATCGGTGCCGTTATGAGTCTTTCGATGCTTTTCATTTTCGGAGGCGATATTTCTTCGAAAAAGCGTGTGAAGCGGTTTCTTTTATTGTTCGGCATTTTCGTATTCTTTGTTGTTGCGGTAATTGTTCTTTTGAACATCTGCAAAAACTTTGACAAGGAATATTGGGATTCCTTGGTGGAAGCGGGCGGAATCAAAGGCTTTGTGGGATTTTTTGTTTCGCGAATCCTTTATATGATGGATTCCTCCACGTCCTTTAATTACAAGCTGTTCAAGGAAATGCCGGTAATCAATACAATTGATAAATTTACATCCGGCCGTATCGTACTCGCTGTAGAGTTTTTGAAACGCTGTACATTAACCGGAACAATCGGCGAGGGCTTTCTTGTCAGAAAGTACTATGCGTACTCGGCGCACAATGCGTTTATTGATTTTACGTATCAGTACGGCATCATCGCCGGAATTTATTACATCGGATTCTGGATTTACAGCATCGTCGTTACGATTAAGGGTTACTTAAAGAACAGATCCATATCATATCTTATGCCGCTTTTGTTCGTCCCGATGACATTGGGCCTTATGACCGGCGAGACGTTGAACCTTTTCTTTGGCACGATGATGTTTAATCTGATTTATTTAAAACCTGTATTCATTAAAGAGGATAGAGTGTAATGGAAAAACTTGCTATTTTTGGCGGTACACCTGTTAGAGAGGGCAAAAGTAAAATATTCTACGGCCATCAGTGCGTAGATGAGAAGGACATAGAAGCCGTTTGCGAAACTTTACGAAGTGAAGCATTAACCTGCGGCCCCAAGGTTACCGAACTTGAAAAGAGACTATGCGACATTACCAATGCCAAATATGCGGTAAGCGTCAGCAACGGTACCGCTGCTTTGCATGTGGCGTGCATGGCAATCGGTTTACAGCCGGGTGATGAGGTAATCGTATCGTCAATTACCTTCGCGGCAAGCGCAAACTGCGTAAGATATATGGGCGCAACCGTTGTTTTCGCCGATGTCTGCAAAGAAACATACAACATTGATCCCGATGATGTTTTAAAGAAAATTACTCCCAAAACCAAGGCGGTTATTGCTGTGGATTATACGGGTCAGGCGGTTGAACTCGACAGACTTATGAAGATTTGCAAAGAGCATAATCTTTATCTTATCGAAGACGGTGCTCATTCAATCGGTACTTTATATGACGGCAAGCCCGTGGGCTCGATAGCGGATATTACGACATTCAGTTTTCATCCGGTTAAGACGGTTACCAGCGGAGAAGGCGGCGCCTGCATGACCAACGATGAAGCTTTGTATAAGAAGCTTAAGCTTGCTTCCACACACGGTATTACCAAGGACAGAAGCATGATGGTTAATAAAACCGATGATCCCTGGTATTATGAGGAGATTTCACTTGGCTACAACTATCGTCTTTCGGACATTCAGTGCGCTCTTTTATTAAGCCAGCTTGATAAGCTTTCTTTCTTTTCAAAGCGCCGAAAAGAGATTGCCGCCATGTATGAAAAGGCTTTCGAAGGAGATGACAGATTGTTCCTTCAAAAGACTGTTGAAAAGTCGGATTCGACAAGACATATTTTCGTAATCAGAATTAATCCCGAAAAGCTTTCATGTACGCGAAGAGAGTTTTTCGATGCTCTTGCGGCAGAGGGTACGGTTCCGCAGGTTCATTACATTCCGGTTTATTATTTACCGTACTATCAGGACCTCGGATATAAAAAGGGATTATGCCCGGTTGCCGAAGCGATATATGAAAATATCGTAAGCATTCCTTTTTATCCCGCAATGACCGATGAAGACGTTAATGATACCATTACCTCGGTCAGAAAGGTTTTAGACTATTATACCAAGTAAGGATATTCTGCAGATATGCCGCTTAAAGCTTGTGATCAGAACATTAGAATATACGGAGAAAACGTTTATCTTCGCCCGATTACCGTATTTGATACCGATATGGTGCTTGAGTGGAGAAATTGTGAGCGAACCGTCAAAAATTTCTTTTACAGAAAGCCCATCACGAGGGACGAACATCTGCAGTGGCTTGAAGGCAAGGTGTTTAAAGGCCTTGTTCACCAGTTTGTGGTGTGTGTAAGAGAAACGGATGAGCCCGTCGGGGTTGTCTATCTTCAACATTACGATGAAGGAAAAAATTTGATGGAGTCGGGCGTTTTCTTTAGCCTGAACGCTCCCTCGGGTAAAGGAATGGGAACCGAAGCGGTAAAGCTTTTGGTGTACGAATACGGTTTTAAGGTACTCGGCCTAAAGAAAATGTATGCGAGGGTTCTTGCGACAAACATCGCAAGCAGAAAACTTCATGAAAAAGCAGGCTTCGTGCAAACCATGTACGAAAAGAATGCAATGGAGATTGACGGCGGGCAAATCGATATAGTTACATATGAGGTTGAACAATAAAAGCACGGTTTTGCCGTGCCTTTTATATTGGTTGCAATTTGTTACTTTTATGAGGAAATATATGATGATACAATCTGTACGCTGAATGAGAAATATTGATTTGGCTTAGGGAGAGAAGATTATGAACAAAATGAATTGCAGAATTAAATTATTGTTTGCATTGTTTGCAGGAGTGATTGCTATTGCAATATTACCTTCGAAGGCATATGCGGATGTAAGCTACGCCGTGGACTATGATGACGATACTGCCTATGCATGGAATTATTCATATCCGCACGCTGATACTATTACGATTAAATCAGAATATAAAGGTTATCCCGTCACAAAAATCCTCCCAAACACGTTTTCGATGATTACTGATTTTAAGTCCGTTACAATACCGGCGTCTGTTACCTCCATCGGAAATAATGCATTTTATGGCTGCACAGCTTTGCAAAAAATCAATTTTGAATCCGGCTCAAAGCTGGAAACCATCGGAAGCGATGCTTTTAGCTTCTGCACATCACTAAATTCACTTGATATTCCGGCTTCCGTTACGGCCATAGGCACAGATGCATTTAAAGGTACACCATGGCTTGATATTAAGAAGAACTCCGCAGCAGGTAAGCTTTTAATTATAAACAATCTTCTTTTGGACGCAACCGCATGCCAAGACAAGGTTGTGAAAGTACCCTTTGGTGTTACGGAAATTTGCGACAATGCATTTAATCTTGGTAATGAAGAACATAATTATAATAACGACGAGATTATCCTTCCGAATACCGTGAAACGTATTGGAAATAATGCTTTTTTTTACAACAGTATTAACAAAATAAATATACCGTCATCTGTTGTGATTATAGGGGATAATGCTTTTTACGGATGCGGCAACCTGGACATTTCGTTTGAAAATATGTCCTCTGTTATCGAAATAGGAGAATCTGCATTTGCCTTAACAAAATGGATATCGGACCAAAGTGCGAAGGATCCTTTTGTCGTTATAAACGGTATGCTTGTTGATGCTTCGACATATTCGGGTGAAAATATGGTTATTCCGTCAACGGTTAAGCGCATACTCGGAGATGCCATTTGCGGCGCATACATAAATTACGCTGTCAAATCGATTACCATACCTTCCTCTGTTACCGAAATATGCAAAAAGGGATTCGAAAACTGCAAAAATCTTGTAAATGTAACGATTCCCGAATCGGTTGAGATAATAGGTGACGCAGCTTTCGGAAGCTGCGAAGCTCTTGAAACCATATCGATTCCCTCATCGGTCAAAGCAATAAAAGATAATGTTTTTAGCGGCTGCGACAGTCTTAAGTATGTCGTACTCCCGAACAGCAATATTTCAATAGGCGCAAATGTATTTTACAGATGCAAGAATCTTAAAGGCATTTTTTATAACGGAGCCATCAATTTGGGAAGCCTTAAGGACGGCGTACTTAAATTTAAGTATGAGTTTAAAGACGGAAAGGCGGTAATAACCAACGTACTTAATTCCGAAATGATTGATGAGTTTGAATCATACTTCTTCCCCGCTTCCATTTACGGCAAGCCCGTTTCTGTTTCCGATGATGTAAAAAAACTGTTTGGGGAAGATAACCTTAATCATGTTTGCGGCGGCGGACAGGCAACCTGCATATCAAAAGCAAAGTGTACTTTATGCGGTAAGGAATACGGTGAATTTGGCGATCATGTTAAGCAAAGCGGTTACAGCTACGATGCAAACAATCATTACAAGAAATGTGTAAATTGCGGGAAAGAATTGGAAAGCCATAAACATGACCTGAAGACTACTGATGTGAAGGCGACCTTTACATCGGACGGCTTGTTCGAAATAAAATGTGCCGACTGCGGTATGGTTCAAAGCAGTACCCAATATTATGCCGCAAGTAAACTTTCTTTTTCCAAAGATTCATTAACATATACGGGAAAGAATATAAAGCCCAAGTTTATCGCCAAAGACAGTAAAGGCAAGACCATAAGCAGCTCGTACTATACGGTAAGCTTCCCCAAGACAAGCAAAAAGATTGGCACTTACAACGTAAAGATTACGCTTAAGGGAGGTCATTATACCGGAACCAAAACGCTCCAGTACAAGATAGTTCCCGAAAAGACGAAGCTTGTCTCGATAAAGGCCGGTTCAAAGTCCTTTACGGTGAAGTGGCAAAAGAAAACGACCGAGGTTTCCGGTTACGAAATTCAGTATGCACTTAAGAAGAATTTCAAGGATGCCAAGTCTTTGACGGTTAAATCGTCCAAGACAACATCAAAGACTGTAAAGAAGCTTAAGGCCAAGAAAAAATATTACGTAAGAGTTCGTACTTTCAAGACTGTAAAGAGTAAAAAATACTATTCCGACTGGTCAACAACCAAGACAGTCAAGGTAAAATAAATTTCCAACCCCGCAGGTCATCACCTGCGGGGTTCTTGTTTTTTCTAAAAGACAATAACCGTCCCAAAGTGATTGCCTTATAGGGGCTTTTATCGTATAATCAAAAATGATGGGCTTTTATGCCCTGATACCAATTTTTGATTAAAAAGGGATGAAAAAATGAAGTCAGTTTCTTTTGTTATTCCATGCTACAGATCGGAGCTTACTCTTGAAAAAGTTGTTGCGGAAATCGACACAACGATGGAGGGGCTTAAGGACAAATATACATACGAAATCATTCTTGTAAATGACTGTTCACCGGATGACACAATCGGCGTAATCAGGAAGATTGTTGAAAGCCACAATAACGTTTTGGGTATCGATTTTGCAAGAAATTTCGGACAGCACAGCGCACTTATGGCGGGCCTTCGCGAGGCGGGCGGTGACTATACGGTATGCCTTGACGATGACGGACAGACACCTGCCTGTGAAGTTGACAAGCTTTTAAATGCTCTTGATGAAGGAGCTGACGCGGTTTATGCAAGATACGCCCACAAGAAGCACTCGGCGTTCAGAAATTTCGGTACTTTTATGAACGAAAAGATGGCGCAGTATCTTCTGGGAAAGCCGAAGGATTTATTCGTTTCGAGTTATTTTGCCGTAAAGCGTTTTGTTGTGGCGGACATGATAAATTATACGAACGCGTATCCTTATGTAATCGGTCTTGTGCTTCGTACCACCAAAAACATTGTTAATGTGGACGTTAATCACAGAAACCGTGAAGTCGGTACTTCGGGATACACCTTCGGAAAGCTTATAAATCTTTGGATTAACGGATTTACGGCTTTTTCGGTTAAGCCTTTAAGAATTGCAACGGGGCTTGGCGCAATTCTTGCATTTATGGGATTTGTTTACGGCGTGTATACCGTTATTAAACGATTTGTTGTTCCCGATGTTCCCACCGGATTTTCGGCACTTATGAGTGCCGTGGTATTCATCGGAGGAATGATGATGCTTATGTTAGGCATGATAGGAGAATATATCGGTCGTATGTACATCAGCATGAACAACTCACCTCAGTACGTTATTAAAGACAGGATTGTTAAGGATGAAAAACAATAAAATATTAATAATTTCCATTGTTGTTTCGTTATGTATTGCGGGTATTGTTATTGGGTCGGCTTTTTACAACAAAAATCCCAAGACGGAATCCTACGATATTGTGGTATTCGGAGACAGCAACGTCGGAACTTTCAGATATGATGTCTGCGCAGTCGGACAGCTTAAAGAAAGAACCGGCCTTTCAACGCTTAACGCAGGCATCGGCGGCACAACACTTACGGGTGTCAAAAATTCCGAGGCGGACGGTAATCCCTGGAAATATTATTCCATGGTTGAATTGTCCAAAGCCATGATAAAGGATGATTTTTCCGTTCAGAAGGCCGAGCACCCCGATTATTACGTGGATTTTCACGACGGGGAAATGGATTTTTTGAAGGATTTGCTTGAAACCCTTTCAAATACGGATTTCAACCAGACTGCTTTTGTTTTTATATGTCATGGTTTGAATGATTATCTTTCGGGAATGCGTATTCAAAACCCCGAAGACCCTTACGATATTTATACGTTTGAGGGTGCTTTAAGAACTTCGATTGATAATTTGAAGGTTGCGGCACCGAATGCGCGAATCATTTTAATCGGTGCTCCGTATAACAACGTTTCCGGCGACAGTGATACCGTTAGTACCGGCCACGGCACGCTTCCCGACTATCTTGAGATTGAAAAGAAGATTGCGGCCGAATACGGAATAACTTATGCGCCTATGTCGGGTCCGATTAATGCGGACAATATTTTAGAGTATTCATATGACGGAATGCATTACAACCTTGAAGGCAGTTCGCTTCTTGCCGATGTGATGTATGATGCCATGCAAAGATAAATTAGCCATTCCCCAATAAGGATGGAGGGTAACGTGAAACTATTAACTATTGATGATGTTTATTCAACAATAAAAGGCAAATTGGGACGAGCAGGTAAAGCAGCTTTTCTTTCGGCTTTATTTGCGGGAATCATTACGCACATGGTGGCGCTTGTAAATGATATTCCCAATCATGACGGCCTTGCCAGTGTATATTTCGATCAGAATATGATTACCTCCGGAAGATGGTTTTTAATGCCGGCTTGTGCAATATCATCTTTCTATTCACTTCCGTGGCTTATCGGAGTGCTTTCCATTCTGTTTTTGGCAATAACTGCCTGTCTTACGGTGAATATTCTTGACATCAAAAGCAACGCATTTGCCGCGGTTATCGGTGCTTTGATGGTTACATATCCGGGGCTTTGCGGTAATTTCGCATATGTATTTACAATGGACGGCTATACGCTCGGTCTTTTATTGTGCGTATCGGCGGTTTATGTTGTAAAAACCTTCGGGAAAGATGACAAATTCGGTCTGTGCTTTATCCCGGCAGGTATTTTGCTGGGAACCGGCATGGGTACTTATCAGTCATATTTGTGCGTTGCAATGCTTTTATGTGTTTACTTGTGCGGCGTGATTTTAATGAGCGATCGTAAGGCATCCGTTAAACTCAGAAATGTTTTAAGATATGCTGCCATGGGTGTTACGGGCGTTGTGTTCTATTACGTAATGCTCAGAATTCTTCTTTTGATTCAGCATAAACAGCTTGCCGATTACCAGGGCATTAAGGATATGGCAAGCGGTAACGGTGTCGGAATTCTTGAGACGGTAAAGAAGATTTATTCGGATTTTATAGTGTTCTCGGTTTCGGGAAAGGTTTTCCTTCCCAACCTTTTTGCCGTTTTGCTTTTCGCGGTGTTATTTATTACGGCGCTTTTTATCTTCGTAAAGAAGGCAGGAAAGCGCGGATACCTGAAAAAGCCTCTGTTCTACGTTTTTTCGATTTTGTTTATTCTTGTGATTCCTTGTGTAACCAATGCTATCATGGTTATTTCAACGGATGTCACATACCATGTACTGATGCGCTATCAGTGGATTTTGTTCCCGATTTTTCTTTTGGCAATAATTGATGAAGGCATTTTTGCCGGCGACAAAGAATCGGGCTTAAATGTGCTTACCGTATGGCTTACGTTTTCGGCAGCAGCTTTGATTGCTTTTGTTTACATTGTTACCGACAACATCGCGTACTCGAATCTTTCCAAAAAGTATGAAAAAACTTATGCGTACTGCGTAAGACTTGCGGACCGTATCGAGCAGACCGAGGGATACTATCACGGAATCCCGATTGCGATGGTGGGAGTTGTGGGAAACGATAATTTCCCGACTACCGATGTAACGGGCGATGTTACGGGAAACATCTTGGGAATCGGCGGCGATTACCTTCTGTACAGAGGTGAAAATTATGCCGACTTCTTTAAATATTATCTTGGTATTACTTTTAATATTCTTCCCGATACTTACGTTACCGATTTCTACAACGAGGACTTTTACGCCAACATGGCGTCGTTCCCGGACGAGGGTTCAACACTTGTATCGGATGGTATTTTATACGTAAAGACTGAAAATGTCAGATAGGAAAGGTGCTTATGGCTCTGTTATCCGTAGTTATTCCTTCGTTCAATGAGGAAGACAATATTTCCAATACGGCTTCGGTTCTTTCAAGCCTTCTGGATCAGGAAAAAATCGATTATGAACTTGTATTTGTCAACGACGGTTCGTCGGACAATACTTATGAGCGTATAAAGGATGAGGCATCCCGAAACAGTCGCATCAAGGGTGTGTGCTTCAGCAGAAACTTCGGCAAGGAAGCATCCATTTTCGCAGGTCTTTCGGCATGCGTGGGAGATTGCGTTGTCGTTATGGACTGCGATTTACAGCATCCCGCCGAGCTTATTCCCGTCATGTTCAAAAAGTGGCAGGAAGGCTTCGAGGTTGTAGAGGGCGTTAAATCCGACAGAGGCAAGGAAGGGCTGTTTCACAAAGCCTGCGCGTCAATGTTCTATAAGATTATGACCAGGCTTATCCGAATCGACATGAGATCGACTTCCGATTTCAAACTTCTGGACAGAAAGGTCGTAAACGTACTTTTAACTTTGCCGGAAAGAAACACTTTCTTCAGGGCTCTTTCTTTCTGGGTAGGCTTCAAGACCGTAAAGGTTGAATACGAAGTTCAAAAAAGGCAGTTCGGCTCCACCAAATGGTCCTACAGCTCGTTATTCAAATATGCCATAAACAACGCAACCAGCTTTTCAACTTTCCCACTCCAGATTGTTACGTTTTTGGGCGTGATTTCGATTCTGATGAGTGTTGTTCTGGGCATTCAGACTCTGGTGAAATTTTTTATGGGCACGGCCAAAGAAGGATTTCCGACCGTCATTCTTCTTATCCTTTTAATAGGCGGATTTATCATGCTCAGTCTCGGAATTATCGGCCATTACATCGGAAAAATATACGAAGAAGTTAAAGGCCGCCCCAGATACATTATTCGTGAATACACGGAAAATATTCAGGGTAATTTCAAATAATATTTTTGGGAGCAGTAATGAAGTTTAACGAAAAAGTTAAATCGTTTACAAGTAAATACGGCAAAATCACAGACCTTGTATTTCTTGCGCTTCTTGTTCTTTTTTCATATTGCAGAGTCAACAAGGGGCTTGAAATAACGGATACCGCATACAATTACACCAACTTTCTGTTTGAGGATGAGCTTGACGATATGTGGTATTTTTCCACGTTTCTTTCGAACCTTCTGGGTATGATTTTTACATTTTTACCCGGCGGCAAGACTATGCTTGGACTTAACATTTATACAGGTGCCGTAAGAGCGGTAATACCTGTTGTTGCATACATTTTCGCGGTTAAGGATTTGAAGTTCAACCGTCTTGCGACTTTTGGGGCGCTACTGATGGCGGAAGGCTTAAGCTGGTGTCCGAGTGCTGTTTTGTACAATTATCTTTCATACCTTTTGCTTCTTTTGGGCGTCATCTTCATTTACAAGGCAGAGCTTACGGATGAAAGCCGCAGGAAGTACTTATATTTCGTTATTGCGGGAACGGTTCTTTCCTTAAACGTGTTTGTAAGGCTTCCGAATCTTTGCGAAGCGGCATTGATTGCGGCAGTATGGTTTGCATCGATTATAAAGAAAGATAAATTTAAGGATGCACTTTCGAAAACTTTGGCCTGCATCGCAGGATACGTTATCGGTGCCGGTACAGGTATTTTACTGGCATGCATGACAAGGGGCTTGAAGGCTTATATAAGCGGTATCGGTCAGATGTTTGAAGGCGGCGGAGACGCGTCCGGACAGTACACTCCAAAAGGGCTTGTGTTCACGGCTTTTTCCGGATACATCGGCATCGGATACTGGGCAATGTATTTGTTTATCGGACTTTTTGTTGTACTTGTCGCTTCATTTGTGTCGGTTAAGTTTATTGAAAGCAGGATAGATAACGAAAGCAGGAAATATAAGGTTATCGGTTCTTTGAAATATGTTATTTCGGCGTTCATGGGCCTTTTCCTTATCGTTTTCTTCTTATACACGAACCTTTATACATTTGAGTTTTATGAATACAGCTCAATGTACGGAATAAACGTTATTGTTCTTTTGCTGGCAATTATGTCCTTGTTTGTTACGGGATTCAATCCGAAACGGGACACTTCGTTAAGAGTTCTTGCCGCATTGATTTTTGTGGTGGTTTTTGTAACTCCTTTAGGTAGCAACAACGGAATGTATTCGACACTTAACAACATGTATCTTTTACTTCCGTTTTTAATGAATTACCTTTTTATCATCGACAAGGATAAGGTTGTCGGTGCCGTTAAACCCATGTGTGCGATAATCGTTGCCGCAGGATTTGTTAACAGCTTGCTTTTCGGCTTGAACTTCTCATTCAGAGACGGCGGCGGAATCAAGCTTACGGCAGAGGTTACAAACAATCCGACAGTTAAGGGAATGAAGACAATTCCTTCAAATGCACAGTATATTTCCGAATTTACGGATGTTTGGAATGAGAAGTTAAATGACAGCAGAGTGCTGGTATTCGGAAATGCCGCAGGTCTTTCTTTTTACATGCAGGCACGTCCGGCAATATCTTCGGTATGGCCGTCGCTTGCTTCGTATTCGCTTGAAAAGTTTGAAAGAGAAATGACGGAGCTGAAGTTTATGCACACCGAAAAGGGCGGAAGCCTTCCTGCCATTATTCTCGGACAGGACGCGGTCGATGCTTTGGCCTATATGGTTTCGGATGCCGAGAATCCGGAAAGCGCATACTTTACGGAAACTTATATAAAAAAGCTTGAGATTCTTTATGAATTCTTAAATTATTACGGATATTATGATGTCTATGATTGCGAGACTTTCCATGTGCTCGCACCCTCGACAGACTGAAAGGAGTTCGCCTTTTGGGCGAAATAAAAACTATGATTAATTTCAATGTGCCGCCTTTTACCGGTAAGGAAATGGATTACATGAGAGAGGCTGTGGAAGCGCAGAAAATCTGCGGCGACGGTGCCTTTACCAAGAAGGATAATGCCTGGCTTGAAGAGCGTACGGGGACAGCAAAGGCTTTGCTTACCACTTCCTGTACACATGCACTTGAGCTTGCGGCGCTTCTTGCGGATATTAAGCCCGGTGATGAGGTCATTCTTCCTTCATACACATTTGTATCTACGGCAGATGCATTTGCTTTAAGAGGCGCTACCTGCGTATTTGTCGATATCAGACCCGATACGATGAACATAGACGAAAACCTTATCGAAGCCGCTGTTACCGACCGCACAAAGGCTATTGCTCCCGTACACTATGCGGGTGTCGGTTGCGAGATGGATAAGATAATGGAAATTGCGGGGAAATATAATCTTAAGGTTATCGAAGACGCGGCTCAGGGTATCATGTCAACCTACAAGGGACAGGCTTTGGGAACATTCGGAGATTACGGTTGCCTTTCTTTTCACGAGACCAAGAACTACAGTATGGGTGAAGGCGGAGCCATTCTTATAAAGAATCCCGATGATGTTGAGGCTGCCGAAATCTTCAGAGAAAAGGGCACAGACAGAAGTAAGTACTACAGAGGCCAGGTTGACAAGTACACTTGGCAGAATTACGGCTCATCATACCTTCCCAGCGATTTGAATGCCGCATATCTTTATGCACAGCTTTTGATGGCTGATGAAATTAACGAGTACAGACTTAAAGTATGGAACAGATATAACAACGGTTTGAAATCACTTAAGGAAAGCGGAAAGATTGAACTTCCGTTTATCCCCGAAAACTGCGTACACAATGCTCACATGTTCTACATTAAGGCAGCAGACATCAAGGAAAGAACCGAGCTTATCGACTTTTTGAAGGCGAACAATATTTTGTCCGTGTTCCACTATGTACCGCTTCACTCTGCTCCCGCCGGCAATAAGTTCGGAAGATTTTGCGGTGAAGATAAGTACACAACCAGGGAAAGCGAGCGACTTACAAGACTTCCTCTTTACTACGGACTTAAAGACGACGAAGTTGATTACATTATTGATAAGGTAAAAGAATTCTACAATGGTCATTAAAAAGACTTCAAAAATTACATTTATCATACTGACGTTATTTCAGACGGTACTTGCGTGCATATGGGGCTTTAAAAATATTACGGTTATTCCCGATACGGTTCTTTCAAAGCTGTATATCGAAGCTTCAAATACGCTTGTAACCGATGAATTCATGAGCACGATATACACGAGGATAATTCGATTTATTTCGTCTCATACTTCAAAGCTTTCGTCTACGGCAATTATTTTATATCTTTTTCAGATAGGTATTGTCGTTGTGGCGGCAATGCTTTTTGCGAGAGCGGTTTCGGATGATATTATTATGTCTCACGGAATTGTTTTCTTTATTGTGACGAATCCTTTTGTTTTGTCAACCTGTATGCAAATATCGGTTTCAAGCATACACTTTGCATTG
The DNA here is from genome assembly GCA_045642905.1 of Lachnospiraceae bacterium. Classification (GTDB taxonomy): domain Bacteria; phylum Bacillota; class Clostridia; order Lachnospirales; family Lachnospiraceae; genus UBA1258. The sequence continues at coordinate 45,933 of JAZUJT010000045.1, read as the reverse complement.
TTACTTTCGGTAGTTTCGCTTTTTGTGCAGCCTGAATTCTTTACGGAAAAAGGTGCTTCGCCGGGTGGCGTTGAACGTCTCGTGAAGTGGCTCGTTGCCGGATTGATTTTTGCGGGCGTTATTTTCTTAAATGTTAAATGCGCCGATACCGATGCTTACGGGCGTTGTGAAAGAACGGTTAAAAACTACGAGCTTCAAAGATTCGTATGGCCTCATTTCGGCGAGATTAATTACACTTACGTTATGGAGCAAAGCGGATTTGATACTTCGAATGTAAGCAGCCAGTATCTTACAAGCTACTACTTGTGGGATGACTATATTCCGTCATTAAAGGAGCACTACGGCGAGTATTATAAAGATATCGTAAATGATTATCTTAAGGATTACGGCATCACCGGAAATACTAGGGAAAACCTTATTGAATGGGGCAAAGATATTTTGTCGTATTTCTTTGCACCGGTTACGGTGATACTTAACCGTAAAGGCTACGGATATTCATATACCGGAATGCTTTACGACCTGTTTACCGAAAACAGTTCGATTGCTTCACTTTATTGGAAGTTTTCATCTGTCTTTTCGGTAGCAATGACGGTACTCGGATTTTTGTTTTCGCTGGGCCTTTTAATATACAGAAAGGTCAAAAGAAAATTTTCGGTCAATCCGTTGTTTAATAAGTTTACCGTCTGCTCGGTAATATTAACGGGACTGATTTCTCTGTATTGTTCATTCTTTACATTCAGAGGCTTCGATTTTCGAAATGCACTGTGGTGCATGATTATATGGCCGTTGCTTTTTGTTGTTTCGATTGATTTTGATTAAGATAAGGATTGGTTTGTTGGATGAACCCCATGTTGATCAGGTGTTTTTTAATATGCATAGCGGTTTTGATGATTACGTATTTTACGGGAAGACTGTTTCTTAAAGGCTGTAAAAGAGACATGCTCATATCCTGTGCATATGGTCTGATCACGATTTTCGCATTGTTTTTCGTGATATGCCTTCCGATGGTTTATCTTAACAAATCCGTAACCCTGCTTACCGATATATTTGTTCCCGCATGCGGTGCGCTTGCCCTTTGCGGTATTGCGGTGACCGTTTGGGAAACCGTATCGGAAAATAAAGAAGAACGTAAGAATAACTTTCTTTCGAAGGAAGAAATACTTTATCTCGGTATTTTCATGGGAATAGTATTCTTCCAGCTTTACAAGGTTGTTACCACTCAGATATCGGACGGCGATGATGCATTTTATGTTGCCGTAGCCAATAACAGTGCCGTATCGGATACCATGTACAGAACAGATCCGTATACCGGATTTGTTACAAAGGTGCCTTACAGATATGCGCTGGCTCCGTTCCCGATTTTGCTTTCGATTATTTCAAAGATGTCAAATGTCCCGGTATCTACGGTAAGCCACATAGTAATGCCCCTTACACTGATTCCAATAACATATGTTATATATAACGCACTTGCTGTTAAAATGTTTAAGGACAAGAAGATTAACAGATATATCTTCCTTTCATTGTTTGCCGTATTTGCAATGTTCGGAAACTATTCAATAAGCACAGCGGAAACGTTTATGCTTACAAGGGCAAGGCAGGGCAAGGAAGCACTGGCCGCCATTGTAATCCCGTTTGCGTTTCTGATTCTTTCCGAAGTTGCTGTTACGGGAATCAGAAACGTTAAAAATATAATCCTGATTATACTAATTGAATTAGCCGCAGGATTATGCTCTTTATTCGGTAATATCGTTTCAATCATTATGCTTGGAGCGTTATTCATATATTTTTGCATTCGGAAGAATAAGCTTTCGGATAAACTTTGGGTACTGATACTTTGTATCCCCAACGGAATAATTGTTTTACTTTATGCTATTTTGATGTGAGGCTTTTCAAAGTATGGATATTGTTTCAAGATGTGTAAACTCAATATTGAATATTTTCGAGAGCTTTAACGGTGTGGGATTTGTGTTTGTCGTATTCCTTATGTGTATTGCTTTTCTTTCCATCAAGGAAAAGAACGCTTACATAAAGGATGCGCTTGTAAAGTATCCGTTGTATGTATTGGTGGTTTTCTTTTGCCCGATTTGGTGGCTTTACATTTACTACGTGCATAACGAGGAAATTCTTTATCGCATTCTGTGGATAATGCCTATCGGTATCGTTGTTGTGTATTCGCTTACGAAGATAACCGACGTATTTACGGGTGTTAAAAGATTTGCTGCGTATTTATGCTGCATGGTGCTGATTATGGCTTCGGGCAAGTACATTTATGCCAATGAGATTTTTACTCCCGCGGAGAACATTTATCATGTTCCGCAGACGGTTGTTAAGATTTGCGATGAAATTATCGTGGACGGTCGTGAGATTTTGTGTTGTTTCCCGGATGAGATGGTAACGTACGTAAGACAGTACACTCCTTATGTATGCATGCCGTACGGTCGTGATGTGTTGTTCGATTACGTGCAGGGTGACGAGGATTTGAGAACCATCATAAACATGGATGTTGTTGATACGATGAAGGCGGTTGAGAAGCTTCGCGAGCTTAACACACCTTACCTTGTCGTCAACAAGGAAACGGATTTTTCCGAAAGTCTTTCGACGTATGATTTTATCTTTGTTACGGAAATAGACGGATATGAGATTTATCTGGACAATGAGGCTTACCTGGGTCTGGATTTTATAGATTACAGATAGAAAATGGAGAACGTTATGGACAAAATAGCTGTGATTATCCCCTGCTACAACGAGGCAATTACCATTTCGAAGGTTGTTAAGGATGCCATCGAAAACGTACCCGGAGCGACCGTTTACGTTTACGACAACAATTCAACCGATGATACTGCCAAACTGGCCCAAGAAGCCGGAGCAATTGTAAGGCACGAATATCTTCAGGGCAAAGGAAACGTCATCAGAAGAATGTTTCGTGAAATCGATGCCATGTGTTACATCATGATAGACGGTGATGACACTTATCCTTTGGAGTACGCCGGGGAGATGGCAAGGCTTGTGCTGGAGGAGAATGCGGATATGGTAGTCGGAGACAGACTTTCATCCACATATTATGCGGAGAATAAGCGTCCTTTCCACAACCTCGGAAACGATTTGGTTCGTTTCAGCATTAATCATCTTTTTAAATGCAAAGTTAAGGATATAATGACCGGCTACAGAGCCTTCAGTTTTGAATTTGCAAAGACTTTCCCCATTCTTTCGAGAGGATTTGAAATAGAAACGGAGATGACCATTCATGCCGTTAACAATAACATGGACATCAGAAACGTGGTTGTTCAGTACAGAGACCGTCCCGAGGGAAGTGTTTCGAAGCTTTCAACCTTCAGTGACGGCTTCAAGGTATTAAAGACTATTTTCGGTTTGTTCAAAAACTACAAGCCCTTTACTTTCTTTAACCTTTTGTCGGTTTTGCTTTTGCTTGTTTCGGTCGGATTTTTTATCCCCGTGTTTGTTGACTATATTAAAACGGGTCTTGTACTTCGATTCCCTACGCTTATCGTGTGCGGTTTTGTTTTTATAGCTGCGATTCAGTCGTTTTTCACGGGACTTATTCTTTCGACCATGGCCAATAAATCCAGAAGAGATTTTGAAAGATCATTGGTGGAAACGCAGTATATGAAGAAAAATCTTATGTAAGGTTGAAGGATAATGAAAGATTTACTCAAAAAGCTTATGGTGCTTCTCGATAAGAAGCAGAAGCGCCGCATGATTTTAATTGTTTTAATGATGATTATCGCCGCACTTTTGGAAACCGCAAGCATTTCCCTTGTTATTGCGGTTGTTGCGGTAGTTATTTCACCCGAGGCAATTGAATCCAACAAATATGTTTCGGGAGTTTATAACGCTCTCGGATTTAAAAGTACAGTTACTTTTACGATAGTCGTAATGGTTGCACTTGTTCTGGCATTCGTTGTTAAGAACGTTTATCTTTACGTTCAATGGAAGGTAATGTACTCATTCGTTTACAAGAATCAGTTCAGCACAAGTGAGCGAATGATGAGAAACTACTTAAGAAGAGGTTACGAGTATTACCTTTTCGCGGACACGGCCGTTGTACAGAGAAACATTACTTCGGACGTTAACAATATGTATGGTCTGATCCTTTCTCTTTTACAGGTAGTTTCCGAAAGCATAGTATTTATTGCACTCGTAATTGTGCTTATGCTTCAGGACCCTGTTATGTGCATAGTGATTGCGGGACTTTTGCTTATTACGCTTTTGATTATCAAGGCGGTAATGAAACCCATGATGGAGAAGGCCGGCAAGGACAATCAGGATTATTATGCCGGACTTTTCAAGATTATTTCCCAGACCGTAATGGGCATCAAGGAAGTAAAGGTTACCGGTAAGGAGCAGTACTTCGTAAATGAATACAATAAGTGCGGAAGAGGATACGTAAACGCCGTTCAAAGATACTCGCTGTTTACCAATATCCCGAAACTTTTAATCGAAACTATCTGCATTGCGGGAATGATTCTTTATATGCTGGCACTTTTGCTTATGGGCGAAAACCTTGCCGACAAGCTTCCCACATTCAGTGCTTTTGCGGTTGCGGCGGTTAAACTGATGCCCTGCGCCAACAAGATAAACAATCAGCTCAACAACATTTCGTACTTTAAGCCTTTCTTTATGGGTGTAAGCGATAATCTTCAGGATGAAATCGGAAAAGACAAGACGGATATGTCTTTTGCCAAGGTTTCCGACAAAAAGCTTGAGGTTAAGAAGAACATTTCCTTAAAGGACATTACTTATGCTTACCCCAGGACGGACAAGCTTATTTTTGACCATGCGAACATGGATATTCCGATTGGAGCCGCAGTCGGCGTCGTAGGCGTTTCCGGTGCGGGCAAAACAACGGTAGTCGATATTCTTTTGGGTCTTCTCGACCTTAAGGAAGGCGGTGTTTATGCAGACGATGTCAACACCAAAGACGACTACAGAGCATGGCTTAAGAATGTAGGTTACATTCCTCAGATGATTTTCATGCTGGATGATACTATCCGCGCAAATGTTGCTTTCGGCGTGGATGATGCAAATCTTTCGGAAGAAAGAATTTGGGAAGTGCTCAAGGAAGCCCAGCTTGATGAGTTCGTCCGCTCGCTTCCCGAGGGACTTGATACCAAGATCGGTGAGCGCGGAATTCGTCTTTCCGGCGGTCAGAGACAGCGTATCGGTATTGCCCGTGCATTGTTCGAAGACCCTGAAGTTCTGATTCTTGATGAAGCGACCAGCGCCCTTGACGGTGATACGGAATCGGCAATCATGGATTCAATCAATTCACTTCACGGCAGGAAGACTTTGGTTATTATCGCTCACAGACTTCAGACGATTGAAAAATGCGACATGATTTACCGCGTTGCAGACGGAAAAATAACGAGAGAAAGATAACAGGAGATACTTATGGTAAAGAAAAAGTTCGGCTGGTGGCCGCAGTTAATATTACTTGCCCTTATTATCGTGGGCGTGATTATCGTTATTGTAAGGCTTAATAAGTGGAACAGTTCCACGGTGGAAATCGATCCTAATATCGATCCTTCCGAATTTGCCAACGAAAGTCTTGATATGTCATTTCATATCGACAAGCCTATTTTGGAGGAGCACGGTGATGACGGTGTTAACCGTATGCTTGTTATGGGAAATTACATGGTTCAGAAGACAAGCGAAAGCGGAATGACTTTGCTGGGCGAGATAAAGAAAAAACTTCCCGACTGGGAAATAACGGATATAAGCGCAAATCAGTCCATGATTGCCGCTCCGGAATTTATTTCCGACGATGAATTCCCGATAGGTAAGTACTGGTCACCTTTTACACTTTACTATCTTGTTAAAGGTATGTGTACACGAGATTACGCCAATCAGGAATATAACAAGTACGAAACGGGATGCTTTACGCATGAAGACCCCGACGAGTACATGGCTGTGTATGAAGGCATCGATTTGAACGATTACGATGTGCTTGTCCTGATGTATGCTTCGACCGACTATTATCAGTCTTCGATTCTGTACAGCGACGCGGATGAATTTGACGTAACTACATACATGGGCGCTTTGAAGAGTTCAATTAAAATGCTTCAGGAATGTTACCCGCATTTGAGAATTGTTGTATCCTCTCCTTTCTTAACCTATTCGGAGTGGGAAGGTGAAAGATGTCTCGGCTCTTTGACGAACTTCGGAAGCGGTACCGAAGCGGAATATGCAATGCGTGAATATCTTGTCTGCACTGAATATTGTGTTTCTTTTGTCGATAATTATTTCAGCTTCATTGATGAGAACAATATCGACGAATACGTTGACTACACAGTACTTACGGATAAGGGCGTGGATGCCGTTTCGGATCATTTCGTCGAATTCATGCAGGAGTAGAAATATCACTTGAAAAATGCTATAATATAATGATGGCGTGAGGTGTGAATGGAAGAAGATTTATTGCTGGATGAGAAGACTCTGAAAAAACTTCATACGACTATGTGTGAAATACTTGATGAGATAGTCCGTATCTGTGAAGAGAACGGCTTGCAGTATTTTCTGGTGGGCGGTACTTTGCTGGGTGCCGTGCGACATAAGGGCTTTATTCCGTGGGATGACGACCTCGATGTGGCAATGCCCAGAAAGGATTACGATAAGTTCACCAAGTTATGTCAGACAGAGCTTTCCACAAGATTTTACTTACACTGTACCGAGTTTGATCCCAATTATTGGATCAGCTTCAACAAGGTCAAGAAGCACGGTACGATTTTTGAAACGAAGCAGGACTCGACCATCAATACTCCGTACAAGGGTGTATTCGTTGACGTGTTCCCGCTTGACAATGCTGCCAAAGAGCGAAGCTTTTGGCAGGATATACAGGCTTATGCCGTTAAGGGACTTAACTCCTTCCAGTTCAGAAGGACGGGTGCTACGATGCCTACGAAGTATCCTGTGGGATTAAAGATTTTATCACCCATACTATCGCTGTTTCCGATGCCGGTGCTTTCAAGACTTACACAGCGCATCATGAAATTGAATCATAACGATGAGAGCAAATATTTCGTAAGCCTCGGAAGCTTCATCAATTTCAGGAAACAGACTATGGAAAAGAGTATTTATTTTCCGCCGTCCAAGGTGGAATTTGAGGGTAAACTTTACATGGCGCCGAGAGATTACGATTATGTTCTTTCAAGACTTTACGGCGATTACATGAAGGTTCCGCCGCCGGAGAAGCGGATTACTCACAGACCTAACAGAATCGAATTATAATATTTTCTTCATACGAAGAAATTTAGGAGGATATATGAAAACTTATTTAGTTACAGGCGGTGCAGGATTTATCGGTTCAAATTTTATTCACTACATGTTCAACAAGTATGACAGTGAAATTAAAATTATTAACGTAGATAAACTTACCTACGCCGGCAACCTTGAGAACCTTAAGGATATTGAAAAGAGAGACAACTATTCTTTTGTCAAGGCAGACATCTGCGACAGCGAAGCTATCGAGAAGATTTTTAACGACAACGATGTTGATTATGTTGTTCATTTCGCAGCCGAAAGTCATGTAGACCGAAGCATCAGAAATCCCGAAGTATTTGTTCAGACCAATGTTTTGGGTACACTCGTAATGCTTAACAACGCCAAGGCCGCTTGGGAACTTCCCGACGGCTCCTTCAAGCCCGGAAAGAAGTTTTTACATGTTTCAACCGACGAGGTTTACGGCTCACTTGAGGAAGACGGCGGATACTTCTACGAGACAACTCCTTATGCTCCTCACAGCCCTTACTCAGCCAGCAAGGCAAGCTCGGACATGCTCGTAAAAGCTTATATGGATACATATCATTTCCCTGCAAATATTACGAACTGCTCCAACAACTACGGTCCTTTCCAGTTCCCCGAAAAGTTGATTCCGCTTATCATCAACAATGCTCTTTCGGGAAAGAAGCTTCCCGTATACGGTGACGGTAAGAATGTTCGTGACTGGTTGTACGTTATGGACCATGCCAAGGCAATTGATATGGTAATCAACAAGGGACGTCTTTTCGAAACCTACAATGTAGGCGGACACAACGAAAAGCAGAACATCGAGATTATTAACATTATTCTTGATACTTTAAACGAAATGCTTCCCGACAGTGACCCCAGAAAGGCACATATCAACAAGGATCTTATTACTTATGTTGAGGACAGAAAGGGTCACGACAGAAGATATGCAATCGCACCCGACAAGATTAAGTCGGAAATCGGTTGGGAGCCCGAGACAATGTTCAAAGACGGTATTAAGCTTACGATTAAGTGGTTCTTTGAAAACGAAGACTGGATGAAGAACGTTACAAGCGGCGCATACCAGGATTATTACAAGGCTATGTATAAAGACTGATAATAAATTGACTGTAAAGGAGCTTTTTTATGAAGGGGATTATTCTTGCCGGCGGTTCCGGCACACGTCTTTACCCGTTAACCAAATCGATTTCCAAGCAGATTATGCCGGTATACGATAAGCCGATGATTTACTATCCGTTATCGACTTTAATGCTTGCCGGAATAAGAGATGTATTAATTATTTCGACACCCAGAGATTTGCCCGTTTTCAAAGATCTTTTCGGAAGCGGCGAACAGCTTGGAATGAATTTTTCATACGCAATTCAGGAACAGCCTCGCGGACTTGCCGATGCATTTATTATCGGTGATAAGTTCATCGGAAACGATTCTGTTGCACTTGTTCTCGGCGATAACATTTTCTACGGCCAGAGCTTTTCAAAGGTGCTTAGGGACGTGGCAAAGAGAACTTCCGAAAATCGCGGCGCAACCATTTTCGGATATTATGTAAGAGATCCCAGAGAATACGGTGTTGTTGAATTCGATGAAACCGGTAAGGCTATCTCAATCGAAGAAAAGCCCCAGAACCCCAAGAGCAATTATGCAGTTCCCGGCCTTTATTTCTACGACAACGATGTTGTGGAAATCGCCAAGAACGTTAAGCCTTCAAAAAGAGGCGAGATTGAAATTACAAGTATTAACAACGAATATCTTTCAAGAGGCGATTTGATGGTAGAAACTCTCGGAAGAGGATTCGCCTGGCTTGATACGGGAAGCCATGATTCACTTCTGGATGCTGCCGATTTCGTTGCTACATTCCAGAAACGTCAGGGTCTTTATATTTCCTGTATCGAAGAAATTGCATACAAGAGAGGCTTTATCGATAAGGAGCAGCTTTTGAAGCTCGCAGAGCCTTTACTTAAGACCAATTACGGTAAATATCTTACTGAGGTAGCAAATGGACTCTAAACTCAGAGGACAGGTTCTTTCCATCATTACTGTTTTAATATTGGGCGTTGTCAGTATTGTGATTGTCGCAAACTGGCGAACCATTAAAAGACGGTGGATTAAGGAAACGCCCGTATCGGTAGAAACCGAAGTCAGGGAAGAGACCGCTTCCGTGGAGGAAACTTCGGTTCGCAATAACTTTGTCGGTGACGATCCTTATTCGTGGATGAGCGATTCGACGTTTTTCAATGATGGCGAGGATGAATCTGTTGCAAAGCGCGTAAGCCGTGAAATGAATACTTTGACAATATCCGTAAACAGTGTTTACAAGGATTTAAGGGTAAGCATTTACGGATACGGAAATGTTCTGTTTTCGGGCGAAGCGTTTGAAATTAATTTGAAAGAAGTAAATAATCCTTTAAATGCGGTTACTTATAAGGATACCGACAAGGACGGGGTTATTTATATCGGTAACCTTGAACCTGTGGAATACAGTGTAAATCTTGTCCCCATGACAGGCTATGTTGTTCCCGACAATTCAACAAAGATTACCGTCAAGGGTGAACTTTCCTACGAAAAGATTTCGGATATCGATCTAATAATTAATGATGAATCCGAAGTTGTAAGCCGAATGGAAGATACAAGAGTTTACAGTGCTTCCGCAATGGGAAGTATTGACCGAATCGATGATATGTCGGTTAAGGAATATGCGGCCTACGGTATTGATGTTTCATCGAAGGATGAAAGCATTGATTTCAAGGAACTTTACGATTCGGGAATACGTTTCGTCATGTTACGTGCAGGTTACAGAGGTGCCAAAAGCGGCGCAATCGTAAAAGATACTGCTTTTGATGATAACGCAGCCATGGCTAAAAGAGCAGGACTCGATGTCGGAGCTTATTTCTTCTCACAGGCGGTTTCGGAAATAGAAGCGGTGGAAGAGGCGAGCGCACTTATCAAAATATGCGAAGGCGCATATGTAAATTATCCGCTTGCGATTGTCGTTGACAGCGCGGGAGGAATCGGACGAGCAGACGGTCTTTCTTCGGACAGGAGAAATCAATATGCAATAGCATTTGCAAAAACCGTCAAAAATTCCGGGTACGAATCCATGATCTATGAATCGGCTGCCTGGTTAAATGATAATGAAAATGCCAAATCTCTTGAAAAGTTCGGGATATGGCTTGGGGATTATAATGAAATTCCCACTTATGAAGGTCTGTATGATTTCTGGCAATACACGGATACCGGAGAGTTATCGACGATTGACGGAAACAGGATAATTACGGTTGACCTTAGAAAACAATGAAAGAAGGAACAGGTAATGGGAAAACTTACTGTAGAAACTTGTGAAATAGAAGGATTAAAGGTTATCACACCTGAAGTCAGAGTAGATTCAAGAGGATATTTTGAGGAAACTTATCAGCAAAGAGACTTTGAGGCAGCAGGTGTAACGGTTACTTTCGTACAGGATAATCAGTCTGCTTCGTGCAAGAATGTATTAAGAGGCCTTCACTTCCAAAAAGAGTTTCCTCAGGACAAGCTTGTTCGTGTAATAAAAGGAAAAGTATTTGACGTTGCGGTTGACTTAAGAGAAGGTTCAAAAACATTCGGTAAATGGTTCGGTGTGGAGCTTTCCGAAGAAAATAAAAAGCAGTTCTTTATTCCCAAGAATTTTGCTCATGGTTTTTATGTAATGAGCGATTATGCCGAATTCTGTTATAAGTGCTCCGATTTCTATCATCCCAATGATGAGGGCGGAATTGCTTACAACGATCCGGAAATCGGCGTGAAGTGGCCTTTCGAAGAAGGAACGGAACTTATTATGAGCGAGAAAGACCAAAAGTGGGGCGGACTCAGCGCATATATTAACGATCGCAAAGCCGGAGTGTGAATTTAATGAAAAAAACTATTTCGCTTATTTGGGAGCTTTCAAAAAACGACTTCAAAAAGCGTTATGCCGGTTCATATCTCGGTGCTTTATGGGCACTTGTTCAGCCGGTTATCACAGTACTTATGTACTATATAGTGTTTGACAAGATCTTTCAGTCAAGAAGCGAGGCGGTAGCGGGAGATATCCCGATACCGTATGTTTTGTTTTTGACGGCAGGTCTTGTTCCGTGGTTTTATTTTTCCGAAAGCTTAAACCATGGAACGCAGGCACTTACGGAATACAGCTATCTTGTTAAAAAGGTAGTGTTTAACATTGATATTTTGCCTATTATAAAGGTTGTTGCAGCAACCTTTATTCATATATTCTTTGCATGTGTTCTAATCGTTATTGCAACTGTTTACGGCTTCTATCCCAGTGTCTATACGATTCAGCTTTTGTATTACAGTTTATGCATGTTTGTGCTTGTGGTGGCCTTTTCTTATACGACCTCTGCCGTTGTCGTATTTTTTAAGGATTTGTCCCAGATAATCCAGATTGTGCTTCAAATCGGAATGTGGGCGACTCCCATTTTATGGAATATCGGAAAGCTTTCACCTGTATGGCAGACTGTTATAAGAATCAATCCCGTGGCATATATTGTCGAAGGGTACAGGGATTCGATTTGCAAGACATCATTTTTCTGGGAGAAACCCGGATATACTTTGTATTTCTGGGGATTTACGGCAGTATTCTTCATTATCGGAAGAGTAGTATTTAAGAAACTTAAAGTACATTTTGCAGACGTATTATAATCAGGTGGTTGCGTAAATGAATACTACGGAAAATACAAACAAAAATGCAGTTATTTCAATACGTGGTCTGAAGAAGATGTACAAGCTTTACAGAAAGCCTTCCGACAGACTTCTGGACGCTTTTGGAATATCCAAGAAAAATTATACGGAAAATTATGCGTTAAAGGGCTTTGACCTTGATATTCATAAGGGAGAAACCATCGGAATAATCGGTACCAATGGTTCGGGTAAGTCGACTTTATTAAAGATTATTACCGGTGTCTTAAATCCGACCGAGGGCAGTGTAAACGTAAACGGTCGTATTTCCGCCCTTTTGGAGCTTGGCGCGGGATTTAATCAGGAATATAACGGTATCGAAAACATTTATCTTAACGGTACCATGATGGGATTTTCGAAGAAGGAAATTGATGAGCGTCTCGACAGTATTTTACAGTTTGCAGACATCGGAGACTACGTTTATCAGCCGGTAAAAACATATTCGAGCGGTATGTTCGTAAGACTTGCTTTTGCCGTTGCAATCAATATCGACCCGGAAATTCTGATTGTGGATGAAGCCTTGAGCGTAGGAGATGTTTTCTTTCAGTCCAAGTGCTATCACAAATTCGAAGAGTTCAAGGCACAGGGCAAGACGATTCTTTTTGTTTCGCACGACTTAAGCTCGATTGCCAAGTACTGCGACAGGGTTGTTGTTTTAAACAAGGGAGAAAAACTTTCCGAGGGCGGTCCCAAGGAAATGATTGATTTATATAAGCAGGTTCTTGTAGGCCAGTTTGCTCATGAGAAGGATGACAAGATAAACAGTGTAGCTAAGGATACGAATGCGGATGCACTTGAATACGGCTCGAATGATGCCCGTATTACAGAGATTTATATTACAGATTCAAACGGGCTTAGAACGAATGCCATTTTAAAGGGCAGTAAATTCTCGGTTCACATGAAGGTTAAGTTTATTAATGATGTTAAGCAGCCGATTTTTGCTTTTTCCATAAAGAATGTTAAGGGTACCGAGATTTGCGGTACGAATACCATGTATGAAAAGGCGTTCCTTGAAGATGTCAGCGCAGGAAACGAACTTTTGATTTCCTTTACGCAGAACATGGACCTTCAGGGCGGCGAATATCTTCTTTCGTTCGGCTGTACGGGTTATCTTTTGGATCAATTTACCGTTTACCACAGACTTTACGATGCTTTGGCGGTTTCGGTTATTTCCGATAAAGATACGGTTGGTTTTTATGATATGAACAGCACTATTACGGTAAAACAGGGGAATATGATTGATGGATAAAATCGGAAAGGTAAAACTTGATTATTCGGTATACGGCGGTGCGGATTTGTACTGTGACGGAGCTGTCGAGGATGAACTTTTAAGAATCGCCAAGGACTGCTCTTCGGTCGAATTTAAAGGAATTATTGAAGAAAAGGCAGATTGGCCAATATTTTATCATCTTTCTCCTATTCGCGAGAACATTGTACGCTGGCTTCCGATTACCAAAAACGATAAGGTTTTGGAAGTGGGTTCCGGATGCGGAGCTGTTTCGGGCGCTTTATGTGAGATGGCAGGTGAAGTCGTAAGCTGTGATTTATCTAAGAAGAGAAGTCTTATAAATGCTTACAGACACAACGATTGCGATAATCTTACCATTCATGTGGGCAATTTCACGGATGTGGAGAAAAACCTTGATTCGGATTTCGATTATATTTGCCTTATCGGTGTTTTGGAGTACGGTCAAAGCTATATCGCGTCGGATACACCTTACGAGGATTTTCTTTTGCTTTTAAAGAAGCATCTTAAGAAGAACGGTCGCATTGTGATTGCCATTGAAAACAGGATGGGACTTAAATATCTTTCGGGATGCAAGGAAGACCATTTGGGAAAGTGGTTTAAGGGAATTGAAGGCTACGAGAAGGAGGACGGCGTAAAGACTTTCTCCAAACACGGGCTTATTAAGCTTTTTGATAATGCGGGGATAAATGATTATCATTTCTATTATCCTTATCCCGATTATAAGTTTATGAATACGGTCTTTTCGGATAAGAGGCTTCCCAAATCGGGTGAGCTTGTTGACAACAAGAGAAACTTCGACAGAGACCGGATGAATTTGTTTGATGAAGCTCTTGCTTTTGACACAATGATAGAGGACGGCACGTTTGATGAGTATTCCAATTCATACATGGTTGTGCTCGGCCCCGATACCAACGTGGATTATGCAAGATTTTCCAATGACCGCGCGGATGAATATGCCATCTTTACAAGCATACTGGACATGGGCGGTGAAAAGGTAGTAAAGAAACAGGCGTTATTTGAAGTGGGCGATAAGCATATTGAAGCTTTGAAGAACTATTACGACCTTTTGAGTAAAAGATATGAAGGAAGCAAACTTTCCGTAAACAAGTGTAAGCTTTCTGTGGAGGGAGGACGCCCGGCAGCTTACTTCGAATACATTGACGGTGAAGTTCTTTCCGAAAGATTCAATGAATTTACGGCGAAAACGGACAGCGAGGGATTTAAGGAGCTGTTTGACGAGTATGTTAAAAGAATCGGATTCAATGAAAACTTTAAGGCAACGAACAGGGATATGATTTTCGGTAACATTATTGTTAAGGATGATGTGTGGACACTTATAGACTATGAGTGGACCGTGGAAAAGTCGATTCCTACAAGAGAACTTGCTTTCAGGACCATTTACTGCTATACGTTGGAACACAAAAATGCCAATAAGTTAAATCTTGATTTAATTCTTGACGGGTTAAATATTTCCGAAGAACTTGCTGATGATATCAGATATGATGAGTCTCGATTCCAGAAACAGATTACGGGAAACCATCTTGCTCTTTCGGAGCTTCGCGACAAAATCGGATATAAGATATACGAGCCGGTTAAACTTTTGAACAACTATATGGATCATAAACAGGCTTATCGTTTTCAGGTTTACAAGCCGGTTCCCGGCATGCCCGGATTTTCCGAGGAAAATTCGTTCTTTATTGATGATGCGTATGTTGATGATTCACATATTTCAATTGATTTGACTTTTAACGCCGATGTTAACATGGTTCGCCTCGATCCATTAATGGAATCCTGTATGGTGACGGTTACAAGCTGTACATACAATAACGAAGTATTCCCGGTTGAAGACAAAAAGGCTTTACGGGTAAACGGTAAGCGTGTTGACGGCAACTCTTTTGTTTTTGCCACAAACGATCCGAATATGGAGTTTTCGTTTGATAGACTTCCAAAATCTTCCGAAAATACTTTCCATGCGGAGATGGAAATATTTATCATGCCCCAGGAAGCGGCAGGAAAGATTTCGGAAAATATTAAGCGTATATTTTAGGACAACCGGGGGGTTATACCGATATTCCAACAAGGAGGTTATTTCATGGCAGATGTGAAAGCATTTTTAAGATCACAACTTGCTAAATTGGCGGATGCGGAATATGAAAGATGTCTTAGGGGAAAGACATCTGATTTTGATGCCTGGATTACTCAAAAAGAATCGAGGCTTGAACGTACGGACATGTCTTTGGGATTTGAGGCCAAACATCTTTTCTCAAATACCGGCGAGACGGGAAAAACAGAGACTGTTAAAAGTGAAGCGGATGATTTTGATAAAGAGGAAGTTTCTTACAAACCGGAGCCTTCCAAGGAAATTAAGATCAAGGGCCTTGCTACGGGAATCGATGTCGATGCTCTTTCGTTTATAAAAGATATAGAGAATAATTCTTATGAGGATTCCAAGCTCGAAAACGAGCCGGCGGATGATTTCGATGATGAAGATTATTACGAAGAACCGGTTACCGAAACGGAAAATGTAATTGCGGCGCCGGCGGATATCGATCCCGAAGAGTATAAGCATAAATCCTTTGTAACAAGAGTGGGAAAGACCACTTTCAGAATTATCCCTTATGAGGCTGTTTCAAGAGGTTTTACGGTAAACAGCTTTATCGAAGACGTTATAGTATTTACGAACGGCGAACTTACACCGACAGCACTCCCTTTGATTGCTGCGGAGTTTGAGAAAAATACACGTACAGCCATTGTCTACGGTGACGAAGACATAGCGGCTTGCGATGATGACGAATCCCGTTCTTACGGCGAGGTTAAAAAAGGCGCGAGAAGTAATCCTTACTTTAAACCCAAATGGTCGCCGAATGCATTTTTGCACAGATTTTATTTTTGCAATATCGTAGCGGTTAAAAGAGCTGCTTTCAGAGATGTTGATTTCTCGGAAGGCTTCAAAAACACTCAGACCGGAGTACGCTACTTATACCATACTATATTAAGATATGTGACCATGAGCGAAAGCAATATGCTCGGCTCCGTAAGTCATGTATCGGAAATACTTTTGCATGCTTCCGATTACGATAACTGCAATGTAACGGATCCTTCGGCGCAGAGATTTGCAAAGACACTTAAAAACAACAGCTTGTCCAAAACAGTAACGGTTGTTATTCCATCCAAGGACAATCCGGATCTTTTACGTCAATGTATAGCCTCGGTCTATAACGTCAAGCATCCCGGAATTGATGTGGATATTGTGGTAGTTGATAACGGAAGCAATGCCAAGAACCGTGAAAAAATAGAGAAAATTACAGCGGATTATCCGTTCACATATGAATATGTCAAATCGGAATTTAACTTTTCGCGTATGTGTAATTTAGGCGCAAGCCTTGCAAATGGCGATTTTCTGCTGTTTTTGAATGATGACGTGATTATTACCGAGCCCAATACGATTAACGCCATGCTTTCTGAAGCGGAATACAAATTCACCGGTGCCGTAGGCGCCAAGCTTTTGTATCCTTCTTCCACCACCATTCAGCATGCCGGTGTTATTAATAACCGTATCGGCCCGGTGCATAAGCTTCAGTTTATGGATGATTCTGTATCGCATTATCACGGATTCAACAGATTTCCTCAGAATCTTTTGGCGGTTACGGCCGCATGCCTTATGATTCGCAAGGATTTGTTTATGCAGGCTAACGGGTTTGATGAAGAACTCAGGGTTGCATTTAACGATGTGGATCTTTGCTTCAGGCTTTTTGAGGCAGGATATCAGAATGTCTGCTTAAATGACATTTCTCTTGTACATTGCGAATCGTTTTCAAGAGGACACGATACGGATTCCGAGTCAATTAAAAGACTTATGTCCGAAAGACATAAGCTTTACGAAAGGCATAATGCTTTAAAAGCGCAGGATTTCTATTACGGCAAGTACAATGTAAGCGATTGCCTTGATACAAGAATAGTACCCGCAAATACTTATGAATTTTCAAGAGCGGTTTCCTATGCGCAGAAGATTAAGCCGTTTACCTTTAAGGATGCCAGAGAAGATGAGTGCCTTAAGGTTACCGTTGAATTCAGCGGCGAGCTTTCGGAGTACACGTTCGGGCAGTTTGAAGGATACGATAAAGGAGCTTATATACAGGGCTTTTCTTTTGTCATAGGCTCCGATAACTCGGTTTTCGATAAGTTTTTACTGCTTCAATCGGAAACGGAGACTTTCAAGGTTTCTTATGAACCTGCTTACAGGGATGATTTATTAAACAATTGTAAAGATCAGGTAAATATTGAACTTTGCGGTTTCTCGGTAATTATTCCCGATGGTAAGCTTCCTAAGGGAACTTACAGAATCGGAAGTGCGGCGGTAAAGAAAGTTACCGGCGATACGATTATTTCATTTTCAAACCGTGAAATCACGGTGAAATAAAGGAGATTTTTGTAATGGATTTGAATTCACAGCTTTCAGAAGAACTTGAACGCAATGCTCTCTTGGCCGAGAGAATTGCGGAGCTTGAGCAGGAGAAGGATGATCTTGAGTTTAAGCTTAACCGCATAAAGAACAATCCTCTTTGGAAAGCAAGTGCACCTATGCGTAAGGCGATGCATTTTTGCATAAGGAATTTCACCCGCGTTAAAAATCTCGGTGGCGTCAGAGGCGTTTTGAACAAGATTGATTACAAGAAGCGTGAGCATGAGGCGATGGCTTCGTACGGAACGTTAAGCTTTCCGGATGACGCGACAAGGAAGCTAGAAGAGGAAACCGTATTTCCCAACATGGTTAAGATTTCGATTCTTGTGCCTCTTTTCAATACTCCCAAGGACTTTTTCAGGGAAATGATTGATTCCGTGTTATGGCAGACATATAAGAATTGGGAATTGTGTCTTGCAGACGGCTCGACGGAAGGCCATGAGTATATAAAGGAAATGGTCGACAGCATAAACGATTCGAGAATTGTTTACGCAAAGCTCGAAAAGAATTACGGTATTTCGGGAAACACCAACGAATGCTTAAAGCTTGCAACCGGCGAGTATATCGGACTTTTTGATCATGATGATATCCTTCATCCGAGCGTTTTGTTCGAGTATGTAAAGGCCATAAACGAGAAAGGCGCGGATTATCTTTACTGCGATGAAACGACTTTCAAATCGGGAAATATCGATCACATGCTTACAATGCACTTTAAGCCCGATTATGCGCCCGACAATTTGAGAGCCAACAATTACATATGCCATTTCAGTGTATTTAAGAGAACGCTTTTGGATGGCACCGAGCTGTTCAGAACGAAGTTTGACGGAAGCCAGGATCACGATATGATTTTAAGACTTACCGATAAGGCACAATGCATAGTTCATGTTCCGAGACTTATGTACTATTGGCGTTGTCATTCGGGAAGTGTCGCTTCCAACATCTCCGCCAAGGAATACGCCATAGCAGCCGCAAAGGGTGCCGTTGCGGACCACCTGAGAGCTCACGGATATACCGATTTTAAGATAACCGGTACACGTGCATTTGAAACAATTTTTAAGATAAGATACAAGATAGCCTCCACACCGCTTATCAGTATCGTTATTCCCAACAAGGACCATTCGGAGGATTTACAAAGATGCGTAAATTCCATCCTCGAAAAGTCCACATACACCAATTACGAAATTGTTATTGTCGAGAATAACTCCACGGAGCCGCAAACATTTGCGTGCTACGAAGAACTTAAGAAGCTTTCGGACAAAATATCCGTAGTGACCTTCGAAGGAACCTTCAATTATTCAAGGGTTAATAATTTCGGTGTATCAAATACTAAGGGAGAGTACATTTTGCTTCTTAACAACGATACGGAAGTAATTACCGTTAACTGGCTTGAAGAAATGCTTATGTACGCTCAAAGAGAAGATGTCGGTGCGGTCGGCGCAAAGCTTTATTACGGCGACAAGACCATTCAGCATGCAGGCGTTGTTATAGGACTCGGTGCGCACAGAACGGCCGGCCATACGCACTATAAGCAGTCACGCGAAAACCTCGGATACATGGGTCGACTTTGCTACACCCAGAATGTTTCGGCAGTTACCGGTGCCTGCCTTATGGTCAAAAGAAAAGCATGGGACGAAGTCGAAGGACTTGATCCCCAATTTGAAATTTCACTTAACGACGTAGATTTCTGTCTTAAGCTTCGCAAGAAGGGATATTTAAACGTATTTACTCCGTTTGCAGAGCTTTACCATTACGAATCCGTATCAAGAGGACTTGATGATAACGGCGAAAAGGCAGAAAGATACAACAGGGAATCGGCAATGTTTAGGGAAAAATGGAAAGAAGAGCTTGCTGCCGGAGACCCTTATTACAACCCCAATTTTTCACTGGACAGAAGCGATTTTTCAGTGAAGATTAAGGATAAACAGTAAACAATCGCGTGAGCGATAATATATTTTTAAAGGAGATTTATTCCTATGGATTTAAAAGAAAAATATGAATTTTGGTGTTCGGATGCCTATTTTGATGAGGCAACAAAGGCCGAACTTAAAGAAATCAAGGATAATGAAGCAGAAATAACCGATCGTTTCTATAAGGATTTGGAATTCGGCACCGGCGGTCTTCGCGGTGTAATCGGTGCGGGAACAAACCGAATGAACATTTATACTGTAAGAAAGGCAACACAGGGACTTGCCAACTACATTATCGCACAGGGCGGCAAGGATAAGGGTGTTGCAATTGCTTACGATTCACGTCGCATGAGTCCCGAGTTCGCCGACGAAGCTGCTCTTTGCCTTAACGCCAACGGAATCAAAGCTTATGTATTCGATTCACTTCGCCCTACGCCCGAGCTTTCTTTTGCCCTTCGTACCAAGAAGTGCATTTCGGGTATTGTTGTTACGGCAAGCCACAATCCGCCCGAATACAACGGATACAAGGTTTATTGGGAAGACGGCGCGCAGGTTACGGCACCCAAGGATAAGGAAATCATTACCATGGTAAACAACGTTACGGATTATTCCATGGTTAAGACGATGGATAAGGATGCGGCTTTAGCGGCCGGCCTTTACGAAGTAATCGGCAAGGAAATCGATGACCTTTACATGGAAGAGCTCAAGAAACAGATTCTTCATCCGGAGATAATCAAAGCGGTTGCGAAGGATATCAAGATTGTTTATTCACCTTTCCACGGCACCGGAAATATCCCCGCAAGACGTATTTTAAAGGAGCTCGGCTTCGAAAATGTATACGTTGTTCCCGAGCAGGAGCTTCCCGATCCCGACTTTACCACTTTGGACTACCCCAACCCGGAAGATCCCAAGGCATTTACTCTTGCATTAAAACTTGCAAAAGAAAAGCAGGCTGACGTTGTTCTTGCAACCGACCCTGATGCCGATCGCCTCGGAATTTACGCATATGATACCAAAACCAAGGAATATGTACCTTTTACGGGTAATATGTCCGGTATGCTTATTGCGGAATACATATTAAGAGAACGTACAAAACTTAATCTTATGCCTGCAAATCCCGCATTGGTTAAGACCATTGTTACAACGAATATGGCAGACCCGATTGCAGAGGATTACAATGTTAAGTTAATTGAAGTTTTGACCGGATTTAAGTACATCGGTGAGCAGATTAAACTTTTTGAGCAGAGCGGTTCAAATAACTATGTATTCGGTCTTGAGGAAAGCTACGGATGCCTTGCCGGAACACATGCAAGAGACAAAGATGCAATCGTAGCAGTCATGATGCTTTGCGAAGTTGCCGCTTGGTGCAAATATAACAACATCACTCTCTGGGATCAGATGATTAACATTTATGAGAAGTACGGTTACTTCAAAGAAGATCTTTACACCATTACTCTTAAGGGAATGGACGGATCCGCAAAGATTCAGGAAATGATGAGCAACTTAAGAAAGAACCCTCCGAAGAACTTCGGCGAACTTAAGGTTCTTGCATTAAGAGATTACGATAACGATACAATTACGGATATGGCAACAGGAAAGGTAACTCCTACAGGCCTTCCCAAGTCTAACGTACTTTACTTTGACCTTGATAACAATTCATGGTGCTGCGCCCGTCCTTCGGGAACCGAACCCAAGATTAAGTTCTACATGGGCGTTAAGGGCACAAATCTTGATGATGCCAAGGCCAAACTTGATGAACTTACACAGAATCTTAAAAACGTGCTTTAAGCTGTGAACTAAAAGCGGCATATATGAAGCAATGTTTTGCGAGGAATTTTAAATGTCCTATATTTCCAAGACTGTTTCTTTCTTAAAAAGAAACGGAATCGTAAATACGGTGTATACGGTAGCGGAGCGTTTATCCGAAAGGAAAAACGCCCCGTATTCCTTTGTACCCGTTTCCGAGGATAAACTTAGTGCACAAAAAGATTTATCCACCGAAAGTCCGGTAAAAATCAGTATTGTAATTCCTTTATATGAGACACGAAAAGAATACTTAAAAGAACTTATTGACTGCATTTTGAATCAAAGCTACGGCGGATTTGAATTGATTCTTGCCGATGCATCTAAAAGTGAAGGCCCTCATGAAGTGGTTTCAATCTACAGCGATGAACGTATCAAATACGTTAAGCTTGATTCCAATGACGGAATATCCGAAAACACGAATGCGGCAATTAAAATGGCTTCGGGTGATTATGTTGCTTTGTGCGACCATGATGATTTGCTTACACCGGATGCCCTCTATGAGATAGTGGTTGCAATCATTAGATTTTCGGCAACAGGAAGAAAGCCTTACCTTGTTTATACGGACGAAGACAAGTGTGATAAGGACGCAACAGCTTATTACGAACCCAATATCAAGAGCGATTTCAATCTTGATATGCTTCTTTCAAATAACTATATTTGCCATATAACGACAGTAAAGCGTGAAATAATAGATGAACTTCTTTTAAGGAAGGAGTATGACGGCGCCCAGGATTTCGATCTTGTGCTGCGTGTTGCCGGAATGCTTATGGACGAAGGAAAACAGCCCGAAAAGTATATATGCCATATTCCCAAAGTGCTTTACCATTGGAGATGTCACGAGCTTTCCACCGCGTCCAATCCCGAAAGCAAGAATTACGCTTATGAAGCGGGAAAGAAAGCTATTGAAACGTTTGCACAGAACCATTTTGGAGATGTAAACGTAACAGAGCTTATGTATAAAGGGTTTTACCGTGTAAATTACGGAAGAAACATATTTGATTTAAGGAAAGATTTAGGAGCCATAGGAGGATATGTTACCGAAGGCAATAAGATAACAGGTGGTGCATATAATGATAAGGGCGAAAGCGAATGTATAATCACGAATAGACACTTCTCGGGACCGTGCCATACGGGAGCACTCACAAGAGACGTGTATGCATTGGATTTACGGGCTTTGACACCCAGACCGGAGCTGAGAGACCTGCATGCAAATCTTTTGGCTGAATGGACCGAAGAAATACAATCTTTATTTGATGCACCGGAAAATAACGGCAAAGCTGTTCCTTATAAGGTCAAGGAACAACTTCTTATGAAATACAACCTTGAATTTGCCGGCAAGGCGGCGTCAAAAGGCTACAGACTTATGCTTGACCCGATGTATAAAGCTTCCGATTACAGTATCGCTTTGGATGAGGAAGATTCAGACGGTGAAAGACTTCCGGTCAGCGTTATTATTCCCAACATGAACGGAAAAGATTATCTTAAGGATTGCCTGGACAGTATTATGGCTTCGGATGATAAACCGGCGGAAATAATCGTTGCGGATAATGCATCGGCCGATGGAAGCGTAAGCTTTGTCAAGGAAAACTATCCTGATGTGAAGGTCCTTTCCCATAAGGTAAACACCGGCTTCACCGGTGCGGTAAATCATGGTATTTATGCTTCAACGCAGCCTTTTGTTTTTCTTTTGAATAACGATACAAAGGTTGAAGCGGATTGCATCAAAAAACTTTATGATGCGATAAGAAGCGATGAAACGATTTTTTCATGCGGAGCGTTGATGCTTTCGATGGATGATAACTTAGTTGTGGACAATGCGGGTGATTCAATCAATATTTTGGGATATCCGCGTTCTTTTGCCGGCGGAAAGCCTGCAAAGAATTATATGAAGGACAGAGTTGCCGCGGTATTTTCATGCTGCGCCGGTGCTTCACTTTACAGAAAGAGTATTCTCGATGAAATAGGCTGTTTCGATGATTTGCATTTCGCGTATTTTGAAGATGTTGACCTGGGATATCGGGCAAGAGTGCTCGGCTATAAAAACGTTAACGTGAGAAACGCAGTGGTATACCATAAAGGAAGTGCCACCACAGGTTCTAAACACAATAAGTTTAAGGTTTCGCATTCTTCGAGAAACAGCGTGATTCTTTATACAAAGAATATGCCGATAATTCAGTATATTTTGAATTTTCCTTTTTTACTTGCGGGATATTTGATTAAATTTGCTTTCTTCACCCTTAAAGGTTTGGGCGGAGTGTATCTTAAAGGCCTTACGGAGGGCTTCAGGCTTTCCGTGTCAAAAGAAGGCAGATTGCATCACGTTAAGTTTAGGCTTAAAAACTTTATAAATTACTGGATTGTTGAGTTGTGGATGTTAACCATATATTGATTCGTCTTCGAAGGATTTTGGTTATCTTTGGGACTTAACATTTACCTTCTTTTTCTGTATAATATTTTCGACTTATATATAGAAGGGGAACTGTAATGCAGTACGTTTATATTATAGGAAGTAAATCACTTGGTGCATACGGCGGATACGAAACATTCGTTAAAAAGCTTGTAGAGTGCCATAAGGATAACGATAAAGTTAAATATGTAATTGCCTGCAAGGGTAACGGCAGCGGATGCATGGACGAATCTACTCTTGAAGGTGCAGAAACGATTGACAGCCACAGATTTACATATTGCGGACACGAATGTTTTAAAATTCATGTTCCCGAAATCGGTGCGGCTCAGGCACTTTATTATGATGTTAAGGCACTTGAAATGTGCTGTAAGCATATAGAAAGCAACAAGATTGTACATCCCATTGTTTATATTCTTGCCTGCAGAATCGGTTTCTTTATGAATCATTATGTAAAAAAGATTCATTCATACGGTGGTAAGGTATTTCTTAATCCGGACGGTCATGAATGGAAACGTGAGAAATGGTCACCGCCCGTTCGCGCATATTGGAAAGTGTCCGAAAAACTTATGGTAAAGCATTCGGATTATGTTATTTGCGATAACAGAAATATCGAAAAGTATATTCACGACGAATATTCCGATTATATGCCAAAGACTACTTACATCGCATACGGTTCGGATATCAAAAGGTCTACCTTGAACGATGACGATGAAACATTTGTCAAGTGGCTTAATGACAACAGTCTTAAACCTCACAATTATTATCTTGTTGTAGGCCGTTTCGTCCCCGAGAACAACTACGAAACCATGTTAAGAGAGTTTATGGCAAGCGATTCCGACAAGAAGCTTGTTATTATTACGACGGCCAATACAGAGTTATATAATGATCTTGATAATAAACTTTCTTTTTCGGATGATGAAAGAATTATTTTCCCCGGTTCCGTTTACGATGAAATGCTTTTAAAGAAAATCAGGGAAAATGCTTTTGCATACATTCACGGCCATGAGGTAGGCGGCACCAATCCCAGCCTTCTTGAAGCGTTGGGAAGTACCGATTTAAATCTTGTATTCGGCGTCAATTTTAACAGGGAAGTATGTAAAAAGGCTGCTTTATTCTGGAACAAGGATGAAGGCAACCTTTCCAACCTTATAAATGTATGCGATAAGATGAGCGACGAAGAAATAAAGAGAATGGGTGAACTTGCCAAGCACAGAGTAAGCGAAGGCTTTAAGTGGGAGTCGATTTCATCACAGTATCTTGAATTGTTTTCATAAGTTAAGCTTATGAAAACTTTTTAAATGCAAATATAGTGGAAAGGAAAAATATGGCTCATACATCATCGGTTACCAAAAATGCATTTCTGAGCGTTGTTATTTCCGCTTCCACTACGCTTCTTGCATTAATTACATATCCGTATCTTTTACGTGTTCTTCAACCTTCGGGTATCGGAGATACACGTTTTGTTCAATCCGTTATCGGATACTTTGGCTTGTTTGCAACGCTTGGAATAAACGATTATGCCATTCGTGCAATCAGTAAAGTAAGAGATAACAAGGATAATCTTTCACGTACCGTTTCGGAAATTTACTCCATAAGCCTGGTAACTCATACTGTTACGGCATTGGTGCTGGTTGCATCTTTATTTTTTGTACCTAAGTTTAACCGGCTGTGGCCGTTATTTACGGTATTTGCCGTATCAATGTTTATCGAAGGCTTTAACTGTGAGTGGCTCTACAGGGGGCTTGAAAAGTACACATATCTTACAGTGGTTTCGCTTATGGGAAAGGTAATATCTGCTGTTTCGGTATTCCTTCTTGTAAAGAAACAGGATGATTTGGTGTTCTATTCAATTACTCTCGTATTCGGAAATGTGCTTTCAACGGTTTGCAATAATATCAGCCTGAAGAAAACCATCGGCACGGGCATTAGGCTTGTGCGGCCCAATATTAAGGAAAAACTTCAGCCTGTACTGATTTTCTTTTTCATTACGGGAACAAGCATTTTATATGCGCATATGGATGTTATTATGATTGATCTTTTAACTTCAAATGTGGACAACGGCTATTACGATGTCGGTTTGAAGGTCAAGACGATTCTTATTTCGATAAGCTCCTCGCTTTGGACGGTAGCACTTCCCAAGGCTACGAATCTTTGGGACAGAAATGATGTGGAAGAGGCCAAAAACTTTGTTAAAAAGGGGCTTCATGCCATTTATGCAATTCAGTTTCCGATGGTTGTGTTTTTTATGATTTTTGCGACTCCCACGGTTATGCTTTTGGGCGGTGAGCAGTACAGCGCGGGAATATCCGCGATGATCTTTTCTCTTTCATCGGTATTTGCAATCGGCGTGACCAATATAATCGGCGGAAATGTTCTTATGGGAAAGGGACACGAGAAATTCATTCTCTACAGCAGTCTCATAGGTTTGTTTTCAAATCTTTTGTTAAACCTTTTGCTTATTCCTCAAAACGGTGCGACGGGCGCGGCTGCGGCTACGGCTCTTTCGGAGCTTATCGTGCTTATATCGGAGGCTATGTTTATTAAAGTTAAGCTTAGAATATCCGTATTTGAACCGGGTGTTTTCGCAAAATGCATGCTTTCGTGTGCACTCGGCGGGGCTTTTTCGCTTTTTGCTTTTGTACTTCCCGGAGGAAATGTTCTTAAACTTGCCTACGGCGTGATTTTATTCGCAGTCGGCTATCTTGCGGTCATGATTCCTACGAAGGATGCGATAGTGTTCGGATTGCTGTCACGTTTCCTTCATATAAAAAGATAAACAAAACTTAATACAATCTTTAGGTTTGAATGAGAAAAAATGAGTATAATGAATCAATATCATGGTTCACTATTTTTTATAACGAGGTAATTTAAATGTCAGATAACAGACGACGTAACCGATTCGGAACGGTCGGTGTCATATTAATAACTTTACTTGTGCTGGCGGTCGCTACCGTTGTTTTGGTTATTGCAGGAAAACAGGTTGTTCTTCATGAAGGTAACCAGACGGATATGATTGAGCAGCTTGCACTTGAGAACGAAGCTCTTCGCCAGAATATCAGTGAGACGGATACACAGATTGCCGAGCTTGTAGCTGCTTTGGAAAAGAGCAACAGTGAGATAAAGGCACTCGAGGATGTATACTCGCTTACTTCCGGAAAGGTTACTTCAATGGAATACTGGAAGGAAGATATCGAGGAGAAAATCGCCAAGGGTGAATTCGGAAAGTCATCCAAAGAAGAGAAAACCGTTGAGGAAACCGAAGAGGGAAAAGAAGCTTCGGAAACCGAAACCGACAAAAAGGATGAGGACAAGAAGGACGACAAGAAGGACGATTCCAAGAAGAAAGACGAGACCGTTAAGGAAGAAAAGCCCAAGGAAAGCAAGTACAAGGGTATTTATCAGAAGCTTGTAAAGAAAAAGGACGTAAAGATTCTTATTGTGGGCGATTCAATTGCAGAACCCATGGATGATGCTTCGTGGGCCAAGCTTTTGAAGAAATGGATTAAGGAAACCTATTCCGTCAAGTGTGATATCACCAACCTTGCAATAAGCGGAAGTACAAGCTATTGCGGCTATGTACGTACGATGATGCTTCCGGATACGGATAATTACGACCTTGCAATTATATGTTACGGACAGAACGACTACGGATACGGAATGGACGCTTATTATGAAACCGTAATTCGTGCCATTCAGTCCAAGTTTCCAAACTGCCCCATTATTTCAATACTTGAAAGTTCACAGCGCGAGTATTCCGAAAAGATTCAGATGATTCAGGAGTTGTGTGCTTATTACAACATTCCTGTGGCAGATACAATTTATGCTTTCAACACGAGCGGTTACGATTATGAAGCACTTACCTATGATTCGCTTCATCCCAATGAAATCGGAAAGAAATTATATTTTGAAACATTAAGAAATATAATTATGCAGAAGGTTGAAAAGAACGAAGCCTACGTATATGCAGAGCGAGAGAATAAGGTATGTATATGGAAGAATTATGATAAGTTTACGTTCATCGATCCTTCGCAGTTTAAGATAACAGATAAACTTACTTATGAATATGAAGGTTCATTATCCGGTACGGTAGGTATGTATTGGGAATATCCCGAAGGCGATGTCGGCTGTACCATTTATGTTGACGGTGAACTTTTGGATGACAAGTTTAAGGAAAACCAGTATCCCAACTGTCACGAAACAATTTTTACCCTTTCAAACTGGCTAAATGTAAAGCATTCCATTAAGATTGTATTTTATAATGAATTGTCTGCCCAGGTATTCAGAGGACTGGCATATTCAAGATAACAAGCGAAAAAATCGACTAAACATACAAAATGTTTGGTCAATTTGGCAATTGTATGAAGTTTTCGTTCTCACTAGAATAAAGCGCGTATATTTTGCAAGGCGGTATTGTCCGCCTTGCAAAAAGCTTTGTTAAGAACGGAGACATTATTATGAGCAATAAACTCAAACCGAAGCTTTTTTCGGTAATGAAGACTTATACCAAAGAGCAGTTTGTAAAGGACGTAATAGCAGGAATAATAGTTGCCATTATCGCACTTCCTTTATCGATTGCACTTGCGCTTGCTTCGGGCGTTACTCCCGAAAAGGGAATTTATACGGCAATTGTTGCCGGTTTTGTTATCGCTTTTTTGGGCGGTTCGAGAGTACAGATTTCCGGACCTACAGCCGCTTTTGCAACCATAGTCGGCGGCATCGTAGCAACCAAAGGCATGGACGGCCTTGTTATCGCTACTATTATGGCAGGTATTCTGCTCATTATCATGGGTCTTTGCCGACTCGGAACATTAATTAAATTCATTCCATTCACAATCACGACCGGATTTACGACGGGAATTGCCGTAACAATTGTAATCGGTCAGATAAAAGACTTTCTCGGTCTTTCGGTTGTTTCTTCGGAACCTTTGGTGGAAACAATGGATAAGCTTAAATATGATGTTAAGTTTATCGACACTTTTAATATTCAGGCATTTATTGTAGGTATCGTGAGCCTTTTGGTATTGATTTTATGGCCTAAGATTAAAAGACCGTCATTCCTTTCCAAGATTCCCCCGTCATTGATTGCTGTTTTACTGGGCATTGCAATGGTTAAGGGTCTTTCGATGAAGGTAAACACAATCGGAGATTTGTATACTATTTCCAATAAATTACCTGCTTTTTCAATACCGGATTTTTCTTTGGCCACAATTAAGTCACTGATACCGGATGCATTTACAATCGCTGTTTTGGCTGCCATAGAATCACTTCTTTCGTGCGTAGTATCGGATTCGATGGTTAATTCAAGACACAATTCCAACATGGAGCTTGTGGCTCAGGGTGCCGGAAACATTGCATCTGCGATGTTCGGCGGTATTCCCGCAACCGGAGCGATTGCACGTACCGCGGCCAATGTTAAAAACGGTGGACGTACTCCTATTGCAGGAATCGTTCACTCAATAGTACTTTTACTTGTTCTTGTTGTGCTGATGCCTTATGCGTCGCTTATACCCATGCCTACGATTGCCGCTATTCTGTTTATGGTAGCTTATAACATGAGCGAATGGCGTAAGTTTGCTAACCTTGTTAAGACCGCACCGAAAAGCGATGTTATCGTTCTTATAGCAACATTTGTTCTTACGGTTTGCTTTGATCTTGTTGTAGCTATCGAAATCGGACTTATTCTTACATGCGTTCTTTTTATCAAGAGAATGTCCGAACAGACGCTTGTAGAGGGATGGAAGTACGTCGACGATGAAAATGACCCCGATTCAATCACTCTTCGACAGGTACCCAAGCACACCATGGTGTATGAAATTTCCGGCCCCATGTTTTTCGGCGCAACGGATAAGATACTCGGAATCACTGTATCCGAAGATATGACCAACCTCATATTAAGAATGCGTTCGGTTAATGCGATAGATTCAACCGCAATCAATGCGGTACGAACACTTAAAGACAATTGTGAGAAGAAAGGGGTTCGCCTCATTCTTTCCCACGTAAACGAGCAACCCATGAAAGCTTTGGACAAGGCGGGACTACTGGATAAAATCGGTCGCGAGAATATCTGTGTTCACATTGACGAAGCTTTGAAACGTGCTGAACAGGAATAGAGAGAAGAATTATGCGTAAGTATATCGGAACGTCCGCCGGTGACGGCGCAACTTATTATGATTCATATTGTTTCAGACATGAAATCTTAGAGGATGCGGCTTTCAAAGACGAGGAGACGGAACTTTTATCCATTCGCTACGCGCGTGATGCCGCTTTATCGGACATTCTGCGCACAAGCGAGACTCTTCCGAACGGCAAGGACGGCACGATAAACGAAATTTTGCAGGCAAGTGCGATCCTTTTGAGCGATGATACGATTTTAGAGGCCGCCAAGAAGAAAATTGTCGATGAGCACCTTTCGGCTTCTCAGGCAATCAGAAGTGTTGTCGCAAAGTATGCAAAGGGCATGAGAGACAGTGGTGACGAATTCTTCATATCACGCGCCGACGACATGGAAGATGTCGGAAGACGCATACTCGAAAAGCTTGTAAGCACCGAGCCTTTTTACGAACAGCCTTCGTACGACAGCGTTGTTATTGCCGACGAGCTTTCCGTAAGCGAGTTTCTTTCACTTGATTTTTCAAAGGTACGCGGTGTGGCGCTTTCCAAGGGAAGCCCCAATTCGCATGTAGCCATTATTGCCAAAATAAAATCCATCCCCATGGTAGTATCCTTGGGTGAGGAATTTTATAACGATTTGTCTCAAAAATCCGTAAAGGTTCTTTTGGACGGCGGGGAAGGTGCTTTGATAAGCACACCCGATGAAGGCCTTGTAGAGGAAACGCTTCAAAGAAATTACGAAGGTAACGAGTATTGTAAGAGACTGAAATGCATTGTCGATAAAGACAATGTGTTTATTAATATTTCTTCGGAAGAAGATTTTTCCGAAGAATTGATAGCAAGAACCGCAGGAATCGGTCTGTACAGAACGGAATTTTTGTTTATGCGGAAACAGGCACCCGGACAAGACGCGCAGGTGAAGGCTTACAGTAAGGTGTTTGAACGAGCCGGAAATGCAACCGTTACGGTTAGAACAGTGGATTTCGGATACGATAAAATTCCCGATTACTTCGGCGAAGAGGAGTGCAATCTGTTGCAGGATTTTCGAGGTATCGGTTTCTCACTTGCAAACAATAAACTTTTTATTACGCAGACAGAGGCAATTAAGGAAGCTTCGAAGGGAAGAAACGTAAGAATTCTGCTTCCGATGGTTGATAATAAAAAACAGTTTGTAAAAGCCAGGGAAATGATTAGTGCCGTATATGAAAAGAGCGGTATGGACGTGCCGGAAATCGGCGCAATGATAGAAAGCCTTGAGGCTTTCGGAAACTGCGGCGAAATTGCCGGGGTTGCCGATTTTATATCGGTAGGAACCAATGACCTTGCGCTTAGCGCATTCAATACAAGAGATTACAAAGACCACGGTGACGAGCTTGTGGGATATGTGAAAAAGATAGTGGATATCGCCCATGAAAAGGGGATAAAAGTCACTGTTTGCGGTGAAATGGCATCGGATTTTTCTTTTGCCGAAAAGATTTTGAAAACAGGTGCGGACGGTATTTCCGTGACGCCATCTGTTGTGAGAGTACTTGTGTGAGGGATTGGAAGGATATGTAGATGTGCATTGAGGTTAAAAGGTTAACCGAAAACATTTCGTATGTTGCGGGGCAACTTGAGCCGCTTTCCGCCGACATGGGGATTGTGGATGTTAACGGTGAGTTGTTCATTTACGATGTGGGAAGCTTGGAAGACAATGCCAGGTATATTAACAATCTCGACAGAAAAGTTAATATAGTAATTTCGCATTTTCACGAAGATCACATGAGTGCGTTGAAGTTTATTGATAAGGACAGGATAAACGCTTTATACGTAAGCAATGTGACTTTCAGGTATTCACATTTCGGCACCGTTGTGAATGTGGGCGACACGATTTCGCTTGCGGACGGAAGGATTGAGATAAGAAGGCTTCCTTCTTCTCATGCGAAGGGCTGTCTTGCAATGATGGCAGACAACGAATATCTGTTTATGGGCGATGGAATGTACATGGGCACGAAAAACGGTGAAACCGCTTACGACACAAATCTTTTAAAAGAAGAGATTGCTTTTCTTGAAAGTGTTCCCGCCACAAAATGCGTATTGAGCCATGACAGGAAGTATGTGCGCAACAAGGCAATTGTTTTAAGAGAGCTGAACAAATGGCTTTCCGTTAAGTAAATTACTACTCAATCAGATATGTTTGATTGTGAAAGCATGCCGCAAAACGGCGTGCTTTTTCTTTGGCCGGAAAATTATTAACAGCAATCTTAAAAAAGTCTTAAGTAGTTTTTTGCGGCGGGTGGTAGTATGATGCTTTTAGTGTTATATAGGCAGCATGGATATTTATCGGCTGCGATAATATATCGGAGATTCAAAACATGATAAAAGACATTCAACGACAGCTGAATCGCATCAGGGTGGTTATTGATGCGATTGTCACCGCACTGTCTTATTTGTTGGCATGGTATTTGAAATTTGACAGCCCTTTTTCGAAGATTGAAGAAGGAACCGGATTCTTACCGTTTGAAACATACATGTTCGCTTTATGGTTCATAGTTCCCGGTTATGTCATTTCCTACTATGCGGTTAAATTATATACACCGAAACGCGGAGTCAGAGATACCGGCGAACTGGGCGGAATCGTCAAGGGTAATATTTTGGGAATGGGATGTTTCCTGATAGTCCTGTTCTTGTTAAATCAGGCCAACTTCTCCCGTTCGATGATCGGCTATTTCTGTGTGATAAACATTGTAATCACTTCGATAGTTCATTACCTTGTCACACGGTTGATTTCAAAGTTTCGAATTAAAGGTAAAAATGTTAAATATGTTCTTCTCGTCGGATATTCGCGAACCGCGGAAGAATACATTAAAAGACTTAAGCAGAATCCTCAGTGGGGCTACGTAGTCAAGGGAATACTTGATGATGAAGTGCCCGCGGGAACGATGTATAAGGGAGTCAAGGTTTTGGGCAGAATCGAAAACCTTAAAGTAATTCTTCCGAATACACAGCTTGATGAAATAACGATAACGATTGCACTTAAGGATTACGCCCGACTCGAAAAAATTGTTGATTTGTGCGAAAAATCCGGTGTGCACACGAAGTTCATTCCCGATTACATGAGCGTCATTCCTTCGATGCCCTATACCGAAGATGTTCAGGGACTGCCGGTTATCAATATCCGTTACGTTCCGCTCACGAATCCGATAAGCCGATTCGCCAAGCGTACAATGGACATAATCGGTTCACTTTTAGGAATCATATTAACATCACCGATAATGCTTGCGACCGCAATAGCCGTTAAGGTTACCAGCAAGGGCCCGATTATTTTCAAGCAGGAAAGAATCGGACGCCACAACAAGCCGTTTATGATGTATAAATTCCGCTCCATGAAGGTTCAGACTTTTGAGTCGGAAAAAGAAAAATGGACCACCAAAGACGACCCCAGAGTTACGAAGGTCGGCAAGTTCATAAGAAAGACCAGTATTGATGAGCTTCCGCAGCTTTTCAACATATTAATCGGAAACATGAGTCTTGTGGGACCAAGACCCGAGAGACCTCAGTTTGTTGAGAAGTTTAAAGAAGAAATCCCCAGATACATGATTAAGCACCAGGTTCGTCCGGGACTTACGGGATGGGCGCAGGTTAACGGATACAGGGGAGACACTTCGATATATAAGCGAATCGAGTACGATTTGTATTACATTGAAAACTGGACAATATGGATGGATTTAAAAATAATATTCCTTACATTTTTTGTGGGGTTTGTGAATAAAAATGCCTATTAAGCAATAAACTATTTAAGGAGAAAAAGATTTATTATGAAATCAGGAAAATCAGGTAATTCAAAAGCCGGAAAGATTGTAATCTTTGCAATCGAATTCGTAGTATTGGCGGTTCTGGCAGTGGGCTTATGGCTCGTGCTTAAGGCTACGGGAAGCGAAAATCCGGGAGATGATCCGACATCGGCTCAGAAGGGTGTTCAGAAGATCAGCATTAACGAGAAGGAATTTAAAGAAACCTTTAACGAAGGTGTTGAAGAGAATGAAACACTTAAAGGCTACAGAAATATTGCATTGTTCGGTGTTGACTCACGTGAAGGACAGCTTACACAGAAGACACGTACCGATACAATCATGATTGCTTCAATCAACCTTGAAACCAAGGAAGTTAAGCTTGTCAGCGTTTATCGTGATACTTATTTAAATCAGATGGGTTCAACCGAAGATTACGGTAAATGTAATGCATCATATGCATTCGGCGGAGCCGAACAGTCAATGAAGATGCTTAATGCTAACCTTGATATGGACATTACAGACTTCATTACAATCGGTTTTTCGGGACTTACAGATACAATTGATGCTCTCGGCGGTGTTTACATCGATGTAGACGAGGAAGAAATTAAGCACATCAATAACTATCAGATAGAAATGGTTTCAAAGGGTGTTGCCGATTCTTATCAGGCAGTAGATAAAACAGGATATCAGCTTCTTGACGGTCTTCAGGCGACAGCATATTGCCGTATAAGATATACTGCAGGAAACGACTTCAAGCGTACCGAAAGACAAAGAGAAGTACTTAAGGCTACACTTACACAGGCCAAGCAGGCTTCGGCTACAGACCTTGCAAAGATTTGTAACAACGTATTCAGTGAAGTTTATACATCACTTGACCTTTCCGAAGTACTTGAACTTCTTACCGAGATCACATCATATAACATTACTGAAGATGGCGGATTCCCCACAGCCGGACAGATTACAACCGGACTTATCGGAACAGAAGGCAGCTGTGTAATTCCGCTCAGTCTTGAAAGCAATGTTCAGTGGCTCCACGAGTTCCTTTTCGATGATAAAGACTATGTTCCTTCGGAAAATGTTAAGAAATACAGCCAGACAATTTACAACGAAACAAATCCTTATCTTAACGGTTCGGCTACTATAAAGGATACAAATGAGTATACCGACGAATCAACCGGCGGAAATACCGACGACACATCGGACGGAGAATAACTACTTAACAAAAATAAGATAATCCCTTATAATGGATTAAGTAAGAAATCTTAATTGAGGGGAAGTTTATTTTCCATGTTGGTTGACTTGATTATTCCTACATATAAACCTGACGATTCATTTTTGAAACTGATTGAGATTATGCAATCTCAATCGGTTTCTGTTAATCGGATTATTATA
Source organism: Lachnospiraceae bacterium (assembly GCA_045642905.1). Classification (GTDB taxonomy): domain Bacteria; phylum Bacillota; class Clostridia; order Lachnospirales; family Lachnospiraceae; genus UBA1258. The sequence continues at coordinate 10,859 of JAZUJT010000045.1, read as the reverse complement.
ATGAATACCGAGCAGAAGTTTTTTGAACGCATCGTGTATTCGAATTCTTCCATAAACGGATACAAGAATATTGAAGTAAAGCATATTTCCAAGAAGGAGTTTGACCACGGCAAGACACGTAATAAAGGTGTTGCCCGTTCTGAAGCAGATTATTTCCTTATGATGACTCAGGATGCCATGCCTGTGGGAAACGATCTTGTAAAGAGACTTTTAAATGCTTTTGAGGAAGACGACAAGGTGGCTGTTGCGTATGCAAGACAGGTTGCCGCAGACAACGCCGAAGATTCCGAAAAGTATGCAAGAGAGTTTAACTATCCCGTAGAGTCGGCGACTCATTCACAGTCGGATGTTCCGTCACTTGGAATTAAAGCTTATTTTTGTTCCAATGTTTGTGCGATGTATAGGCGTGATATATTTGATGAACTTGGCGGATTCATGAATCATGTTATATTTAATGAAGACATGCTTTATGCGGCCAAGGCTATCAATGCGGGTTACCGAATTGCTTATGTTGCCGATGCACAAGTAATTCATTCTCACAATTATTCCAATAAGGAATATTACAAGAGAAACTTTGATATAGGTGTTTCCCACGCAATGCATCCCGATATTTTCGAAGGCCTTAATACCAAGGGCGAGGGAATGAAGTTAGTAAGGCGTACAACGAATCGCTTACGCAGCACAGGACACTTTTTCGGCATATTTAAAGTGTATGTTACAAGTGCATATAAATACTTGGGGTACAGAAGCGGAAAGCATTATACAAGACTTTCCAAGAAAGCAATTATGCGAAAGACTTTGAATCCGGGCTTTTGGATTGCTCATGAACTTGAAATGGACAGAAAGTCTATAGACGCATATAAGGGTTACGGTCGCAGCAGCGAAGAACTTGAGATGATGGCGAAGCCTCCCGTAAGTTCTTCTTATAAAAGACCCGATCCCAATCAGGAAGCAAAATGATTTCAGAGTCGGTATTATTACCGACTCTTTGTAATTAATATAGAAGAAAACACATTTATTTTATATTTTGAACACATTTGCGTCACAAAGAATTATTATGATTTCTACATATAATAAAGTTTTTCTCGGAGGTAAGAGTTATGGAAGAGAATAAAAAAACTTCAGCCGGATTCAAAATACTGGTAGGAGCATTGGTAGGTATTGTATTCGGTATATGCGCCGGACTCGGTCTCTATGCGGTAAATCAGCTTACGGGAAGTGCGGTTTTTTCAATTTCGGGAGAATCGAAAATTGATAAGCTTGAAAAGAAAATAGAGGAACTTGAGAAGAAGGCCGGTTCCGCTTCTTTGGGAAATTCATCCGAAAACGGAAATAATATCGGCGTGAACACGATTTCGTCTGTAGTGACGGATGTTACCGATGTGGTTGAAAAGGTTATGCCTTCAATGGTATCGGTAACCAACCTTTACGAAGAAAAGTATTCATATTGGGGATACACTTATTCACAGGAACAGCAGGCAAGCGGTTCGGGTATTATTATCGGAGAGAATGACGACGAACTTTTACTTGTTACCAACTATCATGTAGTTCAGGATTGTGTTCAGCTTACGGTTCAGTTCGTGGATGAAACACAGGCCCCCGCATACGTTAAAGGATTTGATTCTTCGGTTGATATCGCTGTTATTGCAGTAAAGAAGGATGAGCTTGAGGACGGAACGGAAAATAACATTTCAATTGCCAAGATTGGTAATTCGGATGCACTTAAAATCGGCGAACCCGCAATTGCCATAGGAAATGCTTTGGGATACGGCCAGTCGGTTACAACAGGCGTAATCAGTGCACTCAACCGTGATATTGAAATGGAAAATACATGCCGGTCATTGATTCAGACCAACGCAGCAATTAATCCCGGTAATTCGGGCGGTGCTTTATTAAACATTGCAGGTGAAGTAATCGGAATCAATTCCAACAAGATCGGCGGAGAGACCGTAGAAGGAATGGGATATGCCATCCCGATTTCGGCAGTGAAGGATATCATTGACGAACTTATGCAGCGTGAGACCAGAGTTGAACTTGCCGAAGACGAGAGAGGTTATCTCGGAATTCAGGGTGCTACCGTAGACGAAATGGCAGAGCAGACTTACGGCATACCCAAGGGCGTTTATGTTACAAAGGTTTATGAGCGTTCGGCAGCAGCACAGTACGGAATTATTCTCGGAGATGTTATTAAGAAGGTTGACGGACAGTCGGTTTCAAGCATCGAGGATTTGCAGAAACTATTAAGCTTCTACAAGGGCGGCGAAACGGTACACCTCGTTATCAGTCGCTCGGGAAATAACGGATATGAAGAGATGGATTTGGACGTAACGCTGGGAACCAAGACATCTGTAGAGGAATAAATTGATTTTCTTTTGCCCCAAGCCATAACGGTTTGGGGCTTTTTCGTTTCAATAGGGATAGACAAATAAGAAAAAAGATATATAATAAAAATGTTGTAAAAACGTATTAGTTTTGAAAAGAGGTACATTTAAATGAAAGAAAACAAATGGATTCGTGGTGCCATCCCTGCATTATTACTTCACTGCAGTATCGGTACCGTTTATTGCTGGTCAACATTCTCAGGTGAAATTGCCAAGTATATCGGCTCAACACCCGGTAATGTAGGTTGGGCATTCTCACTTGCTATTTTCTTCCTCGGTATGTCTGCCGCATTCATGGGCGACGTAGTTGAGAAGAATATTCACAGATCTTCACTCATCGCAACTATCTGCTTTACAGTAGGTATGATTGGTACCGGATTCGGTATCATGCTTAAGTCTTTACCGATGATTTTTGTATTCTACGGATGCATCATGGGTATCGGACTTGGTACAGGTTACCTTTCACCTGTTAAGACTCTTATGCTCTGGTTCAAGGATAAGAAGGGTCTTGCAACAGGACTTGCAGTTGCAGGTTTCGGTGCAGCCAAGGCTATTGCAACACCTATAATGCAATTTATCCTTTCAAAATTTGATAACAATCCCGCTCCTATGTTTTTTATCATGGGTGCTATTTACTTCGTAATGATGTTTATCGGTCACCTTCTTCTTAAGAAGCCTTCAGACTGGGTTGAACAGCATTCCGAAGGCGGACTCAAGGAGTTCTTCTCAACACTTTGGAATAACTTCAAAACATCATTCTCCAATAAGACATTCATCGGTATTTGGATTATGTTCTACATCAACATTACCTGTGGCCTTGCACTTATTTCTCAGGAGAAACAGATATTTACCGCTGTCGGCTTAAGCGTCGGCGTGTGCGCAACACTCGGAACCGTAACTGCCATTGCAAATGCCGCAGGTCGTCTTGGCTTCTCGGCATGGGCTGATACACTTAAGGACCGTAACACAATTTACAAGTTAATCTTCATCCTTTCAATTGTCTTCACAGGCGCTACAATCCTTACAAAGGGAATTGAAAACGGTGCAACGGTTTCAGTACTTGCAGTTTTGTGCGTAGCACTTCTTATCATGGTTAACGCAGGATACGGCGGAGGCTTCTCCAATGTTCCCACACTTTTGTCCGATCACTTCGGAATGGGTAAGATTTCATCCGTTCACGGTATGTGCTTATCAGCATGGGCATTTGCCGGACTTACAGGTAACCAGGTAGCTAACTTAATCGTTACACACACAGGTACCAAGGAAACAACCAACAACCCTGTAGGTTACCAGAACGTATTGTTCTTCACCATCGCACTTTACGTAATCGCTTTGATTGTATGCTGCGTAATGGTTCCCAAGCTTAACAATAAGGACAAGAAAGCTGAAAATTAATCAATACGTATTTTTGAGCGCAGACATTAACTTGTCTGCGCTTTTTAATTTTAATTTAACTTGTGCCATCAAATGTCATCGTTATATAATAAGTAAACCAAATGACATTTACGGAGGATTTTTATGTCAGAAGATTACGAACAGGTATGCTTTTTGTGCAGACGCCCCGAGAGTAAAACCGGCCCCATGATTACCTTGCCCGGTCACATGTGCGTTTGCAATGATTGCTTACAAAGAACTATAGATATGGCAGGAGAGATGGACCTCTCTTCACCGGAAGCCATAAACAGGACAATGAACATGTCTTTTAAAATAAATCCGGACGGAACATTCGAGCCTCAGGAAGACATAAACTTCGAAAATATGAAGAACGCGGATGATGTTTTGGAAGATTCGGAAGCCGGCACGGTTGATGAAACTGCCGACGATGAGGACAGCGATTCGACCGATGAAGAGGATGACAAGTCTTCTCATAAGAATCAAAGATATGGCGGCTTTCCCAATATCAGCTTTTTGAATCTTTCGGATTTCATGGGTGAAGTTCCGGGAAGACAGAGACTTAAGAAGAAAAAGAAACCGCTCGAACCGATTGATCTTAAGAAGATTCTGCCTCCGCATAAGATAAAAGAAAAACTTGACGAATACGTTATCGGTCAGGAACAGGCCAAAAAGATTATTTCTGTTGCGGTTTACAATCATTATAAGCGTGTTGCAACGGGCACAATGGATGATATCGAGATTGAAAAGTCAAACATACTTATGATAGGTCCCACCGGTTGCGGAAAGACATATCTTGTAAAGACTCTTGCCAAACTTTTGGATGTGCCGCTTGCCATTGCCGATGCTACTTCATTGACGGAAGCCGGATATATCGGCGATGATATCGAAAGCGTTGTATCAAAACTTCTGCCTGCTGCGGACAATGATGTGGAAAGAGCAGAGAGAGGTATTATCTTTATCGATGAAATTGATAAGATAGCCCGCAAGAAAGAAACTACTTCAAGAGATGTTTCCGGTGAATCCGTTCAGCAGGGCATGCTTAAGCTTTTGGAAGGCTCTGAAGTGGAAGTTCCGGTCGGAGCCAACTCCAAGAATGCAATGGTTCCTCTGGCTACGGTTAATACGCGAAATATTCTTTTCATCTGCGGCGGTGCATTCCCCGACCTCGAGGAAGTCATCAAGCAGCGTATGAGTAAGCAGACTTCCATAGGCTACAGTGCGGAACTGAAGGATAAGTACGAGAAAGACAAGAATATTCTTTCAAAGGTAACGGTAGAGGATATAAAGAAATTCGGAATGATTCCGGAGTTTGTCGGAAGACTTCCCGTTATATGTCCGATGGAATGTTTGGACGAGGACATGCTTGTTAAAATTCTTGAAGAACCCAAGAATGCAATTCTTAAGCAATACAGAAAACTTCTTAATCTTGATGAGGTTGATTTGGAGTTTTCCGAAGATGCTTTACGAGCAATTGCAAAAAAAGCACTCGAAAGGGATACGGGTGCAAGAGCATTACGTGCAATAATTGAAGAATTTATGCTTGACATTATGTACGAAATCCCTAAAGATAAGAATATAGGTAAAGTTACTATTACCAAGGAATACATCGAGGGGAACGGCGGACCTTTAATTGAGATGCGCAGTGTATGTATACCTTCTACGGGAATCGAAGAAAATGGTGGGGATAATTAATTATCTTTAGTTATGGGGGTAACTAGCCATGGATATTTATGAAATCCAACCCGACAGCCGGATCAGTGTTACTGTTACGAGGGGCGATGCAAGTGTTTCTTTTGCCTCGGATATCGTTGCGGTAATGCCGGACTGCGTGTATGTTGTGCCGTTTAAGCACAATGATACTATTGTTAACTTCAATATTCCGGATGTTTTAATCGAGATGGTTGTTACAAGGGAGAATGAAGTCCCTTTCAGCTGGAAGATTGTTCACATCTCCAAGGAAATTTACGAAAACAATGTCGTGCACTGCATAAAGAGCACCGTTGTGGGAGTTAAACTCAACAGGAGAAATGCATTCCGTGTTTTCGTCGGTGAGAACGGATATGCGGCATCTGCACTTGCTACAGGCAAACAGGATGTCCTTATTAAAGACCTCAGCTCGACGGGCGTAGGATTTTTGGTGGACAGCACTTCAAGATTTAATCCTGAAGTAGGTAAGGATATTTTCGTGGTGTTTACCGACGATGTTTTAAAGACTACATTTAATGTTGCGGCAAGAATTGTGAGAACGGTTGACATTCCCGAGAAAAATCAGCAGCTTTTCGGATGCAAGTTTCTTCAAAGATATCCTATGGTAGACAGATATTGCGCTACCAAACAGTTAAAGTCGAGACAGCTTAATGCAAGACAGCCGTTAAGACGGTAAAGTTCATATAAAGGCAGAGTATAAAAGTGTTGACAACGTACTTCTGTGCACGTATAATAAGTGGGCGTGCGCAGAAGTGCGTTTTCTTTTGCGCGAAAAAATAATCATTCAGAGAAAGAGGTGAAACAGAATGCCAACATTTAACCAGTTAGTAAGAAAGGGCCGTCAGACTGCAGTTAAGAAGTCAACAGCACCTGCTCTTCAGAAGGGTTACAACTCTCTTCACAAGAAGGCAACAGATATTGCTGCTCCCCAGAAGCGTGGTGTGTGTACCGCTGTTAAGACAAAGACCCCTAAGAAGCCTAACTCAGCTCTTCGTAAGATCGCCAGAGTTCGTCTTTCTAACGGAATCGAAGTAACAAGCTACATTCCCGGTGAAGGACACAATCTTCAGGAGCATAGTGTTGTATTGGTTAGAGGCGGAAGAGTTAAAGACTTACCCGGAACAAGATACCATATCATCAGAGGTACTCTTGATACTGCGGGAGTTGCTAACAGAAAACAGGCTCGTTCCAAGTACGGCGCTAAGAGACCTAAGGCAGGCAAGTAAGTCTTGTCTAAGCTAAGTACCACAAAGACTAATTAGTGTTGGATTCTGTTATTAGATATTCCGCACGTACACATTTGTGAATTAGTACACGTTGTGAGTACCGTTGATTTATTCGGAACATTATGTTCCCGAAAGTTACTTTTATTTTTCGAATGAATAAGGAGGGAAGAACCGTGCCACGTAAAGGACATATTCAGAAAAGAGATGTCTTGGCAGATCCTTTATACAACGACAAGGTAGTTACCAAGCTTATCAACAACATCATGCTTGATGGTAAGAAGAGCGTAGCTCAGAAGATTGTATACGGAGCATTTGCTAAGATCGAAGAAAAGGCCGGCAAACCGGCAATTGAAGTATTCCAGGAAGCTATGAACAATATTATGCCTGTTCTTGAAGTTAAGGCAAGACGTATCGGTGGTGCTACATATCAGGTACCTATCGAAGTTAAGCCCGAGCGTCGTCAGGCATTAGCACTTCGTTGGATTACAATGTTCTCTCGTAAGAGAGGCGAGAAGACAATGGAAGACAAACTCGCAAACGAAATTCTTGATGCAGCAAACAATACAGGAGCATCTGTAAAGCGTAAAGAAGACATGCACAAGATGGCAGAAGCAAACAAGGCGTTTGCTCACTATCGTTTCTAATTTAGGAGGAGAAGATATTGGCTGGAAGAGAATATCCGCTTGAGCGGACCAGAAATATTGGTATTATGGCTCATATCGATGCCGGTAAGACTACCACAACTGAGCGTATCCTCTATTATACTGGTATTAACCACAAAATCGGTGACACACATGATGGTACAGCCACCATGGACTGGATGGAGCAGGAACAGGAAAGAGGTATTACAATTACTTCAGCTGCTACAACATGTCACTGGACATTACAGGAAAATTGTAAGCCTAAGCAGGGCGCTTTAGAGCATCGAATCAACATCATCGATACTCCCGGACACGTTGACTTCACTGTTGAAGTTGAGCGTTCACTCCGCGTACTTGATGGTGCAGTTGGTGTTTTCTGTGCAAAGGGTGGTGTAGAACCTCAGTCAGAAAACGTATGGCGTCAGGCCGACAACTACAATGTACCTCGTATGGCATTCATCAATAAGATGGATATCAATGGTGCAAATTTCTATGGTGCAGTTGATCAGATTCGTAGCCGTCTTGGTAAGAATGCTATCTGCATTCAGTTACCTATCGGTAAGGAAGATGAATTCAAGGGTATCATCGACTTATTTGAAATGAAAGCATACATCTACAACGATAACCTCGGCGAAGATATCGCTATTACAGATATCCCCGATGATATGAAAGATGATGCAGAACTTTATCATACAGAACTCGTTGAGAAGATTTGCGAACTTGACGATGATCTTATGATGGAATACTTGGATGGTGAAGTTCCTTCTAATGATAAGCTTAAGGCTGTCCTTAGAAAGGCAACATGCGAATGTTCAGCCGTTCCTGTTTGCTGTGGTACAGCATACAGAAATAAGGGTGTACAGAAGCTTCTCGACGCTGTCGTTGAGTTCATGCCTTCACCTCTTGACATTCCTGCTATTAAGGGAACAGACCTTGACGGAAACGAAGTAGAGAGACACTCATCTGATGAGGAACCTTTCTCAGCTTTGGCATTCAAGATCATGGCCGATCCTTTCGTAGGAAAGCTTGCATTCTTCCGTGTATACTCAGGAACAATGAATGCAGGTTCATATGTACTTAACTCAACCAAAGACAAGAAAGAACGTGTTGGACGTATCCTTCAGATGCATGCAAACAAGAGAGCCGAACTTGAAAAAGTTTACTCAGGAGATATTGCTGCAGCAGTTGGTTTCAAGTTCACAGGAACAGGTGATACAATCTGTGATGAGCAGCATCCTGTTATTCTTGAGTCTATGGAATTCCCTGAACCCGTTATCGAGCTTGCTATTGAGCCCAAGACCAAGGCAGGACAGGGCAAGTTAGGCGAGGCTCTTGCTAAGCTTGCTGAAGAAGATCCTACTTTCCGTGCTCATACAGATCAGGAAACAGGTCAGACAATTATCGCCGGAATGGGTGAGCTCCACCTTGAAATTATCGTAGACAGACTTTTACGTGAATTTAAGGTAGAAGCTAACGTTGGTGCCCCTCAGGTTGCTTACAAGGAATGCATCACAAAGCCCGTTGAAGTTGATTCTAAATACGCTAAGCAGTCAGGTGGTCGTGGACAGTACGGTCACTGTAAAGTTAAATTCGAGCCCATGGATCCTAACGGTGAAGAGACATTCAAGTTCGAATCAACCGTTGTCGGTGGTGCTATTCCTAAGGAATACATCCCTGCAGTTGGTGAAGGTATCGAAGAAGCTGCTAAGGCAGGTATCCTTGGCGGATTCCCTGTACTTGGTGTATATGCTAACGTATATGATGGTTCATACCATGAAGTCGACTCTTCAGAAATGGCATTCCACATTGCCGGATCAATGGCATTCAAGGATGCTATGGCTAAGGGTGCACCTCAGTTACTTGAGCCTATCATGAAGGTTGAAGTTACAATGCCCGAAGAATACATGGGAGATGTTATCGGTGATATCAACTCTCGTCGTGGACGTATTGAAGGTATGGATGACCTTGGCGGTGGAAAGATCGTTCGCGGTTATGTTCCGCTTGCTGAAATGTTTGGTTATTCAACAGACCTTCGTTCTAAGACACAGGGTCGTGGTAACTACTCAATGTTCTTTGAAAAGTATGAACCCGTACCGAAGAACGTACAGGAAAAGGTACTTTCAGCAAAGGCAAAATAAAGACTTGAAAAGGATGTGCGATTTTCGTATAATCTAATTTAGTCAGTTATTTAATAATAAAAACAAACACAATTTTACATTTATTTTAGGAGGACTATTATAATGGCAAAAGCTAAATTTGACAGATCTAAGACCCATTGTAACATCGGTACCATTGGCCACGTTGACCATGGTAAAACAACTCTTACAGCAGCTATCACAAAGGTTTTGGCTGAAAGAGTAGCAGGTAACGAAAAGGTTGATTTCGAGAATATCGATAAGGCTCCCGAAGAGAGAGAAAGAGGTATCACAATTTCAACAGCTCACGTTGAGTACTCAACAGAGAAGCGTCACTACGCACACGTTGACTGCCCCGGCCATGCTGACTATGTAAAGAACATGATCACCGGTGCTGCTCAGATGGATGGTGCTATCCTCGTTGTTGCTGCAACTGATGGTGTTATGGCTCAGACCAAGGAACATATCCTTCTTTCACGTCAGGTTGGTGTTCCTTACATCGTAGTATTCATGAACAAGTGTGATATGGTTGATGACCCAGAACTTCTTGAGTTAGTTGAAATGGAAATCACAGAGCAGCTTGAAGAGTATGATTTCAACGATTGTCCAATCGTTCGTGGTTCAGCTCTTAAGGCTCTTGAAGATCCAAACAGCGAGTGGGGCGACAAGATCATGGAGCTTATGGCAACAGTTGACTCATACGTTCCAGACCCAGTTCGTGCTACAGATCAGCCATTCCTTATGCCAATCGAAGATATCTTCACAATTACAGGACGTGGAACAGTTGCTACAGGTAGAGTAGAGCGTGGTGTTCTTCATATTAATGAGGATTTTGAAATCGTTGGTATCAAAGAAGAAACAAACAACACAGTTGTTACTGGTATCGAAATGTTCCGTAAGCTTCTTGATGAGGCTCAGGCTGGTGATAACATCGGTGCTCTTCTTCGTGGTATCCAGAGAACAGAAATCGAAAGAGGACAGGTTCTTGCAAAGCCAGGTACAGTTACATGCCACAAGAAATTTACAGCTCAGGTTTACGTATTAACAAAGGATGAAGGTGGACGTCATACTCCATTCTTCAACAACTATCGTCCACAGTTCTACTTCAGAACAACAGACGTTACAGGTGTTTGTGAATTACCAGCTGGTACAGAAATGTGTATGCCTGGTGATAACGTAGAAATGACTATCGAACTTATCCACCCAATCGCTATGGAGCAGGGTCTTACATTCGCTATTCGTGAAGGCGGACGTACAGTAGGTTCTGGTCGTGTTGCTACAATCATTGAGTAATAATGAGTCTAGCATAGGCTAACTACAAATATAACAGCCTCGGCAAGCTTGCTTGCTAGAGGCTGTTTTTGTGGTTGAGAT
>JAZUJT010000044.1:0-209605 GCA_045642905.1 Lachnospiraceae bacterium | reverse complement strand
ACCTTATCGTACTCGATTTCAGGGAAAATAATCTGCTCCTTAATACCAAGAGCGTAGTTTCCTCTTCCGTCAAAACCGTTGGGGTTAATACCTCTGAAGTCACGAACTCGGGGAAGTGCAAGATTAATCAAACGATCAGCGAACTCGTACATCTTTTCGCCACGAAGAGTTGTCTTACAGCCAATAGCCATGCCCTCTCTGATTTTGAAGTTAGCTACAGACTTTCTTGCCTTGGTAACGATTGCCTTCTGTCCTGTGATAGTTTCCATATCCTTTACAGCAGATTCAAGAACCTTGGCATTTTCTTTAGCTTCACCAACACCCATATTAACAACAATCTTGTCAAGCTTGGGTACTTCCATGATGTTCTTATATCCGAACTTATCGGTCATAGCCTTGATAATTTCGTCATTGTATAAATCTTTAAGTCTACTCACGATTCAAAAACCTCCTTCCTATGAATTAATCGATAACGTCGCCTGTCTTCTTTGCGAAGCGAACCTTTTTGTCACCATCCATCTTAAATCCGACTCTGGTGGGCTTACCCTTGTAAAGGTACATAACGTTCGATGCATCGATAGGAGCTTCCTTCTGAATAATTCCGCCATTCTGATTAGCCTGGGAGGGTTTCATGTGCTTTGTAACCATGTTAATGCCTTCTACAAGAACAGTGTTGTCCTTAGCACTAACTGCAAGCACCTTTCCTTCTTTATCTTTGTCTTTGCCGGCAATTACCTTAACGGTATCGCCTTTTTTAATCTTTAATGATGCCATGTGCTACCTCCTACAGTACTTCGGGAGCGAGTGAAACAATCTTGGAGAACTGTTTCTCACGAAGCTCTCTTGCTACCGGTCCAAAAATACGGGTTCCGCGGGGTTCCTTATCATCTTTAATGATAACGGCAGCATTCTCATCAAATTTAATATATGATCCGTCTTTACGACGAGCGCCTTTTACGGTACGAACTACTACAGCCTTAACAACATCACCCTTCTTAACCATACCGTTGGGAGTTGCATCTTTAACTGAGGCTACAATAATGTCGCCGATATTAGCATATCTTCTTGTAGATCCGCCCATAACACGGATGCAAAGCAATTCTTTAGCACCGGTGTTATCAGCAACCTTCAATCTGCTTTCCTGTTGAATCATGCTTATTCTCCTTCCAATGCTTACTTAGCTTTTTCTACGATTTCAACAAGTCTCCATCTCTTATCCTTAGAGAGAGGTCTTGTTTCCATAACTTTAACTGTATCTCCAACCTTAGCTTCATTGTTCTCATCATGAGCTTTCAATGTGTAGGTTCTCTTAACAATCTTTCCGTAAAGAGGATGCTTTACGTGATCTTCAACTGCAACCGTGATTGTCTTTTCCATCTTATCGCTGACAACCTTACCGGTACGTGTTTTTCTAAGATTTCTTTCTTCCACGATTTTTTTCTCCTTTCTCGTGACTTAAAATGCTTTCTTATGCCTCAGCCTTTGTCTTTGAAGTCATAACGGTCTGAATTCTGGCGATATTCTTTCTAACTTCCTGAATTCTAGCTGTGTTGTCAAGCTGATTTGTAGCATTCTGGAATCTTAAGTTGAAAAGTTCTTTCTTAGCATCTGTTAATTCCTGAGCTAATTCTGCAGTTGTCTTTGAATTCAAACTTTCAATATACTTATTAGTTTTCATTTGCTGCACCGCCTTCCAAGTCCGCTTTAGAAACGATCTTACATTTGCAAGGAAGCTTGTGGGATGCCAGACGTAATGCTTCTCTTGCTGTTTCCTCGGGAACACCTGCAATTTCAAACAATACACGTCCGGGCTTTACTACTGCTACCCAATACTCTACTGTTCCTTTACCGGAACCCATACGGGTTTCTGCCGGTTTTGCTGTGATGGGCTTGTCAGGGAAAATCTTAATCCAAACCTGACCACCACGCTTTACATATCTGGTCATCGCAATACGGGCTGCTTCGATCTGATTGGACTTAATCCAACTGGGTTCTGCAGCAACAATACCGTATTCGCCGTAAGTAATTGTGTTACCGCGTCCGCACTTTCCGGCCATAGTTCCACGGAACTGCTTACGACGCTTAACTCTTTTAGGCATTAACATTATTTATCGCTCCCTTCCTTGTTAGACTTTGTAGGAAGTACCTCTCCCTTGTAAATCCAAACCTTAACACCAACCTTGCCGTATGTGGTATCTGCTTCAGCAAAACCGTAATCGATATCGGCACGAAGTGTCTGAAGGGGAATGGTTCCTTCGCTGTAAGTTTCGGTACGAGCCATATCTGCTCCACCAAGACGTCCTGAAACAGATGTCTTAATACCGAGTGCTCCGCTCTTTAATGTACGAGACATTGAAGACTTCATAGCACGACGGAAAGAAACACGGGCTTCAAGCTGTGCTGCGATGTTTTCTGCAACGAGCTGAGCGTCCTTATCAGGTCTCTTGATTTCCTTAATGTCAACTAATACTTTCTTGTTTGTGAACTTAGCGATTTCGTTCTTGGTTACTTCGATATCCTGTCCACCCTTACCGATGATAACACCGGGCTTAGCTGTAAAGATAATAACCTTAACGCGATCAGCTGTTCTTTCGATTTCTATTTTAGAAACACCTGAAGAGAATAACTTCTTCTTGAGGTACTTTCTGATATTGTAATCTTCTACTAAGTAGTCAGAGAATTCAGATTCTGCATACCACTTGGAATCCCAGTCTTTGATTACTCCGACTCTAAGTCCATGAGGATTAACCTTCTGTCCCATCTTTGCTCCTCCTATCTTTCATCCAGAACTACGGTAATGTGGCTCATTCTCTTTTCGATTCTGTAAGCCCTACCCTGTGCTCTGGGTCTAACACGCTTCATTGTGGGTCCCTTGTTAGCGTAGCACTCTGCTACGTAAAGGTTATCAACGTTCATTCCGTTGTTGTTCTCAGCGTTAGCGATTGCTGATTCCAATAACTTCTTAATGATTATTGAACCATATCTGGGATTGTATGTAAGAATAGCAAGAGCTGTCTTTGCATCTTTTCCTCTGATGGCATCTAATACGAAACAAGCCTTCTGTACTGAAATTCTTGCGTAAGACAATTTTGCTGAAGGTCTTGTATCTTTATTTGCATTTCTTTCTCTCTTAATTTGAGATCTATGTCCTTTAGCCATAGATGTGTCCTCCTTTCAAATTGTCTCTTAATTTACCTTTGACTTCTTTTCGTCCTTGCCATGACCCTTGAAAGTTCTGGTAGCAACGAATTCGCCAAGTTTATGTCCAACCATGTCTTCTGTAACGTATACCGGAACATGCTTGCGTCCGTCATGTACAGCAATCGTATGTCCTACGAAGGACGGGAAGATTGTTGAACGACGAGACCAGGTCTTAATAACCTGCTTCTGTCCGGAAGCGTTCATAGCATCAACCTTCTTAAGAAGGCTTGCATCAGCGAATGGTCCTTTTTTTAATGATCTAGCCATTGTTATATCCTCCAAAAATTATTTAATAGCTTTACCGTTACGTCTTCTGATTATGAGCTTGTTAGAAGCCTTCTTAGCCTTACGTGTCTTAAGACCAAGTGCAGGCTTGCCCCAAGGAGTGCTGGGTCCGGGACGACCAACAGGACACCTACCTTCACCACCACCATGAGGATGGTCGTTGGGGTTCATAACTGAACCACGAACTGTAGGACGAATACCCATGTGACGCTTACGTCCGGCTTTACCGATATTAACAAGGTTATGATCAACGTTTCCTACAACACCGATTGTTGCGCGGCAGATAGCGGGAACAAGTCTCATTTCTCCTGAAGGAAGACGAAGTGTTGCGTAGTTACCTTCTTTTGCAAGAACCTGTGCGCTGTTACCTGCTGAACGAACGAGCTGTCCGCCCTTACCGGGATAAAGCTCAATGTTGTGTACCTGAGAACCGATCGGGATATCAGCAAGAGGTAAGCAGTTACCAACACGTACTTCAGCGTGGGAACCGTTCATAAGCTTCTGTCCAACCTTAAGGCCTTCGGGAGCAATGATGTAGCTCTTTTCGCCGTCTGCGTAGCAGATAAGTGCGATGTTTGCTGTTCTGTTAGGATCGTACTCGATACCGATTACTGTTGCGGGAACATCATCTTTGTATCTCTTGAAATCTACAATTCTGTATTTCTTCTTATTTCCACCGCCCTGATGTCTAACGGTGATCTTACCCTGATTGTTACGTCCGGCATTCTTGGGAATAGCAACACAAAGGCTCTTCTCAGGTGTTGACTTTGTGATTTCAGCAAAGTCTGAACCGGTCATATTTCTTCTGGAGGGTGTATAGGGATTATATTTCTTGATACCCATTTTATTTATCTCCTTTACTTTTGTCGTCACGCTTTATTGCGTATAGTTGCGAATCTTATAATCCTGAGAATATCTCGATATCCTTAGAATCGTCTGTTAACCAGACAATCGCTTTCTTGGTTGCTGCTGTCTTACCAACTGTAGCACCGCGTCTCTTGTTCTTTCCTTCGCAGTTTACTGTGTTAACTTTCTTAACCTTTGTTCCTGCGAACATCTTCTCAACTGCTTCTTTGATCTGTGTCTTATTAGCATCTGTAAGAACAAGGAATGTATACTTCTTCTCGCCCATGCCTGACATACTCTTTTCTGTGAGTACGGGCTTAAGGATTACGTCATAATACTGAATCGCTGCCATTATGCATACACCTCCTCAATCTTCTTAACCGCATCCTTTGTAAGAACTAATGTGCCGCCCTTCATTACATCGTATACGTTAAGCTGGCCAACCAATGTTGTGTTAACGTCTGCCATGTTCTTTGCTGAGCAAACAACGTTCTTATCATTATCAGCTAAAACTACAAGGCCCTTGGTAACCTTGATGTTACCCATAACCTCTGCAAACTTCTTTGTCTTAATCTCTTCAAACTTTAACTCGTCAAGTACTACAAGTTTATTTGTAGCAAGCTTGTCTGTTAAAGCTGACTTTAATGCAAACTGCTTTTCTTTCTTGTTTAACTTGAAAGAATAATCTCTCGGTACGGGAGCGAATACTGTTCCGCCGCCTGTCCACTGAGGAGCTCTGGTTGAACCCTGTCTTGCATGACCGGTTCCCTTCTGTCTCCAGGGCTTTCTACCGCCACCGGATACCTCAGAACGTGTCTTTGCCTTCTGTGTTCCCTGACGATTATTTGCAAGCTGTTGTACGACAGCCATGTGTACAAGATGTTCATTAACTTCAACACCGAATACAGCATCGCTTAAGTCGATCTTACCAACTTCTTTTCCTTCCATATTATAAACAGCTACTTTTGCCATCTGAATGGTCCTCCTTCCGATCTTTCTTAAGCATTAGCCTTAACGGTTTCTTTTATTGTAACCAAGGCCTTCTTAGGTCCGGGTACTGCACCCTTAACGTGCAATACGTTGTTCTCAACGTCAACTCTTACAACTTCAAGGTTCTGAACTGTTACCTTAACTGAACCCATATGTCCGGGCATTCCCTTGCCTTTGTAAACACGGCTGGGTGATGAACATGCACCGTTTGAACCCTGATGACGATGGAACTTGGAACCATGCTTCATAGGTCCTCTGTGCTGACCAAATCTCTTGATTGCACCCTGGAAGCCTTTACCTTTTGAAATAGCGGTTGCATCAACCTTATCTCCGGCTTCAAAGATGTCAGCCTTGATTTCAGCACCGAGTGTATATTCGGAAGCGTTCTCAAACTTGAACTCTTTCACATATCTCTTGGTTGTTGTTCCGGCCTTATCAAAGTGTCCCTTCATAGCCTTGTTAACGCCATGTCTGTGAACGAACTCTTTGTTTCCGTTCTTGTCCTTGTTGATGATTCTTTCTTTCTTTTCAGCGAATCCGACCTGAACTGCTTCGTATCCGTCGTTTTCTACTGTCTTAACCTGTGTTACTACACAAGGTCCTGCCTGAAGTACGGTGACGGGAATAAGTGAACCGTCTTCGTTGAAGATTTGAGTCATTCCGACTTTTGTTGCTAAAATTGCTTTCTTCATTTTTCCTCCTTTGTTCTACAGCGGAATGGATATCCATTCATCCTAGTAGAGGTTTTTTCCTTAATTAATAATTACTTCATTTTGATATCAATACTAACACCGGCAGGCATCTCAAGTCTCTGTAATGCTTCTACAGTCTTGGGTGTGGGTGCAATGATATCGATCAATCTCTTATGGGTTCTTAACTCGAACTGTTCTCTGGAGTCCTTATACTTGTGTACTGCACGAAGTATTGTAACTACTTCCTTCTTTGTAGGAAGCGGTACGGGACCGGATACCTGAGATCCGTTCTTCTTAACCGTTTCGATGATTTTCTTGGCAGATGCATCTACTAATGTATGATCATATGCCTTGAGTGTGATTCTCATTACTTGACTTGCCATAAAAAAAGTCTCCTCCTTTTCGCACTTATTATAGAATCAAGTACGACAAGTGGCGACTGTACACTCTCCCGTGCGTGTCCTGTTTCCTCTAAATATTAGAAGAATACATAAGCATTCTTCTTCCCAAGAAAACGGCTCTACACGTCGTTTCTATCCTCTTGATAGACAGTTGCTTTGTACAGTGACTTGTCGTCAGTTTAATTGACTTTCGCTCCACGGAAAACCCACGAACAATTATTTATTTTCGTTCGTGGCAACCTCACGCTTCACAGCTATCAACGCCACAGCAATTGATATATTACAACATCTTTAATGTAAATGCAAGTAGAAAATACAAAAGTTTTTCTTTTGCAATCCAATTCTATTGTGCATCATTAACAATAAGCTTCCTTACCATGATTACGGCGGCTGTTGCAAGCACTACTTCCGCTACGAGCTGTGAGTAGGGAAGGCCGTACATGGGGAATATTTTATTAAGGACTATGATTGCGGGTATCTCGAGCACGACTTTACGAAGGATTGCGAACACAAAGGATGTTTCGCCCTTGCCGCAGGCCTGGAAAATCGCAACGCCCATGAAGTCGACCGCAAGGAAAGGCTGCGCCAGACACAGCGCGCGCATAAATGCCGTTCCGTACTCGACAATAAGTGTATTGTCCATAAATCCCGAAACAATTTGGGGTGAGAATATGTAAAAGCCCACGCATGCCACGAGCATAAATCCGAGTCCTACCTTGGCCATGCAATAAATTGCGTCCGCCATGCGTTTTCTGTTGTGCGACGAATAGTTGTATCCGACAAGCGGCATTACGCCCTGGCCGATTCCCATCGAAACATACATGGGGATCATTGTTGTCTTATGCGCTATTCCGATTGCCGCCACGGCTTCCGAGCCGAACTCCGCCATTGCATTATTCAATACCGTCATTCCCGTTACGTTCAAAAGGTTCTGAACCGACGCGGGAATTCCTACCTTAAATACTTCCTTAACTATATATTTGTTGGGCTTAAAATTCTTAAAGCTTATTGACACATATGTCTTTGAGCGCTTTACGAAAAGCATCACGAAGAAATACAGGCAGGCAAAGCAGTTTGAAATGAATGTTGCCAGGCCCGCTCCGGATGCTCCCATGTTAAGTCCCCACGGAAGGATAAAGAACGGATCGAGTATTATATTAAGAAGGCATCCGCTCATCGTTCCGATGCTCGCGTGAAGTGCGTTGCCCTCGCTTCTTACAAGATTTCCCAGTACGACGTTCACGATAGCCGGTACCGCGCCGCATATTACAGTCCAGAAAAGATATGATTGTGTGGGTGCAAAATTTTCTTCGTTCGCGCCCAATAAGTTAATAAGCGGTCTGTTCAAAAGAAAAACAGCAGTCGAAAACAAAGCTGCCGAAAAGAGCGCACAATAAAATCCGAATGCGGATGTTTTCTTAAAGGTGTCATAATCCTTTATGCCGAGTGCACGGCTCATAAGGCTCGATGCTCCGACACCGAAAAGATTTGTTACGGCGTTGAATGCAAGAATAACCGTGGCGCCGAGCGTAACGGCCGCCGTTTCTTTGGGGTCATTTATCATTCCGACAAAATAAGTATCCGCAAGATTGTATAAAATCATTACAAGACATCCGATTACCGTAGGAACCGAAAGTTTCATAACCGCTTTTGCTATTGGCATTTCTTCAAATAAGTACTCTTTACTGTCTTTCATCCGTCATAAACCTTTTAAATAATTTCTAAGTAGCATAAAACATGCGACTGATATATAATAATAAAGATTCATTTTTATATCAAGTGGGAGATTTATATGATTGTAGCCGATAATTGGAAAGATTATGAAGTAATAGATACTTCCGACGGAGAAAAGCTTGAGCGCTGGGGAGATTTTCTTTTGATAAGACCGGACCCTCAGGTTATCTGGAATACCGAGAAGAAGCACAGCGGCTGGACCGATTTCAACGGTCACTATCACCGCAGCAGCAAGGGTGGCGGCGAATGGGAATTTCGAAAGCTTCCCGACGAGTGGACCATCAATTATAAGAACGGAGCGACGTTTCACTTAAAGCCCTTCGCTTTTAAGCACACCGGATTGTTTCCCGAGCAGGCAGTCAACTGGGATTGGTTTTCTTCTATTATAAGTAACGCGATTTCAAAAAATCCTTCAAAGCCCATTAAGGTGTTGAACCTTTTTGCATATACCGGCGGCGCAACAATAGCCGCAGCGCTTGCGGGTGCGGAGGTTACTCACGTGGATGCCTCAAAGGGCATGGTTTCATGGGCGCACGAAAATGCGATTTCATCGGGACTGGAAAATGCCAAGATCAGATGGCTTGTCGATGACTGCGGTAAATTTGTCGAGCGCGAGATACGTCGCGGAAACAAGTACGACGCAATTATCATGGACCCGCCTTCTTACGGCAGAGGTCCCAAGGGCGAGATATGGAAAATCGAGGAGAGTATCTTCCCCTTCATCACTCTTTGCGAGCAGCTTCTTACGGACGACGCTTTGTTTATGCTCATCAACAGCTACACCACGGGACTTCAGCCCGCAGTTTTGACTTACATGTTAAACACCGTAGTAAGTAAAAAGCATGGCGGAAATGTTTTTTCCGACGAAATCGGGCTTCCGGTTTCCTCCAACAGGCTCGTGCTTCCGTGCGGTGCAAGCGGTCGATGGACCGGAAAAGATGTTACGGGTTAATTATTTATGGCCAAAGAAAAAGGACGGTTCGAATGAACCGTCCTTAATAATTCAGTCAACTTATGAAAATGCTGCCAAAGCGCCTAATGCACTAAATCCAAGTGCAACCAATAAAACTACGATTATAATATATAATGCAATGACACAACCCATGATGATAAGCATTGCCTTTGCGTAATTCTGCTTGTTCTTCTTCTCTGTAGTGGAGAATGCCCAAACAAAAAGAAGAATAAGTCCAACACAAGGAATCATCGTAAGTAAAATAGTGCCAACCCATTCACCAAGCTTCATGGGCTCTTCAAGTGTAGGCTGCTGTACGGGAGCCTGCTGTCCGTAGGTTGTATTGCTGTCAAACATCTGATTGTTGTCCATAACTTTTCCCTCTGTATCTGTTTATTTCAATACTTGACTAAAGCATATCACACTTTATTTTATACGGCAACACGTTTATAATTGGAATATGAAAAAAAATATAACCGTTTTCTTCAATCGAATACTAAAAGATATACGTGCTTACGGGTTGCTTGTGGTGATTTACCTCATATATCATACCGTAACACGGCATGTTTTCAGGGCTTCCTGTCCGTTAATCCTGTTGACCGGTTATCCTTGTCCGGGATGCGGAATGACACGAGCCATATATTTGACGCTTACTTTTCAATTTGAAAAGGCCTTTTATCTTAATCCCACTGCTTTTTTATGGGTAGCATTCTTTATCTATCTGTTCATTACAAGATACATTATGGGTAAAAGCTATAAGATCACGTGGTGGCTTGTATCTGCCATTGTTATGTTAACCATTGTCCGTTACATTTACGGAATGCTTGTTTTCTATCCCGACCGTATTCCGTACGTTCACACCAACAACAATATAACGCATTATCTCTTATCGGTATTTGAATAATGTTTTTCTTTGGACACCGTATAATACAAAAAAGCCCGGCTCTTACGAGTCGGGCTTTAAATTTAGCTAACGATTAAATTACTTAAGTGTAGCCTTAGCGCCAGCTTCTTCAAGCTGCTTCTTTAATGCTTCAGCGTCAGCCTTAGCAACAGCTTCCTTGATTACCTTGGGAGCAGCCTCAACGAGGTCCTTTGCTTCCTTAAGGCCAAGTCCGGTTACTTCACGAACAACCTTGATAACCTTAACCTTTTCAGCGCCTACTTCTGTTAATTCAACGTCGAATTCTGTCTTCTCTTCTGCTGCTTCTGCGGGGCCTGCTGCTGCTGCAACTACAACACCTGCTGCTGCAGATACGCCGAATTCTTCTTCACATGCTTTAACTAAGTCGTTTAATTCTAAAACTGATAACTCTTTGATTGCATCAATGAGTTCCTGAGCTGTTAATTTAGCCATTTTAATTTCCTCCTGAAATAATGAATGAATTAATAATTAATAAAGTAATACTGACGCAATCAATTATGCTTCAGTGGGTGCTTCTGCGGGAGCTTCCTCTGCTGCAGGTGCTTCTGCTGCGGGTGCTTCTGCAGGTGCTTCTTCTACGGGTGCTGCGCACTCTGATGCTCCGCCCTTATCAGCGATCTGCTTAAGAACACGAGCGAAGTTGGTAATAGGAGACTGTAAGCTTCCAAGCAACTTGGAAATTAACTCGTCTCTTGAAGGGATTGTTGCGATAGTAGCAATACCTGCTGCATCATAAACTGTTCCTTCAACAATACCACCCTTGATTTCAAGCTTGGGTGCTGTCTTAGCGAATTTTGCAAGTACTCTTGCGGGTGCTGTAGCATCGTCTTTGCCAATAGCGATAGCTGTAGGTCCTTCGAGATATGCGCTGATACCTTCGAATTCTGTTCCCTTAATAGCGCTGTTAACAAAAGTATTTTTGTAAACTTTGTAGTTTACGCCCTGCTCACGAAGGCTCTTACGAAGAACTGTATCTTCAGCAACTGTAAGTCCTCTGTAGTCTACAACTACGATAGAACCAGCACCGTTGATAGCTTCGGAAATCTCTTTAATAACAACTGCCTTCGCTGACTGAATTGCTGCACTAGCCATTTTGGTTACCTCCTTATTAGATTATGCCGAACAGGAAGTATAATAAAAGTCCCTCTGCCATAGACAGAGGGACAATAAATAATCAATACTTACATGTTCCTCGGCAGGCGCATTGCTTACGTCCTTAGGACACCTGCTGTCTTCGGCCTTTGTAAAAATAACACAATATTTCTAAAGTGTCAATCACTAAATTAATATCTGGAAGCATTCATGCGAACGCCGGGGCCCATTGTTGTTGTAAGGGTCATTGACTTAATGTACTGTCCCTTTAATGAAGCGGGCTTAGCCTTGCCGATTGCATCCATAAGTGCGTTAAAGTTGTCGAGAAGTGCTTCTTCTGAGAATGAAGCCTTTCCAACGGGAACGTGAATGATGTTAGACTTGTCAAGACGGTACTCGATCTTACCTGCCTTAATATCGTTAACAGCCTTTGTAACGTCCATTGTTACTGTACCTGCCTTAGGGTTGGGCATTAATCCCTTAGGTCCCAAAACCTTACCGAGACGTCCAACAACACCCATCATATCAGGTGTAGCAACTACAACGTCGAAATCAAGCCATCCTTCATTCTGAATCTTGGGAATGAGTTCATCTCCGCCAACGAAATCAGCGCCTGCTGCCTGAGCTTCATCAAGCTTGGCACCCTTAGCGAAAACAAGGACTTTAACAGTCTTACCTGTTCCGTGAGGAAGTACTACGGCACCTCTGATCTGCTGTTCTGCGTGACGACCGTCACATCCTGTCTTTAAGTGTAATTCAACTGTTTCATCAAACTTAGCTGTTGCTGTCTTCTTAACCAAAGCAACTGCTTCAGCAGCTTCGTAATATTTTGAACGATCAACGAGTTTGAAAGCCTCGTTATATTTCTTTCCGTGTTTCATTATTTAATCCTCCTAATGTGGTCAACGCATATAGCGTGGCATCTGCCAACGACAGTTCTCCTGTCTCCCACCGTTTCACATTGATTAGTCTTCTACAGTGATACCCATACTTCTTGCGGTACCTGCAATCATGCTCATAGCTGCTTCAACAGATGCGGCATTTAAGTCCTTCATCTTGAATTCAGCGATTTCCTGTAACTTAGCCTTAGAAATCTTGGCAACCTTGGTCTTGTTCGGAACACCTGAACCTGACTTAATGTTGCAAGCCTTCTTAAGTAAAACTGCTGCAGGGGGAGTCTTTGTAATGAAGCTGAAACTTCTATCTGCATAAACTGTGATGATAACGGGAACAATTGTATCACCCATGTCTGCTGTCTTAGCATTAAACTGCTTGGTAAATTCTACGATGTTAACACCGTGCTGACCAAGAGCGGGTCCAACCGGGGGAGCGGGTGTTGCTTTTCCGGCAGGAATCTGTAACTTGATATATCCTTCTACTTTTTTTGCCATGATGGCACCTCCTAAATAAAATGTGGTTAGGCGTACTTATGTACCGGGGAAATCCCGAAGTACTCCCACGTTAGTAAAACAATATATTTAAGGAATAATCCATAAATATCCTAGTTAGTTGCACGAAGCTCGGCAAAACTGATTTCTACCGGTGTTTCGCGTCCAAACAGCTCTACGCTGATTGTTGCTGTCTGCTTGCTGAAGTCCATACGACTTACGACACCAACGGTATCTTTCCAAACTCCCGCAACAACAGCTACTTGATCGCCTTCCTTGAAATCTACGGAAACCGTAGGTCCCATGTTGATTCCCAAAGGCTTCATCTCAGCCTCTGTAAGGGGAACGGGCTTGCTTCCGGGTCCAACGAAACCTGTAACGCCTCGTGTATTACGCACTACGTACCATGTATCGTCGTTCATAACCATTCTGACAAGAACGTAACCGGGGAACATTTTCTTCTGTGAAGTCTTGCGAACTCCGTCCTTCATCTCAACAACGTCCTGAAGGGGAACACGCACTTCCAGTATTTCTTCCTCAAGGTGGCGATTGGCTACTGTCTTTTCGATATTAGCCTTTACCTTATTTTCATATCCGGAATAGGTATGTGCTACATACCACTGTGCATCTGCCATTATGTTATCCTCGCTTACTGTGTAATAAAGTTGATACCGTACTGAATAAGGAAGTCAAATACTGTAATCAAAATACCTACAACAACAGCTACTGCGGTAACTGCAACAGACTGTCTTAAAACAGAATCCTTAGAGGGCCATACAATCTTCTTCCACTCTGCAGAAACTGTATCAAAGAATCCGGTCTTCTTTTCCTTTGAATCTGCCATGATAAACTCCTTATCTAATCGAGATTATTTGGTTTCCTTGTGTAATGTATGACGCTTGCAGAATCTGCAGTATTTCTTGGTTTCCATACGATCGGGATGTGTCTTCTTATCCTTGGTAGTATTGTAATTTCTCTGCTTGCATTCTGTGCATGCCAATGTAATCTTTGTACGCATAATTTACCTCCGCGCTAATATAGGGACTTAAGCCCTCAAATTTTCAAAACAAAATGTGTTTTCATGCGTTTTTTCCGCACAAAAAAAAGACCGATATTCCTGTCTCCGAGGAAAAATATAACATAAGAACACATCTGCGTCAACAACTTTTTGAGTATATTTTAACGTCAAATCGGGGCGATATCAAAATCGCCCCGGAAATCTTAAGCATTAGCCATGTCACACAATTCTTTAAGCATCTTGGGAAGATCGCTTTCCATGTTGTCATCGGAAAACTGGCATGTACCAACCTTCTTATGACCGCCGCCGTTATACTTAAGCATAAGGCTTCCCACATTAACGTCGCAGGTCTTGTTTATGATGCTGTATCCGACTGCTGCCGAGCATCCGCGTCCGCCGCGTCCGTTTACAATCCATGCCGAAATGTTCTGTTCGGGATACATACTGTAAATAAGGAAGCGGTTGCCTGTATAAATGGGATCGACACCTCTTAAGTCTGTGATAATTACGTTACCTTCAACCTTGGTATGGGCTTTAACCATCTCTTTAAACTTGGCAGTCTGCTCGTTGTAAACTTCAATTCTCTCGATTACGTCGGGCATTGCAAGTATTTCTTCGGTAGATTTGTCTCTGCAGGCAACCATAAGCTTTTCCATAAGCTGATAGTTGGAAACGGAGAACTGACGCCATCTTCCGAGTCCTGTACGGGGATCCATCAAAAAACCCACAAGAATCCATCCGGTCGGATTCATTATTTCATCCACGGTAAGATTTCCCGAGTCAACCTTGTCAACCGCAATCATCATATCATCGAAGTTCGGGAATTTTTCCTTACCGCCGTAATACTCATATATAATTCGTGCACATGAAGGAGTAATTCGGCTCTCACCCTTGTACTTGCCCGCAAGTTCAAGTCGCTCCATTTCGGATGAGTGGTGGTCGAACCAAAGACCGCATCCCGGAACATAGGGAACATTTGCAAGACAGTCATTTTCATTAATTTCAACAAGTCCGTCCTGAAGATCTTTAGGATGTGCAAACTGCCAATGATCAATTACTCCGGCTTCAAGAAGTAATGCTCCGCAGGCAAGTCCGTCGAAATCAGAACGTGTAACCAAACGCATAGCCATAATTATAACTCCTCCAAGAAAATTTACTTACAAAAAAGATTGTATCAGACATTGAATAAATGTACAACTTTATAAATACATATGAATTAACTTTTATATTTATGCAATTTTTCTTTTGGGTTCAAAAAAGCACAGTCCCAGCAAAAGTAAAATACCCGCCGCGCTTAAAATTGCTCCCTCCTTCATATTGGAAGGAAAATACGAAAACCTGATTTCGTGAGTTCCCCACGGAACGAACACGGCGCTCAAGCCGAAATCAACTTTGACTATATCAGTCTTTACATCGTCCACATAAGCCGTGAAGCCCTTTTCGTAGGGCACCGAGAAGAACAAAAGGTTGTCGTAGTTCATGTCAACCGTTGCAACAAAGCCATGCTTGTCGGCCTTAAAGCTGTTGCAGGTACGCGAGCGCAAATCTTGTGAAAGCTCCGGCATGTCAAGATTACTGAGTACCGGAATATCGGCCGGCTCAATTCTGTGCATATACCCGCCGTAGCGTTCCATGGCCTCGTCATCGAGAATCAATGCCTTCAAAAGCATCTTGTCCATGGTACCGGAAGCCGCATCATTGGTAAGGTAATCCTCTTCCGATATGCAGTTTTCAAAAGAAAATCCCATCGGAATGAAATATTCGTTCTTGTATACGTCAAACCCGTTGACTTGTTCGGTAAACGTATATCCTTTGAGCGTCTCCGGATCGTCTATGTGGCCGATGGTCTCGATTCCTATCTCATTGTCGCCTTCCATAAGATAATACTTGCCCGAAAGAAGCGTCCTCGCACCCAGACGTGATTCATGAAGGCTCGAGGTTACTTTTCTGTGCGTTCCGATTCCTTCGTAAAAATCAATTGTCGAGCCGGGTATCGTACTGATAAACGATGTAATGGAGGGCTTGTTCCAAATCATCGGATAGTTATAAGTATCTTCCTCCGTTTCCATTCGATGGAATCGCGAATCCGCAAGTTCCATCTTGTCGTCGCTTATGACAACCTGCTTTATGAAGCTGTCGCATCTTTCCTGCTCCACGAGAACCTTACCCGTAATCATCATCGTCATGGTCGTCGCAACGCAGGCAACAATAACCGATATCGTAATGAAGCCTTTATACTTGTCGCTTTCCATAAGCCTCGGCAGAATAATACGTGACATTGCAAAAAGAAAAGCGATTAAAACTGCCGAGAAAATAATCTCCGTTAAAAGGATTTCTCTGTTCTTAACTTTCCCGAGCAGTTTCCATTCTCCGTCATCATTGTAAGGAATGACGCTGCACAGCCAAAAGAAAACGTTTAAAATCACCGTGACAAAAACGCCTTTTCTGAATGCCGGATAGGTTTCCGGATTCATATCCTCCAGAATCCCGGCGCTCATCGCAGCCATAACAAGCAACGGCATAAAGAACCATCTTGCGTAATACTCGCTGTTTAATGCAGAGAACAGGGAGTTTAAAAACGGCACAGCCGCGAAAACAGCACATACCGTAATGAGTTTTTTCATGGAATTCTTCCTATATATAATGAAGAAAGCAATCACACACGAAACCGAAAAGAGCGGAATGTAACCCGCAACGCCCGATACACGGCTGTAGCTTTGGTTAAACATTGTATTCAAGCCCGAAATATCCGGAAGCATGATGATATTCTTTATTATTGCAAGAATCATTGTCGGCTCTTCATATACAAGAAGGTCCTCGCCCGAAAGCACTTCCGACAATCTGCTGTTTCCCATTGTGTAGTAAACAGCCGGCAATAAATATACGCATGAAAGAAGCACACCGCATGCTCCGCACAATACAGAACGTCCGAGAAGCTTTAATGTTTTCTTGAAATCCGATTTGTCAAAATAAAATGTGAACCAGTAAATAATCAAAAATACTACTTCCCCCACGAAGAAGTAATAATTTATGATTGCCATGAGTGCGACCGAAAGGACAAACATCACGCGCTTTTTCTTTTCCATTGCATTTTCAAAAGCAATTAGCAAAAGAGGGAAAAACGCCATAACATCGTGAAAATGATTATAAACGATTACCGCACCCGAGTATCCCGAAAACGCAAACAGCAGCGCGCCCCAGAAAGCGCCCTCTTCGGTCTTGGTGTGTCTCCTTATATATAGGAAGGAAGTGGTTGCCATGACCGCATACTTTAAACAGTTAATCCAGGGGATAAGATACGGAACCAGTTCGGACGGGAACGGAACCGAAAGCCAGAAAAACGGGCTTCCCAATATGTAGAACGAATAACAGCCGATTACAGAGCCGCCCAAATCGGTGCACCAGTCGTATAAAAGGTTTCCGCTTCTTATAAGATCGTGCAGGTGGATATAAAAAGGTATCTGTTGCACGTTGAAGTCGCCGTAATATACCCAGATTCCGCCCGTTGGAATGATTGCAGCCAATATTACAAATGCAAACATGGCAAAAGAAACTAAAAACACTTTTATTGATTTGGAAAAAAGGTTTCCTTTCGAAAACATATCATACTCCGTTCAAGCATAGATTATCCTGCGTTCATTTCAAAACACAGATTTCCTATTATTTTACCTTATATTTTTTTCTTTTTCCACAAATACCCCATGAAATCGTGAAGATTATGGAAAAATTAAGAAAAAAACATATTGCAATTGCATAAAAGGTGTGTTATGTTCAAGTCATAAAAATAGGATTAATAGGCCTTACTATATTCTTTTTTAGGCCTAATGCCAAGGCAGCAAAATGGATTTTGCAACACCTATCACGGATGAAAGGAGGACCTTATGGCAGCTAACAACTCGATTATCAATAATATCTATAACTATTATCTGACAACGTATGCTCCCAAGAGTGTTACACAATTTGACACTCACAAAAAGAGCGAGCTTCGCGGTGTCTATAATTCCATTGTTAAGTTAAATAAGGATGACTCCCTTTATATCGTTGATAAGTCCGAAGCTACCCGTGAGTATGCGGTCGGGCTCAAGGAAAATGCCCGTTCGTTCAGAAATACCATCGCCTCTTTGGGTGGCTTGTCCGATGACGAACTTCTTAATAAGAAAACGGCATATTCAAGTAACGAATCGATTGCCAGTGCCTCATTTATCGGCGAGAACAATCCCGAAGCCGAAGTTCCTTCTTTTGAACTTTCCGTTCAGAAAATGGCTTCTTCGCAGGTTAACCTTGGTAAATCACTTCCCAACGGCGAGTCAATGTTGGGTGAAGATACATATTCTTTTGACGTAGGAATCAACGGACTTAATTACGAGTTCCAGTACAACATCAGGGAAGACGATACCAACCTTGATGTCATGAATCGTATTTCCCGCCTGATTTCCAATTCGGGTATCGGTCTTAAAGCCGAAGTTGTACCCGGCGAGAATGACACAAGCGCCATTCGAATCGAATCGGTGAATACCGGTTCCACTGAAGACGGAAAGCTATTGTTCTCCATTACCGATAACAACACCAGTAAGAAAGCCGGTTCCGTTGATTACTTCGGACTTGGCAACGTAGTGAGCGAAAGTTCGGATTCCGAATTTACCGTAAACGGAATGCAAAGACATGCTTCCGGAAATACATTTACTGTAGAAAAGACCTATGAAGTCACCATAAACGGTGTTTCGGCGGATGAAAATGATACAGCCACAATCGATTTGAAGAACGATTTCGAGTCAATGACTTCCAATATTTCTTCACTCATTGACGGCTACAATGCTTTTGTTGACACGGCTGACAGTTATGCAGAGTTGCATCCCAAGGCTAATCGCCTAGTTCGCGAAATGGGTGCTATCGCTTCCTTACGTAAGGAAGAACTTGCAAACATAGGAATTGATGTTACCGATGAAGGAAGGCTTGCTCTCAACGAAGAGACTCTCTCGAAGGCAGCTTTCGAAGGTACTTTAAATGACAACTTCGAAGCATTAAAGACATTCACCGGACAGATGCTTAAGAAGGCCAATGATGTTTCGCTTAACCCCATGAACTATGCCGACCGGACCGTGGTGGCATACAAAAATCCCGGCCACAACTTCGCAGCACCTTATGTTGCAAGTCCTTACACCGGAATGATGTTTAACAGCTATTGTTAAAGACCGATTGATTACTCATTAAGTAAATCAACCGGTCTTTTTATTTTTATTTTTCCTTATTTACCATTTCAAATGCGGCAAGTATTACCTTGTCCATGTCGTAATACTTGTACTGTCCCAGGCGACCGCCGAAAATAACATTTTCTTCCGCCTTTGCAAGCTCGGCGTACTGCTCGTAGAGCTTGTTGTTGCGCTCGTTGTTAACCGGATAGTACGGCTCGCTTCCCTCCGTCCACTCGGAAGGATATTCTTTGGTAATATATGTGCCGTTACCTTTACCGAACTCGAAATGCTTGTGCTCGATAATTCTGGTGTAAGGAATTTCTCTTTTCGTGTAATTTACAACCGCTACGCCCTGATAGTTGTCTTCCTTAAGATACTCGGTTTCAAACTTAAGGGTTCTGTATTCAAGATGTCCGAGTTTATAATCGAAATACTCGTCTATCATTCCCGTGTAAAGAATACGGTCATAAGTAATTTCCTCGCGCGGCGCGATATTCTGCACGAAATCTTTAAAGTCCGTATTGAGCATCACATCACAGTTTTCAAGCATCTTCTTTACGATTGCGGTGTATCCGCCTTCGGGTATTCCCTGATAACGATCGTTAAAATAATTGTTATCATAAGTAAATCTTACGGGAAGTCTCTTAATGATTGAAGCGGGAAGCTCCTTGCAGTCTCTTCCCCACTGTTTTTCGGTGTATCCCTTTACAAGTTTTTCGTAAACATCCGTTCCGACAAGCGAAAGTGCCTGCTCTTCAAGATTTTGGGGATTTGTAATATTGAGACTTTTTATCTGGCTTTCGATTTTCTCCTGCGCTTCGCGGGGAGTTTTTACATCCCACATCTTGCTGAAGGTATTCATGTTGAAAGGAAGATTATATGTTTCCTCTCCATAGCACGCAACCGGTGAATTTACGAAATTATTAAACTCCGCAAGGTGGTTTACATAATTCCATACCATTTTGTCCGAAGTGTGGAATATATGTGCACCGTACTTGTGGATATTTATCCCGTTTTCTTCCTCGGTATAAATGTTTCCGGCTATGTGACTGCGACGGTCAATCACTATTGACGAGCGTCCTTTTTTCACCATTTCATGTGCAAATGTCGCGCCAAACAGGCCTGCACCCACTATAAGATAATCATAATGTTTCATCGTTAATCTTTCCCCTTCTCACACGCTTATTATATATCAGCAAAAGTAACATTATACCCGTTATGGCTCCTGCCGAATCTATTCCGACATCCATAAATGACATATATCTTCCATCGGTAAAAAACTGATGAAGTTCATCCGTCATTGCATATACTGCTGCCGCAAGTTCCGAAATCAAAACCCATGATATTTTCCTTGAAAATCTCTGCATAAGCGCATACATTATCGCGATTCCCAAGGCCGCATACTCGGAAAAATGTGCTCCTTTTCTGATGAGCCAGTGTATGTTTTCCCTTGTAACCGCAGATACTTCGTGATGTGAAATATCTCTTACGAGGTTAAGTATCGGTGTCAAAAAGCGGCTGCTGGTCGCCGACGATTCATCGCCGGGCATTGCGCTGAACGCAAAAATGATAATCATTATGACTACAGCCGGTATAAATCGGTATATTTTCTTGTCTTTCCAAAGTCTTTTAATCACAAATAAACCTTCCAAAATTCTATTGTTCGGTGGCAAAAGAAAAATGCACTCCTCGAACAGTATAGCATAAATCCGGGGTGGATAAATAGCTTTGGGGATAATTAATACAAGATTAATGTTTGATGCAAACGTGTTTCTTTTGTTATCATTTAATTGCATATTAACTTGGTGTATGTTATATTATTGGTGTATTTATGAAATTTTGTTATTTAGATTAACATTTAGGAGGTTACATGAAAAAACTTTCAAAAGTTATGCTTTCAAATATTATATGTGACAATCGCAAGAAGAAAGGGCTCACACAGGCAGAGCTTGCAAATCGTTGCGGCATCAACAGGAGCCTGATTTCCCGTATGGAAAAGATGGATTTTGTGCCTTCCGTTGAGCAGCTGGAGGCTTTAAGCCGGGTCCTTGATTTTGATATAACGGACCTTTTCATTGAGGAAGGAACGGCCCTTGCTTCAAAATCTCCTTTAAACATCGCAGTTGCGGGAACCGGCTATGTAGGTCTTTCCATCGCGGTTTTGCTTGCACAGCACAATCACGTAACCGCCGTTGACATCATCGAAGAGAAGGTCAACCTCATAAACAATCGCAAATCTCCCATTCAGGATGAATATATCGAAAAATATCTTTCGGAGAAGGAATTGGAACTTACAGCCACACTCGACGGAGAAAGTGCTTATAAGAATGCGGATTTCGTTATCATCGCCGCTCCCACGAACTATGACAGCAAGAAGAATTATTTCGACACTTCGGCCGTTGAATCGGTTATCGAGCTTGTTCTCAAGGTCAATCCCAAGGCTATCATGGTAATCAAGAGTACCATTCCCGTAGGCTACACCGAGTCTGTCCGCAAGAAATACAATACCGACAATATTATTTTCAGTCCCGAATTTTTGCGTGAATCGAAGGCTTTGTACGATAACCTCTACCCTTCACGTATTATAGTTTCTACCGATATAAACAATGCAGGTCTTCTCGAAAGTGCAAAAACTTTTGCGGGGCTTTTGCAGGAAGGCGCGTTAAAAGAAGACATAAAGACTTACTTTATGGGATTTGCAGAGGCTGAAGCCGTTAAGCTTTTCGCCAATACATACCTTGCTCTGCGTGTAACTTACTTCAACGAGCTTGATACTTATGCCGAGATGAAGGGGCTTTCCACCAAGGATATAATCAACGGTGTTTGTGCCGATCCGCGAATCGGTTCTCATTACAACAATCCAAGCTTCGGTTACGGCGGCTACTGTCTTCCCAAGGATACCAAGCAGCTTCTTGCCAACTATGATGACGTTCCTCAGAACATGATGAGTGCCATCGTTGAAAGCAACAGAACGCGAAAAGACTTTATTGCGGACCGTGTTCTTACAATTGCCGGTGCTTACGAAGCCAACAGCGAGTGGGATGCCGCCATGGAAAAAGAAGTTGTCATCGGCGTATACAGACTTACGATGAAGGCCAATTCCGATAATTTCAGACAGTCTTCCATTCAGGGTGTCATGAAACGTATCAAGGCAAAGGGTGCAAAGGTTATCATCTACGAACCTTCTCTTCCCAACAACACCACCTTCTTTGGCTCCGAAGTCGTAAATGATTTGAAGAAATTCAAGAAGCTTTCACAGGCAATTATTGCCAACAGATATGATTCATGCCTTGACGATGTTAAAGACAAGGTTTACACAAGAGACATTTTCCAAAGAGATTAATCGGGGAGATATAAAATGAAGTGCTTAATCTATCGATACGGAAGCATATGCGAGCCGGATGTAATAGAACAATTTAAAAACCTTGGATTGGAAGTCGAGACCATCGACGTTGAAATCACCTCGAAGGTGCTCACGCCCGGAGAGCGTGTTGAGCTCATTTCCTCAAGACTTGGCAAGGACAAATACCTTTTCGTATTCAGTATAAACTTCTTTCCGGTTATTTCCGACACCTGTAATATTTACAAGGTTCCATACGTAGGATGGGTTGTCGATTCGCCGGTGTACGAGTTGTTCTCCAAGTCGATCAAAAATGCCTGCAATCGTATTTTTCTTTTTGACAGGAAGCAGTATGAGGACTTAAAACGTTACAATCCCGAATGCATATACCATCTTCCCTTGGGCACGAATGTCACAAGGTGGGATTCGGTCATCAGTAATATTACCGAAAGCGACCGAAAGAAGTTTTCCGCAGATATTTCTTTTGTCGGAAGCCTTTACAACGAAAAGGACCCTTTTCTGGATGTCAAAAATCCGTCCGACTATTTGAAAGGCTTCGTGGACGGCCTTTTCAACACCCAAAAACAGATTCAGGGTGCAAACATCATCGAAAAGACCATTACACCGGAAGTTATTTCCGAATTGAAGTCCAAAATCCCTCACGAATTTGTAAGTGAAAATGCGGCCGTGATGAACATGGACAGATATTGTGCCGCTCACGGCATACTTGATATGCACTGCTCTTCGCTTGAAAGAATTGAAAACCTCAAGGTTCTTTCACAATATTTTGATGTGAAGCTTTACACCAGAAGCTACACTGATGTTTTCAAAGGTTGCGAGCGATTAACAATCTGTGACGGTGTCAAGACGCTTACGGAAATGCCCAAAGTATTCAATCTTTCAAAAATTAACCTTAACATGACCATTCATGCGATTGAAAAGGGTGCTTCTTTACGTGTATGGGATATAATGGGCTGCGGTGGTTTTCTTCTTACGAACTTCCAGGAGGAAATCAACGAATATCTTGTTGCCGGCGAGGAATACGATTATTACACCGATCTTGGTGATTTAATTGATAAATGTGAATTTTATCTTGCACACGACGATGTGCGTAAAAAGATTGCGCATAATGGTTATGAGAAGGTTAAAAGTTTCCATACCTATGCAAACCGCATGCCCGCAATGTTTAAGATGCTTATGTAAGTATTGAGGAGAATGGAATGAGGATACTGGTATATAACTTCGGAAGTTATATTCACAATGACGTAATTTCATATTTTGAAAAAGAAAAACATCAAATTGATGTATTCTACCATAAGCCTGCAAGCAGGACTTGTGACCCGATTTTCGAAGATCTTTTGAATGATAAGCTTTCCAAATCAAGCTATGATCTTCTCTTCAGCGTAAACTTTTTCCCGCTTATGGCTGTCGCTGCTTATAATCGTGGCATTCCCTACGTTTCCTGGAGCTATGATTCCCCGTTAAGCGAAGAACTTATTAAGTATTTTCATTACGATACAAACATTATCTGTCTTTTTGATTCACATGAAGTAAGCATCTATAACAAAATGGGATTTTCAAACGTATATCACATGCCTTTAGCCGTAAATTGCGATAGACTCGATAAGTCAATAGCGGCGGTTTCCGATTACAAAAAGTATGTTTGCGATTTTTCTTTTGTCGGAGATTTACATATCTCCATGCTCGATTCTTTGATTGCTCCGTTAAGCGAATACAACAAAGGATTTCTTGAAGGACTCCTTAACGTGCAATTGGATTTGTACGGCGCCGATGTTGTATCTCCGGCCATTTCCGATGATTTTATCCGTTCTGTCAACAACGATTTCAAAGCTTTGGGAAACACATCTTCAGAGCTTACGAAAACAGGCCTTTCCTATGCAGCCATGAAGGAATTGACTCATATAGTCAGAGTGTCTCTGATTGAGGAATTGGGAAATTACGGAAGCTTCAATTTCTACAGCTACGATAAATTCAATTTCAATTCGAAGGTTAACACTTTGGGACCGGTTTCTTACCTGGAGGAGATGCCTGCTGCCTTCCATCATTCCAAAATCAGTCTCTGTCCCACACTTCGAAGCATCGTGTCAGGTATTCCGTTAAGGGCTTTGGACATTATGGGTTCAAAAGGTACACTTCTTATTAATTATCAGGAAGAACTTGCGGGCGAATACGTTGACGGGGAAGACTGTATCATTTATTCGTCCTTGGATGAAGCAATAGAAAAAGCTATATTCTAC
This sequence comes from Lachnospiraceae bacterium, assembly GCA_045642905.1. GTDB lineage: Bacteria > Bacillota > Clostridia > Lachnospirales > Lachnospiraceae > UBA1258. The sequence continues at coordinate 185,291 of JAZUJT010000044.1, read as the reverse complement.
AAGGATCATGACGATCTTCGCAAAAATATAGCTTTGTCGGGCTATGAAAAGACTAAAAATATTCATTCATATGACATTATGATGGGCCGAATAATGGAGCTGGTTAAGTTCAAAAAATAAGCGGCTCTTTCCTTTATTTTACGAGTCTGCCTATGGCATCAGCTATTGCCTGCATATCACTGTTTGCAAGACTGCACCTTTCAGCTACGCGTTTCTGATCAAGAATACTTTTCGAAAAAATAGCTTCCAAATCACTTCCTAAGTCACATATCTTTTTGTCAATCCCATATTTGGAAGCCAATTCCGTATATGAAACAACATCACCTATATTGCCTTTTGGAACATCAAGGTACACAATAAACTTATAAATCAATAACTTGGCCGGAATATTTTCCAGTCTCCATTCCTGGTCAAACCACATCAGATTATTTCCATCCACGAAACAGTTTCTGTGAATCATATCCATGAATCCATATTGAAGAATCGGGCCATAATCTATGCCATCACCGGGCTGTGAAAGTCCTAATGAAAAACACATATTATCTTCCGCCGGTACTTCGGGCGATGATGCCATAATATCATTTACCGCCATGTCTATCAGCCTAAGTATTTCTTCCTTATCCCGTTTCAAAAATGCCTGTCCGATTAAATCCTCCATGGTAGGCAAATCCACGAAATCAGTCTGAAGATATTCTTCCATATTTCTGCTACGAAGTACATTTAAGCCTCTGTTAATAAGAAACTCCTCATTGGCCAGAACTTCTCCCAAATGATCGCAGCCTGTTTCTCCGCATAAAGGATATTTGTCGACTGTACCGTTGCTGTTTATTCTGGTTCCTACCTGATATTCATCGCATCTTAAAGAATTGCTTACCGCAAACAATGATTTCCCTATATCTTCCGTCTCTGCACATTCCACCAAAAATGAATTGGCAAAAAACTCGAACGCACCATTTTGGATTATTTCCGAATACAAATCCTTTTCATTGGCTATCATGTATTTATTGGTCGGAAAATAATAGCATTCCATATTATCCAAAAGTTTATTCTTGGGAAGATAGTTTTGCGAATAAATTATAGTTGGAAGCTTATAATCCGGAAGCGGATAATAAAAGTAAGTGTTACTAAATCCGCTTTCATTAATCAATTGTGTTAATGCCTGCTTCGAAAATGTTCGTACACCGGATTGATTGGACAACTTATACATGTTCATGCCATCAAAAGGTATGCCGGTATGGTCTTCGGTTGCTCCGCACCAATATTTAAGTCCGAATTGATTTTCTATGGCGATGAGTAACTTGCCGTCAGGCTTTAAAAGTCCCTTTATCTTTTTTAAGAAATCCACATACGGATTTCCCGAATCGGTATAGCTTCCCTGATATTCAAGAACTCCTATCAGCGTAATATAATCAAACTTCTCCTCAAATTCGATATCGTTGAGGTTGCCCACAATTATTTCAAGATTGCTTCTTTCACGACAGCGAAGCAATGTTCCCAACGCGCGATTTTTGGAAAGTTCTACTGCAGTGACATGATTAAGGCGCTCACACAAAGCATTTGTAATAGCTCCCATACCGCATCCGATTTCCAAAGCATTTTTGCTTTTGTCAAATGGATACCAATTTAAAATATTCTGTCTGATATTGGTAAGATGATAATAAACCGGCCAGCACATAGCCTTTTCGATGGCGTCTTCATAGCATTCGGGGGCATTGTTCGCAATTATGTCTATAACCACATCTTCGATTTGGCCGTCGGAGTACAAATCTTCACCCTTATACCACTTAAGGTTAAATGAAGGCTTTGGATTCAACCTTTCTATATATTCATCCTTGTTCATTACTGTCATTCCTCCAAAAAATCGGTTAGTGATTAACCACACCACTATAAATATCGGCTATTTCCCGCAAATAATAACCGCAAATTGGCAAAAGCACCTCTTTTAATGCAGAAAAATGCCGATATATTATGTAATAGTATAGAGCCAAGGAGAGAATATATGCGTAATCCGGAAATATCTGATGATGAACGAATTGCTTCGCTGGAAAATATAGCCAAGTACTATCCTGAAATTCAGGAAGAATACAAAAGTTTGTTTTCAGATTTCGACAATGCCCTCAAGGCTAAGAACCATTCCGACATTGTGAAGATTCTTGCCCATAGCAAAAACGAGTTTTATCATCCTTCAGTTGCAACAAGAATTACTTTTCTTGTAATTCAGACTCTTTTTGATGAAATCAATTCGGAATACACGCCGTTCGTCACCGACCATTTCGAAAGCAGTGCCGAATTAATAAATGAATACCGACGAATCACTTTACTTCTGAGGCGATTGGAACTTTTTAATCCTGAAGAGGATATGTTTATCGATGCGGTTAACAACCTCTCAGAGTTCGTGTACAGCCCATACTATTATCGAATGCTATTCAAAAATGAATTGTTTGAAACGCCGGAAGCTGATGCCATTACCTTATACGAAAGTGTGATTTCGCCCCTTTCATTGACATACAAGGTTCGATACTTACTGTGCTTTTCGGAAGAGTATTCCGGTGAATACTGGTATGTTTCTTTGGCGGACATATTCATTGGGTTGAAAGATTTTTCTACAGCTTTACAGTATTTGCAAAAGATAGAAGCGCCCTCCCCTCAGGTAAAAGAACTTATCGCCAAAATCAACAATATGCAGTAAAGGGAGCCGTCAATATGAATGATCACAAAATAGCATTTATTATCTGTACCAACAATGACATGCTTTTAAATGAATGTCTTCTGTATCTTTCCAAGCTGAATGTTCCGGAAGGCTACGAAGCGGACGTATTAACAATAACCGATGCCAAGTGTATGACCGCCGCATATAACGAAATCATTTCCGAATGTGATGCCAAATATAAAGTATTCATGCATCAGGATTTGTTTATTATAAACCCCAACTTCATCTCCGATTTTCTTTCAATTTTCCAATCGGATTCAGAAATCGGAATGATTGGATTGGTAGGTTATCCCACCTTATCGGATATCGGAATTATGTGGGAAGAAGCCCGTGTAGGCTCTGTCCCTCTCTATGGAGTTGGACGAATTTACGGCAAGATGGATTTTTCTCATTACAAATATGATCTTAAAAATGATACCAATTTTGTTTCAATCATAGATGGTTTATGCATGATTACACAATACGACGTTCCCTGGGATCCCGAATTCGACGGTTGGGACTTTTATGATGCTTCGCACAGCATGGATATGTTAATGGCCGGATATAAGATTGCGGTTCCCAAGCAGCGTCTTCCCTGGTTTATTCACGATGACGGCGGTGTCCTTGCTCTTTGCAATTACAACAAATACAGAGTAAAATTCGTCAACAAATACAAGAAGTATTTAGGCAAGAATTGGTACGATATCATAAACAAATCATGACTTACAAAAACGGCAGGAATTAAATTCCCGCCGTTTTTAACATATCCGAAATTCGTGATTCGTAAGTAAAATATTCTTTGACCTTGTTATATCCGTTCAATGCAACCTGTTTACGCTTATCTTCATTCTTCAAAAAATACGCAGCCTTTTCATATGCATCCTCCGCACTTTCATACATAACAACCTCTTCTTCGGTAAAATGCTCGAAGATTTCCTCCTGATAATTGGTAAGTAATAGTCCTCCTGCTCCCAAAATATCCAATGCTCTTAACGGAATACCCGTTTTTAAGCACTTCAAGGTGTTATTAAGATTAACTTTTGAAACCTTAAAAACGGTAGGCATCTGTTCAAGATATCCGCAGGAGCCCATAAAATGCGCTTTTTTAAGAAGATCGTTTTGTTCCCTCGAATACAAGTTAAACTTAAAATGATTCGAAAGCATCGCGATAATCAAGAGCCTTTCCCTCCTTGTTGCCTCCGCCGAAAAAGCATATTCCAAAGCCTCTTTGGAAACTACTGCTTCAGGATTACCGGTTGCCTTTCGATATCTTTGCGTAGCACCTTCTATAAATGCCTCGTCGATTGCCGGGTCATAAAGATACATTCCGTAAGTTTCCTTTTGTGCATTTATAAGAGCTTCGGCGTATCCCTTCTGATAATCATCAAAGACCGCACGCAACAGCGGATAATCAGATTCATAAAGCTTTCCGACAAAAGAAACATCACAGCCATACTTAGCCATATCGGCGGCTGTCGGTTGTATCTTATCCAGACGTTTTGTATTAACCGCCAGCGGAAGGTGATAAACGTTATCAAATCCCAAGCCGTTAAAATGAATTACCTGTGCCCTGTCAAAAAGAAAAGAATAATTGCACTCATTTCCAAGCGTTTTTTCTATATCCGGCACATTCAGCGGAGCATCATAGCTCCACGAAATATATTTGATTCCGGCTTTTTGGCAGCACTTCGATACGAGCGGAAAGAAATTCACACTGAAAACCGCATCAAAATCATTTCCTTCCAGTTCCTTCAAAAACTTAAATTCAAAAAACTCGTCATTATTCTTGTCTTCGAAATGATAAAACACAGTCTTATATTCAATATTCAGATTGTCAAACGCCGAGGCGACATCCATATAAGTGTAAGCACCCCAGTCAAAGAAAAGAATTCTCATAGCCATAATTCCTTCATCGCAAATCTCATACATTCAGCCGGGTTATCCGTGTATCCCGATACATTCGAAATATCCGGATTATTTTCTCGAAACTCGGTTTCGAATTCATGCTTTATTACCACATAATGTGAAAGACTTAATATTGAGTGAGGCGGAATCTTTGCCAATGCTGCCTTCGATTCAATAAGATGAATCACTTTTGAAGGCAAACTGTTTAAAGAGCAATTTCCAAGCTCTGTCACAAAAGAAAAAGCATTTGCATTAATCGAAATAATAAGATCAGCATTTTCGCCCTGCAATTTACCGAAAAGAATATGCATCGGCTCTTTAGTATTTATATCAAATTTATTGCAATCATCGGAAATAATGTTACATTCTTCCAAATACCTCAACAACTCGATTTCATCTTTATTTCCGGAATCAAATATAATTACGGTTTTCATTAATTTGTCCTCATAAAAACTGGTGTCATAAAATTTTGACTGTTTAAGTCATTTTGAAAAACACCCATCCATTAATGCCTGCGATTATCTTTCGTTCACTTTTATACTACCATATTTTGTTGTTCATGTAACTATTTTTGCTTGAATTACACATTATATATGATAAAATTTGTTTATGAGAATTCTTTATCTTGATTGGAAAAGTGCAGCCAACAATTTCATGATTGATGCTTTTAAAAATAAAGGATACGAAATCGTTTCCTTTGATTTTTGTGCCTACAAAGATGACAAGGTTAATCCTGAAGGCTCCTCTTTACTGGTTCAAAAGCTGTTATCCGAAACCTTTGATTACTGCTTTTCCTTCAACTACTTTCCGGTTGCCGCAGTAGCCTGCAAGGCCTGCAAGATAAAATATGTTTCATGGACCTTTGACAGTCCTTATGTTTTTCTTTACAGTGACACCATAAAGTACGAAACCAACTACGCTTTCGTCTTCGATTCTTCGGAAGTCATGAATCTAAAGGCCTTGGGAATTGATACCGTTTATTACCTTCCCCTTGCATCTGCCTGCAGTTTCTATGATTCCATTAAGGTAAAGGAAGATTGCCTTCAAAAATATACCTGTGATGTTTCAATGGTAGGTTCAATGTACAGCGAGCCGAAGCATCGCATTTTTGATAAGTTTGACCGTGTAAGTCAATACGCCAAAGGTTATCTTGAAGCCCTGATCGAAGCACAACATTACATATATGGAGCTGATATAATCGAGCCTGCGCTTACACCGGACATCATTAAGGAACTTCAAAACGATGCTCCGTTTTTAAAGCCCGAAGATGAGCATCAATCCTTCGCATGGCTTTATTCAAAATATTTCTTTGCGCGGGAACTCACAAGAAGAGAACGTCATTTGTTCCTTTCCAAGCTTTCCGAAAAGTATCATGTAAATTTATATACTTATTTACCAACAGATGATTTACCCTTGGTACATAACATGGGGCCTGTAGATTATTACCGGGAGGCACCTTTGGCATTTAAGACAGCCAAGATCAACATCAACATCGGACTTAGAAGTATCATAAACGGAATTCCTTTAAGATGTTTCGACATTCTGGGTTGCGGGGGGTTTCTCCTTACCGATTACCACTGTGATTTCGAAGGTTTGTTGGAAGACGGTGTGGATTATGTAAGTTTTTCCGACACCGCAGATATGATGGATAAGGTTGAATATTATCTTACCCACGAAAACGAACGTTATGAAATATCCCGTAACGGATATGAAAAAGTCCGTCATAATCACAGTTTTGAATCACGAATAGAAATGATTGAATCGATTATCACCGGTTAAGCACAACGTATTATTTAAGGGAGGATTTATGGAATACAACAAATTGCGTGTAATATACTACGATGCGGATATTATTGTTCTCAGCACAATAATCTGGGGGCTTTTGCAATTAGACATAGACGTGGTCCGTTCCGATATTAATGTCGAGCTTGCCACAGTAAATGACATCCAGGTTGAGTTAATTCGTAAGGAAGTAAAGATCTATGACCTGGCCATTTCTCAAAATTTCAGCGTTAATGTAGCCATTGCATGTCACGATGCAGGAATACCTTACATTTCCTGGATTTACGATTCCCCTCAGGTCGCTTTATTTACGAAGCATGCCCTTTACCCCGAAAACTATGTGTTTGCATTCGATCGTGCCGAATGTGACCGATTAAAGGCATTAGGGCTTAAAAATGTATTCCATCAACCCCTCTGTGCAAATATGGCTTACACCTCAGGAATAAATGTTTCCGATGATGACATTCGAAAATACAAATGCGATCTTTCGTTTATCGGCCAGATGTATCGTGTTGATTCCTTTGAACAATTCAAGACGGTTATGCCTGAAGATTTATATCAAAACGTTTCTGACGTCATAGAAAAGCATGCATTAAACTGGGCACCCGGCAACAATATTTTCGGAAGCTTCTCCAAAGAAACTGTTGATGCTTTACTACCCTATATAAACGAAAAGGATTTCTCATATTTCAATACCAATCCTGCTTATATTGAAGAAGTTTTCCTCTTGGGCCCCGGAATTGCCCAAAAAGAGCGAGTTGAAATACTAAATGAAGCCTCAAAGCTGTATAAGGTCAATATATATACGCGTGACACTGATGTTGACTACGCCAAGAAATACACGCTTGCCAAAGTATTTCCTCACGTTTCAGATGAAGTTCCCTATAAAATATACTATTCATCCAAAGTTAATTTAAATCTTACACTAAGAACAATAGAAACCGGAATTCCGCTTCGTATCTTTGACATAATGAGTGTAGGCGGATTTGTGATGTCCAATTATCAGGAAGAAATACCCGAGCTTTTCGAGCCGGACAAGGAAATCGTATTATTCTCTTCCATGGACGAGTTTAAAGATAAGCTCAAGTTCTATCTTAATCACAATGATTTGCGCACAAGAATCGCCGTCGCCGGATATCAAAAAGTACGCGATAAATATGATTGCCCCACTGTTCTTGCGCAAATGTTTGCAAAGCTGTAACTGTCTTTCAAAAATACCATATAACGTAAAAAAGGCCATCCCTTTCGGGATGGCCTTCATTGTCAGCTTATTACTGAAGTAATGACAATACGTTCTGGTTAGCCTGATTAGCCTGAGCCAACATTGAAGTACCTGCCTGAGCAAGAATGTTATTGTTGGAGTATCTAACCATTTCTGTTGCCATATCTGTATCGCGGATAGCTGATTCAGCACTTGTTGTATTTTCAACAACGTTGTCGAGGTTCTTGATTGTATGCTCAAGTCTGTTCTGAATAGCACCGAGGTCAGATCTCTGTTTGCTTACGCTTGCAAGAGCTGTCTTAATCTTGTCGATTGCTTCCTTAGCACCGCCTGCTGCTGAACCGGATACTGAAATAGTATCAATACCGATTGTGCTTGCCTTAATACCGTCAATGCTGATGGAAATGAGCTGATGCTGATCGTTTTCTGCACCAACCTGAAGGTTCTTTCCTGTAAATGATCCATCAAGTAAGCACTGTTCGTTGAATGTTGTAGTTGTAGCAACACGGTCGATTTCTGTCTTGAGCTGCTGGATTTCGGAATCGATATATCCACGGTCTGCAGAAGTCATTGTATCGTTAGCAGCCTTAACTGCAAGTTCGTTCATTCTCTGTAACATATCATGTACTTCTGCCAAAGCACCTTCAGCTGTCTGTACACAAGAGATACCGTCCTGAGCATTAGCGGAAGCCTGTGTTAAGCCTCTCATCTGACGTCTCATCTTTTCACTGATTGCAAGTCCTGCTGCATCATCTGCTGCACGATTGATCTTATATCCTGATGACAACTTTTCAGTTGACTTTGCCTGGCTGTTAGTTGTAATGCCGAGCATTCTGTTTGAGTTCATTGCTGTAAGGTTGTGTTGTACGATCATTTTAAATTTCCTCCCTGAAGTTGGTTCTCTCCTCGCTGCCGGTTATGCAGCCTGCGTTTTGTTTTTAAGTTTCAAAATAATTGGTTTATATTGGTTAAATATTTGGTTCTGTAACTGTTACACTCAATATATCGGATGTAATAATAAAAACTTTATAGCAAAAGAAAAAAATTTTTCACAATTTCTTATAAGTCTATTTCCCATATATAATAGACACCGGTACGGCCTCCGAAGCCTTCCTTCTGAGCGCTGAGACCTTCATTCAAATATATCCTTCCGTGTTCGGAAGAAATTCCAAAATCCAGCCACTTCTTGGAATCTTTATACTGTTCCATTACAGATGAAACAATTAAATCCAAGCCACCCAATGTGCGACCTTCTTCATTAGATGCCATGTACTGAGTATGAATGACATTAGCATACTCGTAAACAACAACACCAGCAAGCATCTCATCATTACGCATCGCAGCATAAAGATGAATATTATCGGGGAATCTGTTCTTTAATAAGAAAAGTTCATCCGCCGTATGAGCTGCCTTTATTCCATGCTTGGATGTCAAAATTTCATTTTCCATATCAATAAAAGTTTTGAAATCATCCAACAATGTTTTTTCTTCTGTAACAATGCCTTCTCTTTTAGCTCTCGAAATCTGAGCCTTTCTGCCTTTAGGCATCTTTATCGGATTTTGAAGATCAATAAATGTAGAAGAATCTACCGTTGAAAGCTTGGCGCCGTGGTAAAAAAGAGCAAATTGGTCTTCTTCGGCAGGTTGAAGATGATAAATATGCGGTATGGCTTTATATACGATTTTCTTAATACCTTGTAAACGAGCATATTCTTTTAATGCCCGAACACACTCAAGCATAGTATGCTGTTTCATATTATTGTCTGTAATAAAGCCACCGTACGTAAGTCCGCCATGTGAATAAAGAACATTTTCTTTTTCATTCATGGGAAGCAATGCTATCAGTTCATCCTCATCATATATCATCAGTGAATGATCTTTAAATCGATCGCTGTGATAATCCATGTAGTTTCTGTCAAACATGAAAAGAGGATTCTTTGCCTCACTGTTGAAACGGTTCCAAGCGTCATGGTCTTTGGTTGTATATCTGACTACTCGAATCAAAATCGTTGCCTCGCTTTTTATAATCTGTTTTCATTACATGGAACACAAGAATTTATATTTGGCAGACGTAATAATTGTTGTGTTCTTTTCGCCCTCATAAACTCCCGTAAAATACTGTATATTGCTATCGGCAAGCGTGTCACAAATCATCTGAACCGTACGAGCTTCGCCGGCTCTTTCGGAATCATCCATAATAATAACAAAATCGTCTTTAAGACAATCCGGCATTATCTTAACAACATCGATTCTTGAGAAATAATCGCTTCCCCACGGTCCGTCAATCAATATAAAGTCAAACTGCCTGCCGGAAAATTCATCGACAAATCCGTCATATGTATATACGGAAGCTATGCCGTTTTCTTCAAGGTCGAATTTTTCTTCCTTGAGATTAAGATTTACAATATTCATCTTTGAAACATCATTGTTGCGTGAAAAAGAATCAATCCACTCGCCGTCCTGTTCAACCACCGAATGTGATACGTTCTTGCCGATGTTCTGAACATAGCTTGCCATCATCTTTGTAGACTGACCAAGCCCCAATTCCAAGATGGATTCCGGTTTCATATTGTCAAGCACGCAGAAAGTTGCATATAATCCGGGATAGCCCATAGCCCATCTTCCCGGGGCAAAAGAAACATCCTCTCCAAGCCACTTGCTTCCTCTGATAGCATCATGGAAAACGTTGGCCCAGCCATTTTCTTTTTGTATCCTGATAAGACTGATTAATGCATCGTTGTTCATGTTGTTGTCACAGCCTCCTTCGTAAAGACGGTCACCAAGAATGCAATTAAGTGAAAGAAGAATCTCCTGATCTTCTGCCGAAAGATTCCAAGTCGACTTCTTAGCTTCTTTTATCGCCATTTTATAAAACGGTATTGCCATCTTATAAAACTGTTCTTCAAACTTACCATCGTAGTATCTTGAATAATCAATCTTAGCTCTGGCATCAAGAAGATATCTGTGTATTGCCTTGGAGCCCGCCCAAATTCCCGTGCTGTTAATGCGGTAAACACCGACATACTCGTTTTTGAAGAATGCTTTTCCGAATTTAAGGTGAATCAAAAATCTGTCATGATCGCCCCTGAATGATGCGGCGCAGATTGTTTTTTCGGCATCCTTAATTATTTGAGGAATACCGTTATTGTATACACAGTTTCTGTAAAACGAAGCTGTAGTGTGTGTTACAATTGCTCTGTTCTCAAAATAATACTCTATGGATTCCGTCGTATAATTATCAACATTCGAACCGATAAAAGCCTTCTGCTCGCCATTTTCTTCAAGAATCACGGTATTACTGCTGTAGCAGCTGTAATCCTTATGCTCCTCCAGAAAATCGATTGCCTTATCAATATATAAAGGATCAATCCAGTAATCGTCCGGGTCCAGACATGTAAAATACTCTGTTCTGAATTCATCATGAACGGAATTATAATTTCCCAAAGGTCCTCTGTTCTTTTCCGCATATCTTGTGACAATCTTGTCCGGATAAAGAGCTCTGTATTTTTCGGCAATTTCCATACTCTTGTCCGATGAACAATCGTCGGATACAACCAGCACAATATTATATTTGGTCTGTTGCTTCAAAAACGATTCGATAGCCTCGGCAATATATTCTTCCTTATTGTAGGTAGGCATAATAACCGTACATTTATATGCACTGATATCCACCATAGCATTGATTCCTTTCTCACGTGAGTCCGCGATGAAATTCTGTGTCACGTTTTCTGTCGGATATTTCTTTGGGAAGTGAGTTCATCTGTTCCTCCGTTTATCTTAATCTTTCCATTCAAGATATCCATAAGATAGTCGTCGCAAATTAACGGTTTTTCATTAATGGCGTAAAAGTCCTTGGCAGAATAATTATACTCATTTACCAGCACATTATACGTATCCGGATTATCAAAGATATCCATAAACCAAGCCGGGAAATTATGATGATGTTTATCCTTCAATATGAAAGCTTTTTCGCACATTATCTCAGCATCGGATAATTTGCCCTTCTTAATAAGTTTATCTTCAAATATATAAGTAAACGTTTCGTTATCCATTGTTTTTAAAAAATGTTCCGACAAATATTCGGCTTCATGACAGTATCTATTTTGTTTTTCCGGGCTGTCACCGCTCAAATTCTGAGTTCCGTAAATATGATATCTGTATTCGGTGAGATGTTCTTTCATTACATAAATATTGTACTTAAGCAATATTCTCATCCACAGTTCGCAATCCTGAGTCTGTACAAGTGCCGGATTGTATAACTTTTCGCCAATAACGTCTCTTCTTACCAAGGCTGATGGAGCGCAAAAGGCATTTCCTTTATAAAAAAACCGTTCAAAGCCTTGTTTGCGCGAACCGTTTTCAAACGCAAAAACCGATTCCGTTGCATCACTGTGCTTGGAAATATCTCTTCGATATTCGTCAATCAGCTTAATACTCGTCATGCAGGCACCGTACTCCTTATGAGTTTCCATGAATACAAGCTGCTTTGACAGCTTTTCGGGCTCCCATAAATCATCATGACCTATCAAGGCAACATACATTCCCTTACACATATTGAATGCTATATTGGACGCTTCGCACACATGAACATTTTTGTCCAGCAAAATCGGTACTATTCTCGAATCCTTACGGGCATATTCTTCGATAATTTGTGGGCTTCTGTCCGAAGAAGCATCATCAACAACAATAATCTGAAGATTCTTGTACGTCTGGTTTATTACACTGTCAAGAGTATCGGCCAGCAAGTCTTCGCTGCAATAAACCGGAATAATGACGCTTACGAGAGGATTATTTTCATTATTTTCGGGATGAATGTATGTACAAACAATGTCCGAAGCATAAAAATCATTTCTTTCATACAATGATTTTCCTATATTCAATATACACCAAGGCTCTTTTTGACCTGCGACAGCAAGCTTATATCCCATTTCACGAGCTTTCAATGACTGGTCAATATCAAAATACCCGTTCTTGTCATCGGACATACTGTCCCACTTTGGCAGATAGTCTGTAACAATAAGCATACCGTTTAGGCTATCAACTGTCTTGTATAATTCGGGAAAATCACATTTAATGGTATCTACCGGTCTATCGTCGGTAATATGAATTGAGCCGACATCCCATTTTCCGAAATCATCGGCTGATTTATAAGAACTCTCTCCCATAATTCCAACAAGATGGATAGAGTCGTCTTTAGAAAATACAGATAATACATCACTAATAAATTCATGATTTACAATATAAACATTTTCCTGAAGAAAAACATTGTAATCTGCAGGAAAATTTTCCGTAAGTGCATTATAAGCCTCAGCAACATTCTCAGCCTCGGTTGCTGTCGAAATTTGAATTTCAACGCCTTCAGGCACATTAAGGTCATTAATGCAGGCAACTGCCGCATTTGCACAATTTATATCGCTGTAACAAATACAAAAATGAAATATCAAATGTTTTTCCCCTCTTTCCCCACTAAATGGACACCGGACTAATCGACTTTTCTTTCAATCATTTTCAGAAACTCATCATAGTCTCTGATATAATCTTCTTCCTTGTAATAATCGGAGGCAAGTACCATCAATACGGCATCCGGCGAAAAGTCATACATTTCTCTCCACATATTTCCCGGAATATACAAGCCTTCATACGGCTTTTCAAGCGGTACTATTTTTTTCTCTCTTCCGTTATCCAGCAAGACCTTGCAGGTTCCATGAATGCAAATCAATATCTGCTCCAGAGATTTGTGTGCATGAAATCCTCGCCTGACGCCTTCCAAGGTATCATACATGTAATACACACGCTTTATTTCAAACGGAATGTCATTATACTCTTCAAGAGCAATCAACTGTCCTCTGTCATCACCGTGAGGTTGAAACATATATTTAATAACCTGCATATCAATCTCCTTACACAAAAATCACATAATAATTATATCCTAATACAATTCCATAGTAAAGAAAAAGGCATACGCTTCAGCATATGCCCAAACATTTTACAATTGTAACACCTTCGGAAGAAGTACTTTATAATCAAACAATTCCGCTGCCAGTTCACTTCCGGATTTCGCTATTTCCTTTCTTTCGGTTTCATGCTTCGAGTCAAGATAATATCGGCATTTATCTATGATGTCATCTTCATTTTCATACCATACAAGATGCTTTCCATTCTCGAAGTACTCCGGCATTTCCGACTGATAATTGGTAAGGCAAAAGCCGCCGGCACCCAATATTTCCACAACACGAAGCGGTATTCCCGACTGTATACTTCTCAAGGTAATATTTAAATTGATTTTACTTTGATAAAAAACTGTCGGCATCTGTATACGATTTTCCGCATATCCGCAAAATAAAACCGGAATATCATCAGGTTTTTTCCCCGAATATAAAGCCACCGGAAATTCCTTCGCCAACTTTTTTACTATTTCCTTTCTTTCAATACCGGTAAGCTTTTTGCGTATCATATCTTTATATATATCAAATTCACAATCCCGATATGAACTTCCGAGTTTTGCCGAAACATATTTGGATAATTCCATGCATTTTTCATCATCAAATGCTTTTCCGATTAAATCAAATCCATAAACATTTCTCTGAGTCGCAATTAGTGCATCTATATATCCCGACAAAAAATCCGGTAAATATTTAACCGATGTAAAGAAATTATCTTCTCCGTCATATAAGCTTCCAATAAAGGATATATCATGAATGCAATCTTTGGCTAAACCTTCTGTCAGCTTATTAATGCGACCTTTATTATATGCCAACGGCATATAGTCTACCGTATCAATACCCAGATTTCGATATTTCATGCAAAGTGCATAGTCAAAAAGAAAAACATGATTACACGAATTTGTCAGATTATTGGCTTCCAAAGTAAGATTCGGCGAATCATAAACCCAGCTTATATACTTTACCCCCGCATCCAGTGCAACATCCGAAATGATAGGAAAATAATTAAAAGAAAAAACGCAGTCGTAATTTTTGATCACAGTCATGAGTGAATCGTAAAAATTGTCGTCCTGCGTATAGTTCTTGAATTTAACATCAAAAACATCAACTCTATGCCCCAATTCTTTCATACAGTTGATGCAATCATATGCCGTATTCTCATTCCAATAATAATATAAAATATTCATATGCGCCCGTTATTTCCCATCTTGTACCATTTACCTGTAAAAATAGTAAAGGGGAGAGCTATTGCTCTCCCCCCACTACTCATGGTTGATAAACCTTAATCAGCGTTTAATTAGCCAAGTAATGACAATACGTTCTGGTTAGACTGGTTAGCCTGAGCCAACATTGCTGTACCTGCCTGAGCAAGTATGTTGTTGTTGGAGTACTTAACCATTTCTGTTGCCATATCTGTATCACGGATAGCAGATTCAGCACTTGTGGTGTTCTCAACAACGTTATCAAGGTTCTTAATTGTGTGCTCAAGTCTGTTCTGAACAGCACCGAGATCAGATCTCTGCTTGCTTACGCTTGCAAGAGCTGTCTTGATCTTGTCGATAGCTGTCTTAGCATTACCTGAAACTGAACCGGATACAGAAACTGTATCGATACCAATCTTAGATGCCTTGATACCATCAATGTTAATAGCGATTGTCTGCTTGCTGTCGTTCTCTGCACCAACCTGAAGGTTCTTTCCTGTGAAAGATCCATCAAGTAAGCACTGCTCGTTGAATGTTGTAGTTGTAGCAACACGGTCGATTTCTGTCTTAAGAGCCTGGATTTCGGAATCGATATATCCACGGTCTGCTGAAGTCATAGTATCGTTAGATGCCTTTACTGCAAGTTCGTTCATTCTCTGTAACATATCATGTACTTCTGCCAAAGCACCTTCAGCTGTCTGTACACAAGAGATACCGTCCTGAGCGTTTGCAGATGCCTGTGTTAAACCACGAACCTGACGTCTCATCTTTTCGCTGATTGCAAGACCTGCTGCATCATCAGCTGCACGGTTAATCTTATAACCAGAAGATAACTTCTCGGTTGACTTAGCCTGTGTTCCTGTTGTGACGTTAAGCATTCTGTTAGAGTTCATTGCTGTTAAGTTGTGTTGTACTACCATAATTTCCTCCTTGAAATAAGATGTCGCATCCTTGCGACAAATGTGTGATTGTTATGAAACCATCTGTTCCGGCCGTACGCTCCATCCCTTTAGTTTCGGTTTAAAGGAACTTTGGGTTCCTTTGTTGTATAATATATCGGATGAGTTACCGATAAATTAATACCTTAGTCCTATTTTTTTTAATAATTTGCGGTTAATTATTTAACCGTCTATCCTTCCGTCCATATAACTTCTGCCGGCTTTCATGGTCTGGTTATAGCTTTTAATGGCTCTGACGCTGGATCTTCCGACATTAAGTTTGGTACGTTCAGCTTTAAAAGCACTCTCCATGGCGGATTTATTACGTGCCTCTTCAGCCTGAATTTTGACGCTTAAATCCGTAATCTTTCCGATTAATTCCTGCATTGTCCGGATTTCATCCTTATAAGCATCTTTGTTGGACTTAAGTTCATCCTTAATCTTACCGTATACAAGGTCAAAACCTTCATCCAGCTTATTTAACTTATATATTAGTACTGTCTTTTCCTCGGCATTTTTGTCAAAGTCTTCCAAGGAAAACGGAACCGCCTTCGCCAGTTTAAGCTGTTCTTCGTTCTTAACGTGAATCTCGTTTAAAACGTCTATTTTCTTGTTTAAACTGTCAATCATTGCTGTAATATATGTATTGCTCATATCTGCTCCGTATAAATCAGCCTTTGGCTCTCTTCATTACTTCCTTCCAGTTATCCCTTACGGATCTTAAATGAACGACAACCTCTTCCATATCCTTGGGGTCCTTGGAAACCATGCAGTCAACAATTCTTTTTGAAAGGTATGTATATATTCTTTCAAAATCCTTGGCAACAGCATATTGCATATCCAAAGTTTCTCTCAGATAGTCAATTATCTTTTCAACCTTTACTATATTGTAATGAGCAGCCTGGATATCCTTATTTTCCATCTTCACGATTGCGATATTTCCGAACTTAATTGCTCCTTCATAAAGAAGAAGAGTAAGTTCCGCAGGTGAAGCTGTCAGAATCTTGCTGTTATTATATTGTGCATACGCGTTAGGTAAAGGCATATAGCTCCTTTCAAGCCCGAATTAAAGGCTTAAGAAATAATTAGCTGAATAATCCCGAAAGATAATTCGTATTGGACTGCATCTTTGAAAGAGCAACTTCCATAGCCGAAAACTTGTCGTAATACTTATCTTCGTAATCCTGAAGTTTTTTCTGGGCGTCCGCAATCTTTGACTCATAATCGGAAAGATCTTTCTTCATCTGCTTATCGTCATAGAATACGCCATATGTTGAATAATCACTTCCTGCCGAAAGTTCATCCATCTTTGAGTAAAGACTTCTTGCAAGTCCCGTAAAGAATTCAACAACGGTATCGGGATCCGAAGCTATCATTGATTTAAGCTTATCGGCATTACCCGCACTGTTTGCATCGTCGGGATCGCCGTCGATATGATAAGCATTCTTCTCACCATCCGGTGCCGAGAAATAATTCAATGTCTCAATTCCGAAATCGGAAAGATACATCTTCTTGCCGCTTGCAAGTTCAAATCCGGCCGACATCGAGTCTCTCAAACCGTTAAATAAAGTAGAAAGAGTTTCGTCCTTACGTAAAACGGACTCTTTAATCTTCTTTTCAATCTTTTCAACCTCAGAATCGGAAAGAGCATCCTTTTCTTCATCGGTAAGAGGCTCCATTCCCTTAGGTGATTCTGCGTTGTATAAAGAATCCATCTCATTGATTAAGGTGTTGTATTCCTTAATAAAGCCCTTAATCATGTCATAGATTCCGTCTGTATCATCTTCGGTGGTAATCGTAATATCGGAAGCTATGCTGTGACATATAAATGTTAAGCCGTTAACTTCAATACTGTTTGTGGAAGAAGTAAATGTAGCTCCGTTAAGATTAATTCTTGCATCGTCACCGGTAAGTCTTACGGCATCCTTATTGTATAAGGCAGTGTCGGTATCGACATTGGCAGCAAATTTGATGCGCTCATTAAGCGATTTTGCAGCTGCGTTTAAGGCCTCATCCGAATAAACACCGGCCTTTAAGTTGGTATTCATATCTTCGTAAGTTGCCTTCTCGGCCGTCAACAACTCATTCAATGATGCAAGCTCTGCTTCGTAAGCTGCGGTATCCTCATCGGTAAATGCAGATTTGTCGGTTTCTTCCAAATCTTTAATCTTTTTCTCGATTTCAGCTACCTTCTCGCCCTGCTTGTTAACTTCGGAAGTAAAATTAGTCTTGGCAAACTCCATAAGTTTGGAGTAAGCCTTTGATGTTGTATCCGTAAGAATATTTGCGACTGTTGCTTCAGCATCAAACGTTCCGTCCGTTTCAACCATATAAGAAGATAAGTCTGCAACATCCTTATATGCCTGTGCCTGAGCCGCCGAGGGTTTAGCATTAATACCCAGAACGTTAAGTGCCGTGTTGCCTACCGAATCATTGGCAGTAATTGTAAAGTCCGCATCCTTACCGCTTGACACGGCGCCGATGAATAATCTTTGATTCTTCTCGTCGAAGTTGGCGGATACACCTGCTTTATTAAGCTGTTCAACCACACTTGAAATGGTGGTCTTGTCGTCAATAATAATGTCTGTTGAAACACCTTTTGCCGTAACTGTGAAAGAACCCGATGCGGAAAGACCTGAAAGATCTGCAACCTTGTTGCCATCCTCATCATTCATAATAAGGTCTTTAACAAGAGTTGTGTCTCCCTTGGCCTGTGTTCCGTCAGCTGTTTCAACTTTGGCACCGGTAAGATAGCCTGAAGTTGCAAGCTGCTCAATGGAAAGAGACTGTACACTGTTCATGGCCTTTTCCCCGGTAATAATACTTACCGCATTGGAATTGCTGGCCTTTGATGTCTTTTTCATATACGAAGTAGACCATCTTAAGTTACTTACCGTCTTGGAAAATAAGGATTTAACCTTTTTGTTTAAATCCGTCCACTTTTCCTGCTTCCACTCAAGTTTGGTCTTCTCTTTGTTAAGCTTATCTACTTTTCCGCTTCTTGCTTTAACTAAATCTCTGATTAGGCTTTCCGTATCCATACCGGAAAACATACCGGTTACTCTGTTAGGCATATAATATCCTCCTTAGCGCTTCTCATCTACAAGAAGTCCTGCAATCTCCCATACCTTGGCGATCATGTCAAGTGTCTTCTCGGGAGGCAGCTCTTTGATGACTTCTTTGGTTTCCTTGTCTACGATTTTAATTGTTACCCTGTTTGTACCATCGTGGATTCCAAAGATTGCTTCGGAGTTACTCATCTGTTTGTTAAGCTGTTCTACGGCCTTGTGAAGTGTATCATTGGTAGGTTCATGCTTACTTTCGTCATTTCTTGAAAAGTTATTGTCCTTGTTTTCAACATTTTCAACGACTTTGGTAACATTATCTACTTTAGGCTCGTTATCTGCGACAGAAACATCCGTGTAATCCATTGCAGTCTTTGTAGCAACGCTCGTCTTAGGCTGAAGCTGCTGTGCCTGTGCGCTCATTACACCATTAATCGATTCCATTGCCATCTTATACTCCATTCCGTGGCTTCCGTGCCACTATAAAAAAGGTTTCTTGCTAATCCTTCACATTTTTTATCGGAAGGATTAGCAAGAAAATTAATAGGTTCTGAAAAAATAATTCAGCTGCGTATGTGTCAAAAGAAAAATTATTTTCCGAAAAGACTTGTAAGGCTTGCGAATGCATCTGCCGTCATGGACTCTGCATTGGCTTCCTTAATCTGAAGGTAAACCTCTTTTCTATATACAGGAACTTCCTTGGGAGCTGAAATGCCAAGTTTAACCTGCTCGCCCTTAATTTCAAGGACTGTAATTTCAATATTGTTATTAATAACGAGGGCTTCGTTCTTCTTACGTGATAATGCTAACATCAGTCCACCTTCTTTCCGTTAAGGATATCGTAAATCGGGAACTTAACGAGATATTCATCACCTTCAAGAATAATCTGGCAAGCCTTTCTTTCCTTAACATTAATTACAATAGGTCCTCTAAGGTTAATTGACATTAACTTAAGATCCTTCGGAACAGTTACTGTGGTAAGTACCAAGAGTTCATCAGCTACGATTTCACCGATGGGCTTTAATACTTCTTCATCAACCATGGGATTATAATCAGGGCATACAAGTAAAGGATCCATAACAGGCATTGCAAAGTTGGGTTCCTGTACGGACTGCATCCAACGGATGCCTGCGTTATCCCCCTTGTCAGCATCATGAATAAGTGCAAAATCTGTAAGTTCGGGGAAGCCGATTATTCCGTTCTCAAAATGAATAATCTTATCTGAATCGATTGTAACTTCTCCAAATACTCTGGTTTGTATTGTCATATGTTTTTCCTTTCCGGGCTTAGCCCCTGGATTATTTACGTAATTATTTTAGATATAATCAAGCAACGATTCTTTCATAATCTTACCTGTTGCCATAAGAGCCGCATCATAAGCATATGTGGCGCTCGAAAGCTTGATTGCCGTTTCTGCGTAATCCGCATCTTCGTTGTCGGACTTAAGTTCTTCGAGAGTAAACATCTGAGTATCAAGTCTGTTCTCGATTAAGTCAAGACGTTTGCTTCTGGTACCGCAATCGGTAAGTGCAAGATTGTTTCTGTTAAGATAATTGTCCGCTTTCGTAATACCCTTTGAAAATGTTTTCTGAAGGATATCGTTGTAATATGTCTGTGCCTTCCTGGCGGCATCAATCTTGTCCTGCACAACCTTACGCTGTGCCTGCTGTGTTTCGGGAATTGAATCAAGCTCGCTCTTCAATTCGCCGAGAGTTTTTTCAATCATTTCAACATTGTCAATTGCCGCTATCATATCGTCTATGTCTCTGGCAATATCATGATTGAAGCATTCATTTGCAAGAGTGTTAACACGTAAAGTCTGGTTAACTCCTATGTTGTATTCGATTTCTCCGTTGGCACCGCTCACATTATAATCAAGTGTTGTCGGTGTTCCGTCTTTGATAACAGTCTTCGTACACTGGAAATAGTGTTCGGGGCAAAGGTCGCCTTTGTTCCAATCGGACTTGTTATATTCGACCGTAATTTCGCTCTTTGAATTTCTGTATGCTTGTGCAACATTCTTTCCGAGAAGAACTTCTCCGGTTTCATTAATAAATATAATGGAATCGGGATCCTGAGTTATCTGAAGATACGGTGAAGGAATGTCATTTACGGAAGTTGCAGTTACCGTCTGAGCAGTTCCGTTAAAGGTAATTGTTATATCATCAGCGGTACAGTTATTGTATGCAAGTCTGAATCTGTCGATTGCATTTT
Source organism: Lachnospiraceae bacterium (assembly GCA_045642905.1). Lineage (GTDB taxonomy): Bacteria > Bacillota > Clostridia > Lachnospirales > Lachnospiraceae > UBA1258. The sequence continues at coordinate 164,332 of JAZUJT010000044.1, read as the reverse complement.
CATTGGTAAATACTTCCACCTGCTGTTCTACGGTACCATTAACCTTCAAATCTACCGCATTTACATAGTCGATTTTATCAGCCAGCATAGCCGAAGATTTTTCATCTCCTGCTTCCATTCTAAACGTTTGGGTTATTTTGTAGTTAACATCCTCGTTGGTCTGGAAAGTAAGCGGGGATTCTGTTCGATATCCGGTAAAAACACTTCGTCCCGCGAAGTCCGCATTGCCGGTGTTAAAAACCTCCTGCTGGAAAGCTTCAAGGCTTTCTCTGATGATTTCACGATCCGAAACCGTAAGTGAATCCGATGAGCCCTTAACATATTGCTTTCTCATATCGGTAATAATTTCCGATAATGTTCCGATCGCGTCCTCTGTAACCGTAAGCCATGAACGTGCATCCGTAACATTCTTGTTAAGATATTGATCGGTCTGATTTACGCTCGTTCTAAGTCTTAATGAACGAAGTGCAACAATCGGGTCTTCCGACGGGCGATCAATCTTCTTACCGGTTGCAAGCTGTGTGGAAAGCTTATCCTGAAGTATTTTATTGTTATTTACGTTTGTAAGAGAATTGTTCTGAATTATCTTATTGGTTATTCTCATATAAACAACTCCATTCTATATAGGTGAACTTATACTCCTGTTTCAAGAATAAGTCTGTCATATACTTCGGTAAATACCTGAATCATCTTGGAAGCAAGATTGTAAGCGTTCTGATATCTTACAAGGTTAACCGCTTCTTCATCGGAATCGACGCCCGAAATCGAAGTTCTCTGGTTGTCGATTATCTTGTTCATGGTATCGTAGTATTCAACCGAGCTGTTTGCTCTTGCCGCATTTAATGCAACATCGGAAAGAACACTTTGTAAGAATTCGCTGGCCGAACCGCCTCTGAATCCGATTGTTCCCGTATCCGAGCGAAGCTCTCTTGAATCGTTTTTGAGTGCTATCATTCTGTTTACTATATCCGACTTGGACTCACCGTCCGTAAGGTATGTACGGGTTGCAAGCTTAACCGGATCCATTGCGATTTCCTTGGAAACCGCAATATTGGAAGCCTTTAAGAAATAGTAAGTATCGTAAAATGACTCGCTGTCGGTATCTGCGGGGTCTTTATTGGTCTGCATCTTGAACGGACCGTCTTTGTAGTAATCGTCGAAATCGTACTGACCGCCCAAAGCCTTATTGTCAGCCATAAAAAGAATAGTACCGGGATTGCCGTAACCGTCAACCGCATTGGGGTCTCTTAAAATGCTGTTGAAGTTTTTGGCAAACAGTCTTACAAACTCGTTTAACTGTTCCTGATAGTAAGGGATTCCCTGATAATCTATCGAGCGGCCGATAACTGCCGCTTCGCCCTCTCTCGAATCGGAAAGAACGAACTTTCCGTAGTTCTCGTCTATGTCAAATGTATAATATGCACACTTTTCGGTCTCGTCATACTGATAAGCCCAATCCGTGAAGTAATACTCTTCATTACCGAACTTGATTGTTCCTCCGCATGATGAAAGAGTGCACTTGTCAAGATCCATAAGATAATCAAGGCTTGTCTTTACGGTTACCTGATTTCCTTTAACTTCGGTAACAACACCGTTGAAGTTTTCGGTATTGTTTCCGTCACGCATTTCGAAAAGTCCCTGAAGCTTGCCGCCTACCATCGGACTGTAAATATCATAATCCGCGCCGTTGGACCAGCTAAGTTCGTAAAGGCCGAGTTCATCGGACTGGTTAACGGTTTCGTTCTTTTCACGAGGTGTGCAGATTAATGTGTTGTATTCATTGGTATCAACAAGAATCTGTCCGCCGGAAATCATTACCATGAAGCGGTTTGCACCGGTATCAAACGAATTACTTGTGTCATAAATGGGTGTTTCTTTGGTCTCAACCGAAACATATTCCGAAAGCTGGTCGATAAGTAATGTTCGCTTATCTCTAAGCTCGTTGGCCTTGGCACCCGTAAGTTCGATAACGTTAATCTGCTTGTTTAATGTAGCAATCTGTTCCGCAATGGAATTAATGGAGGATACGGTATCCTTAATTTCCATGTTTATATCTTTTTGAAGCTCGGAAAGCTGGGTTGATACACCGTTAAAGTAATCGCACAAGCTCTGAGCGTATGTTACGAACTGGGATTTTGTGGCTGCATCTCCGGCGTTTTTGGCAAGTTCTTCAAGAGCGCCGTACATAAGGTTAAAGGATGTGTTAAATCCTACGGTCTCATCCGTATCCGAGAAATAGTTTTCGATTGACTTGAGATAGTATGCCTTGGCATTAACTTCTCCGGTCTTCTCGTTGTTGTCCCAAAACTTTGTATCATAAAATTCATCTCTGATGCGTTCTATGGCAATCGCATCAACACCGGCACCGGCACAGCCGTATGTGGTGTATGTACGTAAAGCACGGTTTGCTTCCTGTATTGTCTGCTGACGGCTGTAGCCTTCAGTCTCGGCATTGGAAATATTGTTTGCTGTAGTATTGAGTCCGGCGTTAGCCGTTGTAAGTCCTGTGTATGCTACGTTAAGTCCGAAAAATTGTGACGGCATGCGCCTCTCCTTTCTAGCCGAGTGATGTTAACAAATGTTCAAGCATCTCGTTAACTACGTTTATATATCGGCTCGATGCATTGTATGCGTTCTGGAATCTGATCATGTTCGAAAGCTCTTCGTCCGACGAAACACCGATAATCTGTTCTCTCGCATGATCGATTGAATTAATTGTTACCTGCTGGCTTTCCGAAATATTCTTGTAAACCGCACCCGAATTGGCAATTTGTGAAACCAGATTCGAATAGTAGGTATTCAGGCTGCAGGTAGTAGTAACATTGGGGTTAAGTACGTACAAATCCTTGTCAAACGCTTCGATGAGTTTCTTGGCGGTTTCATAATCTACGGTATTATCGTCAAAATAAAATCTCATCTTTCCCGCCTCACGTAACAACACGGGGTTGATTGTAAGATTGGGGATGCTGTAAAGTGTATCGGTTCTCTTGGGATTGTCCGTAATCTCTTCTTCGAAGACATATTCTCCCGTCGCATCGTCGAAAGTATATCCGTCGGAAGCAATCTTCTGGAAAATCTGTATGGGATAGTAATTACCATCCGCATCACGCTCACACATATAACCGGTTGTCGTGTCGGCTGCTTGTGCCAAAACACTGTTGACTGCCGTTACTACGTTATGTATAAGCTGATCGAATTCCGCTTCGGTATTCATACATACCGACTGTGAAATCGTCTGATTGTAATAAGCAACATCCTGTTCATACTTTTCAAGCTTATCTTCGTATTCTCTGACTGCCTGACCGTATAAAACAGGATCGTTACCGTAGTCCGTAAGTGAAGGGATCGTAGGCTTAACGGGAATGTCCGTATAGTTGGCTACCTTATCTCCTCTTATGTATAACAAAGCCCTGAGCTTTCCGACATCTCTGTTGGTCTCTGTCGAGATGGTTTCGGTTGTGTCGAAAACTCTTGCTCTCGTAATATCGACTATCGTTTCTCCGTCTCGGAAAGTATTGATACCATCCTCGCTCTTGGCGGTGGTAGCAAATATTTCCCAATAAGGAATGTAATAACCGGTCTGCGCGTCCTGTACAACATTCATCTTGAACACGTTGCCGGCTGCCAAAAAGTCTACGCCTTCAACTCTGACGCTGACCGAGCCGTACACATCTTCGTCAAATTCGATGTTGGCAAGATTGGCAAGTTCGTCCAGCGCTTGGTTTCTTGCATCTCTGAAGTCATTGGCGGTTTCGACTCCGCCGACTTCAATGGCACGAATCTTATTGTTAAGATCGAATATTTTATCACCAAGAGCGTTTATCTTCTCAACCTCTTCCCTGATCTTAATGTTTACCTCATTCTGATAATCCACAAGACCCTGATAAACCTGCTTGGCATTAGTCAAAAAAGACGAAGCATTCTGAATAAGCATTCTCTGAACCACCGTATCGTCGGGGGTTTTTGCAAGCTCCTGCAGCGTAGACCAGAAATTGGTCATCGACTGGTTAAAACTTGCATCATCATTAAGCTCATCCAGAAGGTCTTCGACTTCTGTCATTGCATTATACTGACTGTCATAGAAGGTGCTTCTGCCGCTCTCTCTTCTGTATGACTCGTCAAGAAAATAATCTCTTACCTGTCTTACCTTGGAATATGTAACACCGAGACCAACCTGCTGTGCTGCCGTGGCAAAAGAAGCATACTTGATGGTGTTGTAACGACGGTCACCCTGGAGTGCCTGTTGGCGAACAAATCCGGTGGTGTCCATATTGGCAAGATTATGCGCAGTCGTATTGAGGGAGTTCTGGCTTGTCTGCAATCCTGAAGTTCCTACATAAATGCTTCCCATTAACGGCATAATCTAAATCCTCTACACGATGTTACTGTTTGGCGTCGAAGTTGCCCGGGGAATTAAGTAACATGCTGCCGGTGTTGTATGCACCCTTGTTGTAATTGGCAGTCTCCGGAGCGCCTTTCATTGCCTGAATCAGGTTCAGATTGAAATCAACCATTTCAATCGCGCTGTTTAATAACTGTTCGTTTCTTTCATTAATTAACTTCATTTCACGAAGTGTTACTCGTAACTTGTCGTGGACCTCGGCAAGGGCTTTCTGATCCTTGGGGGCCTTTGAAAGTAACGATATCAGTGTATCCAGCTTAAGTCCGTTAACATCCGTGTTAAGAATCTTAGCTACATCTGACATAATACTAATTCGTCTCTTTTCGAGGGAATTAATGTGTTCGACCAGTACCTGCTCTTTATCCGTAATCGCCTGCAACCGGTCAAGGTCACCGTTTATGATGACCGTTGTCTTTCCTTGAGATAACTCAAGGAGCTGCTGGTACTCTGAGTTCTCACTATTTAAAGTTTCTACCAGATTTTCTACCAGACTAGCCACTTAAGTTACCCCAATTCCTCGTACTTTTCCAATAATTTCTGTGCAAAGCTTTCGCCGCTTACTTCGTATGTTCCGTTCTGAATTGCCTTCTTAATAGGATCAACCAAGTCGTAACGGATATCAGCGCTTGCATTTACAGCAGCTTTTGCTGACTGGATGTTAAGGCCCATGGATGAAATTGAAACTTCATCAAGGCGTCCCTTCTTGGCAACTGCCTGTTCCTTGTTCACCTTAGTATTGTTATACAGCTGCTGAACCTGGGTATATGCTTCAATACGCATATAGTCTCCTTTCCCGGCGGTCTACCGCCATGGTGTCAATTCTTCCGTGAATTCAAATCACCTATACTCTTTATCGGATGATTTGTCTGTTACTTTAGTTTTTTACACAAATAATTTGAGAAATATCTTTCACGTAACGACCCAGTTTGGTCTTAATCAAATCCATATCGTATTCTGCCGAATCTCTGCCGTTGACGATAATGTAATCGAAAAATCCGTCTACGAAGGGAAGTTTATCCGATTTCCAATCCGCATAAAGCAAAGGAATCGTTTCAATGGCATTTCTTACGACCGTTTCGTTGCTCTCAACGCCGTAAACCGCTGCATTTTTGTAAAGATATTTTAAGCGGCTTATCATGTTTCCGCTTCCGGCGCCCACTTCCAGTATTCTGAAGAAATCATCTCTGCCGTGAGTTATATATTCAACAGTTGCCGCCTCTTGCTTGGTAACAACCGAATAGGTAAGCGTGTCGTATCCCCATTTTTCGGTCATCTTTTCGTGGTTTCTTTCAAAAATTTCGGAAAGATCCGTTCTTTTGGAAAAGCTCTGACTGCCCGCATGATAAATGAAGCTGTTGTGGCACACCAGTAATCTGTAACCGCGTACATGAATGCCTGTGCTTATATCATCATCCTCGAAAAATCCGGGAGTGAACGCCTCCTCGAGATGGCCGATTTCGTCAAAAGCCTTTCTCTTCATAAGCATTGCAAAACCGCCGAGCTTGTTCTTCTCCTCGTAAGGCTGCTTCATTAAAACGTTTACCTTCGCGCCATAGTCAACGTATTCTCCGGGAAGACCCAAAGAAACATCCTCGAGCTGGTCGATTCCGCAATAATTGGCAACGCTTCCCGTAGCGCCGACATGTTCACTCTCGTACAGACCCATTCGAAGCCAGAAAAGCGCATTATGTGTCATACGCGTATCGTTGTTGAGAAGAAGAATGTCATTTTCTTTTGCCGCATGTGCTATCGCAACGTTGCAGCCCTTGGGAAATCCGAGGTTTTCTTCATTTTTTATAAGTATGATGTCATCCTGCCTTGAAAGCCAGTCGGTGATTCCGTCCGTGGAAGCGTTGTCTGCAACAACAACTTCGTAAGAGCCGGGGGCGCAGTATTTTCTAATGCTGTAAAGGCACTGCTTCATAAGATACGATGCGTTATAAGAAACAATCGCAATCGAGGTTTTTGAAACCGAAACCTTTCCGGATGCTTTCAAAGTTTCTTTTTTCTCTTTCAAAACAGCTTTTATATTCTCGTCGGGACACAAAAACTCCGCATTTTCATAGCACAAAAAAGCCTGATTGGGATTGGTGCCCGAAAGGTTGTCTCCAAGGTAGTTGAAAAGAAGAAACTCATCGTCTGTCGAAGTGTCCGGGACAATCTCTTCATCGGGTTCATCCGTAGCCGTAGGGACAGTTCCCCCGGAAGCTTGTGAAGCCGAAGCATTCGAAGAAGCCGAGTCTTCCCATTCCTCCCGCATTCCCTCCGAGGAATCCTGAATCGCTTCAACAATCTGTCTTGCGCTTAGCTTGCTTCTGTACTCTTTATTCGTAAACAGCGCCGCAATATCCGGGTTGTAGTCCATGTTTTTTTCAAAAGAAACAGCATCGAAGTCCTTGGATATCCATAAATAATCCTCTTCGGTAAGTTGTTCGGGGATAAAATAAATCGAACCGTATCTTATGGAATGCCAGTCCTTAAGTCTGTAAACATCGGGATGGTTAAAGGCGACATACGTTCCGTAGGTTTCAAATTCGCTGAAACTGTTTGAAGTAAGTTCGCCGGGTCTTATTGCCCTTAAAATCTTCTCGTAGAAAGGGCCGTCGCCCAAAGAAGCATTTGCTTCGATTCTTTCAATCATTTCCTTCATAATGGAAACCGAAAAAATCATATGCTCGGCTATAAATGATTTTCCGAGAACCTTTTTCATTCCCGGGAAAAGTTTTTCAAGAGTAATGAAGTACTCCTCGTGATATTCGTACTTCATGTCAAAATACGGATAAGTATCCGTAGCGTCAAACATACTGAAAGCCTTTGTGGGCACCGTATCGCCGTCCCACACAAGATAATACGGATTTTCGGAAAAGTCCGCATACTTCATCTTCAGAAACTGCTGATAATACCAGCCCGTAACGGATCTGGGAACATTTTCCGTATGAAGCAATTGTTTCATCACATCATTTACCTTATCGAAAGGCAAAACGTCATTTTCGTTTATAAAGCCTGCCCTGTCGGCCCATTCCTCGCCCGCAACAAGCTTACCGACCTCATCATTTCCGACAAAAACTATTTTCTTTGAAGGCAAAAGGTCCAAAATTCTCTTGTAATTGGAATGAACTCTCAAATAGTCCTTGGCAGTAGTAACAATAATGGCATCAAACGTATTGCTCATCTGACATCCCCCCTTAAAATTTACACACGATTTTTAAAACGCGAATACAACCTGCAGGCAAAGCCCGCAATTTTCGGTGAAACCTTGAAAAGGCCGACCGCTACGCTGTATGAAAAGCTTGATAATTCAGCCTTCTTCGACGCATCCGAAATAATAACTTTTAGCTTCAACAAGTCCTCCGTCTCTTCGGGCTCGTTGCTGTCGTACTTCTTACCAAGACTCCAGAAGCAGAAGTCCAAAAGGCAATCATACGAAAGCGGCTCAAATCCGGGATATTTATCCGCATAAAAATCACAATTCAGGCGACGTCCGAGAACGCCGTCCATCAATTCCGAAAGCTTTGAAGAAGCGCACACCGACGTGCTTCGCTGCCTGTAACCGTACAAAGCCTCGTCAATCACCACGCATCTTAACATATTTTCGATTATATGAGGAAAAACAAAAATGTCCTCGTAAAGCTTGCCTTCCGGGAAGGTTATGCCCTCAAAGACTTCGCGTTTATAAAGTTTTCCCCACGTCTGGGTAATGTTGTGACCCAAAGAAAGAAAATATTCATGAATATCCTGAAGATTCGAAGAGTCGAATTCCTTTACCGAAACGTGCTTTGTTCCGTTTTTAAGGTCTTCGCCCAAAAGAAAATGAGCGCAACATACAGCCGAGGCATCCGTACTTAATGCTACCCCGACCAGGCGCTCAATAGTATTTTTTACAATAATATCATCCGCATCAACGTTAAAAACGAAATCTCCGGTCGAACTTTCAAGTGCCATGTTCTTTACGGCGGAAAGGCCCTTGGTTTCACACTTCAAAACTCTGATACGTAAATCTTTCCTTGCATAATCTTCCAAGACGGCATATGTTCCGTCCGAAGAATTATTGTCAATAAGTAATATTTCCAAATTTTCGTAAGACTGCGCAAGAATTGAGTCAACACATTCGTTGACATAGTTTTCCACATTAAAGCAGGGAACAAATATAGTCACTTTGGGATTAATATTCTTATCGTTCACCTAATAATCTCCGTTAATCGCAACAGTCTTGTAAAACTGAAATGTCGGTAAAATCAACGCTCATCGCAGGCCTTTTTATATCTTGAAAATACCTCATCGTAGCAGGCTGCAGTCAATGAACTTTCAAATCGTTCAACCGCGAAATCCAAATCATCCGATGCAAATCCTCCGTTTTCAAGAATAAATCCGTACTGTTCGTAGGAAGCCTTGCATGCCGCAAACTGTTCGCTGTTTCCGTCGTCAAAAGAAAAACCGTTTTCGGCAAAAATCTTTGTGCCCTTCAAGTCCACAGAAACTTCGTCTTCGTGACCTTTGGTACCATAGTTAAAAAGACTTGAGAGCGTATCGTCGCTGTATAAAAGCGTTAAAAACTTTGCGCATGCCTTCGCTGTTTCATCCTTGGTTGCGGCGCCCACAGCATAATTTGAAGAACCCTTTGTAATAATTGCATATTTCGATGAAACGGGAATCGATACAATTTCCTTGTCGATTGTTTTTGCGCCCGAAGTACCGTCTTCAACCTTCCATGTTACTCCCCAGTCATCCGAAGACAAAATATCGGAAGGTGTAGTCTTTGTAGCCTCTTCACCGTACTTGATATATCCCTTCTGTGCCCAGTCGGCCATAACGGTAATAAACTCTTTGTATTCATCGGTATAAACTGCCTGAACGGGAGTGTTCGTATCCTTTTTAACCGCCAGTAAAGGGGAGCCTTCATTAAAATCGTACTCGTCCGAGAAGAGTACTGTAAACAGTGCTGTCTTGTCAGTCAAAAACGGGTATTTGTAACCTTCGCTGAGGCAGTCATCCAAAATGCCCAGCTTTTCAAGATCGTAAATCGACTTAACCGCCGAAGCATCTATATTGTATTTATCGCACAAATCCTTCCTGATTATTAGGTCGGTTTCTCTAAAAGATACGGAAAATTTCGGAAGCACATACATATCCTTTGAATCGGTCGAAAGTGCTTTTGCATCAAGCACGACCTCTTCGGGAAGATAATCCATGATAAGGCTTTCGGAAAACAAGTCGCTTAAATTCATAACCTTGGCCGACTCGCTTAATGCTTTCGAGCTTAAGTCGGAATCGGATTCGGATGTCATAAAAATGTTAAGTTTCTTGGAATTAAGTTCTTTCTTGATTGTTTCCTCGTATTCACCGTCGGGAAGATCGGTAATATTTACACGGACATCATTTTTCGTACTTAAATATGAATTGACCGCATCGGAAACTTGCGATGCAGTCATATTGTTATCATAATGAAATTCGTTACCGTTCCTGTAAACGTTAATCGTAACGGTTTTCTCATCAGAATCTTTGCCGGCATTATCGCTTTCTTTATCCTTACAGGCCGCGAGCATAAATGATAAGGACATAAGGACAAGCACGGAAAGAATCTTTTTACCAGTCTTAATCATATAAACACCTTTAAATTATAAAACCTTTGAAAGGAAATCACGAAGTCTGGGATTCTCGGGATTATTGAAAAATGTATCCGGGGCACCTTCTGCCTGAATCTTGCCTTCATCGATAAAAGCAATACGAGTTGCAACTTCTCTTGCAAATCCCATCTCGTGAGTAACCACAACCATGGTCATTCCGCTGTGTGCAAGTTCCTTCATAAGTTCAAGAACTTCACCAACCATCTCGGGATCAAGGGCTGACGTAGGTTCGTCGAAAAGCATAACATCGGGTTCCATTGCAAGACTTCTTGCAATTGCGATTCTCTGCTTCTGACCGCCCGAAAGCTGATTGGGGTAGCTTTCGGCCTTATCGGGAAGTCCTACCCTGTTCAAAAGTTCATCGGCTTTTGAAGAAGCTTCTTCTTTGGACACTTTCAAAAGCTTAATGGGAGCAATCTCAATATTCTTTCTTACCGTCATGTGCGGGAAGAGGTTAAATTGCTGAAATACCATTCCCATTTTTTCACGAAGCTTATCCACATTACAGGACTTATCATTAATCTTCTTTCCTTCGAATATGATATCTCCGGATGTCGGCTGCTCCAATAAATTGAGGCAACGTAAGAAGGTTGATTTACCGGAACCCGAAGGTCCGATAATAACAAGAACTTCACCCGACTTAATCTCGGTCGAAATGCCGTTTAATACGTTCAAATCCCCGAAGGATTTCTTTAAATCTTTTATCTCAAATAATGTTTCACCTTTAGCGATCACCGGTACGCAACCTCCTTTCAAGTCTTCCGACGAAATATGTAAGAACCATAACAAGAATAAGGTATACCAACGCAACCGAAAGAAGCGGGAAGAATGTTTCGTAAGTAAGGCTTCGTACTATATCTCCTGCTCGGGTAAGATCGTTTAAAGCGATATAACCCGAAATGGAAGTTTCTTTTAAAAGGGTAATAAACTCGTTGGCCAATGCGGGAAGCACATTTTTAAATGCCTGTGGGATAATAACGTACCACATTGTCTGAACATAGTTAAAGCCAAGGCTTCTGCCGGCTTCGAACTGTCCCTTGTCAATCGACATGATACCCGAACGGACAATTTCGGCAACGTATGCACCCGAATTAATACCGAAGGTTACGATTGCAATAAGTACCTTGTTGGTTGAGGAAGACATAACGATATAGTACATGATAAGTAACTGAACCGTCGTAGGCGTTCCTCGAATTACCGTAAGGTACACTCTGCAAAGAATATCAAGAATTTTGAGTTTACCGGTTCTTTCATATGTTGTGCGCACGATTGCAACCAAAAATCCGATTACAATACCCAAAAGTGCTGCGCAGATTGTGATAACCAAAGTATTTTTAAGACCGGTTAAAAAGAAAATGTATCTGTCATCTTCTATAAAAGTTTCTGCGAATTTAGCCGTAAAGTAGTTCACTGTAAATCTCCCAATACTGTTTCAAAAAAAGTCAAAACCGCCTGCTTTATTCAAACAGGCGGTAAAAGTATCAAAATATGATTGATTATTTACGTACAATAATAACCTGTGTTGCAGTCGTATAAGAATCTGTAAAGTCAATGTTCTTAAGTCTGTCTTCGGTTACTGTCATTCCGGCTACACCGATGCTTGCCTTACCGGTCTGAACTGCAGCGATGATTGAATCAAATTCCATATCTTCGATGTGTAAAGACATTCCGAGGATATCAGCTACTGCCTGAGCCATTTCGGCATCAATACCTACAACCGCACCGCCTTCATAAAATTCGTAAGGCTCGAAGTAAGCGTTTGTAGCCATAACAAGTTCACCGTTGGCGCCTGTGTTGTCGGCCGAAGGAACGTAAGGGCAAGTACCCTTTGTATCATCACCGATATAGTTTCTGATAATCTGATCAAGAGTACCGTTATCCTTTAATGTAGCAAGTGCATCGTTAATCTTGGCTGTAAGATCTGAATTTTCCTTGGCAACACAAATTGCATATTCCTCTAAAGCAAAAGGATCGGAAAGGATTTCAAGCTTGTCTGCGTTCTTGGCTACGAAAGCCTTTGCGGGCTGCTCGTCGATAATTACGCAATCAACCTTACCCTGAAGTAATGACTGAACTGCATCCGAACCCTTTGAGTAACGTTCGATTGTTGAACCTTCAGCTTCGTAATCGGAAGCATAAATATCACCGGTTGTACCAAGCTGAACACCGATTGTCTTTCCGGGAAGGTCATCAGCCGAGAAAACCGTATTGGGTGCGCTCTTTGCACCGCATCCCATCATAGAAAGTGCAAGTGCAAGCACTGTTACCATGCATAAAAACTTCTTCATTTCAATTAATCTCCTTTGAAAAAACTATTGTCTCTTACTGTATTACAACAGCGAATTATAGCATAAACCGCCCTTCGATAACAAGAGGGTTGTGTATATTTTATCAATTTATCCGCATATTGATTTATAAAATTTCTTTCCGATGCTTCCGATTTTAATCAAAGAAGGTCTTAAAGGCCGCAGCCAAAGCCACACATGAAAAACAAATCCGTACCAACGGTTTGAAGTGCTGACTTTCTTTCCCTTTCTTGTAAATTCAACCATCACACCGATTACGGCATCCTTCCCGTAAGGACCGTCGGGTTCTTTTTGATGGTCTCCCAAAAACATGTATCCGCCGTCCTTTTTCCGAAACAGTCTGTGAATAACAAGCTTTCCGCTTCTGTCCCTGAAAAGGCACACATCAAACCTTCTTATATTTCTTCCGAGTTTATCCGAAGGAATAACCACAGCCATGTCCTTATCCGTAACGAATAAAGGATACATGCTTGTTCCCATCGGAGAAAACATTACCGTTTCGCCGTCCTTCAAAAGCTTTTCTATATCAGCCTTTGCTTTTTTACAAACTTCGCGGTCAATGAAGTTTTTTACGGTTTCGTACGCCTCTTTGCCTTCGGTACAGGCAAGGCTTAACACCGGCGTACTTTCGGTAACCTCTTTGGCAAAAGAAACAACGTCTTCTGCCGCCCTCTCATCGGTTAAAAGGCTGACCGTTCTTGCCGCCACGCCAAGTATGGCGCTGCTCTTTTTAAGGTGACTGACCGTATTCTCAACACCCTGTTTTAACATAAACACCGCAAGTACGGGATATTCACCGTTACCGCAGATGCCGCTTGTACCGCACCAGGGTGCACCGAATGCATAAAGTTTTCCATTCTTTATACCGCAAAAATTCAAATCTCCGTTTATAATCGGAGCATTCTCATATGTTTCCCACAGCCTCGCATGAGTGGATTTACCCGTACCCGCCGGCGCGGAGAACAATATTGCACTTCCCTTATATAAAACGGAAGCGCTGTGAACAGGATACTTCTTTCTTTTGGCAGCATGGAATGTAAAGCACTCGCGAAGAGCACGCATAACCTCTTCGTAAAAATTACCCGTCGATTCGTCTTTTATGGATACAATCGCCAAGGAGTCTTTGTAAAAGACTTCATTTATCCCCTCAAAGCCGGGATATTTTACGAGAATTTCGTTCTCATCGCCAAAAACCTTTACTTCATCCGTTTCCATTATCTTAACAAACGGAGTTACCGTATTATCCGTATCATGTGAAAAAAGGACGGTAAGCATGTCTTCCGTCTTTATATTCCCATCGCAAATAAATTTGTCAAATTCCTTCGGAATACAGTGCCTGTCGCACTCATTAAAGCATACGAATTCCCCCGCAATGCAATAAGTAAGCTTTTGTTCAAAAGACGCGGCTTCTTTCACATCAAAAGCCCCGGTCTTCGTTTCGCCAAAGGCTGTCAAAGTCACATCCTCATCGTGAAAACCGCTTTCGGAAACGATAATTTTCTTTTGCCGCATTAAGTTTAGGCATGAAAGCACGTCGGCGGAAATATCATCCTTTGAGACATCGTACTTTTCGGACATCACACTTACGACTTGCTCGTACGTTAAGTCATCTTTCAAAATCTCCCAGATTGCCTTGCCGGTTTCGTTTACCGTAAAGGGTCTTTGGCGGTCTGCCACAGCCTGTCCGTGGGGGTAGAGAATGTATTCGTCTTCAATTTTCATAAGTGAAAACAGTGAGCTTCTAATCATCCCGGTTCTCCCTGCAAAAAGGCTTATTTCATTTCGTAATCTTTATCGTTTAACGAGATGTTTCCGGAAGCAATCGTGTAAACCTTATCGCAAATCTTTACAACCTCCGGTCTGTGAGTCGTAAGGATGCAGGTTCTGACATAATCGCATTTGGATATATTTTCAAGCACTTCGCGTGCCGTGGAAAGGTCAAGAGCCGAAGTTGCTTCGTCAAGAAGAAGTATCGGCGCCTTCTTCAAAAGCGCCCTCGCAATGGCAATTCTCTGTGCCTGGCCTTCCGAAAATCCGCCGCCGCGCTCTTTTATGACAGAATCCATTCCATCGGGAAGCTTGCTTACAAAATCCCAGGCGCAGGCAAGCTTTAATGCCTCTTCCATTTCTTCTCTCGTTGCATCTTCCTTAAAGTCGCGCAAATTATCGGCTATGGTTCCGGCAAACATCGTATTTCCCTGCGGAACATAAGCTATCAGACTTCTTGCCGAAGCAGAGACATCGATATAATCGTTTTTATCCCATGAGCTGTATATTCTCGCGCTTCCCTTCTTGGAATATATAAGTGCAAGAAGTATACGCAAAAGTGTCGTCTTGCCCTCGCCGGAAGGACCTACAAGTCCGACGGTTTCACCCGGAGCCGCTTCAAAATCCAAAGCCTCGAAAACACGCGTGCCGTTCGCATAGGTGAATTCTTCATCGGTAATCTTTATTCCTATGCCGTGACCGTTCTGTCTTTCAAAAAATTGCATGACTTCGTCATGAGAAGAATAATCTTCTTTGGGAAGCGATGTAAGTTCCGTAATCCTTTCTGCCGAAACCGTAAGACGTCCCAATGTATTCACCATTGTAATCATCGATTGAATGGAGGAGGAAAGCATGGTTGACATTCCGATTAAAAGTGTCATGTCACCGTATGAAATATGGCCTGTCCATACCTTATAAACACCCCATCCGAGAGTCGAATAAGTGACTACTATACTGACGATTGTAAAAACCGCCGAATTAAATCCCATAACCTTCTGGGATTTAAGCCTGGTCTTAAAGGAATCATCCTGAAGCTTTCTGATCTTTCCGGAATATGTTCCCACAAGATCGAATGCTTTGATAATCTGGGTATTAAGAAAAGACTCGTTAATAAAAAGTGAAATCATACTGCTCTTCTGCATCGACTCATTATTTACATCCTTCGAACGGCGTATGTTCGACTTGGAAGCAATATATCCCAAAGGCACGCTGATAAGTGCAAATATAACAAAAGAAATATCGTTTCGGGCCATAATTACGAAGGCTGAAACAAGTTTAAATACGTTATTGATAAGTCCCGGGACGAAGTCCAGTACACCGCTTACCAAAGTTGACGTATCCGAAGCCCACCTTGCGCTTATGTATCCCGAGTTGTAGCTTTCCAACGCCTCCAGCTTACTGTGCATAATATCGTCGTACACATCGGCCTTTAACCTGTTTTCCAGCTTGGTGGAAATATAAGCGGAAATATAAGCGGAAGTCTGATTAATAAGTAGCGTTAAAAGTGAAACTCCCACAACGGTAAGAAACGTCTTTAAAAGCTCGCCCACAAGTTTACCGGTGATAATATCCACCATGTCTCTCGAGGCAAAGCTTCCGATAAATCCCACAACGGAACCCGTCATGCCGAGAACGGTAAAAAGAAGGACATAAAGCCATTGCTTCTTCCCGAAGGCATATAGCCACTTTACGTTTTTGAATATTCTTTTGTATCGTGTTTTCCTGTCTTCTTTACTGTTATTATGCATAGCCTGTCCAAAAAATATGGCATCACTTCAATAAGTGATGCCATAATATAAAGTGAATTAAAATCTTTCTATTAATGACTGCGAACGGATGATACTATAAACTCACCGGCAATTATATGATCATGACCGGAGCCGGTTGCCCAATATGAATATCCACCGTCATTGGAAGGATTGGTCTTGGAAGGATCATACTGCGGTGTATCAAAGGTAATCGATGAGAGCATGATACCGTAGTTCTCACCCTGGTTAAATGAAGCATCACGCCAAATCTTAATTACATTACCGTTGTGATCACAATTCCAAGAAGCATCACCAACCGTTACATTAAGAATTTTTCCTACACCGGTAAATTGAATTGTAATTTCAAGGAAGTTACCGCCCTTGCCGGAATCATTATGGCATTTAAGCTGAACTTCCGAATGTGAACCGCTGTCATGACCTTCCCACCATACCTCTACTGACCAGGGAAGCTCATCCGAACCGCTTGCGGCATATACGCCTTCCAAAACATCGTTATTATCAATAATAATAGGCTTTTCGTATTTCATAAAATCTCCATTCCACTTGAAAAAATAAGTTTTCAAAATTCCCCTGTTTATTAATGCTGATACTTGGTAATAAAGTACCATTTTTTGCCGATTTTGTCAATATTGGACGATTTTGCGTTATTGTCCTTCCATAGTACCATGCTGTATAATTATTACAGTTATAAATACATGAAAGAGGACAATAAATATGAGCGCATCATCTGACTGCCGCATTAAATGGCTTGACGTTTTAAAAGGATTTCTCATCCTTTTTATAATTTTAAACCACAGCTACCCGGCTGATATATATCAAAGAATCTATTCGCCGTTTTTCCTTTCAATGTTTTTCTTTGCCTCGGGATACACCTTTTCTCCCAAGAAAAGCTTCGGCGAGTTCATTGTTTCCAAATGCAGACGCCTTTTAATTCCGTTTTTGTGCCTGGGTGCAATCCGCATGGTCATTTATCAGGTGCTCGAAGGCGGAAGCATAAAGGAAAGAGTAATAAACTTTTTACTTCAGATAAACGGCAGGGGCGACGATATGTGGTTTCTTTCGTGCCTTTTTGTATGTTTCATACTTATGTATCTTGTAAATCTGCTAAGCACGAAATTATTTACAAAGCACAGCAATGTTGCCTGCCTTATAATTTCCTTCGCAGTATCCGTTGTCGGTTATCTTGATGTGAGCATATTCCATATTCGCCTCCCGTGGGAGTTTGAATTGGCTTGTATGATGCTGTTCTTCATGGCGCTCGGCTACTTAAGCAGGGTAATCAAAATAGATTTTTCAACGAAAATCACACCCTTCTGTGCATTGGGATCCGTTTTCATCTATTCCCTTGCACAGATATTCGAGAAATACAACAACGACATTCACATGGAAAAGATTGAAAATCCTGTTTCTTTTGCCCTGTTAATGCTTTTAGCAATCTTCCCGGTACTTTTTATATGTACCCGGAAATTACCCGAAGCTGTCTTTAAAATTTTTGTTTTTCTGGGACAGAATACTTTGTTTCTGTACGCCTTCGGCGGCTTTGCGAGAATAATCATTTATCCTTTAATGAAGTTTGTGGGAATCGAAAGTAATTACGTTGTTTCAATCGTGTGTATGATTGCCGCACCGCTAATAATGTACTTCCCCATAAAACTCGTCAACCGTCTCACTCCATGGCTTGTGGGCAAATAATCATTTCTTTTTGAGAATTGATTTCAGCCTGTAAATGCATTGTGAAAACTCATCGGTTTTAAAGTAAACCGCAAGAAATACAACGTTTGTAACCGCGAAAGCCACAAGGCCTTTGCCGATAATCGTAAGCCATCCGTTTCCGCCTATAAAGGAGCAGATATAGTCCGTACCGAACAGTGTGGCTGTCATGACAGCTGTATATAAAATCCATCTTAAATAGTAATTCATAAGTCCCGTCTTGAGCTTATGTCTGTAAAGGACAAAAGGTTCCACCCAAGTACTCGTGGTAAGCGTGCATATGATGGTTCCGAGGAATATTCCGATTACGCCGAATATCTTTCCGAGAATTATGCTCGCCACAAGATTAATAATTATTTCGAAAATGGCTTTAATCCAGTCGTATCTGAAAAGCCCCATGGAATCTCTGAACACGAGACACGCTTCACGCATTCCCTTCACGTAAAATACCATGCAAAGTACATACGTAATTTCCTTGGAAAATACGTAGTTATTGCCAAAGCTTACTCCCACGAACAAATCCAGAACCTGATACAGACATATGGCAGCGAGCGAATACATCCATTGATTTACGAAAAATGTTGTAAGGAAAACCTTTTTTAACCTCGCCGAATCATCTGTCTGCGAAAGATTGCCGACACTGGCGGTAACTCCCGAAATCGCCTGATTCAAGACCTGCCTTGCGGAGCCGATTATCAGGTAATAATTCGAATACGAGCCGACCGATAACGTTCCCACAATTATCGAAAGCAAAATGTTGTCCGTGTTATTTACGATAACCGTACCGATTTTGTGTACAAGCATCGCCTTAACGTTGGTAAATATGCTGCTCTTCTCTTCACTCGAAAGAGGCGTAACGTTCTTATCGTTAAGATACGGATATTCCTTCGACGCATACAGCGAGCATACGATGTTGTTAAGCAACGTGCAGGCGATACGCACCAGAAGGTACACAATGAAGTTTTTTGACAAAAGAAGGATTAATATCTGAGCGATATTCTGCACCGAAAAGGAAATTGTCTGTACCGACGTAACAATGTAGTTTTTCTGGTGAGCCTCAATTAACGTTTTCTTGTAAGCAAGAAAATACGAAAGGCACGAATCCGCAAGATAAAGAAGATAAATGGCCGAAAGATACTCTACATGAATATCATCGGAAATAATCCTGTTTAAGAATGGGAAAATACACATTCCCAAGGTAAAAATAATGGCACTTACAAGATAATAAAATTTCTTGTAAAGGCTCATCAAAGATTTTTGTTTTTCCGTATCATTTACGGCAATAGGTCCGTACAGAGCATAAGAAATCGCAACGCTTACGCCCAGTTCCGAAAGGGCAAGAACGTTAAAAATGTCCAGCATAAGACCGTTTACGCTTACATAGTCCGAAGACAGGGTATGCGTAAACACGACTCTGGCAAAATAACCCATCAAAATGGCTATGGTCTTACCGATAAAAGCCACCGATGTGTTTCTTGCGGAATATACAGTTCTGCTGACCTTTTTATCCAAACTCATATTTTTTATCTTTCAAAAGATGATTTTTCGGGAAGAATACTTTCGAAGGCTACCTTAATCTCACGGCTTGCCGTTTCAAAATCATCCTCCAAAATCGAATCGTTTATGCAGATTGTGTTCTGCTTTTTATTTTTAACATAGTTGCAAATTTTATCTATACCGCAATTTGTCTCGATGTATCGAAAACCCTTGTGTACATTGGAAGGCACAAACTTTCCGGAAAGCTTTCCCCACTCTCTGAAAAGATATTGATTCACATCGATGCGGCTTCGAAAACGCGAAGTATTCATGGCCTCAAAAACTTCGGGTTCCTCTTTCCAGACTTCATCCCATACGGACTTAAGAAAAGGAGCCGGGCAATGCGCACTGTAAAATCCCGTAAATCTTGGGAATGCAAGCTCCAAAAAATTATAGCAAAAATATTTTATCGGATAGCCCACATGGAAATACTTAAAGGGCTGCTTTTTAACGTTGTCATACTTTTTAAAATGTCTTGCCAAAACCATTGCATCATTTAAGAAAATGTAAGGCATTGAAGGGTTGCTTTCATTGGCAACAACAGGCTGGAAAGCAAGCATATCCTTGGGAAGGCCGTTTTTGAAAAAGAATTCCGGGGAAGTTTCTTTGGTCACAAACATATCGTCATTGAAATAAATAAAATGTTCGCTTAAGCCTTCTATCTTATTGATATGCGTCTCTATTACACTGCTGTTAAACACGGGAAGAATTTCCGGCGGAAGGATATCTTCATGATTTACGTGATGAATCCTGGGATTACTTATATCAAGCCATTCGGGAACCTGATGATCCGTCACAAAATGAATGGTGCGAACCCAGGGCATAAACTTTTCAATGCCGCGAAACCAGTATTTCAAAATATCCCAATCTCTGAACTCCTCGCCGCGAAACTTAAACGTGGTATTGCTTTTATACTTTAAAATCTTCTCCTGCCATACGGGATCTGTATTATCCACCCACAAAAGAACAACATCGATATCTTCCATTTATCGTTCCTTTCAAATATTCAAAAAATCGTTAAATTCCGAATCATCAAGACAGATGGCGCTGATTTTTTCATACGCGCGAACGCCCATAAGCTCCGCCCGTTTGGGGTCATCAATTAACTTCTTTATCGCTTCGTACACACCACGCGGCGTAAACTCACACAAAAATCCGTCAAATCCATCGGTTATCTGCTCTCTGTTACCGTTACAATCCGTAGCGACGATCGGCTTTTTCAAAATCTGTGCTTCCTGAATGGCTATGGATTTGCCTTCAAATCTGGAAGCATGCACATAAAAATCACAATTTTTGATATACGGATACGGATTTTCAACATTACCCTTAAGAATGAATGTATCAAAAAGCCCGCTCTTTTCGATTAAATCTTCCAAAAACGCTCTTTCGTCTCCTTCGCCGAGCGCAAACCAGCGAATATTGATTCCGTCTTCTTTAATAAGTCTGCAGGCCTCAATCGAAACCTCGTAAGCCTTCTGCTTGTTAAGTCTTCCGACCGTGACTATGGTAACGCCGTCAAATCCGTCATCGAAAGGATTCGAAGCCATGGATTTGGTTATGACACCGTCCATGTTGATGATGTTATGAAATACACCCGTCTTTTCTCTGTACTGCGGATATACCTTCAAAAACTCATCCGAAACTTCTTTGGAAACCCCGTAAATCCTGTCTATCCTGTCGTAGCAGCCTCTGTCCAGAGAAGGCGTATAGCCTGCATCCGAATATGCTATATGGACAAAAGAAACTTTTTTCGATGCATTCACATAGTTGCTTACATAGTAAGTCGAACCGCCCTCGAAAAACGCTACCGCCATGTCAAAATTAATATCAAATCTCTTTGCTCCCATGGCCATTGCCTGCCATAAAAGCTTGTCGGTCATAAGACGACCGTTTTTAAGCATAATGAACATCTGCTTTACAAGATACCCGAAAAGTTTGAAAACGGCGCCGTTTTTGAATAACGTTTTGAAGCTGTACTTTAAAAGATGCTTCTTTCCCTCGGCACCCAGAACCTGCGTGTCATCAAAGTCTTCATTCAAAACGGTTACAAAATCCGGGATATCCTTAATAAGTTCACCCTGATTCATGAGAACATATAAATATATTTCATATTCTTTTCCGGAAAACTTTCGCAAAAGCTCTATTAATGCCTTTTCGGCACCTGCCGTACCAAGAGTGTTTGCAACAAACAAAATTTTCTTCATTACTTTCTCCACAACTCTATAGCCCCTGAAAGTCTGCTTCTTTCCATGGCCTTTTTAACTATTGCCGCAGATGTTGTCTTCCTCACGGTCCTGTTATTCCTAAGAAAAATAAAAAGTGTCCCTGCCCACAAAGCAGGTCTTATGAGTACACATCCGTACGCTTTCGGAAAATTAACACGCGTCTGATGACTAAACTCCTTAAAAAGGCCCTTAATCGAAGCGTCTTCCAAGGATACAAGCCTTTTATCATCATGTTTTCCGTAATCTTCGCCTTCCGAAAGTTCATCAATAAAGAACAGCACATCCCTATCACGCCCGCAGTCCTCGCGGCTTAAGGGCATGGCTTCGGCCCACGGAAGCTTGTCGCACTCTATATCGAAGCATAAGAAAGCCGTCTTGGATAAAAGATCCGAAAAGCCCGAAATCTTAAGTTCCTTAACCGCCTTTAAATAAGCGTTCAAAACCTCCGTGCTTTCGTTATTTTTCCAAAAAAGGCAATAGTCATACAACAGCTTGACTCCGAAACCCGCATTGAGGAAATGCTCAAGCATATGAAGTGTTATGTAAACCGATTCATGTTCCGCATCAAGTACATCATACTCCATTCCCAAAAAAGTCTTCGAGCTTACTTTTTCCGGTCCGATATTGAAATACTTTTCAATATATTCGTTTGCAAAGGTGTTTTCGAAATCTCTTACCACACTTGTGTGAAGTTCAACCAAAATACGGTTTTCCCACATAAGCGAAATGTGGTGTGCCGAATCCTGATTGGTGCAAACCTTAAGTCCCAGCTCCTTTAGCGCCGTAAGTGCCTTTTCTTCGTCTCCGCTTCTTAAAAGGTACAAATCTACGTCGCCGAAGCTTCTTATTGCCCCCATGGGGTACAAAGCCGCGAGCGAAACACCCTTTAAGACTACTGTATCTATATTTTTCTTTTTAAGTTCATAAATCAAAAAACGTGTAAGATATGAAAGCCTTACACATTTTTCAATATTCTCTTCGGAAGGATTTAAAAATCCGTCCGTCAAAGATTTTACATACTCAATATTGTTCATATTGAATTTACCTTATCGTACCGAGCAAAACCGCTGATTCAATTGCGGCATTGTCATCTCTTTCGTTGGCGAAATAAAGTGACTGCCTGGTTGCTTTTTTAATAACCTTGATATAAACCGGTCCCCACATCGGTAATGTCATGAAGACAAAAGAACGCGACTCGCCTGAACCAATGTCCGAAAGCTTTACCCAGTCGGAAATATCTTCAACATAGCCGTTTCCGAAAGCATCCTTGCCGTTTACGGTTATTACCGTATCGAAAAATGCTCTGGAGAAGCCGACATTTTCTATTGTAACGTCCCATCTTAAAAGCGATTTGTCCGTTTCAAGTCTCTTGCATTTTACTTTTCTTATAACAAAACGGTAACCCAAATGTCTTCCGACATAATCATAGCCGTTCATTCCCTTAAATACGCCCTTTCCTTCCCAGGTAAACGTCTTAAGGTTCTCTATAAAGTTTACGTCATGAATTCTGTTAAGGTATGAAAGGTGAAGAGTCTTGAAATATCTTACCGTCTCTTCAAGGGAATGTCTTACCGTCATCAATTCGTCCGGTTCATCTTCCCACAAAGCCTCTCCGCCGTAAGGAACCTTGTCGCACAGCTGCGCAACATATTGAAGTTCTTCGGAAGGCTGCCATGACATCTCTCGACGTATGTTCGTTGACGGCATGTCTCCGAAGGTACCCATATGCGTAACGGATGCAAGAATTGCATCATCGAAAATGCCTACCTTGCGCTGCCTTATATCTTCGCCCTCGGGAAAAAGAATACGAACGTATGCGGGACGTCTTACCGCAAGGAAAGCGGTATCCGATATTTTCTCCATAACTACGGCAGCAAGTCTTCTTAAACGACCGGGAGACAAAAACTTCGAAGAATGCATCTCACCCCAGTTACCGATAAGCAAGCCCTGATAAACAAATATTTCTCCGGCATATTCCTTCAAAACAGGAGCGATTTGAGAAATATGCTCCATAATCTGTTCCTCGTTGGAGGGCTCATTTTCCATACAACGACCTACCGTGTCGTAAACAACTCTTACAATCATATCAAGACGATAGTCTCTGAAGAAATCAAAAATCATATAAAGCTTTTTGATTCCCGCCTCGTCAATCGGTTTATTTTTGTAAGCGCTGATATCTATTAAGACAAAAGCAATCGTATCTGTCTTGTTTAAAGTATATTCCCTGTCCTTCATGGTAAATTCATCACCCAGTACAAAGGTGTGAATTTGGTACCATCCGCGCTCGGGATTGGGAATTTCATCATTAATTTCTTTAAGTTTAGCCTGCTTAAAGTGAATCTTTTTTAATCCAGTCAAGCTCATCAATCTCCTTCATGTTCTCTATATCAACCTTGAAAACCTTAACACGTAACCATACGGCGATAATCGAAAACATCATTCGAAACATATAAATCATCGGTTTGATAATACCCGAATGCATGCTTTCACCATTTGTTCTTGCATACATCACGGCGGGAATTTCCCTTACATTATAACCCAAAAGAAGCATCT
The DNA here is from genome assembly GCA_045642905.1 of Lachnospiraceae bacterium. Taxonomy (GTDB): domain Bacteria; phylum Bacillota; class Clostridia; order Lachnospirales; family Lachnospiraceae; genus UBA1258. Next base: position 140,440 of record JAZUJT010000044.1, on the reverse strand, counting down.
GCATAAGCATATTCGCATCAGGATATTTATCATCAAAATGCTTAAACTGTGAATAATACGAAAAAGTTCTCTTTGACAAGCCCTGAAGTCCCGATGTGGGGTCCATAATCTTCTTTCCGGTCGCAATTTTAATGATGCTTCTGAAAAGAACAAAAGCAATCTTTTTGCTGACGGGAACCGGGAAAGAAACAGCACCTTCGACAAATCTCGAACCGATGACAATGTCCGGACACTCACCGTTTTCATCGGCCGTCTTTAAGGCCTCATATATTCTCGGAATATTGGATACGTCGTGCTGACCGTCCGCATCTATCTGAATAACGTAATTGTAGCCTCTTCTGCGGGCATACTTGAATCCGACCTGAAGACCGCTTCCGTATCCCAGGTTGAAAACATGGGTAACCACAGGGTGATTTCTCTGACGTACTATATGCTGCGTTCCGTCCGACGAAGCATCGTTCATAACCAAAACATCGGCAAAATCCGCAATTTCGGGCTGCTCAAGTTTATCCAAAACCTTTGAAATGGTCTTGGCTTCATTATACGCGGGAATAATTATCAGTACTTCCTTAAGCTTATTCATATTCTCACACTCCGTTACATTAGTAAACGAGACACTACCCTTTATGGGCTGTGTCTCATAAATAAATCATATTTCGCGTTTATCAACACCGGTAATTTCGGATAATCTTTCCAGAATACGTTCATTCTCCTGATTAAGAAGTGATACCTGAATTGCAAGCTCGGTATTTTTTCTCATCAGCTCCGAAATCTTAAGGCTTACAAACAAAACCGCATATATTGCCGAAAAGATAATAACGAGTACAAGCACCAGACCGGTTACGGACATAAATCTTGTCCAGCCCGAAGGTCTTAACAAGCATCCTGCAAGAATAATTGCAACCGAAACAATACCCCATGCAAGGCAGAAAGACTCGTTCATTTTTCTTTTGGCAAGACTGACTACAGTAATAATCAATAAAGATATTCCAATAAGAAATAATACTATTCTAAGAATATTTCCGGGATCGTTCATAACTTATCTCCTTGAATATACAAGGTTTGAAGGCATTTTGCCTTTACCCTTCTTAAGAATGCTGCCGTTGCAGAAAATATGTACATCCATGGTCTTTTCCATACGGCGGATTCTGAAATAAGCAACCGTAAATCCTGCTGCCGCACCGATTACAAGTCCGATACCATACCAGATAACAGGAAGGCGTGTTGCAAAAATACTTGCAAACAATGTTACCAAAAAGAAGGTAAGTGCCGTTGACACCGCTCCCGCAAGGTCATTGAAGTAGTAAAGGAAAATGATAATCGAGTACATAATAAACATTATGAAATATCCGGCACAAAGGCAAGGATAAATCTGCATTGTCATACCGCCGAAGTTAAATCTCGGAAGAATTATCATTGCAAGCAGGAATACCGCAGCGGATACGATAAACTGAACACGTGTAAGTGTCATTACTTCTTCCATAAGCTGTCTGAACATACGCTGCTTTGCTCTTTCGATATCCATTCCGCGGCCACCGATAACGGCTTCGGAATACTTCTTGTATCTGTCATGGAAGTACATTTCAACACGGGTTAAGAAAATAACGCTCGAGGAAATGTTCGTAAACATTGCAAGACAACTGGCCATATCGTAAGGCTGCATGCATACAAAGCTCTTTACAACGATCATGTGCATATCCGTGTTCCAGAACACGAAGTTGTGAATGTAAAGACCGAAGATGTAGAAGAAGTTTGCAACTACAAGCTGCCAATATTTTCTGAAGTAAGGCAATACTCCGAAATAATTTCCCGAGTTAACCTTGAAGTACTGTCTAAACTGTGCGTACTCCAAAATAGCTATAATAAATACACCGACATCAAGCGATACGAGCATGGCTACATCGGTTCTTACATCGAAGATGAAGTGAAGAATAACCGAAAGGACAAAGGTTATAGCCATACCGATTACGTAGAAACCGGATATTTTCTTGTAATCCTTACAGATTGAAAGGTAAAGCATAATGTAGAACGTAAACATTAAGCTCATGTAGCCTGCAAATCCGGCAAATACGTACCAGATATTTACTCCGCCCACAACATACTCGTGAATGCAGAATAAAAGTCCCGGAATAAATGAAAAAATCGTATTCATTATAAGTCCGGTGTAAAAGCAGGGTGCAATGTCTTCATACCGCTCTTCGTAAATAAGGTCCGACATGTACCTTGAAATAACCGCGTTAAACGGTGATGCCGTAAGAAGGGCAAATATGAAAATATACAAGATTGTGCAGGAATACAATTCTCTCGACATGTAGTCAAGCTTTGTAAATCCAAGTACAAGCTGCATCAGCACAACTACCGCTATGATAATAAGCATCGGCGCAATTGTGACAACCACACTGTATCCGAAACCAAACAGCTTTGAAGCAATTGACTTCTTGCTGAATATTCGATTAAGTCTAATTCCTATTCCGGCCATTATTTATTCTCGCTCCATAATAATTCATCGTACAATTTACTGTAACGTTCACGCATCTCATCAATTCCGTAATACTTCTCGACACGCTTGTATCCTATTTCGCCCATTTCTTTTCTAAGCTTTTCATCAGCCGCCAAAACGTTCATCGCATCTGCGATTTCCGAAATGTTCATGATGTGCGTAAGTATTCCGGCAGCACCGAGTTCATCGCCTTCCTCACCGTAGATAAGGCCTCGGCAGTTTCCTACGTCGGTCGCAATTACGGGAAGATGTGCCGCATAGCTTTCAAGAATCGTAAGCGGCTGGCCTTCACTGATACTCGTAAGAATGGTCATGTCCATACGTCCCATGTACTTGGTAACGTCTACACGGCCCGTGAATTCGATATCCTTAACGCCGAGAGCATCCACAAGCTCGTAGCACTCGTTGGCGTACTGTTCCTCCTCATCGGTCGGTCCCATAATCCACAGCTTAAGTCTTTCATCCTTCTGCTTGGCAAAAGAAAATGCCTGAATCATCGACTTGACATCCTTTATGGGAGTTACACGCAAAATAGCGCCGATATTGATGAATCCCTCATCCTCGGGAAGCTTTCCGGGAATATCCTTAAAACGTGTTTCATCGATACCGTTAGGAGTGATGACCGTCTTCTTCTCGGGACATCCGAGTTCTATCTGAAGTTCTCTTGCATGTCCGTAAAGGCTTGTTACAACCTCTGCACGATTATAAGCCGCCATGGACATCTTCTTGAACTGATCAATCCAAATATATTTGTAAATACCCTTTACCCAGGGAGCTCTGATAATTTCCTCTTCACGCTCACGGGTGTAAATACCGTGCTCGGAAAGTAAAAGACGGCTTCCGTAAAGATGTGTTGCCATTGCGCCCAAAACTCCGGCATATCCCGTCGCTACGCAATGGTATACGTCAGCCTTCGGAATAGGAGTTTTTAAAGTCAAAAACAACGGAAGATAAATCGATCTCATTGTCCACAAAAAGTCCGAGAAAACAATCTGCGGATAATTATTGTTGTAATATTCCTGAACAATCTTTAAAAAGTCCGCACCCATAAGAAGGTCGTCTATCGAAAACGATCCGCTTTGGAACATGTCAAACAAAGTATCCCAGTCAACGTTTTTGTTGACCAAAAGACTTCTCAAAGCACGATATTCCTTTTTCTTAAGGTGTGTTCTGCGTCCTTCTTTTCGGGTATCCGTCCAGTCATAGTCATCAAGATACGCTTCGTAAACCGCGCTGACATTCTCGGGAAGTTCATACTGGAACTTACCGCTCTGTTCGCGATTCGTTACAAGACCGAGCACTACAAATTCATACTCGGGAAACGCCTTTATCATACTGTGAATCCAACCGGATACACCACCTACAACGTAGGGGTAGCAACCTTCCGCAACGATACAAATCTTCATTGTCGTTCTTCCTCGTTAATATCTTATCTTCTCTTTGATGCTTCCAAAGAAATTTTTACTTCATCACTTGAAACCGTAAGCAAATATGCATCTTCCTCTATCTCGGTGTACGTTGCACCTTCGATTTTCGCTATCTGCTCACCATGAGTTCTTAATATGTAATAGCAGTCATCCGTGCCTCTGCCTTCTACATTAAGGGTTATTTCGTTATCTTCTCTTTCAGATGTTGAATAGAGATTTAAGAATACACGAACACGTCTGTCGCTTTCCGAAAGAGTCGTTCTGTCGAAAGCTCTGAAAGGCTTCCAGTATGTGGAAAGTGAACTGGACATGTCATCATATATGTTCTGCCATTCATCCATTTCATCTTCGGGGAATACAACATCCGTAAAGTCGAGCTTGGCGTTATCGTAACCCAAAGCGGTTTCGATGGACTTAAGCATTAAGTCTTTGGAATAAGCAAAGTTTTTGGTATTGCTTGTAAGACTCTGCAAAACGATATCTTTGTTAAGATAGCTTAAAATCGGAATCTGAATGTCTGCATCGCAGGCGATGGTACGAACATTTGAAAGTGCCTTTTCTCCGACAATATTTGAAAGCTCATCTTCATCGGAAATTTTGATAAACGCACTTGTAAATGTGTATCTGCTTTCGAGACTTTCAAAAAACTTCTCGTCGGTTTTTATTTTGTCCATAACCTCAACCGAATCGGGATGCTCAAGAGAGTAGCCTACTTCGCAGTCTCTTTCGTTGAACAGGTTAAGGTATGTGGAGTAATCGTCATGATTGGGTTGTGCGCCGTCCTCATAATCAAACTTGGGAGACAAGAGGCATGTATATTTCATCTTATCCTTCTCGCCGATTGCAATAAGCGAAGGCCAGATAACAATCTTCTGGAACGCATCGTAAGAACGCGAGTAAGTGGAATTGATCTTCTCGTCGTTCTCGTTGGCAAGCAACGGATAATCGATAAGTAACGTATTCTGAGCATTTACAACGGGGTAAAGCTGATAGTTTGAAAGCTCGTAAATCATGGAGCTTAAAATACCGAGTCCTGCGGTAGTGTTCATGTAATCGCCCGCAACGCAGAAAACCTGACCCTTATCGGTACTGTTTCTCCAGATAAGTGCGGGGAAGAAATCGTTCTTACTTTCGGTATCACCGAAATATTCATCCATAAGTCCTACCATGTAAGTCTTGGTACCGCCGGAAGTCATGTACCAGGGCATTGTAAGATTTAAGTCCTGACGCTTTTCTTCCGCCGGTTTCTGCGGCTGGTAGATTGTCTCGCCGCCGAGTAAGAATCCGTCGAAAAGTTTGATTCCTTCAACCGTAATGGAATCTTCCTTTATGTAAGAAATTCCGAGATATTCACGTAATTCTTCGCTGGCATTAATTGTTGCATTATCGGGAAGTGTACAGAACACCGTTGAAACGCCGGCGGCGGTAAATTTCTTTAAGCCGGCCAAATCCTTGTTAAAGTTGATGAAAGAAGAATCGGCAATAATGAATCTGGGATCCTTTCCTCCGAACAGGGTGTACTCTTCCAAAGATTTCGAAACAAGAAGTTTATTTTTGGTATATGTAGCCCACTGGGTAACAATGCTTCCCAAATTGCTTTCCTTATCACCGATAAAAAGAATGTAATCATTACCGGAAAATTCGGATTTGTCGGCATCTTCGGTACTCTTAATAACTGCTTTCCATTCATTGTTGTCGGGAATCGACAACTCGAGGCTGTCGTTATGCATGTAATCGTTACCCGAGTCTTTGGCAATCTGACTGAACTGGAACATGACGAAAATAACTGCCATAACTATTACAATGATTAAAAAATTTCTTCTTGATATCATTCTTGTACGTCCTCTGTTTCTACTGTCTCTACAGGATACTCACGTAAATTGTAATCATAGTCAATTGAAAAGTTAAAAAGTCTGTAAGGGTTCTGAACAACCTTGTAGCATATGAAATCATCCGTTTCCATGTAAATCGACATTTCATTGGGATACAACGCCCTGAATGCCTCACACCAGTAATACATTCTGGACATTGTGACTACACGGTTTTCATCATTGTAAGGAAGCATACCGGCCGACCAGCAAAGTGAATTATCAGCCCATTCTTCGGATATTCTCTCCCCTGCAAATTTTCTTGAAAAGAAAGCAACCGGTTCCTTTTCGACAAAGAAGTATACCTTTTCGGTAGGGATTCTTATTCGTCCCCTGTTGCCCAAAATCTCCATAGCCCGCAAAAAGTCGATTGTCTCGTAGTGATAGCCCTTGTCGATAATCATCTGACGTTCATCGTTGGCCGAAACAATTGTCCAGGTAAACGGAGTTTCATCCTTCTTTATATGAGTTACACACTCAATCGCTTCGTTTAACTCTTCACCCGCTACCGAAACCTGCGCACGGATTCCGCCATGCATATAAACATAAGCGACCGTACCGGCTATACATAAAAATGAGCAGATATTGATAGCCCATCTTCTTCTCGAAGTGAAGGTAACAATATATAAAAAGCCATCCATGGCACTCATAACACCCATCATAAGGACATATGAGAAATATATGCCTCCGCGGTTCATATCCATAAGTCCGGGAATATGAAACAGCGAAGCATTGTTCATAATGATCATAAAGGCCATGAAAAAGCCGATTGAAATAATCGTAGCCCCGTATATTGCATCGCTTTTATGTCTTGTAATCAGAATGATAAGTCCGATTATTAAAAGAATAAGCGGCAATATAATAAACGAATACGTATATAAATCATTGGTGAAATTTACAACGTTTCGATTGTAGTTGTTTGTAATTGACCGGGCATCATAGGCTACAACACCCAAAGTCTCTCCGTACTCATCAATAAGTTTCTGTTCAGCCGGAGGAATAACCTGTTCGGTCGTACCGGAAGGCTTAACTTCAGTCTGGTTAATGATGTTCATTCCCCATGCAATCGAACCGTGAAACTTCATACCGAATAAAAGTGCAAGTCCCATCGGAAGGAAAGCAATGACACAGCTTAAAATACCGGTAATCATAACCCGTCTGAAGTAAGGTCTTCTTACAAACCAGCCGATAAAGCCGAGACCCACGGCCAGACAGAAAAGACCGGTAATGAACGTTCCGTAAAAATGTACCGTGAATGTCAGCGAAAACGACATTGCAAAAATAAAAAGGTACATGATATCTCGTTTACCCGCCGCTCCTCTTTTGGTACGACGTTGCTCGCGGAAGTACATAATCAGAGGATAAATCGATGCCAATATAAACATCATTCCGTATTCCTGCGGAAGTGCAGACAAAAATCTTGCGTAAGTACTGAACTTGAAAAAGTCCGCAAGTGTGTAAACCAAAACACCCAGATACGGTAAATATCTTGATTTCAATGTAAGCTTCATGAAGCATAAAAGCATCATGTATGTCCAAACCGTGGACACAAACGGTATAAGCCTTAAAATGATATAAATATCAATTCTGAAGATAGCGCTTATATAGAAAATTACGTTGTGAAAACCGTAAGGATAAACACCCGTAATAAATATCTTGTTTTCAGCCAAAGAGTTAATCCAATAATTGTGGACAACTACATCGGAAGCCTTATATCCGAAATTTACGAAGCTGTCATAGCCGTAGATATAAAAAAGTGCGACCAGCACAACAAGTACCATGACAACTTCGGGAAAACCCTTCACGTAAACATTGAAAAAATGCTTTGCGATTGCCTTTCTGCGCTTACTGTGAACAGCCTTGCGGCTTTCCTTGTAGGCTTTCATGCCAAGCTGTCCTCCGTTAAGCTTTCTTAAAGTATCCCAGTAGTCCTTAACATTTTTCTTTACCCTTATATTCTCGAGTTTAATCTTTAAAAGCACACCGGGAATAACGGTAAAAAGAAGGAGAGTCCAGCCATAAGCGATATGGCAAAGCTCCAAAAAATAAACCAGGTTGATTACGTAAAAGTTTCCGATAACCGAATACACCATAAACTTCTCAAAACGGTTTTTAAGGTGAAGTGTTTTACCGAAAACGAAGGCCGGAAAGGCTATCATAGTGCATAAATAGGCAGCAAAAAGCTCAAGCATCTGTATTCCACTGATCAATGCCATCGACATATTTGTACCTCCTATTTATTGCATAATTTTTTATTCCATCGGCTTTTCAAAGGTTCTTATGAGCTTCAAAGTCTCCTTATCGATAACAACCGATGATTTTTTAAGCGATTCAAGCACGGTAAAGAACTTATCGCGTTGATTGCTGTTAAAGTAGAGCTTCAATTGAGATGTGTACGAAGAAAGAGAATTGGGGAACATTGCAACCGAACGATTGCTCCACATCTCACTTCGATTATAATCTTCTATTTCCAAAAGTCTCAATGAAACTATTTCAAACATTTCACTGGAAAAGCACTCGGGCTTTTCTTCAAATAAGATGCTTGCCGTATTCTCAAGCATGGCCACAAAAGATTTCTGCTCAACCTCAACAAATACCTTCTGTTCAAGGAACTTGTTAAGATAACGCATAAGGTCTTTGGCTTTCATCTCAAGGTATTCATCACGCTTCTGAACATCCTGATACTGCTTGGAAACTTCAAGTCTGAAATCGTTCAAAGTTTCGTTAAGTACCGATGCGGCATAATGTGCCGTTTCCGAATCCTTGGAATTAAGTGCAAGAGAAATGGATGCAAGCGAACGTTCCACATCACCCTGAGCAATGGTCATAACAAGATTTCTAAGCTCGGTATTGGAAGTAATCTCAATAGCTTCCTCAAGAGGAACAACGTTTCTGTCCTGCTCTTCATTGGTACGGATAATTTCTTTTTCCCTGTCCTTACTGAACACAACGTCCGACAGGTCGACCGCTTCCCTGAAGAATATTCTGTAGCTTACCCATCCTAACAGGAACAAAAGAGCACCGACGCCGGGAGCACAGAACATAATGATACTTCTTATAATAAGAAGACGTCTTTCAACCTTTTCAAGGAAAAGTCCTATAATCAAATATCCGACTGTAATAATCAGGTTCACGATTAAGAAAATGATGAACCACAACAAACCTTTTGTCATACGCCAAGTCCTTCCGCTATTTCACAGCCGATACCTTTTTCAACAAATCTCTTCAAAACAGCTTCCGCTGCTTCTCTGTCAGTGTTGGAAAGGAGTGCATAAATATTGTTGTCATCAAGAATTCCGAAATAATCGCTTGTACGAAGTCCGCCCTGAACCGTCTTGGCAGCTTCTTCAGCCGATACACCGCTTAAGCTGAACTTAAGAACGGTACATTCGTTAAGGCCCTTTGCCTCAGCCTTTACAAAGGCATCCAACAAAGCCTTAAAGCTTTCTTTTTCAAGCATCTGTGTTCCTTCAACATATCTTCTGTCTTCAAGAGCCGCAAGATATCTGTTGGCACGAAGAACCGCGTTCTGGATAAGTGCACTTACTACGGTAAGCTGATTAGCCATACCAAGCGTCATGCTCTCCCATGAAAGACCCCATACCATAATGATCATCTGCATATTGTTGTTTTCAAAAATGGCATTGGCCATAAGAGGATACTTCGAATCCATCTTACGGTTGATAAATACTTTATTGGCTGAAATGGTTTCGTAAAACTCGCCCATTTCACTGTATTTGATTGAGTTACCCAAAGATCTTGACTTGGGTGATGTTGATGAGAAAAGTCTTGCATAATCGGCATTGGAAACCGTGTAAATTGCTACATCTTCGGTCTTCATAAGCTTGCCGACCGTTTCGGCCGCGTAGAAGAGAACCTCTTCGGGGCTGTACTGGTCAAGCGAAGAAGTAATGCTGTAAATCTTTCCTACGGAATCGGTCTGATTTACTACCTGATTTTCCAAAACGTCCTTAACACGAACGTTTGTAGAGTTGATATCCTGAATATCGTCAATCTGCTGCTCAAGGTATTCCTGCTCTTCTAAGCTTTCCTTCTTAAGCTTGGTAATCTGGTCACGCATATATCCTACCGAAAGACCTACGATGAATAACTGAGCTACCCATACGTATGTTGAACTGTCGAGAAGAAGTTCAAATCCGGTTCTGTCGTATGTCTGTCTGAAGAAGTAACCCGCAACGGCCAAAACTGCCGAAACGGTAGCCTGCTGCTGACCGAATACGATTGCAAACAAAAGAACATAAAGAAGGTAAATATCAAGGCTTGAGAAATAAGTACTTGATACGGCACGGTTATAAAGCATAAAGCATGCGATAAACACGATGAGGTTCTCGATGAAAGGAACTACGGCCTTTACAAACCAGCTCGTCTTAGCCTTGAACTTCTGCCAGAAAGAAACCGGCGTATCTTCTCCTTCAAGGAATACGTATGCTCTCTTCTTCATCATAAGAGCAATCTTCTTAACTATTACCGGTAGCTCTGTATATGAAACATTTCCGAATTCGCTTTCGAAAAGATGGCCGGAAAATACGCATCTTGTTCCGACCTTACCGGGAACACTTATGACATCGCACTCGGGATTCATATAATCGCGAATGATATTGGCAATCTGTTCTTCGTAATAAGCCTTCTCGGATGAAATCTGATATATGCTTTCATTGTGCTCTTTGGCAACAATGAGACGATGCAACGCTTCCACACCGTCGTTTTCATATAAAGGTGAAATAATGGAATTCTTTGTATAGTGAATTGTCTTTTCTTCGAGGCACTCAAGGCACATTGAGCTTACGATGTCTTTAACTTCGTCTCTTACCGAAGGAACACAGTAAAGATGATCGAAACGTACCGTCATGATGTCCATATCACGGTTCTTTCTGTAGTTCTCGCAAAGAGTTTCGCCCTGGTAAATAGCCTGTGCTCTGAAACCGTTAGGTGAGGTAACGTCGTCGACATTGATGTTGTCGGGATATGATGCACCGAATACTTCATGTGAAGAAAGATAAATGAATCTTCCCTTTCCTCTCATTACATAACCCATCAGAATGTTTGCCAAAGAAGCCGTATACTTAACAGAATCAGCCTCCTCATTCTTCCATGTGAAGTTGGTGTCGTATGCACCCATAAAAATGGTTACATCCGGGGATACACTTTCGAAGATTTCGTTTAAGCATCCTGCATCATAAGGGAACTTATAAAATTCAAAGCACTTATGATAATCGTCCTTATTGGCAAATCTGTTTCCCGTAAGAACGGATACTTTGTGTCCTTCCTTCTGGCATTTTATCAGGATATTATTAAGGAAGGTTCCTGCACCACCTGCGATTAAGATATTCATTACCTACGACCTCATTAGACATAAATTGTTGGGCATAATAAGAAACTTTTTAACTCGATTTACTGCAAGGGGATACTCACAGGCACTCCGAATTCTTTAAGCTTATCGGCAAAAGAAAAAACGTCTTCGCGAACGGACTTTTGGGGCACATTGCATTTTGATGAAAGCATCTCGACAATATCTTCCAAATTTTCTCCCGCATTTAACTGCTCAAAAATGAAAGCCCCCGTCTCATTTACCGATAAAGGCTTTACATAAGGAACCTGTGGTTTTCCGATATTCAATATACGAAATGAATTGGATGTTTTTAAAAGATAATAATCTTCAAAAATATTCTGATGTGAAATGTCAGACTTCATCTCATACACTCCCACGCATAATAAACCACAAATAAAATACCATAGACGAAATAAATTATTCAAGCCCCAAAAAAGAACAATTATCAACTTTGGAAATATGGTTACGAAAAACCCCGAAACACTGTATTTTCTTTGTATATTTTTTACTGAAACACTAAAATCGCCAAAAATAATAACACTATTATTCATCATAATAGTGTTATTTTAGACTCATATGCTATTTTGTAAGCCGCTAAAGTGATTAATCAGGGCAGATACTTGAACAGTTTCTCACTTAAGTTCTCCATCTGGATGGGTTTTTGAAGAACATCATTCATTCCCGCGGATATAAACACTTCCTCTACACCCTTTACAACATTGGCGGTGCAGGCAATGATGGGAATGGTTTTCTTCCACTCGCTGTCCATTGCACGAATACGTTCGGTAGTTTCAACTCCGTCCATATCGGGCATCATGTGGTCCATGAAAATAAGGTTATAAGTCTTTTCGTTTACCTTATCTATGGCTTCAAGACCCGAAGTCGCCGTATCCGCTACAATTCCGAAATGCTTAAGATAAGCACTTAATACTTTAATATTGACTTTATTGTCGTCGACAATCAAAACATTGGCCTGTGAAAAATCCGTTTCAATCTTTTCCGGTTTCTGTCTTGTGGTCTTTATAGTATCATCATTCTCATAAAGAGCAAACTTGGCGTTTTTGGAAACCTTTAATATCTGACGGTCGGAAGCGGATGCAAAAGGAGTATCGGATACAACCTTTTGAGGAATTTCAAAGAAGAACTCACTTCCCATACCGTACTCGCTTTCAACGCCGTATGTTCCGTTCATTAAGTTTATTAACTGCGCGGATATCGCAAGTCCGAGACCTGTTCCGACAATCTTTCTGTTTCTTCGCTGGTCAACCTGGTTGAACGGCTTGAACAACATTCCTATATCTTCTTTTCTTATTCCGCAACCCGAATCCTTAACCGAGCACTTAAGCAAAATGTCGCCATCACGCTTTTCGTAATCAACGGTAAAAATAATGGAACCGGACTGTGTGAACTTATCGGCATTGCTCAAAAAGTTCATGAGAACCTGGCGAAGTCTTACTTCATCACCCATAAGCTTTTCCGGGATTGAAGGATTGATGTCCACCAGAAAATCAACCGGCTTATCACCTATTCGCATGTTAACAACATTAATAATAAGGTTCAAAAAATCGTAAATCGCGTATTCGCTCTCGATAATGTCGAGTTTTCCGGATTCAGCCTTCGAAAAGTCCAGAACATCCGTTACGATGTCCAGTAAGATATTGCCGGATGCCTTAATCTGCGAAACGTAGTCCATAATTACGGACGCATCCGTTTCTCTTTCCGATAAGTCCGCCATACCGATAATCGCATTTAAAGGAGTTCTGATTTCATGACTCATGTTTGCCAAAAACGCACTCTTTGCCGCATTGGCACTATCAGCCTGCTCCTTTAACAGCTTCATGTCTTCAACGCTCTTTCTAAGCTGCGTTTCATCATTAATCGTAATAAGGTGTCCGTAGAGAATTTTATCCTCCACAATAGGTTCCATCGTACTTCTGTAAAACTTACCGTCTCTTTCAAAGAAATGATCTTCGTTCTGATGAATCAGGTTAAGTTCATCCATCGAAGTTCCCGGGTCCCACTCCTTCATTACCGGGAATATTTCATCGGCAAGAGGATTTGAAGACATGTATTTTCCGTCCTTATCGGCAATAACAACACCGCTGCCGACATTTAAAAACATAGTCTGGTGTGCTATGGGCACAACATCCGCGATTTTTCCTTTTGTTATGGTCAGAGTAATTGAAATACCCATGATAAGCGAAAGGATTGCGCTCGGATCGATACCGGCAAGTATTCTTGTCGAAGTAATGAATATGCCAAGTACCGGAATCAGGCTTTCAAAGAATATAATCAAAAGAGTTTTCTTTTCTTCGGGCTTTTTTACCTGATGGCGTCTTACAATTACGGCAACGGCACAGGCAACGAGGTGGCCTACCAAAATCACCTGGAATATATAATAAAGAACTGTCTTTCCCGGTACAAGATGAGGATAAAGTCCGTCTTCCACAAATGTAAGTGATGAGTAATAGAAGTTATGATATTTGCTTGTCATAACAAGAACTACAATAAAGAAATCAAACAGCGCCAAAATATCCCATACCCACTGGGGTACAATCTTTATATGACAATATTTGAATATGTATATATTAAATGCAAGAGATGAGAATGCAAATCCCATATATTCAAACGCAAATGAAGCCAACGCCATTTCGGGTGTGGTTGACATCATCTCCATACATGTTCCGGCTCCATATACCGAAAGGCACGCCATCGCAATAAGCATATATCTGACATCGAGTGTAGACCACAGTCTTGCCAGCCTTACTATACAGCATAAGCCCAAAAGAACAACAATCATTTGAATAACAAGAAACGCTACTAACATATTCCCTCCAAATTCCTCTCTTACTTCCAATCCATAATATCTCTCTCCTATTAAGGAAAAAATAACAGCGAATGACGCGGTCGCCATTCGCTGTATAAATAAGTCTTTTTATGCCTTCAAAACTGCCTTTAACGGAGCTTTTCCCGTAAGTTTAACGCTTCGTGCATCGGGCTGTGAACCGCCGACATATACTTCGTACTTGCCGGGATAATATGTAAGTTTTCCTTCCTCATCGAACAAGCCGAAGGCTTCCTTGGAAAGCTTTATTGAAACGCTCTTGCTCTCGCCTGCCTTGAGTGTACATTTCTTAATACCCTTCAAGGAGAAGTTCGGAAGATGCTTTACCGCTTCATCCGGAACTGCCTTAATGTAACACTCAACCGTCTCGGTAGCGTCAAACCTGCCGTTATTGGTAACCTTGCACTCAATCGTTACACCGTCATCCGTAAGAGTATCCGAAGAAACCTTTAAATCGTCAAAAGAAAACTTTGAATACGAAAGTCCGTATCCGAAAGGATATAAAGGCTCTCCCTTAAAATATCTGTATGTACGGTTATCCATCGAATAATCGGTAAATTCGGGTAAATCTTTGGTATCCTTGTAGAACGTAAGCGGAAGCTTGCCCTGAGGGACCTTGTCGCCGAAAAGAATTTCGGCAATTGAGTGGCCGCCTTCGGCTCCGGGATACCAGCCCTGAAGTACGGCATTTGCATTATCCTCGGCGTAGCACAGGTTAAGTGCGCTTCCCGAAAGGACAACAACAATTACGGGCTTTCCCGATTCAATACATGTCTTTAATAAATCATTCTGAAGACCGGGAAGTTCAAGTCCGGGCTTGTCGCCTGATGCATGTTCATTACCCTGATCTCCTTCTTCTCCTTCAAGACCGGAGTCAAGTCCCAAGCAGCATATAACAACATCGCTTTCCTCGCAAACCGCTTTAACTTCCGAAAATCTTTCATATCCTCTTGAAAGAGCCTCTACCTTGGGTCTGCACAAATGACAGCCTTCGGAAGTAAGTACCCTGACATCATCCTTAAGGTAATCCTGAAGACCTTCAAGAATGGTAACATATCTTGAAGCCGTTCCTTCGTAGTTGCCGACAAGTGCTCTTCTGTTGTTGGCGTTGGGACCTACAACGGCAATTGTCTTCACATCCTTTTTGTTTAAAGGAAGAATATCGTCCTTATTCTTAAGCAATACTACACACTTTGAAGAAGCTTCACGGTTAAGTTCATGCATCTTTGTGCTGTCAACCACGCTGTAGGGAATATCGTCGAAAGGATTGTCTTCCTTCTTATCCATTACTCCGAGCTTCATTCTTGTGGTAAAGAGATTTACCAAAGCCTCATCAAGTCTCTTCTCATCAACCTTGCCTTCCTTTACGGCTTCGGTAAGGTAAACGAAAATGTTTCCGCAATTAAGGTCGCATCCGTTGTTCATTGCAAGAGCCACACTGTCTACCGCGTTATCCGTAACATGATGTCCTTCATGGAAATCCTTAATGGCCCAGCAGTCACTTGTAACATGACCTTTAAAGCCCCATTCATCTCTTAATGTATCCTTCAACAAAGTCTTGCTTCCGCAGCAAGGCTCTCCGTTGGTCCTGTTGTAAGCTCCCATTACGGCCTCAACCTTGGCCTCGGTAACAAGTGCCTTGAAGGCGGGAAGGTATGTCTCGCACATATCCTGCTTACCGGCTACTGCGTTAAATGAATGTCTGATGTCTTCGGGACCTGAATGAACCGCAAAATGCTTGGCACATGCAGCCGCCTTTAAATATTTCTCATCGTGTCCCTGAATACCCTCTACAAATCTGACACCGAGTCTTGAAGTAAGATACGGATCTTCTCCGAAGGTTTCATGTCCGCGTCCCCATCTGGGATCTCTGAAAATATTGACATTGGGAGCCCAGAATGTAAGTCCCTTGTAAATGTCATCATCAGCATATTTCTGCTGCATGTTGAACTTGGCACGACCTTCCGTCGATACCGCATCTGCAACTTCCTCAATAAAGTCTTCGTCAAATGTAGCCGCAAGACCTATCGACTGGGGAAAAATCGTTGCGATTCCCGCACGGGCAACTCCGTGAAGAGCTTCATTCCACCAATTGTAAGCTTTTACGCCGAGTCTCTCGATTGCAGGAGCGCTGTGAAGTGTCTGCGAAACTTTCTCTTCAAGAGTCATCTTGGAAACAAGTCTCTCGGCCTCTTTTCTGTATTCATCCACCAATTTATCGTTCTTTGAAATATCCATTTTAAAATAGTCTCCTTTTCCGGCCCTTAAATCTACTGCGGACCGAAATAACTTACCATCGGCTCATGCTTCTTGTCATAAACCATAACCTTCAAAACGTCCTGGCCTTTAACCGTTGTAAGAACGGAAAGCTTATGAACTCCCTTTGTAAGCGGTACGGTCTGCTTGCATACGTGACGGTGATTCAAAACACCTTCGGCCCATTCTCTTGTGAAGCCTACTACGTAAACATCGGGAACAGTGTTTTTGTATCCCAAAGATTTACCGTCAATTTCGATTGCATAGTTTAATATACCGTCGCGCTTGGGAGGATTCATCGGGAATAACCACGTTTCAACAGTATATTCGCCGTCCTCTTCAACATTAACCGTCCAGCTGTTCTCGCCGGAAGCGTTTTCGGGAGTAAGAAGGTATCCGAACTTCTGAAGCGTTACACCGTCAAATTCCGAATTTCTGCGTGCCGTGGCAACAACATCGACATTCGTGGTTCCGTCGGAAATCCTTACCGTAACGGTAGCACCCTCCTCGGGAACATTGGCCTTGTCACAGTAGAAAGAAACACTCTCTTCATCCGAAACCGTACCCGACATGGTGCTTACGCTCAGCCACTTATTCTCGGGAATGTTAATTGTATAGTTGATTGCTCCGATACCGGTGTTGCAAATCGTAAGTCCGACCTTGTTACGGTTATCGTACATAAAGTCATCAAGATAAATCTTCATTGTGGGACCGTACTGTTTGTCGTAAACAGGCTCTTCGTCGTCTCTGACAACAAACATACGAGGGTAATCGAAAGGCTCAACCTTGCATCTTAAAGGATATCTCGCGCCATCCTCGTTCCACTTTATAAAACCGATGTGGGCTGCCATTTCCATGCCCTTCCACTTACCATTCTTAAACTCGGCAAAATCCTTCGCTATCTGCTTGTCCATATAAATAGCCTTGGTAACAAGCTCAGCCATATCGTTGGCCGACTTTCTTCCCTGCATTGCATACAGGCTGTTCTTTCCCGAATAAAGGTGCATACGAAGCAGATTGATTGCTGCTCTTGTCTGGAAATATGTAAGACTGTAATATGCATCTCTTGCCTCTTTAGGAAGTTCTTCGTACAATGCGTCGCTTTCTTTTTCAAGAAGCGCAAGCTTTGAAAGCAAGTTGTCTGCCTCAAGATAATGGCAGGGGTGATAAATCGATGCATTCAAACTTTCCGGTCTTCTTGCAAAAAGAAGGTCGACGGTTCTTGTCAAAACATCGCTTACCCTTTCAGTAAGTTCCCCGGGAAGTGCGTTTCCGAAGAAAAGTTTCATAAACTCTTTGGTATATTCGTCACAGTGGTCTTCTCTTCCCCACTTATCGAAATCGTAAGCCATGTTAAGGAAGAAGGAAAGCGGGAACTCGTTATGCTTTAAGTCTCCGACATTCAAAATCCATAATGACTGAACGCCGTTTTCATAAGCTCTGGACATTTCCTTTCTAATAAGCTTAATGGGTGTGGAGTTAATCCATTCATATGAAATGGGATCACCGTGGTAATCAACGTGATAATACATTCCGTATCCGGCGGGATGCTTTCTCATCTCCTCTGTAGGCACGGTACGAAGATATCCGTGATTGTCTTCGCAAAGCATCAAAATCGTGTCATCAAGCTCGGGCCATCCGATAAGTCCCTCTGTGGTCTCATCACCGTAGAAGAAGGGTTCTACTTCCTTGTAAAGAGCAAGCATGGTGGGAAGCTTTCTTCCGAGTCTTTCCTCCTGCTCCTTCAAAAGACGTTTCTGACATAAAATTACATTTCTGAGTAAATCTATATTGTCCTTTAAGGTAGCGTCAGCTCCCAAAATGGTACTGTCGTTCTCACCGCGCATACCGATTGTAACGATACTGTCGAGATGCGCTCTTTCATCAAGAGAGTCCTTCCAGAACTTCTCGATACCGTTGGGATTGGCTACATAGCTCCATGCGTCGCCGTAAATGCTGTCCTTGCCTCTGACCTTTCCGTACTCGGCACCGGCTCTTAAGCAAGGCTCGTGATGTGAATTACCGATTACAACACCGTATTCATCGGCAAGCTCGTAGGATTCAAGTCCCGGTCCGTCCCAGGCGAAGTTTGAAGACCACATTGCAGGCCATAAATAATTTCCTTTAAGGCGCAAAAGAAGGTCAAACACATGCTCATACATCTTGGCATTGAAGCCGCCGAAATGATCGTTGGTCCAATTACCGTAGCAGGGCCATTCATCGTTAATGAAGAAGCCTCTGTATTTAACCGAAGGCTCTTTCGAAATGAACTTTTCCGGAAATTCGATTTCCAAAGGATTCTTTACGGAAACAACACTGTCTGCCCAATATACCAAAGGTGATACGCCCATCTTCTCGGACAAATCGTACATTCCGTATATTGTTCCTCTCTTATCGCTTCCGACGATAAGAAGAAGCTTATTGTCTTCGGGATGTTTCCTGTAAGGATTGTCGATAATGAACTGACCGTAAACCTCCCACTTGCCGCGAATATCCGAAACATCGATTATTCCGCGTGTTTCCAAGTCGGCGATAACGGCACTTTTATCAACGGTTGCGAAAAGAACGGAAAGTTCATAATTGGGGAAACTTCCTTCATCCAGAATAACTATTTCTTCATTGCTGTCGCTAACCTTGCAGAAATCGCATACAACCTTTCCTGCGGTTCTTACAACACCCGAAAATGCAGTGTTTTCAACATAAAATCTGACAGCCGGTTTTCTGTCACATAATGTAACTTTCATAAGCCCTCCAAATAATTCATAAAACAAGTTTGCACCATTGAAAATTATACAATAAATGGGCTTTTTTTACTTGTCAAACCGTGCCACTAAATAGCCATTAATTGCTAAATGAATTTTTAAAGTGGCACAAATTGTTATTTTATGCTACACTAATTTTCGTGTGCATTTAATAAAGTGCATACAGGAGGTTTCATAAGGAAAATGGCAATAATCGAATGTCCGCATTGTAAGGAACTGATGAACGAAATTGACGGAATATGTCCCAGCTGCGGAGCTGACGTTTCCGACTATTTATCTAAGGAAAACACTTCCAAAAAGCCTTCGGAAAGGAAGTTTTTACTGGGCCTTCCGATAGGAAAATGGGTTGCGGGTCTTGTATTTGTAATTGCAATCATACTTATCTTTGTATGTATATACATTTGCATTCTTCACAACCGCAATAAAGATGACAAGCTTTTGGACAAGCTTCCGATGGATGCCATCAATTCGGTAACACATACCGAAGAAGCTTCAACCGAGCCTACGGTAATAGAAGACAACGAAATCGGAACCGTTACCGCAACATCTGTAAAGGGTTACAATCAATTTGTAAGCAAGAACTACGGTTTCACCTGTCTGGTTCCCGAAAACTTCAGCATAATCGAATCCGAAGATGCCGTTTTCGTATGTGAATCGCTCGATGAAGCGGGTGATTATTCAATCCCTTACGTAATGATCGGAAAAGAAACCGAATTTTCGGATCCCGTCGAGTTTTTGAAAGACCGCTACGAGGTATATTCGGATGCATATAAATCTCAGGGCTTTTCACTTGTGGACGGTAAGATTTATACATACACTCAGGATACGGTTCAGGTTTACGAATTTGCATTTACCTACACCACGGATCAGGGCTATGAAATACTTGATACACGCCGTGCGATTTCCGTAGGCGGCACAATCTATTCAATCTCATCGAAAGAGCTTTCCGATAAATCTCTTGCAATAAGCGATGAAGAAATTGTAAACATTATCGAATCTTTCAAATAAATCTGTTTTAATGCATGAATAAAGGCCGCTCGCATATTTGCGAACGGCCTTTTGTAAACCAATTAATTAATTCCAGCCCAGCACTCCGACAATCTCTTTGTTTATCGAATCCCAGACAACCACGTTAACTCCGCTGTCTATCTGCTGGCATCCCGTACCGTTAATCGAAACGGACGGTACATCGTCATCTTCGTTCTTATCTATTTTAACTGCGTTATATCTGTCCAAATCGTAGAATACAGGCTTTTTGCTGTCCCTGTCGGCAACCTTTACGCATTCGCCGCCGTGGCCTATCCACGTTCCGCCCGATTCCGCTTCCTCCCATGACGCACCTATTACCTCAAGAATCTCTTCATAACAATAATCGTAATTGTAGTAATGTCCGTCCAGTGAAACGATGTAGGTTAAATAATCGTTATTAACCGCCTCTTCAATCAATCCGTAAGCATCCGTTCCCGAATCAATCATTTTTTTGATGCGGTTATCCGTTTCCTTTAAATCATAATAAAGGGCATCCATTTCCCATAAATCATACCCGGGGGTGCCGCGACGGTCGGTAAATTCCACCATGTTCGAAAGATACTCCATCATCTTTCTTGAGAACTTCTCGGCCCCGTCTTTGCTTAAATGAACGGCGTCGCAGAAGTTTCCTGTATCTTCAAACATATCCTTCGCTTCATTATTGAAGTTGACAAAAGAAATATTCTCATATCCCTTTACGTAATCTTCAATTCCGTTATATACAGAAACCTCGCTTTCAAGCTGTAACGCGGGTGAAACGTAAAACAGAACCGGAATATCGTACTTTTCGGACAAGGCAATAAATCCGTCTATTAATTCCTTGTTCTTGCCGTCAACGGGGGTAATCGTTTCCGTGTCGGCATACTCTAAAAAGTCTATATCATACTCAGCCCGCGTCTCGTTAAGGCACTCGCCTCTGCCATACAGTCCGAAGCCCTCCGTTATGAAATCGCCCTTATCAAGTTCTTTGTATCTTGTATGGATGATCGGCCATTTCAAAATGTATTCTTTCATACTCTTTGAGTCATCCGCGTTATAGTCCTTTACAAGATCAATCTGCGTGCCGCTTGTGGGCATTGCAAGCATATTTCTGTATTCGTTGGACTCAACATCATGCTTGTCAAAAGTAAAAGAATACGCATCAACACAAATAATCTTGGGTTTCTGATGACGCAAAAAATACTTGGTGTAATACAGCTCGCTCCGCTTATCCATTCCCGAAATTGACATGTCAAACGCAGCAATTCCGGCTTCCTTCCAGAACACATGCGGTGCAATCGCACAGTAAACTCTTGAACTGCCGACAAAAACCGCATCTACGGAATTATCCTGCGTCGCCCGAAGCTGGGCAATGCTCGAATAATAATCACCCGACGTGTCCTTCCAGGAAAAAACTTTATAGGCCGCCAACAATATTAAACTCGTTAAAATCACAAAAACTATTATTTTAAATGTTTTTTTCATAATCACCCATCAGAATTGGAAATAAATAAACTGAGCAGAATCAAAGTTTATACCGTACGCGCCGTATATTACACACATTACAATAATTACAATAAGTATAATCATTCTGAACCAAAATTCTTCCCTTAAAAGAATTGCTCCGAAATCGCACTTTTTAACGTATCTTAAAGCATCGACAACTATCAGTAACAAAATGCCCAAAAGAAGCACATGAAAATCTGTCGTGTCGATTCCGAAATTGTACAAAGAACCGTTAAACAATGCCCACGGATCCGGCTTGGTAGCCAGATGCTTTATAAAAAGAAAAGCATCCGAAACCGTCTCGGCTTTAAAGAATATCCACGCAAAAGTCGTAAGAAAGAACGTCACGAAAGCCTTTCCGAAGTGTGTACTGAAGCTTTCCTTATTGACATTCATAGCCTTGCCCAATTTATCGTAAACAGGCTTTAACAAATCTCCGATAACCTGGAACACACCGTGAACGGCACCCCATATAACATATGTCCAGTTCGCGCCGTGCCATAAACCGCTTAAAAGAAACGTGATCATGATATTACGGTATTTCTTTATGCGAGAGCATCTGCTGCCGCCGAGCGGAATATAGAGATAATCCTTAAACCACGTGGAAAGCGATATGTGCCAGCGTTTCCAGAAGTCTTTTATTGACTCGGCAAAATAAGGCGTGTTGAAATTCTCCATAAGGTCAAAGCCCATCATTCTTGCCGCGCCGATTGCAATCGCCGAATATCCCGCGAAGTCACAATATATCTGAATTGAAAAGCCTATGGCGGCAAAAAGAGTTGCGCTAAAGCCTGCCATGTGAAGGTTATCCCAGACACCGTCCACGAAAACAGCGAGATGATCGGCTATAACAACCTTCATGAACATACCCCAGCACATTAACGAAAAGCCGGAGACGGTTTTCTCATAAGAAAACATCTTCTCGGAGTCAAGCTTATTAAGCTGGGACAATAAATTTTTGGATTTTTCGATAGGACCTGCCACAAGCTGAGGGAAGAAGGAAACGAACAACGCATAGTTTATAAAGTTCTTTTCCGCCTCAATATCTTTTCTGTAGCAGTCAACAGTATATCCCAATGCCTGAAAGGTATAGAAAGATATACCGACAGGCAAAAGGACATTAACAGGATTATTTATTGATGAAATGCCGAATACATTGAATAATGAATTCAGATTCGAAATCAAAAAGTCAAAGTATTTAAAGAAAACAAGTATTCCGAGATTACTGATAAAGCTTCCGGCCACAATCCATTTTCGTGTAGAAACCTTATCCGATTTTGTAAGCAGAATGCCGCTTGCATAGGTAATTACGGTCGATGCCAGTATCAATAACGCATATGTGGCATTCCAGGACATATAAAAATAATAGCTTGCCACCAAAAGCCAGAATTTTCTGGCTTTTTTCGGGATTATATAATATATGCATATGACTATCGGAAAAAAGATTAAAAAATCAATTGAGTTGAAAACCATATCTGTCCCCGGCTGTTTTAATCAAAGTCTTATTACATTTTATACTTTAAGCGCGGGAAGTGCAACACCGTCATAATCGAAAAGTGCCTGATTGGCCCACTCGTTTCCGCACGGTCCTTTGTCGTGAATATACTCCAAAGATGCATCTGTAGCCCAGCCGCATCCCTTCCTCGGTATCCATGCAGGCTCCCAGTAATAATAGCCCTTTCCGAGATTATCGGGTACGGAATCGATTATGTCGTTTATCTTAATCATGAAATTGCACTGACCTAAAGGCGTCATCGGAAAATCAAGGTTTGAAAGGAGATTTTCTTTGGTCGCCATACCTTTTCTCAAATCGGGAGTAAGTCCTTCATAAGAAGCGTAGTCATCCGTTGTATATCCCATTGAAACCTCATCTACGACAAGTTCCTTACGATAGCGAAGCGCAATATCATTCATGTTGTTTGAAAGGTCACCAAGCCTTCCGTGCCAGAAAGGATAATATGAAAGACCTATTACGTCGAAATCCGCTCCGCCGCATTTGAAATAACCGTCGAACCAGTTTCTGTACAGTTCATTGTTGCCGCCGTTATCAAGGTGAAGCATGACAATCGCTTCCGGAAGCGTATCCCGAACCGCTTTTATTCCGGCATTCAATAAGTCCTTCAAAACGGGATTAAAATAATCTTTGGGGGCATCTTCGGGCTTATTGTATTCTCTGTGTCCCAAAGGCCACAGCATTCCGTTGGTTATCTCGTTTCCGACCTGTACCATAAAGGGCGGAACTTCCTCTTCAATACATTTTAAAAGCACGCTCTGTGTATAGTCGTAGACAGCCTTTTCAAGTGCGGAAGCATCATAATCCTTCCATGCCTTGGGCGGATACTGCTTTCCCGGATCTGCCCAGAAATCGCTGTAATGAAAGTCCAAAAGCCAGGTCATTCCCGCATTTTTGGCGCGTTTTGCCAAGGCTATAACCTTATTAAGGTCACAGGTTCCTGCTCCGTACGGATTTTTCTTCTCATCGTAAGGGTCGTTCCACAGTCTCAATCGGATGGAATCCACTCCGTAACGGGATAAAATACGGAACAAATCTTTTCTTTTGCCATCATCATAATATACGGCGCCGCACTCTTCCTGCTCGATAAGCGTGGAAACGTCCATGCCTTTAATCGGTCTTTTAATGTATTCCATTATTCCCTCAATTCCTCTAATGTGTAGCGTTTCATCATTGAACGGTAGCGAAAACGGGCCATTTCATTCTTCTTTAATACGTCCTCTTCCGAGCCCGTGTACTGACATCTTAAGCAGTAATATTCTTTCTTGTCTTTATCATAGAACATGTCGATGTCCAAATCCCTCATGAAGCACGAGGGGCATCTGTAATTTAATTTTCCCTTTGAAGACTGAGCCATGTGGTAAATACCTCCTTTTCTTTCAGACAAGCCTTGTAGCCCAAGGTGAACATGGGTGAAAATGCGTAGCCTTCCTTGAAATAGCCTTCGACATTTTCGCCGCCTTTTTCGGACATCGAAACCTTGGTCTTGATGTTTTTGATAACGGCGGATACCTTGGATGCGTCTTCAACATACGCTTCTCTGCATCTGTATTCGTACGAAAGGCTTTCAACTTCCTCTTCGCCCTTATAAGCGCTCAGTGTAACGCACTTCATGTCTTCGGGGTACTCGGTTGTGCCGTAGCAGGCTACCATGTACTCGTTAATCTCAACGCTTGCATTCTCGTCGCTCATCGAAAGGATTTCTCGCTCAATTTTGATTTCGGAGCTTCCCTCCTCGAATATCAGGCGGGTTTCGAGTTTAACGGTAAGGTCCGAAAACTCTATGTCTACCGGCTTTAACGTAAGCATTCTTATATGCTTTCCGTCTTCGTGGGTTTCCGAAAACTTGGCCTTGGTACGGCAAAGGCACAAGTCAACCTCTTCGCCGTTATGCGAAATTTTGGCACTTCTTACCGTTCCTTCTCCGGCATAGTGTGTAAAGTAGCCTGCTCTGTATTTTTCCTGAATAAGGAAAGGATATGAGCAGTCCTGAACATGGTCGGTACCGATTCCCACGGGCCATTCAAGCTTGGCAGCGTAAGGTCTTAAATCTACTATCGCGCCGCCCTGATCCATGTTTACGCATACGCGCATGTAAGGATCGCAGTACCAGAAAAGCTGCTTGTCGGAGCCGTAAAGAATGTCTTTCCAAAGAGCACATTCCGGCTCGGTGTAACGCTTGTTGGCTCTGTAGAAGTCAGCAAATTCAGCCATTCCCATGTCAACAAGTTCGCCCTTTTTCTTGAGCTCACCGTAATATTTCATTCCGTCCGAATAGGACTTGTACAAAAGCTCGTAAGGTGCTTCCCAACGTCCCATTTTGTTCATCCAGCCCGGTCCTACGAACATCATGTTATAGGAAATGTGATTGTTGTAATCGCCGATTACCCGGTACTGGTCGATAAGGTTGAAAAGATACGGATACTCACCATCTTTATAAATCATTCCGCGTAAAACGTTCTGAGGATGCGTTCCGAAGTTGGAACCGTTTCCGTCATAGCAAGCCATAAGGTCTCTCGAAAGGTGAGGAATCGCAACTATTCCGCTGTCCTCCTTTTCATCGGCCGCGGGAGCGTGGGTATTAACCTTTGACGGAATCCAAGGAGCCCAGGGTCCGCCGTCCATTAACGTATACCAGGAGTTGTTGCATGTATGATAGGCCTTGGGGCCTTCTTCCCAGCAGGTCGCAACCGCGCATTTTACGCTCGGATATTTTTCCTTAACGTAATTTATAAGCTCTGCGTCCATGTAGTAAGAGCCCGTCGACTCGGGATAGAAGCCGAAGCATTCATAAAACTTTTCAAAAACGTCATCTACAATCGACTTCTTGTCTTCCATCGAAAACATCCAGATGCAGAAATCCTTGGTGTTGTATTTTTCCCTGAATTCCTTGCAGGGAAGTCCCAAAAGAGTAAGTCCGATTTCGTCGCCGAATTCATCGTGATGAGCCTTGGCAAGAGCTACCGCCTCATCGTTAAAAAGGCTTGCGTAAGTCATCTGAATGGTAGTCTTTAAACCGTTTTCATGAGCAAGTCTTTGCTGTGTTTTGAAAATATCCAGTGACTCCGTAAGAAGAGCCTTTCTTGAAATATCTTCCGCCTTACCGTGACCGGTAACCTTTTCGGCATATTCCGGAACCATCTCCGGACGATGAATAATATTTACAATGAATTTGTTTTCCATTATTCCGTGTTCCTTTCTTACTGTACCTTGCACAAATAAAAATCATCAAAGGTTCCCCATGCCTTGGGGGCTGCCTTTACGCTGACACCTACGGTAACCTTTTCGCCGGACACCTTGATGTTTTTTATTTCGGGTGACTGCCACTGTTGCCAGCCGTCAACCGTAAAATCCTGTCTGAAAACCATATCGCCCACAACAACGTAAATGAAGAATTCCGCGCCGTCTCCGATATCTCCGCCCTGTGCTTTTAAGCTGAAATTGTATTCTCCGGGCTCCAAATCGGTAAGTGTCTGCTCAGCTGTAAAGACAACATCACCGGTATCATAAAAATGCATTGCCCATTCGCCTGTGTAGGAATCGCTTTCTTTTAACTGATAATCAACCCAGTCTTTGGAAATGTTGTACATGCTTCTGTCGGCTTCCTCAAAGCTTGGATTCTTTAATAGATTTATATACTCGACCTTTACGGTGCATTTGATTTCGTATCCGTCCTCCAGGGTTCCTCTTACCGTATATTCACCGACCTTGTTAATGTCGACGGCCTTTATGTCCTCTTCGTTCCAGGTCACATCGGCATCACCGTTTTTGCTTCGGTCGTTAAAATGTACGTCTGCCGTTTTGGGAAGTTCTATCTTTCCGCCGGGGTTTACGGTACATGTAAGATCGTTTGCAAAATCAACCTTTAAATCGCAGGTTGTTCCGTATTTTAAATATTTATATGTATTTACGGAAGGAAGTACGTGTCCCGTAAAGTCAAACCATGCCTGATTGTCCCACGAGGAACCGCCGTAATAAACGCCCGCATCCTTCGGGTCGTACGAAGCCGCATAGCTTGATGCCCAGCCGCTTCCGTAGGTTTCCCATGCCTGTTTGTTGGCATTCAGTACGCTTTCGGCATCGTCCTTCGTGTAATCGTAAACATTTACGGGAATCCATGCGGGCTCCCAGTAAAATACGCCGAGTGCCGACTCTCCCGCAGCGTGTACCGCCGCACATACGTCTCTGAGTGCATTTACCTGACTTTGAACGGTTGCAGAGTATTCCTTGGTAATATCCTTTTCGCCGCAACTGTTTGCCGTTCCGTCACCGTCTTCCAATGTATATACGTATGATGTTTCCGCAACTACCGTTTCTTTACCGTATTTATCATGAACCTTCTTAAGCGTGTCCGTTAAGTTTTCCAAGGTTCCGTGCCAGAAAGGATAATAGGATAATGCAAATACGTCATACTCCACATTATTTTTATCAAGCTTATCAAGTATCTTGTCGATAGCCTGATTGTTTTCGGGATTTGTAAAGTGAACCGCGGTTTTTATTTCCTTATTGTGAGTTTCCGCCGATTCTCTTACGGCCGAAATTCCTTTTTCCCACAAGGCAGCCATAAAACTGAACTGCTTCTCGCCGCTCATTCCGTTATTCGTCTCGTTACCGAGCTGTACCATCGCTACATCAACGCCCGCATCGAGAATCTTATTCATGGCTTCAAGCGTAAAGTCATAACATGCGTCCTGCTTGGTCCAGATATCCATTCCTTCCCATGCCTTGGGACACATCTGCTTTTTCGGATCGGCCCAGAAATCCGAATAGTGGAAGTCAAGCATAACCTTCATTCCGACATCCGTAGCTCTTTTACCTATCTCAACCGCTGCGTCAACGTCATTGTTCCCGCCGCCGTAACCGTTTCCTTCAGAATCATAAGGATCGTTCCATATTCTTATACGGACGTAATTTACTCCGCCCTTCGCAAGTATACCGAATACATCTTCGACTTCGCCGTTTTCGTTATAGTAAACGACGCCGCTTTTCTCCTGTGCAAGAATACTTGAAATATCTACACCGCGTATGAAGTCATCGCTTATGCCTTCTACAGGCTCCACGTAAATCGAAGCTTCTTCGGGACCTGTCGGCATGGAAAACTTTTCTTTCGCGGATTTTTCACCGCAGCCGGATAAAAGGCCGGCTGTAAGGATAGTACCCAATAATACAAGCGGCAACACTCTTCTCTTTTTCATTTTGTCCTCCGTTTTTTCTTTTGCCACATCGAAATAATCCGAAAAAATGGCAGAAAAAGAGCCGCCCTGCCCGAAAATCCTGGATTTAAGGGGTCAGGCGGCTGTTTTTACACTATTCATTGAACCTGAAATCGGTTAGCCCTTAACGGCACCACCGGTAACACCTTCAACATAATATTTTTGAAGCGCCATAAACAATATAGTTACGGGAATCGCAATGAGTACACCGCCGGCACAGAATCTTGTGAAGAAGCCCTGATAGTCGTTGGTCCATATCCATCGCTGCATGGCAACCGCAACGTTGTATGAATCGGAATGTCCGAATGCAACGTAGGAAGCAAATACGTAATCGCACCAGGGTGCCATGAAACCTACAAGTGCCGTATATATTATGATGGGCTTTGCCATGGGAATAATCATTGTGAAGAATACTCTCGCACGTGATGCGCCATCAATTCTTGCCGCTTCGTCAAGTGATTTGGGAATCGTATCCATGTAACCTTTACATACATAGTATCCCATTGCGGAGCTTGCTACCGAGACAAGGATAAGTCCGGGGATTGCACCCTCCTGCGTCAATCCGAAATTCTTAAGAAGGAAGTATAAACAAATCATTGTTAAGAATCCGGGGAACATTCCCAGTACAAGCCATGCTCTCATGAGAAGCTCACGACCTTTAAAACGCATACGTGAAAGGGCGTAGCTTGTGCACAGAACATTGATTGTCTGGAACAGTGAAACAAATATTGCAATTATTATTGTATTTAAATACCATCTCAAAAACTTGTTATCAGGCTCAAACAGGAACTTGTAATTATCAAGTGAAAACTGCTTGGGAACAAGATAACTTACCATACCGCCGAATTCCGTTTCGTATGAACGGAAGGACTGAAGTACAAGGCACACGAAAGGTGCAAGCCACAATACACTGATTACTATCAATGCAATGTATGCAATGATGTTACCGATTTTTCTTTTCCTGCTGTAGGAGCGATTTTTCTCTTTACTCATTACTGAAAGCCCTCCTCATCCTTAACAGACGGAAGTAATCCGTAAACAACAAGTGAAATGATTGCCGTTACCGCAAATACTACGATACCGATAACCGCGGCCATTCGATAATTCGTATCGTCGACCGTCATCTTGTACAGCCACGTTACCAACAGGTCCGTATATCCGGCCGAGCCCGTAAGCTGCAACGACGTAGGATTTCCCTTATTCAGAAGGAATATGACGTTGAAGTTATTAAGGTTCGAAATGTAACTTGTCAAGAGGTAAGGGCCTGTTACAAACAGCATGTAAGGAAGTGTAATGTGTGTGAAACACTGCCAGCCGTTCGCACCGTCGATTGTTGCCGATTCGTAAAGGTCCGAAGGGATATTCATCAAAATACCCGTTGCAATAAGCATAAGGTAAGGAATACCTATCCAAAGGTTAATTACGATAATCGTAACACGCGCCCACATGGGGTCCGTCCAGAAAGGCAACGCCTCGTTTATCAATCCGATTTTCATAAGAAAACCGTTTACAAGTCCGTCCTTGGTAAAGAGCTTGTACATGTAAAGAAGTGAGATAAACTGAGGAATTGCAATCGTCATAACGAGAATCGTACGCCACATTTTCTTGAAGCGGATTCCCTTACGATTTATAAGCATTGCAACCGCGAGTCCCAAAAAGTAATTTAAGAAAGTCGCGAACAAAGCCCATACAAGAGTCCATGCAAGTATTGTCACGAAAGTCTTTCCGTAACCGGAAACGTCGAAGTTCAAAAGCTCTTTGAAGTTCTCCCAGCCTACCCATGTAAACAGTTTTGAAGGTGCCTGGTGAGTCTTGTCGTAATTGGTAAATGCAATACATATCATAAAGATAATCGGAACTACAGTAAAAAGAAAAATTCCGAGTACCGGTAATGTCAAAAGTGTTTTATCGAAATTCTTATCAAACAATGAAAGAAATGCCTTCTTACTGCCTTCAAGCTCCTTGCCTTCCGCCAAAAGACGCTGTTCCTTGAAGTTTTCCTTCATGTTAAGTCTCCATACGATGATCAGCCCGACTATTACACATATGGAAACAATTGAATAAAGCAATATAAGGAAGCTGTTATCGCCTGCGGAAATGGTTCCGTCGGCGTTGTATCCTCTCGAGCTTGTACCGAGTGTATTTACATCCTTAAGATATCCCCAGCCCGAAAAGACAAGATAATAGATTGCCGCAAGTTCGGTTATTAAAAGTGCAAAGCCTTTTAAGAACTGCTTGCGCATAATAGGTCCGAATCCGAAGATTACGGTAGAAATATAAGTTTTCCAGTCTCCTTCCCTGTAAGTGAGACCTAATTCTTTTATATCATTAACCAGCCAACCGAATGGCTTTGACTTTTTATTAGAAACCGCCATAAGTAACCTCTCATATACAACTTCCGGCAGAGAGTGCTCTCTGCCGGAAGAATTTCTCCTGATTTAATCAGTCAGATTATCTGGCATTATCAAGAAGTGTCTGTAAGTTTGTAAGGTAATCCATTAATTCGGCATCGCTCATTGATGAGTTAAGTGCTCCTGAAGTAAGGTCACCGTCAAGACCTGTTGACCAGAAGTCTCCGGGGTACTGACCCTGAGGAATTGTGTAAGCGAACTGTGCTGCAAGTGCTGCAAGTGCGGGATCTGCCTGAACTGCCGAATCGCCCTGAGCTGCGATGTTTGAAGGACCCCAACCGAAGTTGTTGAATCTTTCAAGCTGTGCTGCTTCATCTGTTAAGAACTGAGCGAGTGCAAGGCAAGCCTGAAGCTTGGTTGCATCTGTCTGAGGCTTAACACCGAGTAACTTCATACCGTTGAAACCACCCATCTGATATGTCTTGCCGTCTACTGTGAATGTAGGAAGCTTTACGCAAGCGAGGTTGTCACCGAGAACATCCTTAGCTGCCGAAGAATCCCATGTACCGTCAACGATTGCTGCCCAGTCAACTGCGTTGGAAACTGAAGAACCTGCCTGGAAAGCGGGAGATTCAACCATGTTGATTAATGCCTTTAATGCTGCAACACCGTTTTCGGATGCGTAATCACAATGAGCTGCTGTGAAGTTTCCGTCTGCGTCTGTATCATAGTAGCATTCGCATCCTGCACCGAAGAAGAATGCTGAGCTGTACCATGAGCCGAGGTCGAAATAGAAGTTCTTGCCTGCTGCTGCACACTGATCAAGAATTCCTTCAAGAGTAGTTGTGTCTGTAACAACCGACTTATCATAGTATAAGAAGTAACCGTTATCTGCTGTCATGGGGAAAGCGTAGATTGTATCGCCTGCCATAGCGCCTGAAACAGCACCTGCTGCGTTAGAGCTTTCAATCCATGCTGCGTAATCGCCTGAGATAGGCATTACAGCACCTGCAGATACGAGACGTGATAACTGGTCCTGTGCAAAACCGAAGATATCAGCGCCGCCGTCAACGTCTGTAATCATATTACCTGCTGCATCGCCTTCACCTACGGGCTCAACAACAACTTCATATCCTGCGTAATCAGGGTTAGCTGCGAAGAATTCATCGCATTTTCCCTTGGTATAATCAACTACTGCTTCTGCAACCCAGAGAGTAATTGTGCCACCTGCGGGAGCAACATCTTCCTTGGGTGCCTCTGTAGAAGCTTCTGCCTTGGGAGCTTCTGTTGATGATGCGGGTTTAGCCTCACCGCAAGCAACAAGTGAAAGAACCATTGCTGCCGAAAGAGCTAAAGCCATTAACTTTTTCTTCATAATAATTTCCTCCTGTTTCAATGAACAAAAACTGTTTTATTACTTTTTAGTGCAACTTCTGTGCGCAATCGGTTGCTCTATGCATAAAGGATAACAAATGCACTTTTTGTTGTCAACGAACATTCTTCACCTATCCAAATGCGCTTTTTTGTATATGTTGCACGGAAAATTCACGAAAATATGCGCAACTCGTTGCGCTTTTTGTTATGTAAATTATCGTAAATTTTCGGTTGATGCCTTTAAAGAAATGTCATATCCCAGTAAGCTTCGTGTCGGAACGGACGCCCCGCCTATCATGTCAAGCAAGGTTTTGCACGCCACCGTTCCAAGCTCCTTGGCATCGAATTCAAGCGACGTAATCGCGGGAATGTTTCTTTCGAGAATTGAGCTGTTGTAAAAAGAAGCAATCTTGATATCCTTGGGAACTTTGATTCCCTCATATCTGAACAGATCAAGTACTCTGACACATATGGAATCATCCATACACAGTACGCAGTCGTATCTGTTCTGCTTAACGTCTCTTATAAAACGCTCCAAACTGTCATCGTCCGTTTCGTATATAATCATATCCGGCGTAATCTCGTAACCGCTCTCGCGCATGGCTCTCATGAAGCCCTGCAATCTTGTCTGGGTAACCACATAATTGGAATTGGTACATAAAAGCACCATTCTTCCGACGTTCTGCCTAAGGAGTGCGGTTGTAAGTTCCCTGCATGCTCCTTCGTGATCGTTATCTATCTGAATGACCGAAGTTTCTCTCGTGGAGCCGATTGTAACGAAAGGGATTCTTTTTGTTTTTAAAAATTCCAGCGGATAATCACGCGTCAACGTTCTCGTAAGAATAATTCCGTCAACCTTTCGGTTGTTTACCATTCTTTCAAGCTGGCTGATATCGTTGGTCGATGTCATGGAAATCAAGACATCATAATCGGCCGACATTGCGTACTCGCATACTCCGCTTAAGCATTTCTGGAAAAACGGCATTTCCGTAAGGCCGAAATCCTGCGGAACGTTTATTCCTATACTGCAGGTCTTTGACTGGGCAAGGCCTTTCGCAAAAGCATTGGGAACATAGTCGTTTTCCTCTATAAAATTCAAGACCCTTTCTCTTGTTTCCGGAGACACCCTGCCTTTACCGGAAATAGCTCTCGAAACCGTTGTCTTGGAAACGCCAAGAGCAACGGCAACATCATCAATGGTCATTTTGTTTCGAAAAGTATCGTTCATAAACACACCTCTGCCATTAGCATGTTCATTTACGCGCAGAGAATATCCGAAGCGAATGCTTCAAAAATTCAGGAATGCCTTTTAGGCATTCCTGCTTATGAAAGGGTTTTATCCCCAAAGAAAAACGAAAACAAATTTCATAAGCTGCGCATGAACTGCGCAACCGATTGCACACAAACAAAATATCACAGTAAAATCGCGATGTCAAGAAAGCATTTCCTTAAGTAAATCATTTACTTCCTTAACAATTATGGGTTTTGATAAATATGCCGTAAACCCTTCGTTAATATAAAATTGCTTTGCACCATTTACGGCATTTGCGGTAAGCACTATAAAGGGTGTATCCGCATTCATTCCGCGCGGTGATTCTTTAATGCGCTTCATGGCCTCCACGCCATCCATCTGTGGCATCATGTGATCCATGAAAATAAGGTCATACTTCTTGGAATTGGCAAGTGCGATACTTTCTTCTCCGCTTAGTGCGGTATCGATTTGTATCTTTGTCTGTTCCAAAAGGCCCGTAAATACTTCAAGATTGATGATTGAATCATCTACGACAAGTATGGAAGCACCTTCTTTTTCAAAATCCGTAGATGCACTCTTTTTGAAATCTTCAGGATCAACGCTTTGGTCAATCTTTCCGACAGGCATATCGTTTAAGCTCTTCTGCGGAATAACCACCGTAAAGGTTGAACCCTTTGAAAGTCTGCTGTCGACCTTAATAAAGCCGCCCATTAACTCTGCAAGCTGCTTGGTAATCGGAAGTCCGAGTCCCGTACCCTCTATCTCGTGATTGGCAGCAATATCAACACGCTCGAAGGAGTTAAACAGTTTATCTATATTTTCAGGAGCGATGCCTTTACCGGTATCGCTTACGGATATGGTCATCTCTCCGTTACAATCATCATCTCTTACGGTGTCTTTCCAGGAGAAGGCCAAAGAAACACTTCCCTGTGCCGTATATTTAACCGCATTGGTAAGAAGATTGACAATAATCTGTCGCACGCGCATGACATCGCCGTACAAGACGGAAGGTACATTTTCGGCCACATCCAGTTTAAATTCAAGTCCCTTGTCCTTAACGCTCTCGTTTACAAGGTTAACGCAATCCTTTATAAGGGTTTCGGTCTTATACTGCGCGGGAACAATATTCATCTTGCCGGATTCAATCGCGGAGAAATCGAGAATATCGTTTATAATCGAAAGCAAGGATTCGCCGGCACTTTTTATTTTGCATGCATATCCCAAAGTCTTGGGATCGGCGGCATTTCGGATAATCAAATCATCCATTCCGACAACGGCATTAATGGGTGTTCTGATTTCATGAGACATTCTTGCAAGAAACGACGACTTGGCCCTGGTAGCCGTTTCGGCTGTTTCTCTTGCCTGCTCCAATAATTCCATCGTCTCCATAAGTTTTTCGTAATCGGGCGTTTCGATTGTAAACAAAAGCCCCAGACATCCGATTGATGTTGCAAAATAAATAATCAGGGTTTCGGGAGACAAGAGCATCTGAATCATCATTCCGACTGCCGTAAACGGTCCGAACAACGCTATCGTCAGAAACTGACTGAATTCGAACTTCTTCCTGTAAACAATAACAAGAACCTCGGCTTCGATAATATAAATCGCCGGGAGTACATAAGTCATGGAATGAAGCTTGCCGAAGGCATAAACATTGTTATCAAGCGTAAAAATCCAGCCTGTCTTGACATTTAATATGACAAAAAGAAAATATATGATCATCAACGCTTCATTAATCTGTTCCAGAAGATTTTTCTTAACGGTCTTAAAGCACAGAAACGACGTATACCGAAAATACGTATATCCGCATCCTACGGAAATGATGAAGAATATGATATTTAAAAACATGTTAAACGAACGGGACACCAAAAAAGGATTCGAATCCGTAATGCCCGTAACTGCATCGAGAACAGCCGAAACCAGCGTAACCCATAAAAGCCACTGATAATAGCGTTTACTCTTGCTGTTTCCGGGATTTTTTATTTTGTTAAAAAAAATGATGGTAGCGCATAAAACTGCTGCCGCAACATCGTACTCAATATGATAATTCATCCGATACCTCAATTCTTGGAAAAGCGGACAATAAGCTCATAATCACATACATAATAAAATATCATAATTAATAAAACGTTACACTGCCCGTGTGCATTTGTGTTGTGCGTTTTTGCACGGTGTGATAAAGTACGTTTATGCACAAAGAAACGGAGTTAAAAGATGAATCTTCCGAAAGACTTTAAAGATCGAATAATTTCACAGATTCCCGATGAGGCCGAAGCTTTTTTCAAAACCTATGACGAGGAATGTCATAAGGGGCTTCGATTGAACAGGCTCAAGAAAAATGCGGAAAATATACCGGTTTCCGAATCCGATTTAAACTTCGAATTGGAGCCGATTTCATGGGCCGACGGAGGATTTTATTATGACGATAAGGAAAAGCCCGGAAGTCATCCGTACCATGAGGCCGGCTTATACTACATTCAGGAGCCCAGCGCAATGGCACCTGTAAGTCTTCTTGAAGTCAAGCCCGGTGAAAAGGTTCTTGATTTATGCGCCGCACCTGGAGGCAAATCAACTCAGATTGCTTCTTTCATGGACGGAAAGGGACTTTTGGTCAGTAACGAGATTCATCCCGCGAGAGCAAAGATTCTTTCCGAAAACATTGAGCGAATGGGCGTTAAAAATGCCATCGTCACCAATGAGTCACCCGACCGTCTCTCAAACGTTCTTCCGGGATTTTTTGACAAAATTCTTGTGGATGCACCCTGCTCGGGTGAGGGAATGTTTCGTAAAAACCCGGATGCAATTTCCGAATGGAGTTTGGATAATGTAAAGCTTTGCGCCGAAAGACAGGACATGATTCTGGATGAAGCTTATAAAATGCTTCGTTCAAACGGCAGAATGGTTTATTCCACCTGTACCTTTGCGCCCGAAGAAGATGAAGAATGCATGGCACGTTTTGTTTCGCGCCATCCCGACATTATTTTATTAAAGACTGTTCGCATATGGCCTCACAAAACGAAAGGTGAAGGTCACTTTGCGGCCGTACTTACCAAAGGCGCGGAAACTTTCTCTGTACATCAGGAAAGCAAATGCCCCATAAAAACAGTTTCGGATAAAGAGCTTTGCGATTACAAAACTTTTTTATCCGAAACCTTAAATTGTCCCAATGATTATCTTGGAAACATTATTCTTTTTAAAGAAAGGCTTTGTCTTTTACCCGACATAGCCATAAACATAAACGGCCTTAAGGTTGAACGTGTCGGTCTCGAGCTCGGCGAATTGAAGAAAAACCGCTTTGAGCCCTCTCATTCCATGGCCCTTGCGCTGTCCCCTTCCGAGGTCAGAAACAGTCATAACCTTACGGACGTATCCAAAATGTCTTCGTACATCGGCGGAGAAAGTTTCCCTCTCGATGCGCCCAAAGGCTGGTATCTTATTTGTGTATCGGGCTTTTCGCTTGCCTGGGGCAAGTGTGCCGGAGGCATCATGAAAAACCACTATCCCAAGGGACTTCGTAAATAAATACCTCAGTCCTTCACTTTCGATACATAATCAAGTGATATCCATCCTCTTCCGTCCTCAAGCTGTCCCCAGCCTATCGACGAGCCTGCGCCTTCCTTTACGTGGATAATTACGTACGTATCCGTTCCCACCGAAATGACGCCCGCTTTCGGATAATCTGTTCCGGGGCCCTGTCTTATGTTGAGTGTGGTATTAACCGTTACACTGAACGGACAATCCTCTTCCGTCATGGATTCATCGTCGTCTTCATCGCTTTCCCCGGAATATTCATTGTAATAATATTTGCTGTAGGCAAGACGTTTTGCCTGAACCGCCTTGGACTGATCCCTGGGATTTTCGAAGTCAAACAAAACCGTATTCGAAGCCGATTTCAAATCCTTGGCATTTTTAAGCACGTCAAATACCGAAGAATATGCTCCGGAAAGCTCAATAATCAGATACTCAAGCTGCATTTCCTTGTTACCTATCGAGCATGCGTTTTTCTCCGCATACGAGTAAAGTCCCTGCTTTCTGCCGCTGCTGGTCCACTGGCACAAGCCGTATCCGGCACTGTCGCCGACAAAAGAAGCTTCACTGTAATCTCCGCAGTCTACGGCTTCGGTGTACTCTTCGTCGGTCATGTGGAGTCTCTCGTTATATATGTTTTCAAGGTTAATGGACGAAAGACCGGATTCGGCATACATGTTTCCCATCATTGCCGCCGCTCCGTAATCGTTCATTCCGTTTTCAACAAGGAAATCGAAAACCTCTTCATCGGTCATGTCTTCATTTGTGCCGTTTTTCTTCCACCTTGCATACAAAGTGATTGTCTTGTTATTTACCGTGGTGAGATTTTTTATTTTGGCAAGATTCTTATACGCAGTACCGGTTCCGCTCTTTTTGGTGTTCCAACCCGCAAATACATAACCGTCGCGCTCAAATTCATTTTGAGGAAGCTTGTAGGACTTATCGTACGAAAGACCCTTAAGCTTATCCATGGAGCCGTAATCGGCGCCGTTTCCGCTAAACTTAATGTTGTACTTTATAGGCTCCCACTGAGCGTATAGAGTAATCGTCTTCCTGTTCTTGGCGGTAAGCTTTTTAACCTTCTGTTTGTCTTTGTAGAAGGTTCCCTTTCCGTTCTTTTTGGTATTCCAGCCCGCAAAAACATAGCCTTCCTTGGTAAATGTGTTCTTACGAAGATACTTTGCGGAAGAATACTTAATATCCTTCATAATCTTCATTGAACCGATTCCGCCGTTTCCGGAAAACTTAATGCTGTAAGTATTTACCGTCCACTTGGCGTAAAGAGTGTAGTTCTTCTTGGCACCCTTCTTAATCTGGGTTATGGGCTTTTTAAACTTCGAATCCGTGAACCAGCCTCCGAAGGTGTAACCGGTCTTTGTAGGGTTCGAAAGTTTAATGGTCGACGTTTTTATCGTATATGTGGCGGGGTTTTTCGAGCTGTTTGTACCGCCGTCGAGTTTATATTTAATCTTGTATTCTTTAAGTTCCCACTGCGCATAAAGAGTAACCTTGGCCTTGTCGACAGCCGAAAGGCCCTGCGTATAAGTGTTTGCGGCTACGCTTATTCCCGTGCCGTTCTTAACGGTATTAAAGCCTTTAAGAACATATCCGGTTCTCGTAAACTCGTTTTTGGGAATTTTAACGCTTTCGCCGAACCTGACGTTACTGATGCCCTTCATTGAGCCCGTGCCGCCGTTTCCGTCGAAAACGATGCTGTAGGAGTGCTCGGTAAACTTGGCGTAAAGCGTAAGGTCGCCGAAATATCCCTTTTCAATGGCGCTAACCTTTTTTGTAAACTTCGAATCAAGGTACCAGCCGTTAAATGTAAATCCGATTTTGGAAGGATTTTCAAGCGTAACCGGTGCGCTGTTGTAAACATACGATACGGGATTTTTGCTGCTGTTTATCGCACCGTAAAGCTCATAGGTAATCTTATATGTCTTTGCCTTCCATTGAGCGTAAAGCGTGAATACGTCCTTGTCCTGTGCGTCAAAAGAAAAAGTCTTCCCGGGTTCATACGAAGTACCCGTTCCGTCGGGCTCACTGTTCCATTCGACAAATTCATAATATTCGCGTTCGAAAATATTTTGGGAAATCAATGCGGCTTCTTCAAGTTCGAAATCTTCCTCAAACTCTTCGCCTTTATATTCCTCGCCCGCGGGAACATTTGCCACATACTTTATCGTGTATGCTTCTTTTTCTTTTCGTATATCGTTACCCGATACCGTATCATCGTCGTCTTCATCGTCATCATCTTCGATGTCGTTTCCCGAAACAGTACCGCCGTCTTTTGCGGCATATAAAAAAGCAGGCGAAACACCGGAGGCGACACCCGAAAAACCGGATGTCCCCGCAAGCGTAACGACTGCCAAAATCAACAAGCATGTTATTCTCGAAAACAAGCCCTTAAAACTCATTTATTACTCCCCCAAAAGCGCTGAAAAATCGTAACCGTCAACATGTTCTCTCATACTGCTTGTAATGTCCGAAACATTTTCTCGGGTTACCCTGCATTTATCCGAAGCAATGCAGTCCAAAATATACTCATTTACGCGGGCATGCTGATGCATGTAATCCACATAGTTATCAAGGTTTTCGGTATATTCCCACGCATCCGAAAAATTGTAAATCTTTACGTTTCCGTATTCAAGAAGAGTATCGGCAACTATCCTGTACTCCTCAAGAAGTAAATCCATCCATCCCTCGGTCTTTCTTGTATCCCAGTAAAGAATACTGTAGGGCGGATAGAAAATCACAAACTCGGTTTCG
The DNA here is from genome assembly GCA_045642905.1 of Lachnospiraceae bacterium. Lineage (GTDB taxonomy): Bacteria > Bacillota > Clostridia > Lachnospirales > Lachnospiraceae > UBA1258. The sequence continues at coordinate 100,918 of JAZUJT010000044.1, read as the reverse complement.
GGATGTGATTCGATAAACGGCACAAGGTTTTTAGAAAGATTTTCTTTAAAGCTTATGATACGCTCATCGTATTCCGATTCCGACAAAGAGCCCTCAACCGGAGTCTCATAATGTCCGATTACGGATTCTTTACTGTATTGTGACTCTTCGTATTCCATCATGTAAACCTTGGAAAGTTCGGTTCTCTTGGCCGGGAACCTTAAAGGTGCAATGATGTACTCAAAAAGCACGTCCTTGTTAACCACGTATGAAATATCGTTTATATAGTTATTATCATACAAATATTCAGGGAACGGATACTTAACATCCTCGGTTGAGGAGTTATATGAATAAATGTCCATTCCGAAATAAACCGTTTTAAGATTTTCATGGTTCGAAAATACATACTCCAAAATATTGCTGATATCCTTGGGGTATGCACCGTTGTAGTTTACCTTGATGCACTTACTCGAAAGCTTGCTCTCGAAAGAGTCAAGGTCGAAGTTGGATACCATCGAAGAGCCCGTTAATATGCTGTCATAGTCAAAGTTCTTGGCCATTCCGGCATTGGCGGAAAGCTGGTTGTCCACCACATACGGAAACCCCGAAAGCGGTTTATGATATTGAAAAAACGGGTCGACTGCTACCACAAGGGCGATGCATGCAATTAATAGCAACACTGCGGAAATCACGGTAGCCTTAAGCCATTTCCCGATATTCTTGTTTTCGTCCATTAATTTACCTCAAACCTTTACGTTAGAAATTGAAATAAAGGAATGTGCTGACTTCCGAAAGAGATACGACCGCCCACACGAATCCTATTGAAAGAATTACGCCGGTAATGGGCTTAAACTTTAAGGAAGCAGCAATCTCGCACGCATTTTTTGTAACAAAGCACAGGAAAAATGCGAGAATCATAAACAGCACTATCATTATGTAGGGTGCAAAAGAAAGTGCCGAAATATGGAAGCAGTCCTGCAAAAATACATATTCCGTGCGGTTAAACGCCTCGGCCATTTCAAGCGGGATTGCACCGAAGCCCTTTGTAAAGACATTCGTAAGCATTTCCCAAAACTGCTTTAATGTATCTGCCCTGAAGAGCGCACCCTGCAGTGCAATAAAAATAAAAGCTTCGATATTGTTAATAAGGGGCGGAATCTTTTTCTTGATGTCACGAAGCATTCTCGAGAAAATGTTCAAAACACCGAAAAGCATACCCCAGATCATGTACTTCCAGCCCGCACCGTGCCAGATACCGCTTATGGTAAATACGATAAACGTATTGAGATATGTTCTGAAGTTACCCTTTCTGCTTCCGCCGAGCGGGATATAAATGTACTTGGTCAAAAATCTTGACATGGTAATCTGCCAGCGTGACCAGAACTCGATAACCGACTTTGCCTTGTACGGGGAATTGAAGTTAACCACAATATCGATTAAGAACATTCCGCCGATACCTCTGGCCATATCGCAATATCCCGAAAAGTCGAAGTACATCTGAAGGTTGGCAAACAAAAGTGCCAGCAAAGAGCCGGTACCGTTTAATGACGAATGGTACGCATACGCCCAGTCAACGGCTTTTCCGAATACATCCGCAATAAGCACCTTCTTCATAAGTCCCATGATAAAAAGCGCAAGTCCTCTTGCAAACTGATCTTTGGAAAACTTCTTGTTTACAAGATTGTTAAATTGAGGAAGCATCTCATCCTGCGTTACAATGGGGCCCGCAATCAATTGCGGAAAGAAGGTAACAAACAGCATGAAGTCTACAAAAGAAAGGTTCTTGACGTCTCCTCTGTAGGCATCCACCATGAATCCGATTTCCTGGAACGTAAAGAAGCTGATTCCGAGAGGAAGCAAAATCTTTTCGACACAAAAATCGGCTTTAAATATCCAGTTAACGTTATCAATGAAGAAATTGAAGTACTTGTAGTAGAACAAAATTCCGACATTGAAAACAATTCCCACAACCATAATGGCTTTCCTGCGCCCTTTAAGTTCGGGCGTCGCCGCCACCTTGTTCATCAGGATACACAAAAGATAATTGACAACAATACTCGTAACAATGATTATCAAATACCACGGGTTAAAATATCCGTAGAACCAAAGTGACATGCCGATTAGCCACACCTTCATCGGCACCGAAAGCTTTAAAGCCTTCAAAATGTAAAAGCCTATAAGTGTTATCGGGAAAAACAAAAACAAAAATACGTATGAATTGAATAGCATCCGATAATACCTGTTTTCTATAATCTATATCGCCATTTCAAAAAGGCGCAAACATCAGATTCTTGCAAGGATAAGGTCAACCATCTCGCCTACGTTCTTCATGGTGTTTACCTCACCCATGTTGAACTTGATGTCAAAAGCTTTTTCTACGGCAACCACAAGGTTGATGTGTTCGAGGCTGTCCCAGTCCTCGATATCATCTGCTGTAGTATCGTCATTGATTTCGATAGTGTCATCATCAAAAACGTCACAAAATACCTCGTTAAGCTTCTCAAAAACTTCTTCTCTTTCCATAAAAACAACTTCCTTTCAAAAAACTTATTACTTAATGTATTGATAGCTTCTAAGCATTTCATCGGGTTTCAGATGAAAGCTGTCGGCATAATCTTCTCTCGAAACATTGACCTCATCGGGATTATACGAACCGTGAACCGTTACGTTGTCGAATTCGTTACCGATTTCATAAACCATATCGCTTACCTTCAAAACGCCCGCAAAATCCGGTGAATCCTTAAATATGTCATAGTAGAACGGATACCACGGCGGAAGATAGAGTTCGATATCGATTCCCTTATCCGAAAGATACTTTATTGTATCACAAAATGCATCTTTGTTTACATCCGATATATGCGTAAATCCGTTAAGCCCGTAAATACTGTCTGCCGAAATGGCATTGGCTGCCTCACCGTCCATGCCCTCAACCGATTTGTACGACGTAAGCGTCATAATTCGTCTTCCGTTGGGCATAATCTTGGGTGTGTCATCCGAAACGTCGCTGTCGACAACCTTTACCTCAGCGTTCTTTAACGAGCCTCTTCCGAAAGCTGACAATGATGACTGAAAGTAGGAAAAAGAAAAAAGCTCTTTTACTCCGCTTGCCGCATAAATAAAGTTATCATCAAAAAGCGATTTTTTACCCGATTCTCTTTCGTAAACTCTGTCCAATAATCTGTCGGCATACTCGGAAACGCTTATATGTCTGCAGGGAATTTCCGTCCCCGTAAATGCCCAGGGGTCTACGCCTAAAACTATGCGCTTCGGAAGTTTTTCTTTTTCCTCAAGAATACCTATAACCGAAAGGTAATCTTTAAGGTAAGCGCCCGAAAGGGATGCCACAATATAATTATCGTACTCGAAAGGAATATACATTACATGGCTTGAGCCGATGACAACCGTGTCGGGGACTTTCGGAAGCTTTTCTATATAGCTTTTAACAAGCTGACCCTCTCCCACATCGCCGGGACTTACGATAATGTTTCCGGCAATCATGTTATCGGTCATGGAATCTATTAAGTTGTCGTTAAACAGGTTGGCCGGATCCACATAATAGTTTGTAAATACCACGAAGGCATACAGAGGAATTATGATAATCAGGCACTTTAAAATAAATTTCTTCATAATATCCGCTTACCGTTAAAAACCGAAATAAATAAATGATGACTTGCCGAAAACGCCCATTGTTATGATTAATAAGCTCACTGCAAAATAGGATATCCACCTTACCATGTTCGGAAGCTTCTTAAACTTATCATCCCAGGATACGTTATTGTAAATCCAAATGTCCATGCGCAAAGTAATCAAAAATACAAGCGCCATGGCCAAAAATCCTTTAATGCCGCCGCATTCCGCAAAGCATCCTCTGTAAAGAGTTCTCAAAGTTTCAACAAATCCCGAGTGAACCGGGATACGGCTTATCATATAAAACGCCGATGCCAAAGAATCGGCTCTGAAAAAGAGCATACCGAAGCTGTATAATACAAACGTTCTTGCAATTTTAAACAACTTGAAAAATATGTTCTCATCCTTTATATGAAGAGAGGACTTAAGCTTCTTGCACGAAGGTTCCAAAATCTGTTCAAGGACAATAACAAGCCAGAACCAGAAGCCTTCACCCAAAATATATTTCCATGAGTTTCCGTGCCAAAGTCCCATCATAAACCACAACACAAGCATTGCAAGGTATGTGGGATATTTCTTGGCTTTCTTACCGAATTTCTTCTTAAACGAAGCCGAAAGATTGACGAATCCTTTTGACATAAGAATAGGATTCATGATGTAGTTTTTAAGCCATACGCCGAGAGTAATGTGCCATCTTTGCCAGAACTCCTGCATGGTCTTTGACAAAAACGGAGCCTTGAAGTTCTCGCTTACGGTGATACCGAATGCCGAAGATACTCCCAAAACGATATCCATGCAACCCGAGAAATCAAAATAAAGCACGATTACATAAACGAACGTTGCAAAGAACACCCAAATTCCCGTAAAAATATCGGGCTGCGAAAACATATAATCCGAAATAACACTGAGTCTGTCGGCCACAACCGCTTTTTTTACAATACCCCAGGCAATACGTCTTGCCGCCTTGGTAACCCTGTCGTAATCAAATCGATGTTCTGAAAAAAGTTCGGGCGCGTATTCTCTGTGGATACATATAGGACCCGAAATCATAAGCGGGAAATACGACGTATAAAGCAAAAGCTTTAACGGGTTTTTCTCGTATTCGGCAACCTTCCAATATGAGTCCAGAAGATACGACAAAAGGGTAAGTGTGTAAAAGCTTATTCCCAAGGGTGCAAGCCAATTGACGGTAGCAAAGGCTTCTTTGTTCATTAAGCCCCTGAAAAAGTTCGCCGTATTGATAAACAGATTGGTGTACTTAAGAAGCACCAAAGTTCCCGCCACAAAAACCATTGTAATAATCAAAACGGTTTTCCGTAAAACTTTATGTTCCTCGCCGTCATACTTTTGAAAGCATCCTGTTGCGGCATACACCAAAAGAACCGCAACAACCAGATACGCAAGCGTATCTATATTGTGGGTACTGACTACGTAAAATATTAAACTGTCTGCAAGTAACAATATCCACTGGTATTTGGCCGGAAGCTTCCAGTAAATCAAAAGGCTTATTCCGACAAATAACAGAAAATACACAGAAGTGATTTCCAAAATGTTATCTCCCCATTTATCCTATCAGTCTGCATTCACACTTATTACGTGATTACGCTTTTCATAACCTTTAGAAATATCAAGGCAATACTCCTTATTGCCCGCATCATCTTTGCTTATAAGTTCGTAGCCGAAAAGGTCAAAGAAATCCTCTACCATGTGATTCTTTGCCGTTGGGTAGTAATGACCGATAATCTTTTTAACGTTGGAAGCAAGACACTTATCGATAAATTCATCCATCATCGCATACTCCATGTCTCGCTTAAGGACGCGACAGCTCATAATCCATAAATCTATATGACATTCCTCGCCGTTTATATGTCCGATAGCTACGCTTACGACTCCGTTGTCGCCGAACTTGTCTTCAAGCTTTCCGTATAAAGTGATGTAATCCTTATCACCCGAAACCTGTTCGATTTCTTCCTGCGTATATCTTTTCGTCGTAAGGTTGAACTGATTGCTCTTGTTGGAAAGCTGGGCAATACGTGCCATGTATACAGGCTCGAAGGATTTCAGTGTGCCCTTCATTTCAAGGCTTAATAGATAATCGTTATAGTTGTCGAAGCTTGCTTCAAGCTGCGCACGTTTTTCGTTTTCCTTGTACATCTCGTTGCGCTTTAAATCATCCCCCGAAAGGTTGGTAACCTCGAAAAATCCCGATCTGTCGATTACGCCGATATATTGGTCGGCACGACCGATTTCGGGTGCAACGACACCGGGAAGCTGCGCGGAGACTATCTCTCGCTCGGCGGGATTATCATCGATAAATACAAGACTTTCCGGAAGAAGGTTCAAGTCCGAAGCAATCTTCGAAAAGTTTCTGTCCTTGGGTTCCCAATTGGCAACGATCTTAATGAATTCCTCGGGCTTAAGCTCACTGTCGGGATGATTAAGTCCCGAAACGGCGTTATCGTAATCGTTCTTGGAATCAACGTTTAAGATGATACCCAGGTCCTTGTGCGCCTTAATATATCTTTGGAATTCAGAATATACCTGACCTTCCGATTCTTCGGGACCGAGAACAATGTTGTCGACTCCGTCATCACCTATTACTCCACCCCAAAGAGTGTTGTCAAGATCGAGAACGAAGCCCTTTTTGTTCTTGCCGAAAAGAGATTTTATAATATTTGCCAGATTAAATGCAAGATACGGAATCGCCGGAACGGAAACCGCATATTTGTACATGTGCCAGTAAAAAGGATCCGCCCACTGCTTCAGGCCGTAATCCGCCGAAATATAGTTTAGATCCAAAAGGTAGAGCCCTTCATGCTCGCCGGCATAGGCAGCAAAGCGCTCGTTTAAACGGTTTATGAAATAAGTTCTTCCGTGATAATCGTAAGCATCCCTGTTACCCATAAGGCGGTAATAAGGATAATCAAAGTTGTTCTGGATTATCGGGCAGTTGTAGGTTTCCTTAAGGTGCTCCCACATGGCGCTGTACTTGGCCATCTCGTTGTCGATAAGCCTTTCGACATCCTCTTTGCTGTCAGTCATCTTCGGATAATCGATAATGTTACGGTTCGTCGTGTGTATGTAAATAACATCAGGCTTGAAGTTTAAAAGTCGCTCGTTTTGAAACATTGCATCCTGATAGTATTGATTGTATTCGGACTCGTAAAATTCGGGTTTGATTGAGTTGTTCAAAAGAAAAAGCTCGGTAACCAGCTTGATATCGTTGGTAGTGGAGCCGCCGAGAATGGCAATCTTCTTCTCAATCATTCCCTGAGTGTTTTCAAGAAGTTCTTTCTTTATGCGTTTTTTCTTGGAAATAATGTAATCCGCGTCGAAAGGATAATTAAGTTCCTTGAGCATTATTGTTCTCCATTCGTAGGTATTGTGCCTATTTCGTAGGGTAATGTCTTGCCTTTACTCCAGTCAAGACAGCCGCTGTCAAAGTACAAGGTTTCTGCACCGTTGTTGTTTACTATATCATCATAAATAAACGGATATGATTTGTTAAGGTCGATAACGGTAAACGAAACGCCCGAAACATCGAACTTTCCTGCACAGCCTCTTTCCAGCAAAAAGCTGTCCTTAAGTGCAACGCCCGTGCTTACGTCCATATCTCTTACGTTCATTGAATACATTCGAACTTCAGAAACGCCCTCGGCATTTTTGTAATTACCGAAGAAGTATTTCAAATGTCTGTACGGAACATTCGCACACTGCTCTACATAGTGCGCAAATGTAAGTCCCTGAAAGCTTTCGATACCGATATTCAGCTGAAGAGCCTTTACATTCTTAAGGTAAGTAAATACCGAATATTCTCCCCAGGCATCCTGATTGTCCATGGCCAAAAGTTTATCCGCTTCCTTACCCCATACGCAGAATGAATAAATGGCATGAGCGGTACGTTTAAAGTCTTTTCTATTATCCAGAATCCAGTTCGAATAAACGCCGACCTCACTTTTGGTGGAATTTACATCAAAGCCCAGACCTCTGCAAAAAGCCCATGAAAAAGCGGGAATAAGTATTGTACCTTCTTTTCCCACCAAAGCCTGAAGCCTTTTTGTAAGTTCATCCAGGATATCGTCTTTAGACTCTTTAAGGTTAACACCGTATGTCGTAGCCATCAGGTAAAACATGCCCTTTAAATCGCCGGTAACATACAAAACGGTTCCCTTCTTTATGCCCTGCTTTGAAAGTTTATCAAAAACTTCATCAAAAAATTTATCGTACACAGGAAATATCCTCTCTTGAAATCAAATCGTTGTCATACAGTTTATCTTTAATCGGAATCAGTTCGCTTACCGGAACATTGATGATTTCGCTGATGTCGATAAGATCGTTTCTGCCGTCCGCATAGGCAATGAAATCCGTAAGTGACTTAACGGCATCGTAAGTGCCTTTCCTGCTGATGGACGGATAAAGGCCGCGCTTTCCAAGCTGCGGTTCGCATAATACTTTCATCTTACAGAAGGTGTTGTTTTCCAGGACATTAATAACCTGTGTCATGACATTGTAGCTTCCCGCAAATCCTTCTTGGGACACAAGATCCATGGTATCGAGCGAAGTATGATACTCGGGATATTCGCAATATTTGGAACGGCAATAAGTTACTACGGGAAGGTCAACTCCCGGTGCATTATATTGACGCTCATCCGAGCCTCTGTTTAAGAAGCTGTAGCTTTTGAAATCGGCCACAAACTTCAGCACGTTATTTAAAACCTTGTCGGCATAGGTATTGGCGTATCTTGAATGAACAATCGAATACGTCCTGTTGTCACCTACGCACGAAAGATTAAATCCTGCGATGGTTTTCTCTTTCATAACGGGAAGATTTTTGGAAAGATATGTTATTGAGCCGATTGTCTCGGGAATGAATACAAATCTGTAGGTATACTTAAGTCCCTTTGAAGATTTCGAAAGACTGTCTATATACTTAATAAGCCAGGTTGAAAGAGCCGGGCCCGAACATTCGTTATTGGCCATTGACGGATGACATACGTATGTCGAAATCAAAACTTCCTTATCGGTATTTCCCTTAATGATAAGTTCACCGTAAGAAAGACTGCCTTCAAAGAGTTCACTGTCAATGAACATATGATACTTACCGTCTTTTAATGACTTAAGCATGTTCTCACTCATACAAAAGCCGAAGCGTTCCTTATAGTAGCTCGTAACATAAGGAATTGCCTCGGGTTGTGACGGTTCCGTATATATATGTTTTTTAAGTTCTTCAAGGTCTACCCACTCATCGACGGGAGTTGAATATCCCAATATATGAAGATTGTTCTTTTTGAAGTCTATAATCTTTTCGTGACTTTCATTCTCGATATATCCGTCACGAATGCACCATTCCTTGGGAACGGTCCAGTCAAACACAGTACTGTTTGAAGGAACCTCACATATGGTGAGGTCCCTTCCTGTATGTTCTTTAATCTTATTCTTTATAAGGCGTAAGGTTTCTCTCGTACCTTCACCCGTAATACTTCTGCATATGGGAAAGAGTTCTCCGGCAAAATCATAAATCTCTTTACCGGCGCACAAAATCTCTGCGTCCAATTCCGATTCCATATTGTCCTCCATTTACACTTCCCTCTGATTCTATCACTTTTATTTATACTCTGAAACCTGCAATTTCGGTTTTCAGTTCATCCATGTTGATACCCAAAGCATCTGCGGTGCTGTTAAGGTTTTCAACCGAATTGACAAGCTCCTTGGAGCTTCCGATAACCTTGGCCGCGTTTTCTGCGGTTTCATCGATAATCTGAGAAATGCTTCTAACCGCTTCAACCGCTTCAAGACGTCTCGTATCCGCAGCATCCGAAGCTTTTCTGATGTCACTTAATGCACCGATAAGTTCTTCCATCTTGTGCTGCATATTCTCGAATACTTTAACCGAGCGCTTAACTATCTCCGACTGAAGCAATACGATATCGCTTGCCTTGGTAGCATCTTCAACCGTAGTCTCGGTCTGGCCGTTAATTCTTTCAACAACCTTCTGAATCTCGCCGGCTGCCTTCGAGGATTCATCCGCAAGAAGCATAATCTGTTCCGCAACAACCGCGAATCCTCTTCCCGCATCGCCCGCACGAGCTGCCTCGATGGAAGCGTTAAGTGAAAGAAGGTTGGTCTGTGAAGAAATTCTTGTAATGATTCCGACGAAATCGTTAATTCTTTCGGACTCGGTTCTTAAGTTTTCGATGCTCGTGCCAACCTGTCCCGTAACGGTAGTGGTTTCGGCCGCACGCTCGCCCAGCTTGCCGATAAGTTCTACGCCTTCTGAAATCATTTCTCCGGTTTCGTCTACAAGTGACTTAACCTTGTTAACCATATCGGATACAATCTGAATTTCATCGGAAAGTCTGTCGGTAGTTTCAACACACTCATTGGCATGTCTTGCCTGTCTGTCGATACCTGCATTAATATCGCTGATTGCATTTTCGATATTATCCGAACAGTCGCTTAATGTCATGGATGCTTTCTTTACATCGATTGCACTCATTTCCAAAGTATCGGTAGCGCTGTTAACCTTGCTTACAAGGTTCTTCGTATTGTGAATCATGTCATTGGCGCTTCCCGCAAGATCCTGGAATTCGTCCTTGCCCTTGGCGGTAACGCAAACCGTCAGGTCACCTTCCGAAACTTCGGTAAGCTTTCCGGAAATACGAAGCATGTTCTTACGAATACTGTGAGTAATCCAGAATCCTAAAACAAATACGATAACCGCGCATACGATTACAACGCCCAGAGTCATCGTCTTTATATTTTCAGCCTGAAGAATGATAGTGCTTGTAGGAACCAGTGCGCAAATCATTGCACCGGTAACTTCGCTTGCCGCATAGAAGAAAATCTGCTCTTTTCCGTCGGCGATAACCGTCTTGCAGCCCGACTTCTTCTCTCCTTGGCAGGCGGTAACCGCTTCGTTATAGAAAGAATTTCCGTAGAAGATACTCTTTCCTGCGCTGTATGAAGCCTTGCCGTCCTTGGGAACGGATTCATGGAATATTTCACGACCGTTGGGAGTAACAAGTGCAACAACACCATTGTCACCTATATCAATGCCGTCCAAAAATTCCTGAAGCTTGTTTTCGGACATATCGACAACAATAATGGTACCCTTGTTGGAGCCCATCGTTTCATAGGCGAGAATATATGAATCCCTGTCCGAGAATTTGAAATTCTCGTCAATCAAAGGATGTGAGTCAATCCAGTTGACAATCGAATACTTGTCACCTGTTGTAACCGCAGCATAATATTCATCGTAGATACCGTCATTATTGTTCGTCTTTGTGGAAAACATTTTAATTCCGGCTTTTGTAACTATATGTACATTCTGAACGAAAGGATTGGTAGCCTCTCCCGAAAGGATAGCTGCCTCAACGCTTTCACGGGCATTTTTCTTACCGACCTGATCCCCATCAAGAATACCCGAAACGAATTTGATCAAATCCTCATTATAAGCATATTGTGTAGCTTCGCTCTTCACAAAGGAAGAAGCCATGTCCACATACTGTGCGGCCATGTTGATTGTTTCCATAGTGGAATTCTCATATTTTTCGCTTATGCCCCTTGAAGCGCTGTTGTACGCTGCAAGACCGATAACCACCATAAATGCTATTGGCAGGAAGAAGCAAAAAATAAGTTTGTTTCTGATGCTGAATAGTTTCATAGACATCACCCCCGAAAAAAATAAGAGGGCATCCGAACACACTGAAAAAAGCGTATTATGATGTCCCCTCTTAGAGAGCATTATACTCGAAAACGTTGAAATTAGCAAGCATACTACAGTTGATTTATAAGCTTATTTGCCGTTTCTTCCGAAATTTTGATCCCTGTCCATATTTCAAAGGCAGCTGCCGCCTGATAAACAAGCATTGCAATGCCGTTTGAACATGGAACACCGTGCAAACCGCATACTTTCTGAAATGAAGTGATATCCGTGGTGGGGATTAAATCGTAAGCTTTTTCACAGAGTTCGAAAAACTCATCGTCTTCCACGGGACAGGGATCTGTATCCTTAAGCCCCAAACTGGTGGCCTGAAGGCATATAAAAGGCTTTCCTTCCTTAACAATATCCGAAGGATAAACCGCAAAAATGTTCTTGTACGAAAGCTTATCCTGATATTCCTTTACAAGCTTAAGCGCATGCTCCAGGGAGCGGTTTACAACGTACACCTTTGAAGCTTTTTCCTTGATGGCAAGCACCACACAGGCTCTTGCCGCGCCGCCTGCACCCAATACAACCACGGGTTTTCCCGAAAGCTTAATGTCATTGACATGAAGTGCCTTCTTTAGACCGATGTAATCGGTATTGAAGCCTTCGAAGCCGTTTTGCGTACGTCTGCAGGTATTTACGGCACCGATAAGCAAAGCATTCTCATCGATTTTTTCAAGCGACGGAATAATCGCGTTTTTGTGCGGCACGGTTACATTGAAACCGTCCAGTCCTTCTTCAAAAGCCTCTTCGGCAAAAGAAAGAATCTGTTCTCCGTCCCTGTCATACAAATCGTAAGTAAGTGCCTTACCCGTTTCTTTTGAAAAACATTCATGAATCTTCGGGCTTCTTGAGTGGCCGACGGGATGACCCGTAAGACCAAGCTTAAAAAAAGTGTTATCCATTATGTTCCCCCTTATAAAAATCCCGGCCAAAGAAAAACTTCGGCCGGGAAACATTAAAATCAGTCAAATTTCCAATCCAAAAACTCGATACCGGCACCCTTTTCAAATACAAAGAAAAGATCGTTCACGCCGCTTACGCTTCCCGAAACAGAAGCGGTTATTGTATTGAAGCTTTCTGACTTACCCGCAATATCAATTGTTGCAATGGGTGTGTTTAACGGTGTCTTTACACATACCGAAAGCTTACCTTCCACGCCCTGAGGATTCTTTACTGTAACTGTAACAGATGAAGGGCTCTTTGTAAATTCAACTCCCTGAACCTGTGTGAAGTCTCCGTCGCAATTAACCTTTACGGCCATATTTCCGCAGCCGAATTCCTTTGAAACATCATCCGCGGCAACGGGTGTAACGCCTGCCATCTGTGCAACGCAGGCCGCATCGAATTTTTCAAAAGGATTAACGAACTTAACCTGCTTACGGCCTTTATATCCTTGAGTAATAACTCCGATTGAACCATCCTTCGAAGGATTGAAGGAATCGATATGAGTTACACGATAGCCGTGCTCGATACCCATAAGTCCTTCAAGGCTTCTTGCATGATAAGTAATATACCACTGATCCTTGAAATTAAATACGCAATGGTGGTTGTTTCCGCCGAGTCTGAACTTAACTTCGGGATTTTCAAGAATTTTCTCTTTAAATACAAACGGTCCCATGGGAGAATCGCTCTCCATCATGCAGATTTCACCGTTTCTGATGCCGTACTTTTGGGTTGCCTCCTCGGTAACGTTAAAGTTCGAGCAGTAAGTGTAATAATATTTATGGTTGAACTTGTGAATACCCGAATCTTCAAAAAGAAAATGAACGTCGGGGATCACAATCGGATCACCGTCAAGGCTTACCATATCGTCGCCGAGCTTGCAGACACGGGCCGTTCCGGGATTTGAAACATCACCGTCGGGATAAGGAATTCCGCCGCCGAAATAAATATATGCTTTTCCGTCGTCATCCATTAATACTGCGGGGTCAAAAAGCCAGGCAACCTTGTCGCAGGTGGGAACACTTCTTGTAATAAGGCCGTGTCCTATAGGGTCCGTAAAAGGTCCTATGGGTGAATCGGCACTCAAAACACCGATTCCGCCGCCGTTATCCGCAAAGTAAAGGAAAAACTTGTCCTTGCCGTCGATATTTTTCCATGTAGCCGCGGGTGCCCAGGAGTTTGCTGCCCATTTTGCAGCCGCATCGCAGGCAACGGTGATTTCACCGTGATCGGTAAAGTTGGCCATATCGTCCGTGGATACAACATACAGGGATTTAATCCTGCTGTATGTATTCTCGGCAATTTCGCCGTTTTTATCGTATTCGTACTTGTCCGCCGTCATGTAGAAATATACACGTCCGTCATATACCATTGCATACGGATCGGCACCGTAATGCTGTGTGAAAATCGGATTGGCGTAATCAAATTCTTTGTAGTGTTTAGAAATAGTACTCATAAACAACCTCCCAATTGAAAGATACAGATTCGGACCGCGTCCGTGGTAATCTTCCATATATAGATTTTATACATTTATCCGATTAATGCGCTATTTATCTTTTGCTAATATCTTCTTAAAAACAAACAATCGAGCAGGCAAAGCCCGCTCGATTGTCCGTTACCTTTCCATAAATTCGTTGAAACGAAACATCCATTCTTCTTCAAGCCAATACTTTGTTTCGTTCATTAAACACCCCAAAAACCCGACATTTTTCATCTCAGTGCGTACAAAATCTATGTCATCAAAGCAGACGGAATGTCTGATAACTCTGTTGATTTCATCCTTGGTATACGTCACATCGGTTCCAAGCTTGATAGCTATTTTGCCCATTGCGAGGCATCTTAAATACCTGTCTTCGGGGAAAGCCATCAATCTGCCGCGGTCATCATACGAATTGCGGAGAAGTTCCTCACACTCGGAAAGTTTGTCATCAATGATGCCAAACATATCCCCCAATTTCCTCCTTTCTGTACACATCCCACCAGCACATAATATCACATCGCAAAAATACATATCCGGTGCCGTTTCAATAACTCGCTTTCACCGAGTTTTTGCTCTTTAATGGCGAGTCTTCCGTTTATTTACACCATTAAAATGAAGAAAAGATAAAAAGGAATCGAAGAATACCGGGAAAAGATTAATCGGAGGGGACAGAAATGAGTAAACAGCGTTGCATTGAAAATGTAGAACTGGGCAAACGCCTATTTGAAATCCAGAATATGTACGGCAAATCCGATGAATACATGGCCTGCCTTACAGGCTACACCGTCCACACCTATCAATGTGTAAGAAACGGCGACCAGAGCATCAGCATCAGCAAATTCCAGAAGCTTGCGCAGGACGACCAGTTTTCAAACCATATCCTGTATATTTTAACCGGCATGAAAGGAACATGCGACTATTCGATAGCCTCGCTTGCCGGATACATCGAATCTCTTCCCGAAAAGCGCAAAGGCACGTATCTTGCCGACCTTTCCTTCCTCATGTCGAACTATTTAAGACTCGCATTTCGCGATAATCCGTCACAGAAGTGACAAAATAAAATTCTTCACACCCTCAAGAGTGCTCTGCTTCCAGGAATTATCATCCGCCTTCTTCGAGATCGGAACGATAATCTGCATATCCAAAGTCTCCCCCGGAACACGACCGCTTCTTAACGGTTCATAGAAATTTTCAAGCCATTTTTCTTCGGTGGCATCCTTAAATTCCGCGGGCTTCAAATACGTAAGCTGCCTTTTTGTGGACGCAATAAACGCCTTACACGATAAAGGCTCCAAAAGTCTGTACTGCTTCTCGTCAACATCCGTAAAAATAGCCGGAAGTTCCGATTTTTCAATACATCCCGTTTCTCTGTTTAACTTAATTCCCATAGGGGCAAAAGAAAAACCGTTCTCATCAAAAACAAGCCTTACCAAAACACCGTCTTCGGTATACGGCTGGGACCTTTGATAATCCGTGTCAAAAACAAAGTTTCCGAGCGAATAAAAAATAACCTTTCCGTCTTCGAAAGTCTCGTAATTCATGGGGACATGAGGATGGTGCGAAACAACGGCATCCGCACCCATATTAAGATATTCGATATAACGGTCTCTTGTGTAGCATGTGGGAAGTGCGGTAAATTCCTCTCCCGCGTGCGCTACGACAATACAATATTTGCAAGTCTTTTTTATATCAGCGATAGTTTTCTTTATCCTGTCAAGATCGCTCCAGCTAAAGCAACCCGGTGTAGACTCATCCGCTTTTCTGCAGGCTCTTTGATATCCTACGCAGAACATTCCGATTCCGCCCGCTTCATTTAAAATCAAAGGCTTGGAAGCCTCCTTTATGTCCATGCCTGCGCCGATTGTGTGTGCACCGTGTAAAGAAGCCTCTTTTAATGTATCTTTAAGGCCGTCGCTTCCCGCATCCATAATGTGATTGTTGCAAATGCTCCAGATATCGGCACCGATTTTATCCAAAAATACCGTAGCCTTGGGGTCTATGGTATGTGTAAGCTTCTCCACACCGTTTTTATCAACCTTCTTAACTGCTTTTGAAACGGGTCCTTCAACGTTAACAATCAGGTGATCCGAGTCCTTCAAAAACTTAAGTACTTCTCCCGAAAGCAGTCCGTCATCGTCCCATCGTCCGCTCATGTAATTGTCAAATCCGATATCTCCGGTAAAAACCAGTGAAGTTTTATTCATAAACAGTACGTCCGACCTTT
Source organism: Lachnospiraceae bacterium (assembly GCA_045642905.1). Lineage (GTDB taxonomy): Bacteria > Bacillota > Clostridia > Lachnospirales > Lachnospiraceae > UBA1258. The sequence goes on along the minus strand of JAZUJT010000044.1, from coordinate 84,955 downwards.
TGTGTTAATTACAGTGATGTATAGTAAATATTGGTTTCGTCTTCGGTTTATTATATCAAAATTTACAATTATAACCAAGATAAACTATAGAATGATGCATTAAAAAACCGGTATCATAAAAAAGGTTTCCGAAGATACCCACAGGAAGCCGGAACGGAGTCATGAATTTATGAACAATTTGGACCAAAGATATTCATCAAAACAGTTTTCTTCAAAGATTAAGTTTGTTGACGAAAAGGGGAATCCCCTTAAAGGAATAACCGTCAACTTGAATCAGAAAAGCAGTTCATTTTTGTTCGGATGCGGTGCGTTCGAAACGGTATATCTGTGTGAAGACACGAAACGTCTTGAATCACTTACACCCGAAGAACGTAAACGATATGATTTCTATACGGAACGTATTAATATCTGGACCAGACTTTTCAATTACGGTACGCTTCCCTTCTATTGGGGCGGATATGAGCCCACGGAAGGCAATCCTCAAAGCGAAGGAAGAAAACTTGCCGCAGAATTTTTAAAAGAACACGGTGCAACAGCCAAGGGACATCCTCTTTGCTGGCATACGGCTTGTGCGGACTGGCTTATGGAATATGACGACAAGACCATAATGGATAAACAGCTTAAGCGTATTGAACGTGATGTTACCGAATTTAAGGGAATTGTTGATATTTGGGATGTTATAAACGAAGCCGTTATCATGCCCGTCTATGACAGATATGACAACGCAATTACAAGAATTTGCAAGCGCTACGGTCGTACCACTCTCATCAAGGAAGTGTTTGAAGCCGCACATGCTGCCAATCCCGATGCGCTTTTGCTTATTAATGATTTCAATCTTTCGGACGAATATAAGAAAGTTATTGATGAAGCCTTAAACGCAGGCGCTCCCATCGGGGCAATCGGTCTTCAGACACACCAGCATCAGGGCTACAAAGGTCTTGACTGGCTAAATACCGTTTTAGACCGTTTCAGCGTATTCAATCTGCCTATCCACTTTACCGAAAACACATTGGTTTCCGGTAAGATAATGCCGCCCGAGATAGTCGACTTAAACGACTATCAGGTTTCCGAGTGGCCTTCAACACCCGAAGGTGAAGCGAGACAGGCACGTGAATGGGAAGAAATGTACAGAAGACTTTTCGAGCATCCCCTTGTAGGTGCATTAACCGGATGGGATTTCGGCGACGGTGCATGGCTTAATGCTCCGAGCGGACTCATCAGAAAAGACAATACCGTAAAGCCTTCATATGAAGCAATCTACAGGCTTTCTCACGAAGAGTGGCACACAAACGCCGATTTTGTTACCGATGAAAACGGATGTATTGATGCCAAAGGCTACAAGGGTGAGTACGAAATCACCTTCGGCGGAAAAATTAAGTCCATGGATTTATCAAATCCCGAAAGTGAGCTTTGCTTAATCTTATAAGCTGTTTTTCATTCACAATATATTTTCTTGTAATTAGGGAATAAGAAATGATAAAATAGCGATTATGAGCAGGAAAAACAAAAAGACCGAAGAAAAAATCAATACTGTAGGAAAAGTTTCCGGAGATAATATCCGTAACAGATACTTAAGATGGTACAAGCTGGATAATTCGGCGCATCTTTTCCCGGTTATCGCCGGCGAGAAGATGTCCAATACATTCCGCTTATGCGTAACCCTTAACGAGGAAATAAAGCCTTCTTTGCTTCAGGAGGCTTTGGATACTCTTCTTCCGATGTACGACCCCTTTAACGTTCGTTTGCGAAGGGGTTTCTTTTGGTACTATTTTGAAGAAAACGGCCGCAAGGCTCCCACTGTTCATGAAGAGAACACTTATCCCTGTGCTTTCATTCACTCGAAGTTTAACAGAGACTATCTTTTCAGAGTTACCTACTACCACAACCGCATAAACCTTGAAATTTTCCACGTTCTGGCGGACGGTATGGGCGGCATAAATTTCTTAAAGGAGCTTGTATATCACTACTTAAGGCTTTCGCACCCTGAGCTTACCGACAGCGTCGGAGACGGTCTTTCCGTCGGTACGAGCATGAATCTTGAAGACAGCTTCCTTAAGAATTACAAGAAAAAATGCAAGCCCACATACGAGACAATGAAAGCTTACCTTATCAAGGGTGAGCATTTAAGAGACAATCAGCTCGGCGTCATCCGTGCAAGTTTTGGCGTAAATGCCGTAAAAGAGGTTGCGCACAAATATAATCTTACGATTAATGAGTACCTTGTGGGAGCTTATATGTACAGCATATATATTGCCTGCCTTCACGGAGCAATCTCTTCAAAGGCGCTTCGAATCGCGGTTCCCGTCAATTTGAGATCTTTCTACGAATCGGTAACGGTCAAAAACTTTTTCGTAGTGGTATCTGCTGCGTTTAATGCCGACAAGGAGGATTTTTCTTTTGACGAAGTACTTAAGATTACTTCCGAAAGTCTCAAAGAGCAGCTTTCCAAGGAGCACCTTGAAGAAATATTTTCTTACAACGTTTCCAATCAGATGAACACCTTTTTGAGGCTTCAGCCTATCTGGATTAAGAACGTGGCCATGCGCGCGGTTTACACGAGAAGTGCTCTTGCAAACACCACGACAATGACCAACATCGGCAATATCCGGGTCGAAGATGCCTATAAACCTTATATTGACAACTTTTTCTGCATACTTGCCATGTCAAAGGGGCAGTTTATCAAATCAACCATCTGCTCTTATGGCGATACAATGAACGTAACCTTCGGAAGTGCTTTAAGAGACACAAGCATCCAGCAATGTTTCGTGAAGACTCTTTCTTCCGACGGTCTTGATGTAAGTTTGGAAACAAACGGAGTTTACTATGGGTAAATGTAATTACTGTCATATAGAAGTGACCGACAACACAGAGATATGCCCCTTGTGCCGACAGGTGCTTATAAAAAACACCAATCGTTCAACCGGCTATCCGAATATCATTAAGAAGAGAAAGAAACTCCAGCTCGCCGCAAGAATCTATCTGTTTCTTGCCATTGTGACCGAAGCAGTGCTTATTTACTTAAATGCCCGTTTTTATCCGCAGTTTAAGTGGAGCGTAATTCCCGGATGTCTTTTCGCGTGTGCTTACCTTACTCTTTACTATCTTGTAAACGGAACAAGGAAAAGCTACAGCATGGACATTATTTTGGGACTCATCGCACTTGTTTCGATGATAGACATTTCCGACAAGCTTTTGGGAGATTTGCACTGGTCGGTAAACTACGTTCAGCCCGGACTTGTTATCGCCGTAAATGTGCTGATACTTATTCAGATTATTTTAAGACCGCACGGCTGGCAAAGCTACATCGTCTCGCAGCTCATCGTATTGATAATCAGCCTGTGCGCAATTCCCCTTGTGTGGGCCAAGGAGGTAACGCATCCCCTTGTCTCGGTAATTGCGATTTCGACATCGGTTTTGTTTTTTGTGGGAACATTGATTATCGGAGGCTCACGCTCCAAGGAAGAACTTTACAGAAGATTTCATGTATAAATGCATTGTGAGCCAAAAAGCTTTTGCAAAAATCATAAATGTTTGGAATAATATACCTCTTTAACTCCGTAGGATACGGCCGCGTTTGAAGCCATGGCGCTTTTATACCCGTTTTCGCATACAAAAAGAACCGGAGTGAATCGGTCTTTGCAATATTCAAGCGGATTGTTCATAAAGGCGGATAAAGCTATACCGTCGAAACGTCCGTCGGGCTTTTCGCTTAAATCATAAACGATTATCGAAGGCTTATCCGATAAAAATCCGGTTAGCTCATCGGGTTTTACGAAACAGGCTGTCTCCAAAGGCATTTTAGTAAGCCCGATTCTTAAAGAAACATCTTTCATACGTTCACATATTAAAGAAGCCTCTTTTTCGTAAAGAGGCTTCCTTAAATTGAAAACTGTTTTTCCGTCTATAATGTCTTTTTCAATAATACCTTTAACATAAACCTGGGTAATATGCTCCACGCACGTGTGGCAGTCGTATAAATCCAATAAATCGGCCGCCAACGCTCTGTTATCGGAATCCGGTTCCTTAATGTCAAGTCGTAAGAATTCGTGAATAAAGGCTGCCGCATCCTGTCTTGTCACCTGTATCGGCAACAGTTCCCGGGGCGTATAAACCGAGGTTTTCTCCATATCAAATGAAGCCAGAACCATATTTATGAATTGTCCGAAAGAAAACATATCACACATTGGCCGTAACCTTTACGGTAACGTTATCGCAGGGAGCCAGGTCTTCTACCGCGAATATGCCTGTATTTACCGTAATCTCAAATTCGTCAAACAAATCCACTACCGTGTACGAGGAAGCATTCTTAAAGCCTTCGGCATCCTTCATCTTGTCGCCAATAAATTTAACGATTGTATCCGCATCAACGAAAAGTCTGCCGCTTCTGTTTTCATCGCTTACGTTTATGAAAGAAAGTGCAACACTGCCGTCGCTTAAAGGCTTCGCAAGAATATCGCATCTGTTGATGTCTGTTACATACTCCTTATCGGGATTTTCGGGTGCGAGCGAACAGAAAATTCTCTTTGCCTGAATTCCCAAAGCATCCTGATTAAGTGAAATCAATCCCTTGTTGGCAATAAGCTTATAAAGCTTGTCGCCCTTCTTTACACGTCTTAAATCAAGACCGAGCATCAAAGGTGCGTTCATCATGCACCACATGGCCATATGCGTCTTGTTCATTTCATCGCTCAATCCGTCCATGCCTATCATAAGCATGTCAGGATCGTTCCAGCCCTTTGAAAGACCGGAAAACTCGTCCATAATAACGGCCTTGTTGTACTGGCTCGTAACACTTGGCGTATAGCCGTCCTTCCATGTTCCGAAGCCCGGATTTCCGTCGGAGCCTACCCTGAAGGTAATATCGTTAAGAATACGCCACGAATCACCGACCTTATATCCCCAGTTCTGAGGATGAGTCTTGCCCCATTCGCAAATGGATAAAATGATATCATGGTCGGGTTTGGCTATATTAAGTCCCTCCAAAAGAGCCGCATACGAATAAAGCGTGTTCTCCTGGCGACGATGGTTCATAATGCGAATGCTGTTCTTTCCGGCCTTTAAAGAAGCCTTAACGCTTAAATTGAAGCCAAAAGAAACCGAATCGGCCGTCTCTTCCACCAATCCGTCGTAAACAACATCGCTTCCGACTGCAAGCTCTATCCAGCTTCCGACACCTTCTTCGCATCCTGTTGCATAAAGAAGTGAAATATCGTATTCTCCGGCATTTTTGACTTCAACGTCAAATACAAGCTCACTGCTTCTTACCCCAACGGGAGAAGGACCGGGGCCCGTACCGTCAAAGGTTCCGATTCCCGTAACATAATCGTCTTTGATTTCCGCTCTTGTTCCGGTAATCCTTCCGTCCTTTACCGCGCTTAATTCCATATCCGTATCAAGGCCGGAAACCTTAATGCCTTTAATGTTGGGTGCAAAAACATACCTTGCGTTCTTGGCATCCGAAAAGGTTGCGTTGTCCCAAAGATAATAACAGTTATCAACCTTGATAAAATCAATATCCCACGAAACATAAGAAGCCGCGTCGTCAAGCTCGTGGCCGCAGGTTCCTACTGCCGCACCGGCACAAAGATTCGTTCCGATGTCGTTGTACATACCGAATTTGAGGCCTTTGCCGTGAATGTAATCGGCAAGAGCTTTAAATCCCGAAGGGAACTTAACCTCTTCATTGGAAAGAAGGCCGTTTACTCTCTCGGGCTTGTAGCAGCCGTCATCCAAAACCACATAGCTGTAGCCCAGCTTGTCAAGCTCGAGATTTTTGATGCAGTCTGCCATATCCTTCGTAAGTGCTTCCGTGTTGCCGCTTCCAAAGGCGTTCCAGCTGTTCCAGCCCATCGCCGGAAGGTGGTTTTTCTTTTTGGAAAGAACTGTTTTATTGTTGTCAAAAGAATCAAAACGAAATTCCGAATCGTTAATGACTGCGGGATTTTTATCGCTGTTTGTAAGCTTCGCCATACTGATATCCTCCGGTTGATTTACTTGAATGCCCATTCAAGACCTGCTTCAAGCTGAGCGCGCCAGAATACGAAATCGTGTATTCCGGGGCCTGTAAAGAATGTAACCGGAACTTTGTTCTCATCAAGAAATGCCTTGAAACGCTTATTGGGTTCAAGAAGGAAATCTTCCGTTCCGCAAGCCATGTAAATGTCGGGAAGTTCTTTCTTGTCCTCGATAAGCTTCTTTACAAGATACTCGGGATTATTAACCGAAGTATCAATCTTATCGAAATCACCGAATACGGTGTGATAGTATTCGTAATTGGCCATTCCGTTGTCCATGCCGGGCTTAAACATGTTAAGTCCGTAAGTAATAATCGCCGAAGAAAGAGCCAATATCTTACTGAAAGTTTCGGGATAAGCGAAGGCTGTGTGCAAAGCACCGAAGCCGCCCATTGAAAGACCGCCTATGAAAGTATCCTCTCTCTTATCGGAAAGGCCGAATGTTTTTCTCGTGTATTCAACAAATTCTTCTCCCGCGAACGTTGCATACTTGGCGCCTGTCTCGGTACGATCGAGATAAAAGCTGTTTTCGCATGCGGGCATGAAGAAGTTTACGTTATATTTGTTGGCCAAATCGCCCAAAGGTGCATTGGTAAACCAGTCGGTATCGCATCCCGAATATCCGTGTAAAAGGTAAACTGCCTTGGTAGAACGATCGTAGTGAGGATTACCCTCCGTGCCAAATGCATTGTCATTACATAAAACAGCGGTGTAATGAACCGGTCTTGATAAAGCCTTTGAATAAAAAGTACCGTTTAAAAAAGCCATAATGAGTAAATCTCCTTATAAGTCAAATAATATGGACTGAGCGGAAAAATCCACGGAAGCATCTCCGTAAGCTATCTGATTTTTCAAAAGGGGAAGCTTGATTTTCATATTCCTGCAAAAGCCCGATAAATCCGTGGAATCCTTAAATCTGTGGAATACAAGTAGCCCCTTGCCTTCAAATTCTCTTATAACCACCTGGCAGCCCGTGGGATCGTTGTAGCTTTCGGTATCCGCGCAAATAACGGTCGTGGTACCTTTCTCAATAATCCTTGAGGCCTTCTTGTAGAAATCCATACTCTGTGAAAAAAGCTGCCATTGATGATCCGAAAGATCGTAAATATCACCGCTTAGACCCATTCTTCCTAACATTGTAGCACACAACGAATAGTAAATTCTATAGTCGGAATCATCTTTACGCATTACCGCCCAAATCTGTGTCTGGGAAGGCTTTGTGATTCTGTGAAGGTTAGCGGCAATAAGCGGCAATGACACGATTTCATGCGCATCCGAAAAGCTTGCCTGCGATGAAAGCTCCATAAATGAGCCTTCCAATCTGTGACCGCCGCTTGAACAGTTTTCTATGACAAGCTCGGGAATTTCCTCTTTCATAAGTTTGAAGAATTTCTGTGTGGCAAGTACCTTTCTTCTTAAGTTTTCTCCTATATCGAAAGGTCCGTCAACGCCTATTCCGAGCGTATCATTGTAATCAACCTTAATATATCCGTATCCGGCTTCCTTAAGTGTACCGATAACGTACTTTTTAAGATGCTCGATAACCCACGGATCTTCCATATCAAGGTATCTTCTGTCACCTATTGTAAGCGGTACACCGTCCTTTTTAAGCAAATGCTCCGGGTGATTGTAAAGTTCGCACTTAGGAGTAACAACCTCAAATTCAAACCAGATTCCCGGAATCATTCCCTTGGAGCGAATATATGATGCTATCGGCTTTAAACCGCCCGGAAACTTTGCTTCGTTTACGCGCCAGTCTCCCGTATTTTCAAACCAATAACCTTTAAATCCGTTTTCGCCGTACCAGCCGGAATCCATAACAAGATACTGAATTCCCTTGCCTTCGAGCTTATCGGCCACCTTTACAAGATTGTCGTAAGTGGGATTTCCCCATGTGGCGCAATATTCGTTGAATACAGCTCCCATATGATCGTCGACCTTGCTGATATCGGGTCTTTGGGATTTAACAAGCTTATCGCACGCTTCCTCCAAAGTCTTTCCCGTAGCGGCAACCGCTCTTGGCGCCGAAAAGCTTTCGCCGGGCTTAACGGTCGCACTCCAATGGCCGAAATCTCTGTCGGCGATTCCTCCGAGTAACGTAACGGTATCGTCATGCCTTACCGAAATTTCTATCTGCCAGGATGACGGCGAATACAGCGAAACTGCCGTAAAAGTATGTGTCTTGCTGTCTTCGAGTGCGACAAAAGGAAAATACCTTCTTACCGGCATCGAACCGACATTACCGAACTTTTCCACACGAAAAGCCATATGGTTCCAGGACCTTTCAAGATTTAGATCGGTTAATTTATCTGCCTTTACCTTGCCTTCCGCACTCCAAAAGGACGTAAACCTGTAAACCTTGTCAGCCGCAATCCCCGGAAGCTTAAAGGAAGTGAGCATCTCCATCGTAAATTCCTTATCGGAACGGTTTTCGATAACCGTTTGAATTTCCGTGGCATCAAACTCATTTACCTTATGAGAAACCGAAAGCTTAACGTTTTGAGAGTTTACATACTCTGTCTTGTCATCCGTCGAGACAGTTTCCTTAAAGTCCCTGAATGTATTGCTATCCTGCATTGTAAGGCCGCAGGAATAAAAGCCTGCGTATCCGTCACCTGTAAATTTTACCTCGGCTGCACTTTTCACAGAACACATCCTTTCTGAAGAATCACGTTGGCGTACTGGCTTGTTTCGGATGTTGCTATAACGCAATATGCCTTTCTTGCTTCTTCGTAAAAAGAAAATCTCTCCAATTTTTCTATAAGTGCCGTGCCTCGTGAATCGGCGTTTGAAACTATCTCATCGTACTTCTTCCAGATGGAAACATCCGCATTGTCGCCCTCGCAACGCTCCATAAGCTTAACGGGCTTATCAATATACTGATCAAGCGGAAATACCTCAAGTATGGCCTTCAAAATTTCCGGAACACCATGTCCGTCCATTCTGATGACAATGCCGTCCTTTCCCATTGTTTCGGCGGGGAAGTTACCGTCCGCAATTACTATCGTGTCGCTGTGTCCCATCTCACATAATACTTTTAAAAGCTGGGGACCAAGTATGGGTGAAATACCTTTTAACATATGATTTCGCTCCTGTTTTCTTTAGTATGGGTTTATAACATATTGGTGATTTCCGATAAAGGCTTCGTTTCCTTAAAGCCGTAAAACTTCATGGCGTTTTCTCCGAGAAAAGCTTTCTTTTCTTCGTAAGTTAACTTATCCGATTCCTCTATAAACCGAACTGCCATGATATAAGTAATATCCGTCATCGTTCTGGGGTAATCGCTTCCCCACATAAGCTTTTCGATTCCGCAAATATCTCTCGCGGTACATATGGCATCTATTGCGGAGGGATAAGGATAAAACTCTTTATGGAAAAGCCACGTAAGTCCTCCGCTTTCTATATAAACATTTTTGTTGCATGCAAGCTTAATCTGCTCGGTCCAACCGTCTACGGTAACCATGCCGAAATGACCGATTGCAATTTTTAAGTTGGGACATTCATCGATAAGATACTGCAAATCCGCGGTTTGAAGTGCCCCGTCCGCCATATCGATTGAAATAAATTTCCCTTCCTTCTCCACCTTCTTAAAGACGGGAAGAAGCTTCTTAAGGTCCTTGTCCTTTAAGCGACCGGCGCAAATTTTAAGACCGTCAAAGCCTTCAAGAGAATAAGTTTCTTTTTCCTCATAAAGAGAACAAATCTTAACGCGGTCGGGAAACTTGGCGGCAGCGCTTAAAAGATAGTCATCCTGATTTCCGTCGATATATTCCTGAGTGACGACGCAGCCGTTTACGCGTGCGTAATCCATGTTTGCAATCAAACGCTCCACGGTGTTGTGATTGTCAATCATGTACGGAGGCATCATTTGGCGGATTTCCCCGCCAAAATCAACCTTTCCGTTTCCCACACTCGTTACCGGCCTTTGGTCGATAAGTCCATCCTGGTTGTACCAAAGATGAACATGAACATCATAAACACAATAATCCCTCATATAGTCTCCGTTTCTCCCCGTTTTTGTTGAAAAACCGGCAAGTTTAGTTGTCTCCGATATTAATCAATACCTTGGCAAGACTTCCGTCGTTGTTGGCAAGTGCCTTAAATGCTTCGTCGGCTCTGTCCATAGGATAGATGTCGCTTACCATGTCAAGAACGTTTACCTCGCCCGAAGCAAGTAAATCGATAACTGCCATGAAATCAACCGGGAACGAATTTCTGCTTCCGAAAACATTCAACTCCTTCTTAAGAAGAATTGAATGTAAAAATGTCGTCTCTTTCTTACCGTTTCCAATAAGGATAATGTTACCGGCAAATGCTGCACAGTCTATGCAGTTTAAGAATGTAACCGATGAGCCACAGGCTTCCACGCATACGTCAAAGCCGTCGCCTCCGGTAATCTCCATGGCTTTCTTGACTATATCGTCTTTCTTGGAATTAATGACTCCCTTTGCTCCGAAGTGAAGTGCCTTTTCAAGTCTTCCGTCCAAAATGTCGGCAACGTAAACTTCCGCACCCTGTGCCTTGGCGGAAATCAGTGCGAATAATCCGATAGGGCCCGCACCTACAACAAGCACCTTGTTGCCGGGCATAATGGATGCACGGCGAAGAGCGTGATATCCGATCGTGAAAGGCTCAACAAGAGCAAGTTCCCTGGCGGAAAGACCCTTGCCGGGATAAATTCTTTCAACCGGCATCGAAACGTACTCGCAGAAGCTTCCGTCCTTCTGAACACCCATCGTCTTGTTGTCGGTACAGCAATTAACAAATCCTCTTCTGCAGGAATAGCATTCGCCGCAGTTAAAATAAGGATTGGCGGTTACGATATCGCCGGGCTTAAGTCCCTTGTCATTGTCGGGCACGGAAACTATCTGTGCGCTGAATTCATGACCGGGGATTCTCGGATAAGTCGTAAACGGCTGATTTCCTGTATAGCTTGCAACATCCGCACCGCAGATACCGCAATACATAATCTTAAGAAGCGCCTCGCCTTTATTAACTTCGGGCTTGGGTGTATCCGTAACACTTATTTCGTAAGGTTTATCAATCAATACTGTCTTCATATTTATGCCTTTCTTTACATGTTAATATACTTGGGATTCCATACTACAGCCGTCTTCATGGGCGCATTCTTGCAGTATATTTTCTCCTCGTAAGCTTTTATGGGGTCTTTTGTAAATTCATCCTTGTCGATAACCTCGACAATCTCATCGTAATTGCTCGTCGAGAGAAGCTTAATCGCTTCTTCCATGTGGTCCTGTCTGAAATTAATCGAAGAAATAATCAAATGATTTTCAAATCCGAACGGCATCGTATCAAACGTAATCTTCGGGCCAAGTGAAAAGCTGTTGTAAATACCGTTGCAGCCGAGAACCTTATGTTCAAATGCCACACGCGACTCTACCTCGTTTCCGCTGACACCGATAAACAAAGTCGCTCTTCCGCCGAGCTTTTCGATAATCGTCTTTGAAAGTTCTTCCTCACTGTCGAAATTATTCCGTAAGTACTCGGCACCCGTGTTCTTTAACGCGAATTGAACCTTCTTGGAATCCTCGGGACTTCTTGCCACAAACAGAAGCTTTGAGTATTTATATTTCCTGGAAATGAGGTCGCCTATGAACATACCCGTCGTTCCCAGACCGAAAATAACGGTTCTGTCGAAAATCTCCACCTTGGAAATTTCACGTGCCTTGGCCTCATCAACCTTGTATTTGCGCATGGCCACTCTGAAATTGTGGGCGCTTCCCATGTCCTCCATGCGTTCTAACTGGAACAGCATGCAGCCGAACGGATCCGGGAATACCATTTTCTTGGCAAAAGAAAAATCCAACTTACCGTCATGAACAAATCCGTCGGGAATCGGCAATAACATATCGGGGTGGAAATACTGCTTGTCGGCAAAAAGACCGTCCGCCCTGTCGCAGCCGTACTCGAAATAGCTTTCATCCTCCGCATATCTTGTCGGGTCATAGCTGTCGCCGCCTCTGATTAAGACAATTGCGAATCTGTCCTGTGAAGGAACATACACGATACCCTCGTGTCCGTTTATAAGTCTTTGCCTGCCGCACGGGAATTTGGCCGAAAGTTCGCCGTTTCTTCCCATATTCATAAGAGCATAATCGGTTCCGCAAAAGCCTATCATGACAGGCTCGCATAAAACCGCTTCTTTAAGTTCTTCCCCTCTTAATCTCTGTCTTTTAATGCTTTCTATCTCAACATCGCCGTATACCAAAGGTTTTTCGCGATCATTTTGAAAATAAGTGCCTTTAACTATCATATGTTCCTCCGTCTTTTAAAATCTCATTACAGCGCCTTTATGCGGCGCTTTCCCTTATATCCATAGTAATTTTTATGCCGTTTTATCACAATACGGGGAAATGACGAGTATTTACTTTTCGTGTCGTGTTTTCGCATTTTTCTTGCATGTGAAAGAAGGTTAAGTTATATTAAAGACACATAGGAGAATGCATATGAAATATCGTAATCTGAAAATCGAATACGAAATCGACAATGTCGTCTTTACCGCGATAAGTGTCGGAGAACAGGGCTTCGATACCCCGATTCCCAAGCACAGCCACAGTAATAACAGCTATGAAATCCACTACATCTCATCGGGACGCGGAACACTTATTGCAAATATGATAAAATACGACATCTCCGAGGGCATGTTGTTTATAACGGGGCCGGGCGTCGAGCATGAGCAGATATCGGATGTAAACGATCCCATGATTGAGTTCGGTATTTACCTTCAGGTTGAGCCCGAAATAACGCCCGCAAAGGGAAGTCTTACGGACAGATTCATAAAAACCCCTTTCTTTATAGGGTCTGTCGACGAAAGCCTTTACGTCACCATGAAAAGCATTCTTTCCGAGCTTGAAAATCAGGCCTTCGGATATGAATTCATACTGCCGCCTTTGTTAAAGCAGCTTACGATTTCCATCATAAGAAACTACGAAGACACGAAGTCGGGCCCGAATCCCGCCCTAAAGAAAGCCTCAAGTCCCAACGATTTGCTTTACCTTACCATCGAAGAGATGTTTTTGTATCACTACAGGGATTTATCTTTAACATCGCTTGCCGAAACGATTAATCTCGGAACAAGGCAGACCGAAAGGCTTCTTTTGAAACACTACGGAAAAAGTTTTCAAAAGATGCGTAAAGACGCCAAGATGTCAGCAGCCCTGATGCTTTTAACCGAAACATCAAAGAGTATTAACGAAATAGCGGATGAATTGGGATATTCTTCTTCGGAGCATTTTTCAAATGCGTTCAGATACGAATTCAGGCAGTCCCCGCTTAATTACAGAAAGAATCAAAAATAGATAACACAAAAACGGCATGAGTTGAGCATGCCGTTTTTGCTTGAAACTATATTAGGAAAGTTATGAGAATATCCTGCAAGATATCATCAGTCTTTGGAAATGAGTTTACCGCCTCTCTTTGATACTACGTCGAAGATAACGGCTGCAAGAAGTACAAGTCCTTTAACAACCTTCTGCATGTTCTGGTCAACACCCATAAGTGACATACCAAGGTTGATAACACCCATAAGAACCGCACCTACGATAACTCCGGGAACAGTACCTGTTCCGCCGTATGCCGAAGCACCGCCGATGAAGCAGGAGCCGATGGCATCCATTTCGTAGTTCTGTCCGTATGTCGGCTGAGCCGATGTAAGTCTTGCGATGGTAACCATACCTGCCAAAGCTGCCAAGAAGCCCATGTTTGTATAAGCCAGGAAGTAAACCTTGTTGGTATTGATACCGGAAAGCTTTGTAGCCTTTTCGTTACCGCCTACTGCGTAGAAGTAACGACCTACTGTTGTGTTTGAAGTAATGTAACCGTAAACGAGGATAACAACAAGTACCCAGATAAGTACTGTCGGAATACCCTTGTGACGAGCAAGCTGAATTGTAAATGATACGATTACGGCACAGATAAGAAATGTCTTAATGTAAAATGCTGCTGCCGATTCAACTTCGTAATTCTTCATCTTGCGTGTGATACGATTCTTAAGCTGTAACGAAACAAAAATGACAATTGCAATGAGACCGCCCAAAAGACAGGTTCCGTTAATTCCGTCAAATCCGAAAATATCGGGAATGAAGCAGTTGGCACCGCCGCCGAAAAGATTAACGAACTGTGTACAGTCTTTAATCGAAACCGTAAGTCCGTCAAGAACAACGTTTGAAAGACCTCTGAAAGCAAGCATACCTGCAAGTGTTACGATGAAAGGAGGTATGCGAACGTAAGCAATCCAGAATGCCTGGAATGCACCGATTGCAGTTCCCAGCACAAGCATTACAAGAATCGAAACGTACATGTTAACGCCCAGGTTGGCCATCAAAACGGCACCTACGGCACCTACGAAGCATACTACCGAACCAACCGAAAGGTCGATGTTACCACCGGTAAGAATACACAGTAACATACCCGTTGCAAGGATGAAAACGTAAGCGTTCTGAGAAATCAAGCTGGATACGTTCATCGGAAGTAAGATTGCGCCGCCTGTCCGCAATGCAAAGAATGCATAAACAAGAACAAGGACGATAATCATTGTATATTTTTTTATAAAGTCGAGACTGTTTCCTTTTTTCATTTTTCTCCTCCTAACCTGCTTTAATAATGTGTGACATGATTTTTTCCTGAGTTGCCTCAGCTCCGTCAATTTCACCTACTATCTTGCCTTCATTCATAACGTAAATTCTGTCACACATTCCTAAAATTTCCGGCATTTCGGAAGAAATCATGATAACAGATTTTCCCTCGGCCACAAGCTGATTCATAATGCAGTAAATCTCGTACTTGGCGCCGACATCAATACCTCTCGTGGGCTCATCGAGAATAAGAATATCGGGGTTGGCAAACATCCATTTTGCAAGAAGAACCTTCTGCATGTTACCGCCGCTTAAGTTTCCTACGTTCTGTTCGATTGTAGGACATTTTATTCTTAATTTCTCTCTGTATTCGGTGGAAACACTGTATTCTTTATCCTTATCGACAATACCGTGCTTACTTACATCATTAAGATTTGCAAGTGTGGTATTAAGCTTTATTGTATTGGAAAGAATAAGTCCGTTTCCCTTTCTGTCTTCGGTAACATACGCAAGCTTATGATTGATTGCCTCCGCTACGGAATTCATGAATACCTCTTCTCCGTCGATATACGTATGACCCGAAATATTGTCCCCGTAGCTTTTACCGAACACGCTCATTGCAAGCTCCGTACGTCCTGCTCCCATAAGTCCTGAGATTCCGACGATTTCGCCCTTGCGAACATTTATCGAAACATTGTCGACTACTTTTCGCTCCGAATATATCGGGTGATATGCGGTCCAGTCTTTAACTTCAAGCTTTATCTCTCCGATGTTTTTCTCCCGCTTCGGGAAACGGTCCTGAATTTCTCGTCCAACCATTCCCTTAATGATGCGTCCTTCCGAAAAATCATCTACTTTCTTATCGAGGGTTTCGATTGTCATACCGTCTCGGATAACCGTAATCTTATCGGCTACATATGAAACCTCGTTAAGCTTATGCGAAATAATAATTGAAGTCATTCCTTCTTTCTTGAACTTAAGAAGAAGATCAAGCAAAGCTTTCGAATCCTCTTCATTCAAAGAAGCCGTAGGCTCATCCAAAATGAGCAGCTTGGCATTCTTGGCAAGTGCCTTTGCAATCTCCACCAGCTGTTGCTTGCCGACACCTATATCTTTAATCAGAACCTGAGGGGTTTCCTTAAGACCGACCATCTTTAAGTACTTGTCCGCCAGTTCATTCGTTTCATTCCAATTTATCTTAAAGCTGTTTCCCCGTTCAT
The DNA here is from genome assembly GCA_045642905.1 of Lachnospiraceae bacterium. GTDB lineage: Bacteria > Bacillota > Clostridia > Lachnospirales > Lachnospiraceae > UBA1258. The sequence goes on along the minus strand of JAZUJT010000044.1, from coordinate 69,127 downwards.
TTCCGAGGAACATGTTCTCACCGATTGTCATATAAGGAATAAGTGCCAATTCCTGATGAATAATAACTATACCCTTGGCCTCACTGTCCTTAATGGTGTTAAACTTACATACCTCTTCATCATAAACAACATCACCTTCGTATGATCCGTAAGGATAGATGCCGCTTAAGACATTCATCAACGTAGATTTTCCCGCACCGTTTTCACCTACAAGTGCATGAATCTCGCCCTCTTCTACCTGTAAATTTACGTTATCAAGTGCCTTAACGCCGGGGAATGTTTTGGTTATGTTCTTCATTTCAAGTAATATCTTAGCCAATTAAATTCCTCCTGTCTGTTTAAAAGTCGCCGAAGAAATGAAATATCTTCATCTCTCAAGATAAGCAGGCGGGTTGCCCCGCCTGCAATGTTTGTTACAAGTTGTGAATTACTTTAACTGATCTTCTGTGTAGTAACCTGAGTCAATAAGTAATTCTTTGTAGTTGTTAACGTCTGCGAATACGGGCTCGCAAAGGAATGAAGGAACGATTCCCTTACCGTTGTCGTATGTCTTTGTATCGTTAACGGGAGCTTCTGTTCCCTTAAGGATAGCGTCAACCATTTCTACTGTCTTAGCTGCAAGAGTACGTGTATCCTTGAAGATTGACATTGACTGCTTGCCTGCGATCATGTTCTTAACGTTGGCGATATCACAGTCCTGACCTGTGATTAAAGGCCATTCACCTGTATAGTTGGCTTCAAGAGAGTTTGTAACACCCATAGCTGTTGAGTCGTTGGAAGCCATAACTGCGTGAAGCTGTGTTCCGTCTGCATAGTTAGCTGAAATGATAGCATCAAATCTGTTCTGTGCGTTTTCTGTTGACCAGTTTGCTGTTGCAACTGTTTCAAAATCTGTCTGACCTGACTTAACTACAAGCTTGCCTGCATCGATGTAAGGCTGAAGAACGTCCATAGCACCACCGAAGAAGAATCTTGCGTTGTTGTCACCGGGGTCACCTGTGATAAGCTCGATATTGAAAGGACCTGCTGCGTTTTCAAGGTCAAGAGCGTCACGGATGTATTCACCCTGCTTGGTACCTACCATGTAGTTATCGAATGTTGCATAGTATGTAACTGCATCAGAGTTCATAATCAAACGGTCGTAAGCGATAACGGGAATGTTCTTTTCCTTGGCCTGGTCAAGAACTGTTCCGAGTGAATCACCGTCGATAGAAGCGATAACGAGAACCTTGCATCCTGAGTTGATCATGTTCTCAATCTGTGAAACCTGTGTTCCGATATCGTTTGAAGCGTACTGAAGATCTACGGTATATCCCTTAGCTTCAAGTGCCTTCTTCATGTTGTCACCGTCCTGGTTCCATCTCTGCAAATCCTTGGTAGGCATTGCTACACCTACTTTGTTTCCGCCTGATGTGCTGGCGCCGCATCCTGAGAATAATGTAGCAACCATGGTCACTGCAAGGATCAGGCTTAAAAGTTTCTTTTTCATAAGTTTTCCCTCCATGAATAAAGTGGTTTTTTGTTACAATCAAATACTAACACACTTCAAGGGGAAATAATTTTCAGCCATCTTGACATTTTTAACCAATTATTAACGGGCAAAAGAAAAGCATCGGAACTTTTTTGCGCTCCGATGCTTCAATAGCAAAAAAATACTATTCATTTATTGGCGTGTTAAGATAAACGTCCTCTTTTAAGTGGAATCCGCTGTTAATAATTACCTCATCGATGTTGTCTGCGGTAACGGCAATAGGCTGAAGTCCTATATAAGGGATGTTATAGGTACCGTCATTTATTGTGGTTACGTCCTCGCCCTGTATGGTATTTCCGGTCGCAAGGGCTATTGCGCATTCGGCGGCACGCTTTGCAAGCTTTTCAACAGGCTTGTAAACCGTCATCGTCTGAGTTCCTTCCACTATCTTCTGGCAGGCTTCCAAATCGGCATCCTGTCCCGTAACAAGAATTTCCCCCGCAAGTCTTTTCTCCGAAAGCGCACGTATTACCTGTCCGGCAAGGTTATCGTTTCCGCACATAATTGCATCTGCCGAAGCGACAACGTCTTCGTTGGCGTAAATGTAATCGGCCGCAAGCTCCGCACGCCAGCCGTCGCAATGAATCGAATCCACGATAGTCATTCCGTTTTCTTCACAAACCCCTAAAAATCCCGCTTCCACAAGAGGAACGTTGTTATCCGTAGGTGAACCTCCGAGCATTAAAACATTTCCGCCGGCAGCTCCTCTTCTTACAAGCTCCTCCGCCATAAGCGTTCCGACCATTTCGTTGTCGAACGTAATATACAAATCGGCATTGGCATTGGTAACAAGTCGGTCGTAGGCAATAATTTTTATCCCGGCCTCGCGTGCCTTTGCAACCGCATCCTTCAAAGAATCGGAATCAATACATACGATGACGATTACGTCCACGCCCTTTTTGACGAAGTACTCAATCTGCTCAATCTGCTTGGAAACCACACCGTTGGCATTCTGAACGTTTACGTTCGCTCCGAGTTCCTTGGCGGTTGAAACAAAAACGTCCCTGTCTCTTTGCCATCTTTCGATAACGAAGGAGTCGAAGCTCATTCCTATCTGAATACGGTTTTCTTCCTCGGGTTTTTTAGGTGTATCGTACGTTTCCTGCGATTTGCATGCTGTCAAAAGAAAAGTCGTAAGCACCATAAAGATTACAACAAGTTTTTTCATTTATTTCCCCTCCCTGTACTCGGTAGGCGTTACACCGACGTTTTTCTTGAAGGACTTGCTGAAGTAGTTGGGATCCGAATAGCCCGACATCTGACAGATTTCCTTCATTGAATACTGTGTGGTGCTCAGCAATACCTTGGCCTTCTCAATACGAAGCTTTGTAAGGTAGTCGATAAAGTTTTCACCCGTGCTTTCCTTAAATATACGGCTCAAATAGTAGGAGCTTATATTTACCTCCCTCGAGACGTCTTCAAGCGTAATATTTTTGGTATAGTTATCCTCTATATACTTTTTGGAGGCTTCGATAACATCGTAGGAATTATCCTTGTTACGGTTCGAAATCGCCTCGGCCGAAAAAGTAATCTTATCCTTAAACCAGATATACATTTCATCCGGTTCGGTAATTCCCATAAGTGTCGGAAGATAATCGTGACGATCTCCAAAGTTGTAGGTAAGTCCTCCGTTTTCGTAAGCAAGGCTTTCCGCTCTTAATGCAAACTCAAGTACCTTAAGTCTTGCATCCATAATGTCTCTCGTGCGAAGCCAGTCGAAAAACTCCGAGGCTGCCGAAACCGCCGACTCGGTTCTTCCCTTTTCAATCTCCGCAAAAAGTCTGTACTCAAGCTCTGCGGGATAGTTTCCGCCATACTCCACGCCGATGGGAAGGTCACAGGCATGTGCGATTGTATTGGAAGTAATGGAAAGAGCACTGTTTGCTTCCTTATAGGAAGTTTCCAGTTTATCCAAAGGCTTAACCTTTCCTATTCCGATACGATAATTAATATCCGTACGCTGCTCAAGCTTGTGAGCAACCTCTCTTGCATTTTCAATTACGGCATCTCGCGCGTTATAATCAAATTCTTCCTCACTGTATGGCACGAGAACGGCAATCTTGTTGCCCATTACGTTACTTACGAGTGCACTCGGAAAATAAAACTTAATGAATTCTCTTATTTCCTTATAGTAACGCTGGAGCTTGACACTGGAGCCGACGGCGTTGGTCATGTGGCTTCCTTCCCGCGAATCACCGCAGACAAGTACCATCATGTAAGCATTCTCTTCCTTAATATCAAGCATGGTCTTGTAATTATTCATGTCTTCATCAAAAGATTCCCGGAAAAGAATGTTGTAAATAAAACCGTTTTCCAAAATAGGAACGACCGTTTCCAGTTTTTCCTTAATAAGAAGGTCTTTCGAGCGTCTTTCTTTTTCCACGGTAACAATATCCATGGCATTTTTTATGGCGGCAATAATCCTGTCCTTGTCCATGGGCTTGGTGATGTATTCAATCGCACCGAGCTTCATTGTCTCCTGCGCGTAGTCGAACTTGTCGTAGGCAGACATTACGATGAAGATAATGCTGTCGTTGGTCTTACGGATTTCACGCATGGCTTCAATGCCGTTAATTCCCGGCATCTGGATATCCATTATGGCTATATCCGGATGGAAGCTTTCCGCAAGTTCGATAACGTTTCGTCCCGTTTTCGCGTATTCAATTACACATTCATCGCCGAATTCCTTGGTAATGATAAATTTCAAAGAATCAATTACTATTCCTTCATCATCGGCAAGCATAATCTTATACATGGCTTTTCTCCTGTTATTCGTCGCCCTTCATCTCAAGGTATATGGTAAATTTGGAGCCCTTCATGGGTCCTTCGCTTTCTATGTCCATAACGTCATCGCTTCCGACGAAAAGCTTAAGTCTCGCCATAACGTTATCCATTCCGATTCCTGCGGAAGACTTGTTCTCGCTGTCGAACGGCTTTCCGCTTTTAAGTCTTTCGACCGTAGCCTCGTCCATGCCTTTACCGTTGTCTTCCACGCTGATGCATACCGCATTGTCGACACGGTACGCCTTCATCTTTATGCGTCCTTCTCCCATCATCTCCCGGATACCGTGATTTACACAATTTTCAACGATAGGCTGAAGTATCATACTGGGCATTTCCACGTTAAGAACGCTTTCGTCAACATCCTTTTCGTAGTGAATTTCTCCCGAAAAACGAACGTTCAAAATGTAAATATAGTTATCTACAAGTTCAAGTTCTTCACGAAGCGTAACGATTTTCGAACCCTTCTTAACATTATATCTGAAGAATTCCGCCATAATCTGCACGTACTTGTACGTACGGTCGGCGCCTTCCATCATCGCCAGCTGAGCTCCCGCATTCAATGTGTTAAAAAGAAAATGAGGATTAATCTGAGCCTGCAGATATTTAAGCTGTGCATCCTTAAGATGCGTTTCCATCTTAAGTTCCTTCTCGCGAAGCTCCTTCTCGGTTTCGGCACTTTCGCGCATCTTCTCGATGTATTGCAAAATGCTTACAACCATCTGGTTAAAGGTCTTTGTAACAACACCGATTTCGTCCATGGACTCAACATCCAAAGGCTCAATGTTGAAGTTTCCGTTCGATACTTCATCGGCTGCCTTCTTAAGAGATTTCAAGGGCCTTATGATTTCCGCGGTAAGTCTCGTAATAAGTATTGCGTTAATGATAATGACAACAACCATTATCATATTTCCCGCCGTTTCAAACAGTCTGAACGCATTTACCATCTCCCGGTAGCTTTCCGAATTGGATTTAAACTGTTCATTATTTAAGCTGTAAATAAGTGTATTGATATAGCCGTACATCTTTGTTGCTTCTTCGTAACGGCTTCTGTACTTTTCAACGTTTCGTCCTCGCTTGGCCTCAACGGTCTGTTCGACCCTGTCGAGATAATTTTCGGACATGAATTTTAAGGAGCGTTCCATTCGTCCTTCTCTTCCGAAAGAAATATCATCCGAAAGAATATTTACCTTATCGGAAAAATCCTGAGCGCTTTCGTAATAATTTTCAAGCGCATCACTTGTCTTGGTGCTTAAGTATTCCGTAAGGTTATCCTGAACCGCCTTCATGGAAACCGATAATTCGTTAAGCTGAAGGTTGGCCTGATAAACGGTATCGATTCTTGAAGACATATTGTTTATGCTGAGCAAAAGAACAATATTTATGGCAAATACCAAAAGGTTGACCATCAAAGATACTGCGGCGATTTTAACCTGAAGGGAGAGATTTTTAAGCTTAGTCCTCAACTAAATTGCCTCCCTTCGAATAAGCGGAAACGTTATCCTTGGTAATAACCTTTATATCAGCCGTAAAATACTGGCTTGTGTTTCCAAGCTCTCTGTATTCGTTTAAAGCATCCACGCAGAATTCACCCATCTGCTCGGTATCGATTGAAACGGTAGCGTAAATAACATTTCTTTCAATACCTTTTAAAATGGCATCCGAATCGTAATATCCGAGAATATTTACATTACCTACTTCGTTGTAATCTACTACCGTCTGGTAAACGCTCGTGGTATCCGTATCGCTTAAGCATACAATCGCATCCGGAAGGCTGTCGCCCTGCACAAAAAGAGAGCGAACGGACTCTTCAACCGAGAAGCTGTTAGTCGAATCAACCTGAAAAATAGTGATTTCAAACGGAAGACAAGTATACGGATGAATGGACAATTCCTTGGAAAGAGTTTCCTGAATTGCTGCCACAACCACGTTTTGCCCGGAATCCTCGGCATTGGCGTCCATTAAAATCGTGACATCAATATGATCGTCGTCAACGGTCTTTCCCGAAAAAAGATTCACAAGCAGGTCACCGTATTCACGACCGAGGTTGTAGTTACCTATGCCCACGTAGCTTATTCTCTCCGACTTGGTATTGTCCGAATATGCCGTCACAACGGGTATTCCCGCGTCCGCAGCTCTGTTTATCGCATCCGTCATCTCTTCGCTTTCGTCCGCCTCAAGAATAATTCCGTCCACGCCTGCTGCCACGGCAATATCCAAAAGATCGGATTTGCTGTATCCCATCGGGAAATTATCCGCCAAAACTTCCACACACGTGTTTCCCGAAAGTCCTGCCGCTGCCGCCGAATCATATACCGACTTCCAGAAGGAAGACTCATTGTCATCGGTAATCATTGCAACATAGTAATCATAGCTTCCCATGTTTTCGGTCTTGCTGATTTTGCCGGTATAGGATATAAAAAGAAAAATCAAAAGGCCGGTCACCATTGCAAGAATGAGTGTGACTGAAAATATAATTATGTAGTTTTTCTTTTTCGGTGACATTTTCATAATAATCTCCGGTTCACTCGTAAAATTGGGAAGCTCCCTGAAAGTCCGATTATATCTGTGCGGTCTGCGTCCTGTACATTGCCGCATACTTACCGTTTAACGCCAAAAGCTCGTCATGTGTTCCCTGCTCGGCTATCACGCCGTCTTCGATAAGGATAATCATATCGGAATCTCTGATTGTCGAAAGGCGATGCGCAATAATAAACGATGTTCTGTTGTCGCATATTTTCAAAAGAGCCTTACGAATCTTCTGCTCAGTTACAGTATCAACCGAGCTGGTTGCCTCGTCAAGAATCATTATCGGGGCATTTGTAAGCACGGCTCTTGCAATCGTAAGAAGCTGTCTCTCGCCCTGTGAAAGCTCTTCGCCGCCCTGTGGAAGAAGTGTATCGTAGCCTTCCGTAAGTCTTTCGATAAAGCCGTCCGCGCCGGCCATTTTGGCAGCTTCCTTTATGCTTTCCATGGAAGCGTCATCATTTCCGTAGCATATGTTGTCCTTAACGGATGTTGCGAACAACGCACTGTCCTGCAATACTACTCCGAAAGCTTTTCTCAAATCTTCCATACGGTAATCGCGAAGATCGTTTCCGTCAAGCTTTATGCTTCCCGAAGAAACATCGTAAAATCTCGTAAGAAGATTGATGATGGTCGTCTTTCCCGAACCTGTCGGTCCGACTATCGCAACCTTCGTTCCTGCAGGAATATTTAAGTTAATATCCTTAAGAATAAGCTTATTCTCGTCATATCCGAAGCTTACATGTTCAAAAACAATATCGCCCTTGGGATTTTCCAAAGAAAGCGCGTCCGCCTTATCCTCGGGCTCCGGATTTTCATCCATGATTTCAAAAATTCTCTCGGCACCCGCAACCGCGGTCTGGAAGTTGTTGTAAATATTGGCAATTTCCACGAACGGTCTCGTAAACTGTCTTACATACAGTAAAAAGCTTGTAATGAGACCGATTCCCGAAATAACACCTTTAACGTATAAAATACCGCTGAACACCGCTATTGCCACGTAGCAAAGATTATTAATAACGTTCGTAAGCGGCATCAAATATCCCGACCAGATAAGTGCCCTTACCGAAGTAATCGTAAGCTTATGGTTCTTATCGTCAAAGGCCTTCTCCATCATATCTTCGCGGCAATAAGCCTTGACTACGTTAAGTCCCGAAATGCCTTCCTCGATATGACCGTTTAATGAACCGAGATGAACCTGTCTGTCCTTAAAAAGCTTCTTGGTGTGCGATGTAACAATCTTGGTGAGAAGTACAATAAGTCCCACACCGACAAAAGAAACAATCGTAAGCACCGGGCTTAACATAAGCATCATTACCAAAATACCGAAAATGGTAAAGAAGTATGTAAGAAGCATTGTAAGCGAGCTTGAAATCGTAGTACTGATGTTGTCGACGTCGTTGGTAAGCCGGCTCATCAGCTCACCGTGCTGGTGCTTGTCAAAGAAAGAAAGCGGCAGCTTCTTTATTGCGTCAAACAAGGCTTTCCTGATGTAGTGAATGATGTTCTGCCCGATGGACGCCATCAAAAATTGCTGTAAAAACTTAATCAAAGCCTCCGTAACATAAAGGCCTATAAGCATCAGTAAAACTGCCGTCAACGGGCTTTGCGTGTCCACCGCCGATATTGCATTACCCGTAACATAAGGCGATACTATGGACGCTATGGAAGATAATGCCGACAAAAGCAAAACCCACGAAAGACCGTTTCTGTGTCCCTTGGTAAGGTCCCATAAGCGCTTCAGTGTGCCCTTCAAATCCTTGGGCTTAACGACAACCATTCCCCTGCCGGGTCTTTGAATGCCGTTCATGTTCTGAGGAGGAGTCGAAATTCTGCTATCTGCCATTGTCGCCACCTCCTATCTGTGAATCATATATTTCACGATAAATATCACAATTTGCCATAAGATTTTCATGCGTTCCGAATCCCATTACCCTGCCCTCGTTCATGCAAAGGATTTTATCCGCACGCATAACCGTTGATATACGCTGACTTATCAAAAGCACCGTAATGTCTTTGTTAATACCCGAAAGACCGTTTAAAACCGTAGCCTCCGTCTGCGCATCCAAAGCACTTGTGCAGTCATCAAGAATCAAAATTTTCGGATTTCTCAAAAGCGCTCTTGCAATCGAAAGACGCTGTTTCTGTCCGCCGGAAAGATTCACGCCGCCCTGTCCCAATAAAAGATCGTAGCCTTCCTCTTTCTCTTCGATAAACGAATCAGCACAAGCGATTTTGGCGGCTTCCTTTATCTCTTCATCCGTGGCATCTTCACGTCCCCACTTTAAATTGTCCCTTACCGTTCCCGTAAAAAGAAGGGCTTTCTGCGCCACTACGCTAACCTCGGAACGTAAGTATTTCTCGTCTATTTCGTTAACGTTGACACCGTCTATGATGATGCGACCCTTTGTAACATCGTAAAATCTGGGAATCAGGTTAACAAGAGTAGTCTTTCCCGAGCCGGTCGGTCCTATGATACCTACCGTCGTGCCGCTTTCCACGGTAAACGAAGCATCCGAAAGAGACTCTCTTTTACATCCCGCATAGGTAAAAGAAACATTGTCGAACACGATATTTCCCGAAATCTTGGGAAACTTGGGCTCCGAAGGCTTCTCCTGCGCAGGCTTTTCATCCAAAACTTCATTGATACGTTCTGCTGAAGCAACGGCTCTTACGGAGTTGTTGATAACCATGGAAATCATGTTTACCGCAAACAAAACCTGTGTCATGTAGTTAACGGATGCCATTATTCTGCCGATCTGTGTCGCATCCTTACCGCCCGAAAGCCACAGCAAAAGAACAATTCCGAAGTTTACGGTAAGTCCGATTAATGGAGTAAATACAGCCATAACTCTCATGGCATCGGTATTTGCAAGCGCAAGATTATAAGAGGCTTCATCGAACTTTTCGGTTTCCTCGTCCTCGGCGCGAAATGCCTTTACGACACGTACCGAAGATAAAAACTCACGTGTTACGCCGTTTAAGCGGTCGAGTTTCTTTTGGACAATGCCGAACCTGGGATAACCGATTTTAATGTTGCATACGATAAATACGGACACAATTAAAAGAATCACAAGCATCACCGGAGCCTGTCTCGGGGTTCGTATTACGATAAGCGCAATCGCACCGATACCCGTGATGGGCGCCTTAACCATGATTCGCATAAGGCTGTTTACAAAGTCCTGAATCTGAGTAACGTCGTTGGTGATTCGCGTAATTATCGACGCCGGCTGAAGCCTGTCGATGTTTTCGAGCGAAAGCTTCTGTACATTATTGTACATATCCTTGCGGATTTCCTTGCCGATTGTCTGCGATGTGCGGCTGGCATAGATATTACGCATTACCGCCGAAAGTGCTCCGACAAGCGCTATCAAAAGCATTACGCCGCCGTACTTCAAAATCTGTGAAACGTCCGCATTCTTAACGCCGACATCCACAATAAACGACATATACGTGGGCTGCAGCAGGTCTGCCAACGCCTCCATTGTTAAAAACAGCATTGACAAAAGAAAAATCGCCATATGCCTTTTAAGATAGGAAATTACAAGTTTCATAGATAATTAAGTCCGTTTCTGAATTCATTAAGGGGTGACATTATGCCAACCTTTTTGTTATAATTAATACAATTATTTATGATAACACAAAATCACGGAGACAATAAGTATGAGTACCAAAAATGTTATTTTAAAAGATATCTACAAGGATGATTTTCGTATCGGTGTTGCCTGCGAAAAAGTCAACGAGCGTTTTACCAACAACGAAATCGGAAATCCCGATAAAGAAGCATTAATGCTTAAGCATTTCAACAGCATGACCTTCGGAAATCAGTTGAAGCCTATGTACAACATGGGATTTAAAAGTCCTGAGGCTACCGAAGAATATCTTCCTTTTGTCATCAATCCCGAAGCCAAGGATATGCTTGACTGGTGTCTTAAAAACGATATGCCCGTCCGTGGTCATGTGCTTGTATGGCACAGCCAGTGTCCCAAGGAAATCTTCTGCAAAAACTATACTCCCGTAACATTCCCGACAGACCCCGAAGTTTTGAAAGAAAAGCCTTTCATGAAATATTTTGAAAAGCTCAAGCCCGAATGCTACGTTTCAAGAGAAGTTTTGCTTAAGCGTCTTGAAAGCTACATTCACTCGCTTATGGAATACATGTACCGGGAAGGCTACGGAAAGCTTATTTACGCATGGGATGTCGTAAACGAAGCCATCGAGCTTGCCGACAAGACCGAAACCGGTCTTCGCAACACCTACTGGTATCAGGTAATCGGCGATGACTTTATGTTCTTCGCATTTAAATATGCAAGAGAAGCCGAGTTAAAGTATTCTGCCATGTATGCGGCTTCCTACGGTATTGATGCCGGTGACGAAGAAGCCTTAAAGGCCTTGAGACCTCTTCTTTTTTACAATGATTACAACGAGTTCCAGCCCGACAAGCAGGAAGCAATCATAAATGCCCTTACAAGAGAAGGCCACGGTCATAAGAGTATCGTTTCTGAAGGTTATCTTGACGGAATCGGTATGCAGGGCCACTTAAGCGACAACAACGATATTGAGGAATACAAAAACGCTGCTATCAAATACGGTAAGATTGCTCCCTTTATTCATGTAACGGAGCTGGATGTCAAATGTACCTGCAACAACGTTAACCGTGAATATTATCAGGCTGCTTTTTATAAGAAGTTTTTCGAATGTCTCTTAGAAGCCCACAAGGAAGGCGCAAACATTACCTGCGTAACATTCTGGGGCCTTACCGACGACAACTCCTGGATAAGAGGAGCAGATCCCCTTATTTTCAGAAAGGATTTGTCCGAAAAGCTTTCTTTTGACGCAGTAGTATACGGAAAGACCGGCGAGAGCATAGGTGAACCCGAGAAGATTGTTGTTGACCTTTCCGACCGCCATATCGACTTCGAGCCCGTAAACGGCGACGAAATGCCCGCACCCGAAGACTTCGGCATCAAGATGCTCGGCGACGGTCACTTAATGATTCAGGACAAGGTCGTAAGAAGCGGCAAATACGCGCTTTGCAACGATATGCGTTTCGGTGCCTGGTGCGGCATAGGAATCGATGTTTCCGACTTCATCGGCCAGACCGTTTCCGTAAGTGCATGGGTATTAAGCCCCGCTAAACGCGTTATCTTAAAGACCAACAACGAATTTACGGATGAAATTGCTTCGGGTGAGTCTTCCATGGACAACTGGGTTAATCTTTCCGGAGAGCTTACCATTCCTTGCGATGTTCACTCCATGTACCTTTTCTTCACTACCGAAGAAACCGAGGAGAAAACCTTCAGTCCCGTTTACGCCGACGACATCGAAATTAAGCTTGTAGGCCTTAAGGAAAGCTTCGAAAACAAGAGTAACATTTCCGCAATCCGCGGTATGGGACACCTTCCCGTACTTTCCGTTACCGACAAAGAATCCGTTGACGGAAAGAGCCATTCGCTTATGGTTACCCGTCAGGAGAAGGATGCAACCGTTAAGTTCGACATTTCACAATACATCGGTCACACGATTGAATTTTCCGCTTATGTCAAGACTTCGGACAGCATAATCCGAATGGGTCTTGACGGCGCTGTACCCGTTATGCTTTCGGAGGTTGAAAGCGGCGCTAATGAATGGAAGAAAGTTTCTTTTGTCACAGAGCTTTCAAAAGATTTGCTTTCCGCAGAAATTTATGTTGAAACCAACGGAAATGCAGAGTTCTTCGTGGATGATATTTTCGTTCACATAGTATAAATTTGCAATCTAAAAGAGGGTTACGTTATGGTCAAGGTCAGCGATCCGATTAAAATCGGTCATTTCACGGTTAAAAACCGTATTACCTTCGCCCCTACCGTTAAGTTTGATTTTACCGACGATTCGGGGCTTGTTACCGAAAAGCTTGTTAAGCACTATGAGGAGCGTGCCAAGGGCGGCACGGGGCTTATTTGTGTTGAAGCTACGGCAGTTCTTCCGGGCGGTCGTTTCGGCAAGAACCACATGGGGCTTTGGTGCGATGAGCAGATTGAAGGACACAAAGCCATTGTTGAGGCTTGTCACCGTGAAGGTGCGGTTGTTATTATCCAGCTTAATCACGCAGGCTACTCTTCCAATCCCGAATGCGGTGAGCCTGTAGGTCCTTCCACCATTGAAAGAGACGGCTTCATGGGCAAATACATCACAAAGGGTATGTCCAAGGATGAAGTACACGACATGCAAAAAGCCTTTACCGATGCGGCAATGCGCGCCAAGAAGGCCGGTTATGACGGTGTTCAGCTCCACGGCTGTCACGGATATCTTATTAATCAATTTGTTTCGCCCGAAAACAATTTGCGAACCGACGAATACGGCGGTTCACCCGAAAACCGTGCCCGCTTCTGCAGTGAGATGATTGAAACAATACGTAAAGAATGCGGTGAAGATTTTCTTATTTCCGTAAGAACTACGGGACTTGACCCTAATGTCGAAGAAGCAATTGAAGTAGCCGAAAAGTACGTTAAGGCCGGTTGTGATTATCTTCAGGTTTCCTGCGGTATGACCGACTGGGGTGTTGTTTCCGAATACAAAGACCCGAACATCAATAAATTTCAAAGCTTCGGTGTCAGATTCAAAGATTATTTCAAAGATCGTATCCCGATTTCAACGGTCGGAGACATAAATACTCCCAAGCAGGTTAAGTATATTATAGAAAACGGGTACGCAGATACCGTGGATTTGGCACGTGCAATACTTGCCGACCCCGGATTTGCAAATGCAGTAATAAACGATACTCCTTACACGAAATGCTTCGGCTGTAAGGCATGTCAGTTCGGTCCTTTTACCAAGCATACCTGCCCTGCCGAAATAAAAAGAATGCAGAAATGAAAGAATGCATAAAAAAAGTGCTCCTTCAATGAAGGGGCACGTTTTTTATTCCAAGCTTATGATTAATCGAGAAAACTTATCTTCTCTCCTGGATATATTCCATGATATCAGGGAAATCAACTTTAAGAGTCTCACAGATTCTGCAAAGAACATCCATTGAAACCGGCTGCTCCTTGTTGAGCTTGGTCATAGTGTTGGGAGCGATGTCAGCCAAGTGACGAAGCTCAGCCTTTGACATTCTCTTGTCAATGAGTAACTTCCAAAGTTTGTTGTACGATAATGCCATATCAAATACCTCCTTTATCTTTAGATGAATGTTACATCCCCGATGATAACGTATAATTAACGTCGTAATAATTGTTCATGTACCATATTTGTGATATTCTATCACTGTATTTTATGGAGCGTAAAAATGACTGAAGGATCAATAAGTAAAAAACTCATATTGTTCGCTCTGCCCGTATTCTTAGGACAGCTTTTGCAACAGCTATACAACGTAGTCGACACAATTGTGGTAGGAAATTATCTCGGGAAAGAAGCCCTGGCTGCCGTAAGTTCTTCCGGAAGCTTAATCTTTCTGATTGTAGGGTTTGTAAACGGATTATTTATGGGTGCCGGTGTAATAATCGGCAACAGATACGGTGCAAAAGACTACGAAAATGTCCATACCGCAACGCATACCGCTGTAGGCTTCGGACTTATATGCGGAATTATCATGACGCTTATCGGAGTATTCTTCGCGCCTGTAATCTTACGGCTCATGGGAACCCCCGGTGATGTTCTTCCCAGCTCTGTCTCATACTTACAAACCTACTTTATCGGAAGTCTTGCAAACGTGATGTACAACACATGTTGCGGTATCTTCCAGGCAGTTGGTGACAGCCGTCATCCTTTATATTACCTCATTGTTAGTGCAATTACAAATATTTTTCTCGATATTTTACTTGTAACCGTTTTCCCTTTGGGAATAAAAGGTGTCGCAATAGCTACTGTTATATCACAATTCCTTTCAGCTGCTCTTGCTTTTGCTAAATTATTGCGCACAGACGGGCCTCACAAAATAGTATTAAAAGATATTCGCATAAATATGAGTGTACTTATTAAAGAACTCAAGATAGGCATCCCTACCGGCATACAGAATTCCGTAATTGCAATTGCAAATGTTATTGTTCAGTCTAACATTAATGCATTCGGGTCAATTGCGATGGCCGGTTCGGGTTCGTATTTCAAGCTTGAAGGCTTCGCTTTTCTTCCGATTCACAGTGTATGCAGTGCCCTCACTACTTTCACCAGCCAGAATCTCGGTGCGGGTCAAAGGGAACGTGCAAGGAAGGGCGCTCGTTTCGGAATCATCGTCGGAGTGACGTGTGCCGAGGTTATCGGTATCCTTCTTTTTACATTCGCCCCTTTCTGCATAGGGTTGTTTACCAATGACCCCGATGTAATCGCATACGGAACCGTTCAGTCCCATATAGAGTGCCTGTTCTACTGCATGTTATCGTATTCGCACTGTATCGCATCCGTCTTAAGAGGTGCCGGAAAGACTACCGTTCCGATGTTTGTCATGCTCGGTTGCTGGTGCGTTTTCAGAATAACGTACATTACCGTAGCTGTGAGATTCTTCCCGGTTATCGAAACGGTTTACAGGGCTTATCCCATCACGTGGTCATTAAGCTCAATCATTTTCACTATCTACTATTTAAAATCTTCTTTATTCAAAAATAAAAACGGGGCAGTCCTTTAATTTAAGGGCGCCCCGTTTATTTACGAATTTTGTGCATCTTCCAATGCTTTTTGGAATTTGTCGAGTTCCTCCATGCGCTTTATTCCGTCGCTGAATCTTCTTAAGATGAACGAAAGACAAATCGCCGCTATCGATACAATCAATGCCTTGTAAAACTTAAATCTGAATATGGAAGCAAATTCATGGACATCGAAAACGCCCATGGAATAGAGTTTGAAATTCCAATATATCCAATAAATTGTTGCCGCAAGTGCTACGCACCATAAAATTGCGCGGCATACAAAAAGAACAACTACTTTCTTATTCATGGTTAAAGCCCTCCGATAAATGCAATTATAACAAAGATAGCAATATTTATCTATAAAAAGAATGATGATTATGATATTTTAAGGATATACTTATTTCCCGCCGAATATGGGTTACAAATGCGGGATATTCATTTGGAGGTTATCTTATGGACAGCAATAAATTGACGGAATATCTTGATTCATTAACATCAGACTATGTTCCTTCCGTAGACTGTATCGTCTACAAGGAGCATAAAGAAATCTACAGACACATGAGCGGAAAGGTTGATTTCGAACACACCGTACCCGTTTCAAATGACACCATGTATCTTATGTTTTCCATGACCAAGGTTATTACAATGACATCGGTTTTAATGCTTATCGAAGCCGGCAAGCTTTCTTTGGAAGATCGTGTGGATAAATATCTTCCTGCTTACAAAAACCTTATGGTCAAGGATGGGGATAAGGTTGTTCCCGCAAAGAATCCGCTTCTTATCAAGCATCTTGTATCCATGCAATCCGGGCTCGATTACGATTTAAACAGACCCGGAATTGTTCGCGTCCTTAATAAAAAGGGTGCAGCCGCTACCACGCAGGATATCGTAAATGCTTTCCCCGAATCGCCTTTAATGTTCCATCCCGGCACTCACTTTTTATACAGCTTAAGCCACGATGTTTGTGCTGCTGTTGTTGAAGTTGTTTCGGGAATGAAGTTTTCGGAGTTTTTAAAGAAGAATATTTTTGAGCCGCTCGGAATGAAGAGAACGTTTTTTGCAAAGCCCGACAATAATCTTGATAACCTTGCCGACCAGTACATCTTTAACGAATCTGCCGGCAAGCCCGAGCCCATGGAAAAGACTTGTAATTATCAGCTCAGCGAATGCTACGAAAGCGGCGGTGCCGGGCTTATCAGCTGTACCGAGGATTATGCCGTATTGGCAGATACTCTTGCAAACGGCGGTATCAGCAAGGACGGGGTTCGCATATTAAAGGCCGAAACCGTTGAACTTATTAAGCAAAACCTTTTATGCGAAGAAGGCCTTAAGGACATTTCCACATTGATGGGTCGTGTAGGTTACGGCTATGGTATCGGAATGCAGGTTTTAATGAATCGAGACCTCAATAAAGCCGCTGCTCCCAATGGTGTATTCGGCTGGGACGGTGCAGCGGGAAGCTGTATCATTATGGATACCAAGAGCAAAACTTCTCTTGTATATACCATGCACGTAAGAGGATGCGGTCCTGCCTACGGTGTTATCCATCCTACGTTACGTGATCTTGTATTCGGCTGATATTAATATAAAAGACCGGGGGTATCTTTTATGAGTTTTACAAGTATTCTTGACTTAAAAGAAGTCATTACCACCGATGCCGTAAGGGATGTTTTCTTCACGGATTTAAACCTGACGCAGATTATCGATACGGTCAGTGCCGTATGGGGTGAAGATGTAACGAATTTTTATCGTTATTTTCCCTTGGACTTCGAGTGTGAACAATATCGTCGCGAAGTGTTTACGGACCTTTGCGTTCCCGACACCTTTGCGTCATTTTTGAAATTCTACCGTTCCATGCAGGACATGGACCGTGCTCTTTCGGACCGCGAAAAGGTTCATACGAACCTTCAGCGGAATATCAGACTTATTAATGCCATTTTCTTCTATTGTGATGCTCTGAGCACTCTTTCGAATGCGTTAAAGAACTTTTCCCTGTCATCACCGGGACTGAATTCTTTTAAAGAAGCGCTTGATTTATATTGCAGCACCGATGAGTTCAAAGAGCTTTATGAAGTATCTTCATCGGTTGCCGATTCTTTGGGAGCTTTCGAACTATCCCTTGTCTACGACAACAACAGAGTTTTTCTCCAATCCACAGAGCCTTCGGAAAGTGTTTCCGACAGCTTCGAGGATAAGTTAAGACGTCTTTATCCCGACAATGAGGAGCCTTTCAAGAGTCCTTTCATGAGTACTCCGGAATTGGAAGGTTTCGAGCGGGATGTTATTACTCTTTTGATGAAAAAATCTCCTGCTGTCTTTAAGAAAATCTCTTCGTTAAAGTCAAGGCATGAGGATTTTTCAAACAGTACATTCATCCGTTTTTACAAGGAAATCGGGTTCTATCTTTCCTTCATTTCTTTCGTTAACTCCATGAAGGAAAAGGGATTTTCTTTTGCCATACCGACGGTTAATGAAGACAAGCGAATAGAAGCCGCCGGCCTTTACGATTTATCGCTTGCGATTTTAAATTCGAGGCGGTCGCTTCCGGTTATAGACAACGATTTTTACTACGATGAGGATGAGCTGTTTTACGTGCTCACCGGCCCCAATCAGGGTGGCAAGACGACCTTCGCCAGAAGTCTCGGACAGCTTGTTTTCTTTACAAAGATGGGGCTTTGCGTTCCTGCAGTGTGTGCCAATCTTCATTATTTCAACTCCATCATGACGCATTTTTCGGTGGAGGAAAGCTTGGAAACGGGACGCGGAAAGCTTATGGAGGAGCTTATCCGCTTAAAGCCCATGATGGCGTCTTCGGACGTAAACAGTTTCGTCATAATAAACGAGTTATTTACCACGGCTGCCAACTATGACGCATGCATAATGGGCACGAAGGTTTTGAAGCACTTTACGCAAAGCGGTTGTCACGGCATCTACGTTACGCATCTTTCCGAGCTTTTAAAAAGCGAGGAGCACGCAGTCGGTCTTTGCGCCGCGCTTGATGAAAACGGCATTCAGACTTACAAGATTTTAAGAAGCATTATGGAGTACGAGACCGTCGCCTCGAGAATTATTGACAAGTACGAATTATCTTATGAACAGCTAAAGGAGAGATTATCGTCATGAATGTATTTCTTCTTTATCCCGACAGGGAATGGTTAAATCCTGATTATTACATTGATTACAAGAATATAACAACCGACCTTACCCTGAATTCCATGTTTTCACTGGCTTCGCAGAAGGTCATTTATCAGAACAATACCGTCAAGAGAATCGAATCTCCCGATCCGTACATCAAGGATACGATGTACAGGGTTGTTCTCACTCCCTTGAAGTCTTCCGAGGAAATATACTATCGCCAGAGTATCATTGAGGATGCCATCAGAAACGAAGAGTTTATTGAAGCCGTCTACACTCTCACCGGAAAGACTTTGATGAATTGGGACAAGCTCGGAAGGCATGTTATCAACAAGGGTTCAACCGATCAGACAGGTAAGCTTGTTACACGAATTCACACCATCAAGCTTTTCTCGGACAGTCTTTCGGTTTTGAAGTCTTTCATTATAGCCAAGCGGGGAAATTTCAAGTCGCAGGGACTTCAGAGCTTTTGCAAACGTTTCCTTGAAAGCTACAGTGACGAGAAGGAAAATCTCATAAAGGATATCCTCTCCAGAATCTCTTTCTATGTATCTACAGACGATACGGTATATAAGAAGCCTACTGTCGAAAAGCCTTGTTTTGCCATGAGCTGCAAGGTCGGAGACGGATGCAAGCTTATAGATTTCAAGCTTACGGATTTGGAAACTTCGTTACAGAAATACAGAAATCCCGACAGCACAATAAGTAAGTTAAAAGAGTATATCACTTCCCTTTCGCAGGACTCGTTCTCAACAGACAACAGTATCGAGACTTCCAAGCAGGCTGCCATGCTGGAAACAGCGGTAATCAAGTACGTTCTTTCCTTCTTTGAGCCTTTTATGGACGAATTCGAGCCTTTCTGGGACAGACTGCATTTCCAGATTGCCTTTTACCGCGGTGCCGCCATTCTTACTCACCACGTAAAGCGTTTCGGACTTAACTACTGCTATCCGAAGGTTTGCGATCGAAAGAGACTTTCTTTTGCCGAGCTAAAAGAATTCGTCATGTGCATCGAGCAAAAGGTCGATGCCGTCGGAAACACCTGTGAAATTGACCCGAAGATGCTCATTATCATTACCGGCGCCAACCAGGGCGGCAAGTCCACCTTCCTAAGAAGCATCGGCATTGCTCAGGTTATGCTCCAATGCGGGCTCTTCGTCATTGCCGACAGGTTCGAAAGCGGGCTGTTCTCTTCGCTTTTCATGCATTTTACGCGCCGTGAGGACGAGACAATGAACAGCGGCCGTTTGGATGAGGAATTGAACCGCATGAACGGTATTGTCAATAATTTAGGTCCCGATTCATTAATTCTTCTTAACGAATCCTTCGCGACCACAACCGAAAAGGACGGTTCGGTTATCGCCTACGACATCATTAAAGCCCTGAACGAAGCGGGCGTAAAGATAATAACGGTTACACATCTGCTTTCTTTTGCCCAGAAGATGTATGAGGAAAATAAGGCCTTGGAAGCTTCCGGAAAGCCTTCGGACGTAACGTTTTTCTGCGCCGAGCGTAAGGAAAACGGAGAGCGAACATATAAAATGATTCA
Organism: Lachnospiraceae bacterium; assembly: GCA_045642905.1. Classification (GTDB taxonomy): domain Bacteria; phylum Bacillota; class Clostridia; order Lachnospirales; family Lachnospiraceae; genus UBA1258. The sequence continues at coordinate 49,005 of JAZUJT010000044.1, read as the reverse complement.
GAATATTCCTTCGCTCACAAGCTTCGGTCTTGACTTATATGAGCAGATTATCGAAGGAGAAAGCGAATAAATTATTTGAATCACTCGTGAAAAGAATCCTTCAAAAGCACAAAAAAATCCCCGAAAGAATTGTCTTTCGGGGATTGATTTATATATCACTATTTCTTAATCTTTACAGACTTGGTTGCTGACCATGCACTGTATACCTTCTTGGAACCGCTCTTTGCTGCTGCACGAACTCTTACATAATATGTCTTGTTCTTGCTAAGCTTGCTAAGTGTAACGGTTGTCTTCTTGGCAGTAACCTTCTTGGCACTCTTGAAGTTCTTGTTGGTAGCATACTGTACTTCGTAAGAAGTAGCCTTTGATACCTTCTTGAAAGTAACCTTGGCTTTCTTGCCGGAAACATTGGTAACCTTGCTGATTGAAGGCTTGGAAAGCTTTAAGGTTGATGATGAAGAAGACTTTCCTGAAACAACAGCCTTGATGCAGGCATTGTATGAACTTTCAATCCAGGAACCATAACTTGAGTACCTTAATACTGACTTACTGGGAGTACTCTTCATAGCAGTAAACGAACCCCAAAGATTGTAAGGTCTATCAACCGTTACATAACCATTTGAGGGAGTTACAACCTTCACTGCAAACTTTGTGCCTTTCTTTACAGCGACTCCCTTTGAAAGCTTAGCCGTGCCTACACACTGTCCCGCGTTGGCTGTAGTAAAGCTGCCGGATGCCTTAACAGAGCCTGTTGACAAATCATTACCGCTAAAGCCTGTAATAACGGAAACCTTATACGTACCTTTTTTATATCCGTATACCTGAGCATTCACTTCCTTAACCGTAATATCTGATTTGGCAGTGAAAATAGTAGCTACCTCGGAGCCATTTGAAGAATATGCCTTAAAAGGCATCGCATCGTACTGATAAACGGATTTACCCTTATCATCGGAAGCAAATACTGTATCAAAAAACTGAATGTTATTTGCTGTCTTGTCATAATAGGAAAGATAGAAATAACCGCTTTCTCCCCACCAAGCTCCCCAACTGTTACGTACAATCCAGGCACCGTTTCCGGGTGCGGTTTTTACGAAGTTGTTCTTTGAAAAGTTATCATCCCAACCCACGATTGTAACCGCATGATTGGTCAAGTATGCAGTGTCATGATAAACCGAATTATACTGGTTGCTGAAGCTGCTCGAATCGGACGTATAAGATACACTTACCGCACCGTATTTATATATTAATGCCTTGATTGCACTAATATCATCTTTTGCATAGCTTTGTAATTGTCCGTAATTTTTAACGTGAGCATAATTGTTCTTGTATGCATCGGAAGAAGTCAATCCCTTTGTAAGCACTTTTGCTGCATTTTCGTAAGCAAGCTTGGAATTGGATTTTTCATCAGCTGCTCCTGCCCACTCCATAAGGGGGTTGATACCTACAATACCGTTACCGCCATCAAATACATTTTTCATACCGCCTGCGGTAGTAAACTTATACTTGGCCCCCTTCAATCCTCCTATGGGATCTGTTCCGGGGAAGTTATATGAAAAATAGCATAACTGTGTTTCCGAAAGGTTGATATCTTTGGGTGCCTTATGATTCTTGATAAGGTCAATTTCCATACATGCCATTACTGCATGTGCCCAACATGTTCCGTACTGTCCCTGGTTACGAATTGCGGGAATATATCCTTTGGTACGGCCGTCATACTTGGCAGGAAGACTATCCAATCCGTATTCTTCCAAAATGGCTTCGTAATCAACAGATGAGCCTTCCGCATTCGGAGCGAATTTGGGATCGTCAATCGGAATATATCCTGTAGAATAAATAATATTCTCAAGATATGCTTCTCTTTCTTCTTCCGATAAAGCAGCGATTTCTTCATCGGTCAAAACAGCCTTGTGCGGCTCTTTCCAGTCACTGGTTGCTGCCTTGGAGCTTACGGGAACTAACAGTAATAAAGCAAACAGTAGTCCGAAAAGTCCAAGTCCTTTTCTCATTTTACTCATTTTTCCTCATTTCCCTGTGATATATTTCCACAGAATATAAAATCGTATAGGATACTATACGTATCTAACTCAGTAGTTTACCCCATAAATATTATTGATGCAATAATATTTATTCATATAGTTTAGGAAGTTTATCAAGCGTTATTGCATACGGATTCTCATAAAGGTTCTTCATTGCGATTCTTTCATTGTATTGCTCCGTCATGCAGAACTCATGGCTCCAGGTCATGAACCAAAGCCATTTTGCCCCGTCCTTCTTAAGCGAATCCGCATCCGGAAGTACTCCGTTTTCGGCAAGTGCCACTCCCTTGGTGCTTGTCGTATTATCTATAAGTTCCTTGTACTCCTTCAAATAGCTTGTGTACACATGAGCTTCGGTGTACAGATCTCTTGAAATAATGTCGCAATAATCATCGCCCACATATGCTTCTTTAACAGGACAATTCCATACCCAGATAAGGTTGTGAATGTCCTTTTCTTTTGTAAAATAATCAAACATTATGCGGTACAAATCCCGTGCCACAACAGGACCCTTTGCGCCCCACCAGAACCATGTTCCTTCCGCCTCGTGGAAAGGTCTCCACAAAATGGGAATGTGCTTATCCTGAAATCCTTTAAGAATATCGGCCATAACATCCAAATCCTTAATCATCGCCTCATATTCTTTTGTTCCTTTTATTATGGCTTTTGAAGCATCGAACTCCGTATTCTTTATATAGAAGGATTTATCCCTACCGTAAAGAGGAGAAAACCAATGCCAGGTATACGTAACAATGCCGCCTCTTTGCGCCCATTTTACAGCACAATCTGTTGTTCCGTAATTGTCATCCACTTCCTTTAAACAGTCTTCATCCGCATCGGCACGGTTTATGTTGGGTGAATATCCCAAAAGTTCAAATCCGCATACGGCGGGAAGCTTGCCCGTGAGTTCATGAATATAATCAAGTTCTTCCATGGGAATTGACTGTGTATGCTGGCCGGTTAATATTCCCTTTCCTTCAATGGAATTTAAATATTCCAGTAAAACCTTTACTTCCTTAATAGCCTTCTCATCACATGGTTTGGTATTCATACGTAACCCTCCGTTTAATTTATTTAAGAAGAAACTCCGAGATAAGCTTTGAAGCTTCCGCCTCGGGCTCCTTCGTCATGTCAATCCAGTGAATGTCTTTTCTTTTGGAAAACCAGGTCATCTGCTCCTTGGCAAGATGCCTTATTTCCGTGAAAAGTTTAGTGTAGAAAGCATCGAAGCTTTCAAATTCGCCCCGCAAATACATAAGTATGTATCTGTACTCAAGGCCCAGTTTATACAAAAACTCATCCGTAGCGCCTTCCTCGCGAAGCCTTACCACCTCTTCTATCATTCCCTCATCAAGTCTTCGGTCAAGCCGCTCTTTTATGCGTTCGTACAAAACTTCCCGAGGCCACGTTACGCCCAGTAAAAGGCAGTCATACAAAGGCTTTGAGGGCTTTTCTAGCGGTTCGCCGGTAAGTATTTTCTCTACGGCGCGCTCGAGTCTTCTTTTATTCTTAACATCAATCGTATCAAGAATAATAGGACTGTTTTCTTTAATAATTGTAATTAATTCTTCCGAAGATTTTGCGCTTACTTCGTTTCGAAGCTTTTCATCTATCGTTTTCTCACAAAGATTATATCCGTCTGCGACGCTGTTTACATACAGTCCCGTTCCGCCCACGAGAAAAGGTACCTTCCCTTTTAGCACTATCGAGTCGATTGCTTCATATGCCATTTTCTGAAATACGGAAAGAGAAAAGAAATCATTGGGCTTTGCGACTGAGAGAAGATGATGCTCCACTCCCTGCATTTCTTCCTTCGTAACCTTTCCCGATCCCAGATCGAGGCCCTCGAAAACCTGTCTTGAATCCGCAGACACTATCTCACCGTTAAATTTCTTCGCCAGTTCTATGCCCAATCCGCTTTTACCGGAAGCGTTGGTTCCCGCAATAACAATAAGTTTATTCATAAATTTATTCCTTTACGCCGAGAAGATTTGCGGCTTTCATGATTGCCACCTGTGTCTTTCCGTCACGTATTGTGCCGTTCATAACAAAAGAAAGAAGCTTTGAAAGGTCCTCTTCGTATACATCCAAAAATTCATCTTCATCAAGATTCTGCTTGCCCTTGTGAAGTCCTCTGGCCATATACATCGTAATACGCTCGTCGCTGTATGCGGCTGCGGGAAGATATTCTCCCAAATTTATCCATTCATCGGCCGTGTATCCCGTCTCCTCCGAAAGTTCACGCTTGGCAGCCTCAAGTCTGTCCTCTTCTTTGCTGTTAAGCTTTCCTGCCGGAATTTCATATAAAACACGTCCTACGGGATATCTGTACTGCCTTTCCATAATGACTTTATTATCATCCGTGACCGGTATAACGCATACGGCGCCTACATGCTTAATGTATTCGCGTGTTGCATGCTCATTGTTGGGAAGAGCAATTTCATCGAAATAAACATGCAAAACCACACCGTCAAAAATCTGCTCCCCGGAAATTCTTCTTTCCTCGAGTCTTTTAGTACAATCATCCATATTTATTAAATCCTCCAAAAGAATAGTGATTTGAAAATTCGTCCGTAAAAATATATAATAAGCAAGAGCAAATAAATGGCACACTCTTTTAATACAATATCACAAAGCCATTAAAGAAAGGAAAAGCATATAATGACATATATTACTCTGCCCATACCGCAGGCAACCGTCACAGCCATAACCGTAACCTTATTGTTGTGCATATTTCTTCCTATTGTACTGTTAATCTTATGGAAGATAAAGACCAAAGCAAAGATTTCTTCTTTTTTCATAGGTGCGGCAACATTTATAGTTTTTGCGCTTATACTTGAAAGCATTTTCCACAATATCATGTTCAAGTTCCTCCCGATTCTTAACACAAGCAAAGTTGCGTACTGCATCTACGGCGGTCTTGCCGCAGGTCTTTTCGAAGAAACCGGACGCTTTCTTGCAATGAAATTTGTCATGAAGAAATATCTTGATAAGTCCAATTCCATTATGTACGGTATCGGACATGGCGGAATCGAATCCATCATATTGGTCGGTGTATCCGAGATTAACAATCTGATTATGATAGCAAGCGTAAACGCGGGATTGCTCCCCACAATTATGGAGTCCATTCCGGTTAATTTAAGAACAACATATTATGAACAGATAAAGCAATTATGGGAAATACCTTCCTCAACGTTCTACGCTGCGGGTGTTGAGCGAATCGGTGCAATAATGCTTCACATCGGACTATCATTTATAGTTTATATGGCCATAAAAGATAAGAAGCCTGCATATTATATTTTGGCAGTCTTCCTTCACATGTTGCTTGATACAGGTGTTGCGTTCCTTTCGGGTTATCTCGGTACGGCGGCTCTTGAAACAATTACAATAGTGTACTCAATATTGGTACTTGGCTTTGCGATATACAAATACCGTAAAGAAACATCTGTTATCGAATCTGCCAGCGTGGCATAAACCTCAGTATTTATAAGCCTTTTCGCGAAGATGGCATCCTGGAATTCTTTTTTTGGATGCCATCTTTTTTGTTGCCCTTATTTCGGGCAAATCGTCATAAAACAGCTTTGTTAATTCGTGATTTAACTTTGTTTTTGCCCGTGTTTTCGATGCTTTCAAAAGCCTCTGTTTCATTGACAATAGAGGGTGTTTTTGGTAGTATATAGGATGTATTTTTGTGCAAAGATTTTTTGCCGTGAAAATGGAGCAAATATAATGAATACAAAGCTTTTATGGACGTCGGGTTGGGATTCAACCTTCAGACTTGTTCAGCTTTCCAGAATGGAGGGAGATGTTACTCCCGTATACGTCAAGGGTGACAATCGTCACAGTGAGTCAATCGAGATTGAGCACATGAATACTCTGCTCGATCTTTTAAAGAAGCACCCCGAGACCAAAGCCAATCTTTTACCGTTAGAGATTATCGATAAGAAAGACATTCCTCTCGATGAGGAAATTACCGAATCATATTACAATCTTCGCAAAATTGCCGCTGTCGGCACTCAATACGAATGGCTTGCCAGATATGCCAAGTTAAATCCCGGCATTGAGCTCGGAGCCATTATGCCCGACGGTGAGTACAGTGGCATCAGATATATAATCAATACTTACGGTAGTTACGATACAACCGAAACGGGTTCATATGTATTAAGTAAATCGTGTACATATAAAGACTGCATTAATGTATTCGGTAATTTCTCTTTCCCGCTTGCTTTTACAACTGAGAACGAAATGAAGAAAATCGTTGAAGAACTGGGTTATGAAGACATCATGAGTCACATCTGGTTCTGTCATCACCCCATCAAGGGCGAAACCTGCGGTCTCTGTCGACCTTGTGAGCAGAAAATCGAAGGTCATATGGAATACCTTGTTACCGCCGATGCAATGAAACGCTATCGTTTTCAGAAAAAGCTTTGCAAGGTATTCGGCAAGAAAATCGGCAAGAAAATTGCCCATGTCATTTACAGAGGGTTATAAAGGATTATTTCTTATATAAGCTTCCTTTTGAGGTTACTATTATGATTCGCAAATACACCATTAAACAGATTCAGGAAAAAATAGTTGAAATGATGCGCCTTACAATCGAGATTTGTGAGCGCAACAACATTACATATTATTGTCAGGCCGGTACGGTACTCGGTGCAATTCGTCACAAGGGAATGATTCCCTGGGATGCCGATGCGGATTTAATCATCCCCTCCAACGAGGTTGATCGTTTTGCCGAATGCGCTTCCCGCGAATTACCCGAAGGCTATTACGTGAATTATTACAAGCTTGGCAATAATACTCACGGTCTTTTCCCCCGCATAGGAATCAAAGGCTATGCGACCAAATTTATTCATCTCGATATTTTTATTTTGATGGGAATTCCGGATGACAGAGCCCTTCAGGAAGAGATGCAGCGCGAAGCCGAAAGCTATCGTAAGGGTAACTCCATTACTCATACTCCCTTATTCTTTCACTTAAAGAACAAGCACATTAAAAACGCTCTTTTGCATCCTTTTTATAAGCTTACCAAGGGCAATTACTACGCCGATAAGATGGATGAGCTTATTCATCGCTATGAATACGACAAAGCCGAATATGTTATGAATCCGTTCGGCAAATACAAGCTTAAGAACGTATTTAAGAAGGAGGTTTACGGCGAAGGAATTATTGTTCCTTTCGAAAATCTGAATGTCCGTATTCCTTCGGAGTATGATTTCTATCTTAAGCAGTACTACAAGGATTATATGAAGTTTCCCGATCAGGAATACGTCGACCATATGATGAGTAAAGACTTTATATTTTGGGAGAAAAAGCATTGAAGAATCGTGCCGAAAAAACAGTATTAAATGTATCGGCAGGAATACTGGATGAGCTGGTTGCCATACTCTGCGGACTTATTCTCCCCAGACTTATCCTTACCAACTTCGGTTCCGACTATAACGGAATCACTTCGTCCATAACCCAGTTTATTTCCTGCATCACTCTTTTAAAGGGTGGTATAGGCGGTGTTACCAGAGCCGCTTTGTATAAGCCGCTTGCAGAGAAGGACACTGAAAGCATCAGTGCCATTGTATTTCAGACCGAACGCTTTATGCGCAGGATTGCGCTTATTTTTTTAGGCTTCGTTCTGGTATTCGCTGCAATTTATCCTATATGGATATGTACCGACTTCTCCTGGGTTTTTGAATTTACTCTGATATTGATTATCGCAATTTCAACATTTGTTAAGTATTACTTCGGTCTTGCTTACAACATGCTGTTGAGCGCCGATCAGAGACAATGCGTAATTAAATTCATTAATTCAGCAACAACAATTTTAAATACGATTATCGCGGCAGTCCTCATAAACAGCGGTGCCACCATTCACTGGGTAAAGCTTGGAAGCTCACTTGTTTTTGCCCTTGATCCGTTTATTATCTGCTGGTATGCCAAAAGAAAATACAATCTCAACAAGAAAGTTGCTCCGGCTACGGACTTTATCAAGCAGCGTTGGGACGCTGTAGGTCACGAAGTAGCGCAGTTTGTCAACAATAACACCGACGTAATGGTTATTACCATTTTCGCCGACATTAAGGAAGTTTCGGTTTACACCGTATATCACTACGCAATTGCCAGTATCCGTAAAGTTGTTACCAACTTCATCATCGGTTTCGGTGCCGCTTTCGGAAATATGTATGCCCTTAAGCAATATAAGGTCATGCACAAAAATCTTAAAATATACGAGGTAATCGTTTTCTCAATTGCCAGCATAGTATATTCGGCGGCTTTGGCCATAATAGTACCCTTTGCAAGGGTTTATACCGACGGAGTTACCGACGTTAACTATCTTCGTCCGGTTTTCGGTGCCGTACTTACCTTTGCAGGCGCGTTTACCTGTTTCAGAATTCCTTATCAGACTATCGTTACAGCCGTCGGCCATTACAAGCAAACACGTAACGGAGCGTTTTTCGAAGCGGGAATGAATATTGTATTATCCGTTATTCTTGTAATAAAGTTCGGTATCGTAGGAGTTGCCATCGGTACTCTCGCCGCTGCGATTTTCAGATCCTGCCAGTATGCTTTTTACCTTTCCAAGAACATACTCAATCGCAGTAATTTTATTTTTCTCGGACACGTATTTGTTACAGTAGCCATCATGGTAGCAACATACTTTTTATCACGTCTTTATATGCCTGCGGCAGAGTCCTTTAATTCGGTTAAAATGTGGATAATGTATGCAATACCCTCTACCCTTATCCCGTTTGTGCTTACCGCAGTTACAGATTTACTGTTTTACAGAGAGCCTACCTTAGGCTTGTTTAAAAAGATTACACATATGTTTTTTCACAAAAAGGAGAAAGCATCTCATGAAGAAGTATAAAGTCGGATACACGACCGGTGTTTTCGATATGTTTCATATCGGCCACCTCAATATTTTAAAGAAAGCCAAGGAACAATGCGATTACCTCATTGTCGGCGTCAGCACAGATGAGGTAGTAATGGACTACAAGCATAAAACTCCCATTATTCCCTTTGATCAGAGAATTGCCATCGTCGATGCAATCAAGTACGTTGATAAGGCAGTTCCGCAGACAAGCATGGACAAGGTTGAAGCCTGGAAGCAGTATAAGTTCGATGCGCTTTTCCACGGCTCGGATTGGAAGAACAGTGACATGTACAATAAGCTTACGGCAGATTTAAATGCCCTGGGCGCCGACGTCGTATTTCTTCCTCATACGGAAGGCATTTCTTCCACCATGCTTTCAGACATATTAAATGATTTAAAGGACAAGGATAATGGCAATAACAACTGATTCCTCCAGGAACTGTTCGGGATGCCGTGCCTGCTTTAATATTTGTCCCGTTAATGCCATCACCATGGTTTACGACAAGCACGGATATCCCTTTCCTCAAATAGACAAAGATAAATGCGTTGATTGCGGATTATGTGAAAAAGTGTGCCCCGTATGCTCTGACACAGTCGAGAAAAACACTCCCATCGAGGCTTATGCCGGCCGCATCAAGGACGATGACGCATTCTATAACTCTTCTTCGGGCGGAGCCTTCTGGGCTATTGTCAAAGCCGTCATTTCCAAAGATTACTATGTCTGCGGTGCAAAATACGACGAAAATCTTAAAGTAATCACAGATATCGGTCACACACTTAAAGAGTGTGAGCCTTTCAGAAAATCCAAGTATGTTTTAAGTGATTTGGGCAACTGCTTTTTGCGTATCGAAAGACTTCTTAAAAATAATGAAAAGGTGCTTTTTACAGCCACACCCTGTCAGGTCAGTGCCCTCAAAAATTATCTGAAGCTTAAAAATATCAAATCCGATAACTTAATAACCGTGGATTTATTGTGTCACGGTGTTGCCTCTCAGGCTCTTTTTGATGAATACTTAAATTCGTACAACGTCTGTGGTAAACCGGTCTCAAGCTTTACCTTCCGTTCCAAGGAGCCCATAAACGGTAAAATCGATACTCGTTCGGCCAGGGTTTCCTTCAAAGACGGAAGCTTCAAGCTTGTTACTTCCGAAAATGACGCATATCTTCGCGGATATTACTGGCACTTGTTCACTCACAGTTTGTGCGGTAAATGTTCTTATGTGGGACGAGATCGAGTCGGCGATATCACCATCGGAGATGCCTGGGGCGTAGGCAAATTCTGTCCCGAGGTCAAAGCTTCCAAGGGTGCTTCTTTGATTTTATTCAATACAGACAAGGGAAAATCCCTTTTTGAAGACATAAATTCTGAAATGACTCTTCATAAGCTTGATATAAATGATGCTTTGGAAAGTCAGGCAATACTGAAGGGTGAGACAATCACTCCCTACAGAAGACCCGTTTTCTTTAGAAAGCATAAAAAATACGGCTTTGAAAAAGCCGTATGGGAAACCGGTCCCAAGAGCAGGATAAAGCGAATCCATGTCGCTGTCGATGCCTTTTTACAAAAATTTGTAGCAACCGATATATGTGTACACGCTTATCTGCAAAGGTCGTTTACTTTCATATTTACCGGTGCTCTTGTTTAGAAATATACTCGCTAAGTTTCTTTTCATCCATCTTCTTCTCGTGCTGTACGCTTGCTATTGCCGTAAAGATGCTCAAAAGAATGCCTGTCGCAAGGATAAATCTTCTGACCGAATAGGCTGTAATGTGATCCTGAACCCGTGAAAACCACACGTTTTCCATGAATCCTTTATAGCCTTCAATCGAAATATGTCCCTTTTCGTCAACCGAAGCAACGCCCACAGGAAAAGTAATCGGCCCCGATTTGGGAAGCTCTTCGAAAATTGAATCATAAAAGCCTGCCACTATCGTACCGTCCGGCAGCGTTATCCTGTACAAGTCACAACAAATGGGAACACTTGATACATTTTTAATGATGACCTCGGGAGATTTTTCCTCTTCCAACATACCGCGGGTGCGAAGCTCGATTTCGACCCCGAAAAGATACGCGTAAAGACGTCTTATGAAAGGCACGTTCTCAACAAACTCGATATCCTCCGAAAGAGATAAATCATACCCGGTATCTTCAACAGCCGATGCATCGACAAAAAGACTTATTGGTGCGTTTCCTGCCGCAAGTATTTCCTCCTTGGAAGTGACGGTTATAACCTCTGCCGAAGGCTTAAATCCCGTAAGTTCGGATGAGTTTTCAGTAAGATATATATCCTTCGCTTTGCTGTAAAATCCCGCCAATGGCAACACATATGCCAATATCGCAAAAAGAGCAAGACACGCAAGCGCATATATCGTAGGTTTGTTTATTCCGAAATTCCTGTCCATCTGTCCCTAACCGCCTTTCAGATAGAGTATAGCAAAAGAAAAAATCTTTATCAATTTATATGTTTTGTTAATAATTCATTTATTCCACGGTAGTAGCATACATCGTAGGGGATTTAATATATAAGCAAAAGCTGATATATAGATAAAAGGTAGTTTTGAAGAGAAGCAAAACTACCTTTTTCTTTGGCTGTTTTTAACGTTTGAATAAGAGAATTGCGATAATAATCAAAGCTATTGCAAGGACGCACAATACTACGTTAAGAATCCAGGGCTGAACGTTTCTTGAGCTTTTTTGAGCACCAAGTCTGTAGAATTCCAACGCTTCGTGAGCCTGGTCGATTCGTTTATCTTTCTCTTCCATTGTTTTATTCATATCTTCCAGCTTCTGTTCCAGAAGGCGGTTTTCAACCTTCAACTGAGCCATCTGCTGGACAAATTCAACTTCCTCGGCCGTCGAAAAAGTATGTTCAATACCGAAAACCGCATCAATCGATATCTCAAGGACGGCGCAAATGCAGCCTGCGGTATAAATTGTTGCCGCTTTTGAACGTTCCGAGAAAAAATTATTGACCGTATTTACGGAAAAATCTTCCAGAGCATATCTTTCCGATATCGCATCCGCGATGTCCTGATTGGTAAGGCCAAGACGATTTCTTGCAGCCTTACACATATCTTTTATACGGGTGTGGACGCTTAAAATGCATCCGTCATCAATTTCTACCTGTTTCAACATACCATTTTAGTACCTTTCGTTAACAATTGTATTACTTTCCAATCTTCAACCGGATTATCCAAAACATGCCATCCTTGGAAATTCTGCTTATCAATTCGGAAATTGTTGGATTGAGTTAGGAAGCACGATTTTTGTATGCTTCACTCGTATCAAATCTGCCCGACTTGATACCGCAATACAAATTTCCAATGATAAGGAGGTGGTTAAATTGGGCCATATATATTAATCAGTTTACAAATTTGAATCTCTTTTTTCAAATTAATATATCTGATTATTTTTGAAAACTTCATAAAAAAATTAAATAAAAAAACTAAACAAAAAACTAAACAAAAACCAAACGAAAAACTTAAAACAGTTTCATATCAAAAAACTAAACTCAGTAAACCCATAACATTAATCTATTGGGGGACGCCACCCCGCGTCCCCTGCATTTTTAAAAAAAGAAAGGACACATTAATTATGAAAAGTATTTCAACCTTCAATATACAATATGCACACCGTTTTTACGGATTCTGCGGAGAGGCAGGCTACCTTCACGGCCATACCGGAATCATGACCATTGAAGTGGAAGATACCATCAACCCCGGCGTCAACATGGTCTTTCCGTGTAACGAAATCAAGAAAACCGCGTGGAGCGTTTTGAAGAACTTCGACCACGCATTAATACTCCGCGAAGACGATCCTTTGCTTCCTTCCATCATCAATGTATATAAGGAAGAAGGCATATATAACGGAGCTAAAAACAACACCAATAAAGGCGAAGCATTCTGTACGGAACTTGCCTGCGCATATCCCGACTGCCGCCTTGTCGTAACCAAGGAATCCATGACAGTCGAAGGAATGATTAAAATCACCTATGAGCTTTTAAAAGACAAGCTTAATATCAGCAAAATCACTTTCACAAGCGGCGACAATAAAGCAACTCAGTGTTATAACGTATCCTCTACCATCGAAAGATGCCCTCGATGCGGAATCGCATTGGATGAGAACGGCTGCTGTCCTAAATGCGGATATAAGAAAGACTGAGCGGGAGGCCAAAGAAAATGGACGACAGTACCCTTTTTCGACTTACATACGGCGTATTTCTTCTTTCCACGAAGTACCGTAAAAAATATAATGCCTGCATTACAAACACCTGTATTCAGGTAGCTTCAAACCCTAAACTTGTGGTAATCTCATGTTTGAATTCAAATCTCACAACACGACTTATCAAAAAAAGTAAGGTTTTTACACTTTCCATTCTTGATATTTACTGTTCTTATGACACAATAAAACAATTTGGAAATCAATCAGGTCACACAGTGGATAAATTTGCAGGTGCGTCATATCCTACGGATTTTCGCGGCATCCCATATCTTGATAAAGAGGCCTGTGCATATATAAGCTGCCACGTTATTTTCAAGAAACGATTAGGCAGTCATACGATGTTTGTGGCCAAGGTAGACGATGCGGAAATATTGAATGACAATCCCGTGCTTACTTACGCACAATATCGATTGGACAGAAAGCCGATGGCTCCGGAGCCCGTAAAAAAGGAGGCTGACGTACTCGGCTGGCGTTGCAAAATATGCGGCTTCTACTATGAAGGAGAGCCGTTGGATGATGACTTCGTATGTCCGCAATGCGGGCATGGCTACGAGGAAATGGAACCCATATACGAACAATTATAAAGAGCGCTGTCTGCTTCCGAGGATTAACCTTTGAAGCAGACGGCTTCATTTATTTACCGTCGAGTTGTGCCTTGCGGTCTCTTCCTTCCGCCAAAAGATCTCTAAGTCTGTCGCGATCGTTGTCATTTATCGCGTCGCGATATTTTTGAAGGTTATCAATTAAAATATCAATTTCATTTATAAGGCATTCTTTATTGTCCAGGAAAAGCTCCGACCACATTTCGGGATTGAGCCACGCTACTCTTGTCATGTCCTTGTAGCTTCCTGCAGACATGCCCTTATGATTCTGCGCCGTAGGACTTTTAATGTATGCATTGGAAACAACGTGTGCAAGCTGTGACGTAAATGCAATCATCTCATCATGCTTGTGAGCGGTTGTAACGGTAATTGAGCCGAATCCCGCAGGACTTAATAAACGCTTGATGCGCTCATAAAGTTCTATATCATCATATTGAGGAGGAACAATAACCATTGGTGCATTGTGATACATGTTGTCCTTGGAATACTTAAATCCCGAATACTGCGTTCCCGCCATCGGGTGACCGCCTACATACGTAAAGCCGTAACGCGAAGCAAGCTCCATACCCTTGGATACAATCACTTCCTTCGTGCCACAGCAGTCGATAACAATGGGCTTTTTACCGATAAACTTACCGAAGTCTTCCATGAAATCAATGGCAGCCTGCGGATAAGTACAGATAAGCACCAAATCGCAGTCAGATATATTATCTTTAGAAAGTCTGTCCGAAACGGCTCCGGCCAAAGAAGCAAACTCAAAAACCGATTCATCCGTATCCAGGGCCAAAACCGCATGCCCCGTCTTACTGTATGCCTTGGCAAAAGAACCACCTATGAGACCAAGTCCTACTACACCAACATTCATGTCCTTAAAACTCCTTTATCCTACATAACGCTTCTTATTGCATTGATCTTTGCAGCCAAAGCTTTATATTCTTCGGGGCGAAGCGACTGAGCACCGTCGCAAAGAGCATGTTTGGGATCGTTGTGAACTTCGATAATAAGTCCGTCGCAGCCCGCAGCGGTTGCCGCAAGTGCCATGGGCGGTACGATTCTTGCAATACCCGTCGCATGGCTGGGATCAACAATAACAGGAAGATGTGAAAGCTCGTGAAGCATGGGAACCGCAGCCAGGTCAAGCGTATTTCTCAAATAATCGCTGTAAGTTCTGATACCTCTTTCGCATAAAATAACGTTTTCATTGCCGTTGGCCATAATGTACTCGGCACTCATCAAAAGTTCCTTTAAAGTATTTGCGAGACCTCTCTTGAGCAAGATAGGCTTGCCTGTATGGCCCAGTTCGCTCAAAAGGTCGAAGTTCTGCATATTTCTGGCACCGACCTGTAATACATCAACATCATCAAAAAGCTTTAAATCCGAAACCGACATAATCTCCGTTACAATCGGAAGACCGGTTTCTTTCCTTGCAATTTTCAAAAGTTCAAGGCCTTCAGCCTTAAGACCTTGAAAATCATAAGGGGAAGTTCTGGGCTTAAAAGCACCGCCGCGAAGAAGATTTGCACCTGCCGCCTTAACGTCCCTGGCGATTGAAACAATCTGCTCTTCGCTTTCCACGGAGCACGGTCCCGCAATCATACAGAAGTTGCCGCCGCCTATTTTAACGTCTCCTACCGAAATCACCGAATCCTCGGGATGAAATTTTCTGTTTACACATTTAAAAGTTTCGGAAACCTTTGTAACCGAATCAACAATGTCAAGGCTTCCGATAAGGTCCATGTCAACCTTTGCGGTGTCGCCGATAAGTCCTAAAACCGTCTGATATTCGCCCTTTGAAACATGAACCCCAAGGTTCATTCCCTTAAGCCACTCAATAAGTTTGTCCTGCTTGGACTCGTCAACATCAGGTTTTAATACAACTATCATTTCTTTATATCCTCCGTATAAGATAAAAAATCTAAGAAAAAAGCGACACATATCAGTCGTGTCGCTTTGAAAACTCTCATTGCTTTAGCCCTTTAAAGTGTCAAACATAATTTAGCACTTTAAACCTCGAAAGTCAAGTCGTAATTATAAGATTTGCAACATTTACATCGTTCGCCAAATCGTAGAGCTTACCGGACTTAATTCCGATAACCTTGGGTCTTAACGGGTAATTCGGCGTATTCTCCACAACCTTGGCAAGTTCGCCGTTTGAAAGCGTCACATAGCTGTCAACCGGATAGAGAATAACTGTACGTATGAATGCCAAAAGAAAATCCCTGTCGAGTTCCTGCGTCATACCCATCATCATTTCCAAAGTCTCCGACTTGGGCATCGGCTCTTTGTAAACTCTCTTGGCCACAAGCGCATCAAAAATATCGGCAACCGAAATAATCTTGGCGTATTCGCTGATATTTGAAGCCGGAACACCCTGCGGGTAGCCTCGGCCGTTCAGCTTTTCGTGATGCTGCAAAACACCCAATAAAATAGGTTCGGAAAAGTTATTCTTCTCTTTCAAAATCTGCAGGCCGAATAAAGTGTGCTGTTTCATAAGTGCAAACTCATCGTCGTCAAGCTTACCCGGCTTATTAAGTACTTCCGCCGGAATCTTGGCCTTTCCGACATCGTGCAAAAGACCTGCAATACCAAGCTCTTTAATCTTTTCAACCGGCAGTCCCGCCGACTTGCCTATCATTATGGCAAGAGCCGCTACATCGACGCTGTGCTTAAAGGTATATTCATCGCTTACCTTAAGCATACCAAGGTCGATTGCGACCGCATCATCTTTTAGAATGGAATCGGTAAGTTCATTGGCAATGTTTACGGAAGATTCCGCGAAGTTGTCCGAAGACGGATTGGCAAAAAGCTGTTGGACTCCCGTACCGATCTGCTGCTTGACCGAATCGGAAAGCTGAACCTTGGGTCTGTCGGGAACACGACTCTTTTCAATCAAATCGCGTGTATACTGCGGAATCTGCAAATCCAGTTCATCCGCATCCGGCTCACCCTCGGAAACGAAAATACCGCCTATACCTTTCGTCCTGAGATATTCAATTTGAAAGTCGTCAAGATAAGCCCCTTTGGCAATCAGCGCACGGCCTGTACCGTCCACAATGTTCTGGTCGATACGCATACCGTTCTGAAGCAGTCTGGTGCTTATAAACTTCCTCTTTACAGCCATAAAAAATCCCCTGATAAATGTAATAGCCAAATACATTATACCAAGGGATTGTTAACTTGTTAAGCAGTAGCATCCACATAATATTGAGCCTGAGTATTAAACATTTCCGAATAAATACCGTCGGAAACTTTTATAAGCTCATCATGTGTTCCGTACTCCTTTATTGTCTTGTCCGCAAATACCGCAATCTTGTCGCAGAACTTACAGCTTGAAAGACGATGTGAAATATAAATGGCCGATTTGTTTTCAACCAAAGTGTCAAACTTTTTGTAAATATCATATTCCGCCATCGGATCCAAAGCCGCCGTCGGCTCATCAAGAATAACTATCGGTGCGTTTCTGTATAAAGCCCTGCTGATTGCAGCCTTCTGTTTCTGACCGCCGGAAAGCTCGGTTCCGTGCTCATCAAAGGACTTGAACAGCAGTGTATCAACGCCCTGACTTAATGCCATCGCATCGTCATAAAGACCCGAAAGTTTTAACGCCTCTTCCATTGCAGTCTCGTCGGCTTCCCTGTCGGCATCGCCCATAAGAATGTTGTCCTTAAGGGAAAAAGCAAAAAGCTGAAAATCCTGGAAAACTACCGCAAAAAGCTTTCTGTACTCTTCCTGTGAGTACTTCTTAATATCTGTTCCGTCAATCAAAATGCGACCGCTTGTAACATCGTAAAGTCTGCACAGAAGCTTTATGAATGTCGTCTTTCCGGCACCGTTTAAGCCTACTATCGAAAGATGCTCTCCCGGCTTTATTGTAAGATTAATATCCTCAAGAACATACTCTTCGCTTCTCGGATACTTGAAATACACATGTTCAAACTCAATAACGTGCTCGCCGTCATTAACCTTATCGTTGCCCTTTTCAAAGGCATCCGGATATTGTAAAAATACCAAAAACTGGTAAGCGTAACTGCACTTTTCGGTTATGTCTCTGGCATTTCCGCTTATTCCCAGAAGACTCTGATAGAGCCTGCTGGCCGAAGATACGCACATTGTAAAGTCACCCAGGGAAATGTATCCGAGCAGAGCCCTTATGCCCATGTAAAAGTAGCTGATGTCGTCTCTTACAGCATTGGCGATAGCCGAGCCGTAAGAATTACGTCTTGTGGCCAAAGCCTGTCCATGCCAGAGGCCAATCTGCTCATCACCGAAAACATTTGCTCTGTCTATAAGCATATCGCTGTTTTTGTACATACGAATGTCTTTTCCGTATTGAAAAGAAGCAATCTCATAAAAGAAATATCCAAACAGTCTGTTGCTCTTGGCAAGCTTTAAGAAAAATTCCAGATTAATCTTCTGATTCTTATAATAGAACCAGCACACAAGCGCCATTCCGATAACCTGCACCGGAATCAGAAGCGGACAATAAAACGCGATAATTGTTACTACGGTGCACATCAGCACTATGTTGTATATAATATTAAAGAAGCAGGAAAGAATACCCATAACGCCGCCGCTGTACCAGCTGATACCTTCTTTGGCCTTATTCTGCTGGGTAAGAACTTCCGGATCTTCCGTATACTGAAAATCCATCTCCATGGACTTCTCGCTTAAGATGTACTGAAAATGCTGGTCGAACCATTCGCTGTAATAATCCTTAAGACGCGCGCCGCCTTCCTGAATCACTCTTGAAATGAATTCAAGAACAACAGTAAGTCCCACATAAAGAATTATGTTGCTTAAATGCTCGGATGCAGGTGCGCCACCCTTTATGAGTACCAATTCGTCCACAATCAGTTTGGGCAAAAGAATAAGTTTCAAATCGCCCAAAGCCATTCCGATAAAGTCGAGAAGATAAATAAAAAACACACTCTTTTTCGCTTTCCATGCGGTTTTCAGCATATATTTCAAAGTGGGAATCGTCATCTTCAGTGCGGTAAGCTTTTTGTCCGCAGCTTTATTTGAATTTTTATTTTGCTTCATCTTCTTTACCTCCTTTTTCAAGGTAATATTGAGCCTGAACCTTAAACATTTCACTGTAAGGTCCGTTTGCTTCAAGAAGGCTCTCATGAGTTCCGTATTCTACCATCTTGCCGTCCTTAAACATGGCAACATGTGAACAGAACTGGGTGGAGCTGAGTCTGTGGCTTATATAGACCGCTGTCTTGTCACCGATAAGTTTATCGAAATCACGGTAAAGATTTGCCTCCGCAAGTGCATCCAGCGCTGCGGTAGGCTCGTCGAGTACGACAACAGGAGCATCCTTATATAAAGCTCTGGCAAGCGCGAGTTTTTGTTTTTCCCCACCCGAAAGGTCTACTCCGTCGTCCTCGATAACCTTCAAAAGTTCGGTCTCCATTCCTTTCTTGAGGGTTTCAACCTTGTCACCCATGCCGGCGTCATCGAGGCATTTTTTAGCCTTATCAACATCCGTTGTCTCGGGAGTGTTCATGGAAACGTTCTGCGAAAGCGGAAATGCATATAAGTAGACTTCCTGGAATACCGGAGAGAAAATCTCATAATATTTTTCCTTGTCAAACGTCTTTATATCGACACCGTTAAGCAAAATTCTTCCCTCGGTCGGCTCGTAAAGTCTCAGCATGAGCTTTATGAACGTGGATTTTCCCGCGCCGTTTAAGCCTACAACCGCAAGTCTTTCGCCCGCCTTAACCGTAAGGTTCAAATCCTTCAAGGCATAATTTTCGGCCTTGGGGTACTTAAAGGAAACATTCTCAAAAGTAAACTCGTACTTGTCATATGAAGGAACCTCGGCTTTACCCTCTTCACGTCCCTCATCTATGTCCAAAAAGCTTCTGAAGTCGTCAATCTCGCGACTGCAGGATAACATTGAGTTAATAAGCTCGAACACACCCGCAACATAATTTAAAAACGTAGCGGCCGAGCCAAGATACAGCGTGAAGTTACCGAGTGAAAGGTCTTTATTTATAACCGAATAAACAAGCCAGGCATAAAGTGCCACCTGTGTAACAAGCCACAGCGCACTTGAAAATACGGAAAAAGCAAACCACTGAAGCTGATTGGTTCTTGCGGCCTCCAGTCTTTCAAGGTTAAGCGCCTTAAACTTATTTATCATGTAATTTTTAAGGCCGTACATTCTGATGTCCTTGGCTGTCGAAAAGTTCGTTGACGTCTCTTCCATGTAATAATGCTTTCTCCACCAAGTTGCCAGCGGATCCCACACCTTCTTTTTGTTTACCTTGGAAACATGGTTCTTGGCAAAAAAGTCAAGTGCCGCAAGAAGCGTCATTCCGATCATGATCGGTACACTTAAGGTTCCCATAATCACAAGGCCTACGATAACAACAAGAATCGAACCGAAAAATCTTTCAATGAGATGCATCATTCCTTCAACGCCTGCGTTGTTGTTGTTGGTGGCGTTTCCGGCTTTCTGGAAGCTATCCATAACGTCCGAATCCTCAAGGTTCTGGTAATCCATTGTCATGACTTTTCTAAGTCTGTATATCATCATCTTAAACCGGGCGTTTATATACCTCCACCAGTTCTGGCTGGAAACGTATGAATCCGTAAGGGTAAATGCAAGCTGCACCGCAAACATGATAAGCATCACCTTAATAAGCGAAGTCACATCACCCTCACCCGTAATAATGTCGATTACAAATTTGGAAATGAACGTCCACAAATAGTTCACTCCCGGCGCCACTATGGCACTTAGTACAATAATCAATTTAAGTTTCGGCTCGATGGAAAACATGTTCTTTGCAATGTACTTAACATTGCTAAACAAGCCGTACTCTTTATGAAAGCGATTTTCATCGGCCTTTTTGTTTTTATCTTTCTTCATTATTCTGACTCCTCGTATATATTAACTACTTCGATTCGCGCTTTACCCAGCTGTTACTCTTTGAACCGATTTGCATCTGATATCCTGACGGGGGATTTGCAAAAGTTTCGGCAATCTTGAAAAGACCCATCAGCAGTCCTCCCAGATTAGTCTCAACCCCGTAAGCCATCTCGTCATTGCCGTCCTTGTTTACAACCGTTACCTGATACATAAATCCGTTGTTGTTCTGAACCGAAACAAGTTCTTTTCTTATATATTCAATAGCTTTTTCGGCTTTACCCTTACTGATGTTCGCGCCCTTCGAAATTGCATCCAGGCTGGCAAATTCTCCGTTCCTTAAAGAAAACAGGTATCTTAGAAAAGAAATATTGTCTTCATCGGCAAGGAACTTGAACAAAGCTGCTGCCTTTTTATTGTCCGTAATCCAGTTTTCGAACCCTTCGCAATCCGCCGGTCTTTGCAAAAACAGATAAAAATCGTCATTCCTGTTAAGTCCCATGTAGGAATACACGGCGTCGTCCATAATAACCGAAGCGGTCTTGGCGCCTTCAAGATTCTCCGGTCTTTGGTAATAATTTTTATTATTGGCCCAGGGGCTGGTCTGAATCGCCCAGAAAAGATTTCTGGCTGTATTGCCAAAAGAAGGATGGTTGCTTGCGTTATTGTATTTACTCATATCATCCTCGACGCATTTCTGAAGATACTCAAACACTGCCTGCTCGATAGTCTTGCCTTCGCTGCCTTTACCGTAAAGGTAATCGATGGATACTTCAAAATAATCCGCTATTCTGGGAAGCAAATCACCTTCGGGATAACTTCCGTTCTCCCACTTGGAAACTGCCTGCGAACTTACGCCGAGATATGCCGCAAGCTGTTCCTGCGTAATCTTTCTTTCCTTTCTTAATGACTGAAGTGTATTGGAAAATACTGATGAACTGGCCATTTCGTCTCCTTTCAGGGTAACCGCCTTTCGGCTTATCATACATTATCAGTACTGTACTGATTTCATCTTCCGGTTGATTTGATTGCATTATAATACTAATTATAGTTGAGTTGAATGGTTGTTTCAATTGTCGGTTGTGTTTTTGATTGTATTTTTCCGTATTTTCTACTACTGGTTGTTTTTGGATATGGTTTTTAACAAATTCATGGTCATAATCTTTATATTCCGTCGTATTCTTGACTAACAACGTAAATACGTTATAATGCCCTTTGGTGAGGTTACATAGAATATTTAGACGGAAGAAAAAAGATGATGTGGATTATACTGGTCCTTGTTTACGGCAGCTTAAAAGGAATTCGCGATATAGCCAAGAAGAAGGCTCTTACGCTAAACGGTGTAACGGAAGTTTTGTTCGTATACACGGCGCTGGCTTTTCTTTTTACTATACCGACCTGTAAAGAAATCTCGGGAGTCCCCGGAAAAGAAATGCTTCTTATAGCATTTAAGTCATTTATTATATTTGTGGCTTTCCTGTGCAGCTTTTACGCAATCGAGAAAATGCCCGTTTCACTGTACGGAGTTATCGACCTTTCGAGAATGCTCTTTTCAATGTTGATAAGCGTTGTCGTATTAAAAGAAGTACTCAGTGTAAATCAGATTATCGCTCTTATACTTGTTGCGGGCGGACTTCTTTTATTGAAATACAAGCCGGCCGGTGAAAGAGCATCCCAAGCCGGCACCGAAAAGGTTGCCACCTACATATACATACTTGCTTTTGTATCGACGTTTTTAAACGCCGTTTCCGGAAACCTCGATAAAGTATTGATGAACACCGGACGCATAACAAGCGGACAGCTTCAGTTCTGGTACATGCTGTTTATGGTAATCTACTACGGAATATACGTACTCATAACCCGTACAAAAATCCATTGGAAATCAGTACTTAAAAACCCCTATGTGTGGACCATTTCCATTTTGTTCGTGGTAGCCGACAGATGCCTGTTTGTTGCCAATGGCTATCCCGATTCCAAAGTATCCGTTATGACGCTTTTAAAGCAGGTTTGCTGTATCGTCACCATCCTGGGCGGACGATTCATCTTTAAGGAAAAGAACACACTGCAGCGCTTTATTTGCGCCGTAATAATCATCGCAGGTATAGTAATCGCGGCGTTATAGAAAATACGAAAAATCTTTCCCATATAATCAAAAATGCTCCGTGAATGGACTTAAAGCCATCCGCGGAGCATTATTTTATTTATTTATTACTTGTTGCCGTTTTCGAGGAAACGGGGAATGAGTGCAAAGAAGATGCTTCCGATGAGTACTTCTATGATTGCACCGATAAGTACGAAAATAAATATCTTTGAAAGGATTATTCCTGTCACTACAAATACTGCGGCGGGAATAAGTCCGAAGTACAAAAACATTATCTGCACAGTCGTCTTGGCGGTCTGACCGGCTTCACCCGGTACGGAAATCGCGATAAATGTTCCGACACATGTTCCGAAAAAGTCTATCGAAATGATAAACAATAACCACGCAATTGCCGAAAGCGGGTCTTCGGAAAAGAAAATTGCCGCTCCCACAAAAGGAATTACAAGGTCGATTAAAGTAATTGTCTCGCCGCCCATCAAAGAGTAGAAAAGTTTCGTGGAGGCTTTCTCCGGTGCCATAATGAAAAAGGCCTTTGTAGTATCTTCCTCAAGAGGATTTCCGAGAGTACGGTAAAATACCATAACACCCAGGACACATGCAATAATAATAAACGGATCAATGCCTTCCACATCCTTGGCAATATAAACAGCCAATGCCGTTACGCCCAGGTAAACAAGCGACGTTGTCGAGAAGATCTTAAGCTTGGCGAAACGAAAACGGTTGTAAACAGCCTTGAAGAAAAATACGTTGGCGCCGAAGCCGTATGCAAAGCCATCTCTGTTGATTTTGCCCTTTCTTTCCTTCTTGCGGGCTACAATACCGCCCTTGGCAGCCTGCTTGGTGCTTTCAAGAGTAGCGGCCTGTTTCTCGGCAGAAGTGATTGCATCCTCGTAGAAATCACAGTCAATGTTCCAGATAAACCATACCAAAAGTGCGGAGCCGATAATGAATACGCCAAGATAAATAAGCGACTTCAATGTTTCGCCCTTGCCTGCGAAGTAGCATAAGCCTCTTACCCAGCCCCAGAAGGGAACCCAGAAGGTCTTCTTTCCGGCAAAGAACTTAATCGCACATGAAAGGTAATCGCCACCATCGACAACGGTAAATGCCACATATGCAGCAGCTATAATGCCGTAAAACGCCGCAATCGCGGTAGTAAAGTTACCGGTCTTTCTTCCCGCTCTCGACGAAAGTGTGTAGAAGGTTACCTGAAAAAGAGTTCCGATAATAATCGTAAGTCCGAAAGCTACAATAATTGCGAATGCACCCCATGTGGTCAGTCCGACATTCAATATCAGGTTCGGAACCTGGAATATCATGTATATTGAAATTAATATCGACATTCCTATGGAGCCCATCAGTCGAAACATCATGACCGATTGCGGCTTTAAAGGCGACGCAAAAAGCATTACAACGTCACCGGGTTTAAACAGATTACCGCTGTTTTTGGCATTAAGCACGTTAAGTGCTACCAATCCCAGGAAACCGAGCGAAACAATCATGTCCACAAAATCATTTTTTTCAAAGCCCCGGGCTTCAATAAAGTTTAGTGTTTCGGTTTCTTCTTCCGGAGCTTCAACTTCCTGCATTATCTCTTCTTCATCATCGGAAAAAATCATTCCGGCAATTCCGCCCACTACTCCACCGAAGACCATACACACCAGAATGATTGCAAGCCATGTTTTAAACAGCTTCTTGATGGTATTTATGACAGAATGAACTGCATAGTATACAAACAATCTCATTATGCGTTCTCACCTTCCCCTTCAGCGGAAGTCTTGTCGACCAAATCTTCCTTGTCAATGCCTTCGGTAACATCAAAGAACAATTCTTCCAAAGACTTGCCCCGGCTGTCGATTTCGCTCTTGGATATATTGGCTTTAATCTCGCCGTTCTGCATAATGATTGTGCGATCCCATAACATATCGACACTGTCGATGATGTGAGTACTGATGAGCATTGTCTTTCCGGCTGCACGTTCCTCTTCGATGAAGTTTTTAAGTTCCTTAATTGCGTGAGGATCAAGACCAATCATCGGCTCGTCAAGAAGGATGATGTCGGGATCGGGTAAAAGGCCGAGGCAAAGATTTAATTTCTGCTGCATACCTTTTGAAAGCTCATCGCCGAACTTTTTCTTCTTGTCGGAAAGTTCGAAACGCTCCAAAAGCATTTCGATTCTCTCCTTGTAATTGCTCATCTTGTATGCACGAGCGATAAATTCCATATGTTCAATAACGGTAAGCGTAGGATAAAGTGACGGCATTTCGGGAATATATCCTAAAACCTTTCTGGCTTCCGGAGTCTTGTTAAGATTTCCGTTAACGGTAATCGTTCCGTCGTATTTCAAAAATCCGATTATTGACTTCATAATCGTACTCTTTCCGGCACCGTTAGGTCCGAGCAAAACCGTCAATGTACCCGGTTCAAGGGCAAAAGAAAGATTGTTGCAGGCAATAGTCTTTCCGTATTTTTTGGTCACATTTTTAACTTCAAGCATAATACTCTCCTTATATAAAAATATAGCATTTCCCACAAAATATCGCCGTTATTATAACACTACGTACAAATTATCGCAATATCTCATCAATAGTAGTTACTGTACTGAACGTTCCTTTGTTGCGGGCAATAATTTCTTTCATTTTGGAAAGTTCAAAATAGTTGACGTAGCAGATAAGCGTCTTGTTCTCGCCTGCGATGGCACCGTACGAATTCATGATGGTGCAGGTCTTGTTAAGCTCCTGCTTTATTGCCTTTACAAGTTCATCCGGATCTTTAGTGATAATGGTAACCTGCTTAATTGCTTCAAAGTGATCGGTAAAGTGGTCGATAATCGAAGTAGCCACTACAAATACCAACAGTGAAAGCAACGCCGAATTTCGGTTTATCAATAAAAAGGCTGCCGCATAAACAAGCGCATTAAAGCCTATCAGAAGATACGTCATACTGAAGTTCTTTCCCGTATTATCCGAAATCTTCTTGATAATAATGTTTGCAAGAATTTCCGAACCGTCGATACATCCGCCGTTCTTAAGAATGAGTGCCAGACCGGCTCCCAAAATCGCACCGCCGAACACAACCGCAAGAAAATGCTCCGTATTAAGTTCAAAAGGAACCTTTTCAAAAACCGAAAGGCCGACAGTATAGAAAGCCGTACCCACCAAAGCCTTGATTCCGAACCTGTGACCTAAAATCAGAACACCCGCAATCAAAAACGGTAAAAAGACCAGTGCGACACACACCGAAAGGTTGAATCCGGTAAGTTTACTGATGATAATCGCGATACCGGCAGTACCGTAATCTATGGCATCGTTCGGAAGCAAGATGCACGCTACCGAAAAGCTTGCAAGTAATGCTCCGATGGAAATAAAAATGTACGACATGGTTTCGTTAAATCTCTTTTTCATATAAATCCTTTATCCTTTATTCAGTCTTTCTTTGGCCATTACGAGCCGAAATGTCCGAAAGCATTTCATCGTATTTCTTCTCGTCAATAATATACTTCTTGCGAAGTAACATGTAGCTTATGAATATAACAACCATGGGAACACCCACCATACCGATTCGAAGTACGAAAAGCTGACCCTTTGTAGCCTCGGAAATGAAGCCCTCCGCAAGCGATAAAACCTCATCGGAACTCATCGCACCCGTTCCGGCGCTTACCTCAAGGTCCGAAATCTTCTGGCTTAAAGCATATACACCGCTTATGATAAGAATAAGTGCCATGACGCCCTGGTCGATTGCGCTTGCAAGCTTGGTAGCGAAGCTTCTTACAGCGGAAATAATACTGTCGTGGCGCTCCATATGCTTCCACTCATCGTACTCGATAGTGTTGTTAAGCAATACTATCATTGTCATATTGTAAGCACCCTGTGCAAAGAATATCACAAAACCGATGATATTTAAAAGAACAACGTTTTTCGGAAGAATGTATCCGAACGATAAGAAGCACGCATATCCGACCATGACAAGTATCGTGGCAACCGTAAGAATCTGTCTTCTTGTAAACTTCGAAGTCAACGTAGCGAACAAAGCCTCAGCCGCAAGCGTTCCCAGACCGTACATTACGGTAAAAAGAAAAATCAAATCACCGCCGATTGTATATCCGAACTCGAAGTAGAAGAAATTCATGCCGATCATGATAAGCAGACCGTTTCCCACCTGGAAAAGAAGATGAGCGACACCTGCCGTAATAAGCTGGTCGTTTCTTGCAAAAATCTTAAACATATCCTTTAAAGAAAGAGCCTTGCCCTTCTCGTATCTTGCAGGGCGTTCCTTTACACCGAAGAAGGTCAGAAGCTGGAATACAAAGAAGCATCCCGCAACAGCCGCAGCTGCAATTCTGTATGCCATAATCGCATTTCCCGCAACACAGGTCGGCAAAAGACCCGCAACCGAGAACTGACCGATACAGATGAAAATGCCCTGAATGGTAACAAGCACATCACGTTCGCGAGGGTTGCTCGTAAGGCTCGGAAGCATGCCCCAGTACGAAATATCATTCATGGTGTAAGTCATTCCCCATAAAAGGTAGCCCACTCCGAAGAATGCCACAAAGCCCCAGCCCTCCGGGCGAACCGTAAACAGGCAGATAATAACGAGGCAGTTTAAAAGCATACCCAGTAAAATCCACGGCTTAAACTTACCGCTCTTAAGATGAGTATTTTCGATAATAATTCCCATCAAAGGATCATTAAACGCGTCCCAGATGAGGCAAACAACCATAATTGCCGAAATGGTGGCATACTGAGCCACCGTAAGTTTCATGGTGTACTGAATATAAGTCAAAAGAAACATGCTCACCAAAGTGTAAGCCATATCGCGTCCCGTTGCTCCTATGCAGTAACTCCATTTAGTACGTTTATCAAGTTTTTCGTCCATAACAATCTCCCATAATTATAAGTTATTTGCGACGGTTTGCCGCCCTTAAAAGTCTGTTGACTCTTCCCTTTGAAAAGAAAGCACCACCCAGTGCAATCAATGATTCAAGCGCCCCTTCATCAACGCCTATAAGAACCATCTTTAAAGATGCTTTGTTAAGCTTAAATCCCCCGTTCATTAGCCAGACCGCGAAATGAACTATCTTCATAATGAGCCTGCCGTATAAAGAAGCCTTACAAACCGTCATGAATGAACATGACGTATCAAAGTCGCCTGCTTTTCTTGCGGAAAGATTCGAAAGTTCTCTGCCGTACAAGGCTTCAAATGTTTCTTTGGGAATATCCATACCGTGAGGCTGCTTACTGAAATACTCGGGGAAAAGTTCTCTTTCGTTTCTTGAATACTCATTTCCCATAAGTCTTACACTGTCCTTAAGTTTCAAGTCTTTTACCGAGTTTCCGACAGCAATTTCATACTGTCCTCCGATAACGATAAAATCATCCCTTTCGATGTCAAACACCGCAAAGCTTCGGGAATATACATCGATTGCAACTCTTTTCGTCTCACCGGGCATCAAAAATACCTTGGAAAAGCCGGCAAGTTCAATGCTGCTTCTTAAAAAGTTTCCTTTCGGATTTATAAGATAAACTTGAGGAACCGCATATCCGGCGCGGTCTCCCGTATTGGTAACGGAAACGTTGATGCAAAGAACCTTACCGTCAGTCTTGTTCTTTCCCGCCAAAGCGCCCGGGTCATTCAAAAGTGGGCTGATTGAAAGCTTCGAATATTCAAAGCTTGTGTAGGAATGGCCGTGACCGAAAGGATACTTAACCGGCACATTGAAGGTTTCGTAATAACGATAACCTATAAAAATGCTTTCCCTGTATTCCACGTCGTCGCTGTCGGCACCGAAATATCTGTACGCCGGAGTATCAAAAAGACTTAACGGAATTGTCTCCGAAAGATGTCCCGAAGGGTTTACGCGACCCAAAAGCAAATCTGCCGCCGCCTCGCCTGCCGCCTGTCCGCCAAGATGCATGTGAAGCACGGCATTAACATTCTCATCCCAGCCAAAATCCATTGCCGAGCCGCCAAAAGAAAGTGCCGCAATCGGCAATTTCGTATTGTCGCTTACTAACTTCAAAAGCTTTATCTGGTTATCGGGAACGAATAAATCCTTTCTGTCATAGCCCTCACTCTCCGTAATGTCCGTAAGTCCTATGCAGAACACGATAACCGTGTTGTCTTTAAGACGACCGTTCTTTAAATAATCAATAACTTCCTGCTCAAGATTCTCATCTCTTTCAAGAGAATCGACACTGTAGCCCTTAAGATACTTTACCGTACGCGGTCCGTCCGAAAGAGCCGATACAACATTCGTAACCTTGAAAGGATTGATATGGCTGCTGCCGCCGCCCTGAAATCTTGTAACCATGCCAAGCTCGCCGATTACGATAACATCCGCATCATCTTTTAAAGGAAGAGTGCCGTCGTTTTTAAGTAACACCGCACATTCCTGTGCAATATTACGTGCTGTCTCGTGATTATCGGCCAAAAGCTTGTTTCTGTCCGTAACCGGTGTGCTTTCGGGTAATCTTTCCTTAACCTTTACAACCTTGTCATAAACCTCTTTGGCATACCCCGTAAGCTCCTCGTCGGTTATTTCACCTGCATCGTAGGCTTCCTTTATCATTCCCTCGTGGTATCCGCCGTCGTCGGGCATTTCAAGCGTCATTCCCGCTTTTAAACACTTAACCGCATCGATTGTGGCTCCCCAGTCGGAAATAACCGCACCGTCAAATCCCCAGTCGCCTTTTAGAATATCTTTAAGCAAATGGCTGTTGGCACAGGAGTATTCACCGTTTAAACGATTGTAAGAAGCCATAACCGTTGTCGGCTTTGCCTCCTTGACAATCATCTCGAAAGCTCTCAAATAAATTTCTCTCAAAGCACGCTCGTCAATTTCACTGTTAGAAGTCTGACGATGCGTTTCCTGGGAATTTCCGGCAAAATGCTTTAATGAGGTTCCAACACCTTCACTCTGCATTCCTTTAATGTAGCTTATTCCCATCTTGCCCGCCAGAAGCGGATCTTCCGAAAAATATTCGAAGTTACGACCGCACAAAGGCGAGCGTTTCATGTTTACACCGCATCCCAAAACGATTGAAACATCCTCCGAAACCGCTTCTTTGGCGAGAGCCTTTGAAAGCTTCATGGCAACATCCGGATTAAAGGAAGAAGCCACCGCACTTGCGGTCGGAAAACACGTAGCAACATAGCTTTTGTTTATGTCGGCGGAATTTTCATTTACGACCTTACGAAGTCCGTGCGGTCCGTCCGTCATCATGACAGTCGGAAGCTTACCCGAAAATCCTTGTGTATGCCAGCTTCCCTTACCGTTCAAAAGCCTGATTTTCTGCTCGGTGTCAAGTTCTTCTACACCCACATACTTATTCATTTAAGTCTAACCCCCATATTCTTGCCTCGTAAGGCGAAAGCTCGCCCTTTCGATCGGCACCCCATATTAATTTATATTCATCCGAAGGAACATAAGCCTTTGAAGGCTTTTCGGATAAATTGACATCAATAATAAAATCGCCCTTATCGCCTCTTTGGTACGTGAAAACGCCCTTTTCGGTACGCAGTGGCTTAAAGCTTCCGTAAACAAGCGAGGCGTTATCCTTTCGGATTTTGATAAGCTCCTTATACGCTTTCGTGATGCTCTCTGAAGCCGCCTGGCTTCTGACTTTCGGATCATCCGTTTCGTTCCACGGAAGAAGTATTCTCGCGTGCTCTCTCGTTCCCGCAAGAATCTTTGAAAATGCCTCTTTTGAAGACATCGTCTCCAGATACCTGTTAAAATATCCCTTTGCTTCCACATCCGTAATATCATCTATCGAATTGAAGCTATAGTTCTTAAGCCCCATCTCCTCGCCCTGATAAATGAACGGTGTACCTTTTAGCGTAAATTGCATAACCGCCAAAAGCTTCTCGATTTCCTCGACAAACATACCGTCCGAGCGAATCTTGCTGACCATCTTCGGATTGTCGTGATTATTGTAGAAAATCGAAGGCCAGCAGTTGTTGCCGTACTCGAGCTGCCATTTGAGAAAATACTTCTTCAAATATTCCAAATCGTAGTTGTAATCGTCATATCTGGATTTTCCGGGAGATTCAAGGTGGTCAAAAGAAAAAATCATGTCCAGCTCGTTTCTCTCTTCACCCGTAACCATTCTCGCCATCTTAAGGCCGAGGCCGGGTGTCTCGCCTACGGAAAATGCATCGTAGGGCTTAAATGCCTCTTTCTTTATCTCCTTAAGGTACTCGTGAAGCTTAGGTCCGTAGAAATCATGCTCGATTCCCACAACGCCCATCATATCACCGATTAACGGGTCACCGTCAGGAAGTCCCTCCCTCTTGGAAATGAGGTTAATAACGTCCATACGAAAGCCGTCGACGCCCTTATCAAGCCACCACTTAATCATGTCAATGACTTCCGCACGAAGTTCATCGCTTTCCCAATTCAAATCCATCTGTTTTTTGGAGAAAGAATGTAACGCCCACTGTCCGATTTCGTCGTATCTGTTCCAGGCGCTTCCCGCAAAGAACGAAGTCCAGTTGTTGGGAGGATTGTCCCCGTCAATATCACGCCAAATATAATAATTATGGTATTTGGAAGACGGATCCTTTAAGCCCTTAACGAACCACTCGTGCTCGTCCGAAGTATGATTAACAACCAAATCCATTATGAGCTTAAGTCCCTTTTCATGTGCCTTCGATAAAAGTTCATCGAAGTCCTCCATTGTACCGAACTCGGTCATAATCTTCCTGTAATCTCTTATGTCATATCCGTTGTCATCATTGGGTGAATCGTAAATGGGCGAAAGCCACAGTGCATCAACGCCCAAATCCTTCAAATAATCCAGCTTCTCTATGATACCCCTTAAATCGCCGATTCCGTCATTGTTTGTATCGTAAAAGCTTCTGGGATAAATCTGATAAAATACCGCTTCCTTCCACCACTTATGAGTTATCTCTCCGTCAAGCACCGGATTTTCGGTATCCGTTTCGCAATTTAAAAGATTTATGAATGAATCAAAAAAGCCTTCCGAGAACTTCCCTTTTAAAAGCCTTTTCAATGTAGAAAGCTTGAGTCTTGAAACCAAAGGATTTTTGAGAACCTTTATGCTTAACCCCGTCTGTAAAAGAAGCTTGTTAATAATATCGCTTCCGACCGGATTTTCAAGAATCTCGCCTATATTACTATTGTATGAAATCATAATAAAACCCCCGTTTTGTGTGAAATTATTTTAACACAAAACAGGGGTATTTTAAACACTATTTACGGTTCCAATGCTCGCGATTCCAAGCATAATCTTTGGGATTTACGAAGGCTTCGCCCTTCGTTAATGCCTCAATCTCCGAAAGGCAGATTGAAACGGCTCTTTCTATGTATTCATCGGTCATTTTATCCGTGAAAAAGAAAAATTCGCCGGTGGGAACCTGTTCGAAATAAGTCTTTATCGTATTGTAAATAAAGTTGTCGGCGTCAAAAGAAAAATCCTTGCAAATATCAAGCTCGTAAAAATCCTTCGGAACCTTCAAGTCATTCTTCAGGCCATATTTCTCTATAATATGGGGATTGCACAAAGCGTAGTCATTATGGAGCTTATCAACCTTCTCGGCCGAATCCGGTACCCAATGGTGCTCATTGTAAACATACTGTCTGTAAACCGCATCCTGCACAAGATGCAGATAATATCCCAGGTAAACATCATCAGACATAATCTTGTCGCCGTACATTTCCTTAAAAGCATTCAAATCGTACATACTCATCTTACCATCGTCAAAGCGATGCTTAAAATGACACTTTACATGATCCGTTCCCGCGTCCGGAACAACAACGGCAAACTTAATTCTGTCCGGATCTTTAAATGAATACTTCCTCATAAGTTCACACATTACTGCCAAATGTACAAGACTGCCTGCCATAATAATCTCTCCCTTGAAAGTAATTTACGTATCTTCTCTATTCCAGTGAAAATTCACAGGAGTAATTTCCTATTTCGATGCGGTAATCACCGACATCAAGCCTATTGGTAAGATATATTGTGTGATCGTAGCGACTGTTCGGCAATACCGTAAGCGAGCCATCGTAATTGCCATAATCGGCCAAAGTCTCTTCATCGCCCAGTTTATAAATTCTATACGACGAATTAAAGCACAATTCATCCGTATCACTGCTGTTTACGAAGCTTACCACAAGCGTGTTCTTGTAATATCCGTTTATATCAATAAATGTCTCTTCACTGTATGCGGGACTTGCAAATGCCAAAAGTTCCTGTTCGGAACGCTCCTTTAGCACCAAAGAGGGGTATTTCGCGCCGACTCCTCTATAGCTTTCAAGCACTTGGGATATTTTATCACAAGCCTTTCGGGAATACTCCGGAAGCTTCATATCTGTGGAAAAATAAACCCAATCCTCACCTTCGATATTAAACGAATAGGTTTCTCTTACACTTTCGTAGTGCGATGAATTATATTCACAATCGTTCAATTCATTCAGTTTATACTTGACAAAAATATTCTTCAATTCATCCAGTATCTTATCGTCCGTAAAGTAGTCCTCGGAAACGATTCTCGAAGAATCGTTTTGCTTCTCGGCGAATGAAATATTGGCATTTCCTTCAAAATCGGATGCAACATAAACAGAGCGCTCCATAACCTCCGGATATGCCGAATAATCATAGTAATGGTAATCGAAGGAATACAGTTCTTTTTCTTTAATGTCTGCCTGATACCACACTCTCCTTGCGGCCGCAATAATAACTATCGTGAAGATAACCGTAAGGCCCAAAATTGCGTTCTTTTTCTTTTTGTCCAATTTAGTCCACCTGTTTGTCTTTATTTTTCTTATGTTTACGGGCAAGAAGAACAATTCCGAAAGCGGCAACCGCTACTGAAAGAGCAGCAATGATAAGTCCGACATTTGTTTCGTTATCGTTCTTTTCGGCTGTATCAAATACATCCGTAAGAATAACCTCTGATGCCTCTTGGGGTACATCCTGGGGTACATCTTGAGGTATATCTTCGGGTTCTTCCTTAATTTCAACCGATGAAGGAGAGGGCTCATTTTCTTCCTCTGCCTGAACATCATCCTGATATTCGCACCAGCCCTTACCAAGAATATAAGTATATGGTCCGTCAACTATACTGTAAAAATTTTTTATCTCGTATTCTTCGGTTTCATTAATGGTATCGACGTATTCATTTAAAAGATAATCCTTATAATACTTTGTTCCCGCCTCTATAACCTTATTAATAAAGTGCGAATTATTCGGAGAAGCATATGACCACAAAAGCCAGGCACCGGTATCCGGTCCTCCTCGCACATCCATATAGTTGGGAACAGCCAAAATATAATACCGATTATCGATATTAATTCTTGCATATCCGTCATTTGCCCCGTATACGCTCAAAATCTCATCCTGTTTTAGCGTAACATCTTCAGCCAAAGAAAAATCATCTTCTTTGTAAAGCTTTACCATTTGAGGGTCGGTAATAAGCAGTTCGCAATCGGTATTGGGAATGTCTGATATAAGCATAAGCCCGTATCCGTCCGCGTAGCACTCCTGCCCATCGTAATTTACGCGGACAAGTCTTCCGTTTTTCGGACCATGTACGGCCATATACGCGTCAGGGGAAAGAATTTCTCCCTTCCCAATGCTTATCGGAAGTTCGTTTCCGTCAACATCGCAAAGAACTGTCTCTTCAATGCAAAGGAAACTTCCTTCACACGGTTCCGCTATCGTAGGCATGCTTTCGCCGTCAATTACTTCCTTTCTTGTCCAGCCGACTCTTCCGTCTTCGGTCGAAACCTTAACGTAATAATCTCCGTCTTCGGAAACTGTTTTTAAAAAAGCACCCTTCTCTATGGTATGGCTTACCGCAAACAAATCGGAAGGTCCCTCATACAGAGTAGTTTCCGCGACGGTTATATAATTTTTCTCTTCGTAAACAGTATCTTCCTTATCATAAGCAAGAACAGCTATTTGACCGGTTTCGGTAACCGAAATGTTATAGTATTCGTCCGTGTCCTGTGAGTATATTTGCATACACAAAACGTTTTCATCGGCATCGAACCATCTGTTATACGAGGAAAAAACTCTTCCCTTTTCAAGTAAAACTCCTTCCTCGGTAACAACGCCCTCCTCGGCAGTAATAACCACGTTAATCACCGCTTCGAAAGGAACACCTATATCCCCGTATACGGGTGCGCTGAGAGAAAGAAAAAGCAAAGCACCCGCCAAAGAAATAATCAATTTTTTCATAACCCATTTCCCCATTAAAATTACTGAGCTTTCTTACGTTTCTTAATGCGAATAACAACGAGTGCAACTACAGCTGCAACTACGGCTGCGGCAGCGATTGCAATTGCTGCGATAACTCCCTTGCTGACAGTTGCCTCTTCGGTAATCACCTGCATCAATGTCGGTTCTACGGGTGCAATATCGGCATAGGAATTGCCCGCACAAGCCGTAACAACCATAAGCAATGCCAATAAAGATAATAATCCTTTAATCTTCTTCATAATCTTTCCTCCGTGTAAAAAAGTATTCCG
This sequence comes from Lachnospiraceae bacterium, assembly GCA_045642905.1. Lineage (GTDB taxonomy): Bacteria > Bacillota > Clostridia > Lachnospirales > Lachnospiraceae > UBA1258. Next base: position 13,800 of record JAZUJT010000044.1, on the reverse strand, counting down.
TTTGTTAATTATATCATACAATGGGGATTTGAACCCACATTATAGTCTGAAAACAGTCTGCAAAATCACTCCCGAAAAATAGGATATGCAGTTTAATAAAAGTGAAAGCATAAAAGGACCCGGCTTGCGCTTTTTAAGAAGTTTTCCGTAAATCAGCCATTCCGTAACAAGCGCAAATGCTTCCATAATAATTGTTGCGATAAGCCATCCTTCGTATCCTTTATAGACCGTAGCCGTAAAGATAACGGCAACAACGGGAGGATTTGTAAGAAGGTTTACCAATGCCACAAGAATCAAGTCCTCTTTCCTAAACTTCATAAGAAATGCTGCGAAGCCTTCAAGTAAAATCGTAAGTATTAAATTTCGCACCATCATAAATACTATTGTGCTCATTTACGCTCTCCGGGCTTGCAGATAAACCATGCAGGCACAAGGCACAGTACCGATGAAACGAGAATAATAATTACATTTACCGTAAAATCGCTTACCGTCACAAAGAAAACCGGAAGTGAGCCGGCAAAAAGTCCGACCGTCGTAAGACCGAATGCCACTCCGAATTCCCCGCCGGTCACGGATGCCAAAAGTGCGAGAGTAACCGCCATCGTCATTGAAAACATCATTACTCCGATAAGGCTTATGACCATATATCTGTCGCCAAACACAAGAAACGGAACCGCACCGACAATGCTAATGACAGCAGTCTTTCTGATACCGATTGCATCTGTAAGAATACCGCCCAAAGCCTTTCCCGTTCCCATCATGACATATAACAGGATCGTCTGACCCATGGTCTTGTTCCACGACGTCGGAATACCGTATCCCATGTATCCTCTCACGGCAACAATTAAAACCGCCAGTACAATTACCCATGCCTTTGAAACCTTTTCATTGGCAAAAGAAAAATCCTTATCACCGGTTTCATCTTTATAACAATCCGCGCACATCATAAACGGAATCGTCGCAAGAATCGCCATCGCCATGGCGTAAGACGGCACGTTCATGTCACCCAAAATCTTTCCGAAGATTATTCCGAAGGAACCGCCTGCAACAAATATGGCACTGTGCGAAATCTTACCGCATGAAGCTCGTAACGTCTTTTCGGCGCCGGAAACATGGATAAACGCATTTCCGATTGCAATAAACGTAATCGGGATAAAAATAGGCTGAAACAAAGGAATCATCAAAAGTCCCACAGCAAGAATCACCGCGCCCAAAATGCCCGGCTTAAAAGATCTGTGCCTGTCGCAAAAAGCGCCGATCGGCTCCTGCGTCACAAATGCAAGAAAATCATAAATAAGTGGAATGATCCAGTTAACAAAAGAATTTCCGAATACCTGTTTAAGGGCATAAAAACAGCACACTTCGGTAACAAAGTGTACAAAGAAATAAAGATAACCCGTCTCGATATTTTTATACGAAATAAAAGTTTTCCCCTTCATGAAACCCCTCTTGTAAAAACACCGTTTCTTTTGTCTAGATTAACACAAATGCCCCTGTCTGAAAAGGTACATAACCTTATAAACAGGGGCATAAAATATTAAGATTTGCTTATGCTATTTGGATTTTTTCCATACCGCATACAAAGTAACCGTCGAGTTCTTCTTGGCAGTTAATTTCTTTACAACCGCGCGGTTCTTGTATTCGGCCTTCTTGGCTGTTTTTTGGGTGCTCCAGCCTATAAATTTGTAGCCTTCTTTAACAAATTCGTTGGGAGGAAGATGAAGCTTGTCGTCGTATTCAACCTTCTTGATGGTGCTCATCTTTCCGGTGCCGCCGTTGGCCTTAAATTTGATGTTGTAAGTAATGGGCTTCCACTGCGCGTACAGGCCGACAACATCATTGTTTTCCGTCGAAAGATTAATAACCGATGAAAGATTTTTATATGTGCTTCCGGTTCCGTCCGGCTCGGTATTCCAGTTTTTGAAAGTGTAACCCTTTCTCGTAAAGCTTACCTTCGGAAGCGAAACGGCCTTTCCGTAAGTTACGTTTATGCGCGACATCGAACCGGTGCCGCCGTTTTTAACGAACTTAATGCGATATGAAGCGGGCGACCACATAGCGTAAAGCGTGATAACTGCGCCGTTTTTACCCGCAAGATTTCTAAGATATGCATCCGGGGCAAAAGAAATTCCATTTCCGCCCGGCTGTGTATTCCATCCCGAAATCACATAACCCGGCTTGGTATATTTACCGGCAATCCTGCGTGACTCGCCATACTTTAAGCCCATGTCCGCCATAACGCCGTTACCGCCGTTTGCGTTAAACTTAACAATGTAGTCGCAAGGCTTCCACTGTGCGTACAGCGAAACCACTGCTCCGTCCTCGGTCGCCAAGTCCTTAATTGACGCACCATCCTGATATGTTTTTCCGGTTCCGTCTGCTTTCGTGTTCCATCCGGCAAAATAAAAACCGTCTCTTGAATATATTGCTTTGGGAAGAGAATATGTTGCATCAGTGTAGCATGAAATCGGCTCCATATAACCGCTCGCATCCGCTACGGGACTGAAGTAAACCGTATAGGAAGCAAGGGAAACGATTGTATTCTCAAGACGCTGGCGAATCCAGGTTTCGGCATCGCATCCCGGGATGCAATGAAACAGGCAGTCACGAGGCACATCCGAAAATACCGAGTTTGCATTCGCTCCGTTTACAGCGCCCGCATATTCCTGCTTTTTACCCTTGATATACACGTCCTTTATATTGAGGTTACCGAATGCATATCCTTTAATAAGTCCTACGTTTCTCTCAATTGTTACTCCGGTAAGCTTCGTGCATCTTGAGAAGGCATATTCGTCTACAAGCGATGTGCCTTCGGGTATTGTAAGCATTCCGACAAGTCCGCTGTCACCGCTGAATGCGTTCTTGCCGATTGTATCAAGCCCTCTTTCAAACGTAAGTGTACCGTTTAAACCCTTACAATCTCTGAAAGCATTATCGCCTATTGATGTAAGCGAATCGGGAAAATGAATGGAACCCCTAAGTGTCTGGCAATTGTAAAACGCGCCTTCACCGATTTGAGACAGGCTATCATAAAACTTAAGTTCGCACTCTATGCCGGTGCATTCCTCAAAAGCGTTTTCTTCTATTATTTCAAGGCTTTTGGGGAAGATTACTTCATCGTGAAATCCCGTACATCCTTCGAATGCCGAAGCACCTATATACTTAACATTCTCGGGAATAACGAGCTTGCCTGTCAGGTTTCCCTCCCCTTTAAAGGCTTCATCGGCGATTCCGACAACAGGGTACATCTGATCGTTATGCCTTATTTCACCCGGAATCGAAAGAACAGAAGCCGTAGTCACGGAATCTTTCGTGCCTGTAACAACCGCCGTTCTGTTTGTTTCATCATAAGCAAAGGTGAGTTTATCTTTATCGATTACCGGAAGTTCGTCAGCAAAAGCATCTTTACCTGCAAGCAGTACGAATATTGCGGCCATCATAAACATCACTGTAATCTTGCCAATCTTCTTAAATATCTGCATTTTAATACCTCTTTCCCGCAAAGGTTTTGGATAACATACTCCATATCATATATCGAAACATTCAGCCTTTTTATTAATAGTATCTGAAAAAATATTGCAATATATCAATCTTTTCTGCCGGAATTGCAGCAGGAAAGTATATTTCACGCAATCAAAAAGACCGCCACCAGTCCCCGGAAAACTATTTGGCAGTCTTTATGATTTCTATATACATTTTGGGCTAACCGTCTATCGGTAGCACCTTTGTTAATTAATATTATTTTACTTTAACTTTCTTTGTTGCGGACCAATCGGAGTAGAATTTCTTACCCTTTACAGTCTTGTATGTACGGATATGCACGTAATAGGTTTTCTTTGATTTAAGCTTTTTAATCTCCTTGGAAGTTGTCTTGGCGGATTTGATGACTGTTTTTTTCGCTCCCTTGAAGTCTTTTTTAAGAGCATACTGAATTTCATAACCGGAAACTTCCTTGGTCATCTTGGTCCACTTTATTGTGAAAGACTTTTTACCCGCCTTGATACTTGAAAGCTTGGTTTTTACGGGATCTATTTTAAAGGTTAATGTCTTTGAGCCTTCGTATAAGTCTCCCTTAAGGGTAACCTTCACCTTATAGCTTCCCACCTGCTTAAGTCCTGAGGGGAGAGTTACCTTGTAGTTGGCCGCATCAATTGCATTGCCCTTACTGTCCTTTACAACAGCCTTGGGCTTTTGTACCTTGCCGGTATATGCCACTGCATCCTTGGAAAGATGAATATCGGAAGCTGCGTATACAGGTATTGTCTTCGTAACCTTATTGCAAACGGTACATTTTGTTTCAATCTTTCCGTCTGTTACAAGAGTTGCCTTATATGTCGTTGTCTTAAAGGCATGAGCCGATACATCCTTCCTGTCGCCGCATTCTGTACATTCATGCCAATGATTTGTGCCGTCTGTCGTCCACTTTGAAGAATATTTATGTCCGGGGTTCCGTATTTTTCACCGCACATAATGCACTCCGCCTGTTCGGTACAGGTCAATGTGCCTCCGCTGTGCTCGGCATAGTTTCTCTTTGCATTACACAAAGTACACTCATTCCAATGATGCGTACCATCCGTAATCCACTCATCGGAAAAGACATGGCTTCCCTTTTCACCATACTCCTGTTCGCAAATTACGCAAACCGCGGGCTTATCGCAGGTAGCAGTTCCGCCGACATGTACATGAGAAAATTGAATCGTTTTCTCAAATGATTCTATTACGGCTTTCACTGCCTCAGAAACTTCGGTTTTATATCCGCCTATATATTCGGGTATATTAATTTGAGACTCGGTAAAATAAACCAATTTGTCTCCGTTACGCAATTCATCTACTGAAAGTTTTTTATTCTGTTCGTCTGTCGAATATATAAGATTAATCTTATCGTCGTCAAGACCGGCCTCGTCAATATTCAAGTCATGCGAATAAAAGACCAGTCCGATTTTTTCTATTCTGTTCAGCGCATTTTCTCCTATTGTTTCCACTGTCGGGGGAATTGCAATACTTTTTAAATTCTTGCAACCGTTAAATGCATCCGAGCCTATATGTTTCAGTCCGTTCGGAAGTATTACGGAAAACAAGTCTTCATTTTGATAGAATGCATAGTCCACAATAGTCTCAACTCCCGCGGGCACTGTTACAGCTCCGTCGGTCGGCTTCATGGCTACAAGAATGTTATTTAATACTACAGGTCTTCCGCCCTCCATCTGCGACTCAAGCCAGGGAGTTTCCGTAAAAGCATCTCCTCCGATAAAGGTTATTGTATCGGGTACAGAAATCGAAGCCAGCTTCTCACAACCGCGAAAAGCATCGTGTTCTAAGCATTCAAGCCCTTTCGGGAGATTTATCGCTGTTATCCCGCATCCGTCAAAAGCACGAAAATCTATCTTTTTCAGGGTTGAAGGAAGAACAACATCAGTCAATTCACTTTTAAATGCAAACGCATAATATCCAATTTCAATGACGGGCTTATTGTCAATCTTTTCCGGCACGGTTACTTTTGAAGCATCGCCGGTATATTGTGAAATGGAAATGCAATCGACATTCTGATCTTTGAATACTTTATACTCAAAATCTTCGAATTTTAAAGGTTCAGCCTCTGTTGATACGCTGAAAGGAATCGTGCATAAAACAGCAAGCAAAAATCCCACAATAATTTTTCTCATAATCTTTCTCACCACTAACGCATTTATTATTAATAAACAGCGCTAAATACCTTTCTCAAAAATCTCTCCACTATAATATCCTACAGTCAATATTTGTCAACCGATAAATATAAACCCGCGGTATTAAGCCGCGGGTTTTTAAGAATATTATCTTGTAAATTTCGAAATAAACTTCCAGGCATTTTCGCAGGTATGCTGTCTGCATTCATGAACCTGCTCGCTTATGCTTGCAAGTGCCGTGCGACATACACCGTCTTCGCTATCGTAATAGTTTATTGTAAGCGTACTGCCGCGTGAAGGGTCGGGAATCTTCTCTACACGGTCGCCGGCAATACCGTATATCTTATCTGCCCAATTATCCTTATCTTCGTACTTCAAAGACTTGAAATCCGCCTTAAGCTTGTTAACCTCGGCAAGATAAGTGATGCGTTCAAGACCTGAATCGGCCTGGAACGGAAGTTCCGGAAGATGAGACTTTTCGCCGCCCGAATAGAATACGGGAACGGGAACCGTCTTGTTAAGTTTATCGCCAAGCTGTTTTCCGAAAGGATTGTTGTATACCGGGAACAGAGCGCTGTTCGGTGCAAGAGCCGCAAAAACTTCGGGGAACTCCTGGAACATATCCCATGACTTACCGCTGCCCATTGAAAATCCGGTACCGTAAATACGATGAACATCTACATTATAGCGCTTCTTTACGCCTTCAATAACCTGAATAACTTCCTCTGCGGGAACGTTCTGGTGATTATCAATTGCAACATATAAAAAACCGTATTTATGACATACTTCCCACCATCCGGAAACAAATGTCAAGAACATCGATGAGTCTCCGCCACCATGGAAGCCCATGAGTAAGGGAGCGGGGCCGTTATCGAAAATACCGTTGTTGTAGTACGCAAAGTATCCTACCTTGTGCGTAGGTTCCTTGATGAAAGCATTGCATTCGGCAGTTTTGACTTCAACAAATCCGACATCTTCGGTCATGTTAAGTGCCTCGAAATCAGGCTCGATTTCCATTACACCGCACCACATTTTGAACTTTCTTACAAATGCCTTGAAATCTTTTTCGTATTCAGCCTTGTCTTTGATAAGAAGATTCTCGCAACCCTTGAACGCATCGTTGATTTCCTCACTATTACCGACACTTAAAATGCCGATATCCTTGCGTTCCACCGAAGGCTTAACGCTTAAGCGTTCCATAGAGCACATTGCGGGAGTAATCTCGCCGGGGCCCCATAAATACTCGCCGTCAAGCTTTTTCAAAAGCTTTGTGGCAACATAATCGGCCGAAGCACCGTAGCTGTAAATATCGGCACGGAAAATGGCACCGCGTATGAAATAGCCCTTAAATTCGCGGGTGAAGAAATTGTTTAATGCAACAATACCATCCTCGTAGTTGGGATCCATTTTGGTCTCGGCAATAATCGAAGCATATAAATCCTCGTCAGCGTTTTTCCATCCGCCCTCGCAGGTGGGATAAACAAAAAGAACGCTTGAATCCACTTTGGATGCTATATTGGCAAGTCCGCTCTTTTGGGCAAAATCAATTGCTGCATCCTTGTCCATTCTGTTTTCTTCAAAGATTAATAAAAGCGGAGCTCTGAAAGTGTAATTGTTTACGCTTCCGTCAACATCCGTTGCCGGAACATAAGCTTTCAAATAAAACTTTTCAAACTCATGCTCCCAGTATTTTCCCCCATCCGGAAGCTTCAAAACCTCCGGTCTTTCATTCATAGCCATAAAAAACCTCCTAAAAATTATTTTTTAACTTTCACGCTTTTAATCGCGGAATATTTACTGTAAATACGCTCGCCCGAAACTGTTTTATATGTTCGAAGCCTTACATAATATTTCTTGCCTTTTTTAAGCTTTGCAAACGTCTTCGATGTGGTTTTGGTTCCTTTGATTTCATAAGTAACCCGTTTACTCTTCGTAAACTTCTTATCCGTCGAATATTGAATTTCAACCCCCGAAGCAACGGAGGGCTTTTTCCAGGTAATTTTTATTTTGCCCTTGGAGGGAGAAGAAACAGTCTTTAAGGAAGGCTTTGCAAGTTCGGACTTCACGGTAACCCTCGCGGTCGCAGTACCCCTTGAAGTGTCGGCGGCCGAAAGCGTAATCGTGGCTTTGCCCACAAAGTTCTTCTTAACGGTAACCTTGCCGCTTGATGAAACCTTTACCGAAGAGGTATCGGATTTATATACAATATCTCCCGCCGCGGCTTTGGCCGAAATGTAAAAGGTCTGATTCTTCGAAGATGCCGAAAGCACGTAGCTTTTCTTGGAAAGAGTTATTTCGTTGGGATTATCCACTATGCTAAAGTTCAAAATCGCCGAGCCCATAACCGGATCGTTGGCGCCGCAGTTGGCGATGACGAAGACCGATGCCGTGCCCTTGTTTACATTGCTGTAGTACAGGCAGTAATATGCGCTCTTCGGTACCGTTTTTTTGTTAAGTGTAACCGTTACCGTCGGGCATTTTTCCCGTCCGTCGTACTTGTAGACGCTCTTGGAAAGGTAAATGTCGCAATCGGTCAAAAACGTTCTCTTTAACGGTGAACCGCTGAAAAAATAACCGCTTACGGTGTTAAACCGGCCGCATGTGCAGGACAGATAATACGTTGCCGGCATATTGTAATCGGCAGGTGTACGAAGATATTTACTGTCGGCACACATTTGATTCATTATACATTGATGAGGCTGTACCGGAGCAGTATTCTTCTTCCACTTGGCGTAAACGGTAACGTCGCTTCTAACGTCAGCGCCTATGCCGGAAGCAGACTTTGTAAACTTATCATCGAAAAACCAGCCTTCGAAATCATAACCGTATCTTTCCGGTGCCAAAAAGGCCGAAACTCCCGTCCCTTCCTTAAAGTACGAAGGGTTCTCGGGATTATTGATGCCACCGCTTAATACATAAGTGATTGCCCTGTAGCCCGTCATGGAAAGATTGTTTGTGTACGCTTTGATTCGGAAATTCGTTTGGGTCGCAGCACCGTAATCGTACCATGAACCGTTATATGCGTAGCTTGCCTTTGAAGGAGAGTTTGTGGAAAAATCTCCTGCCCAGCCTACGTCATGTTCTTTGGCGATTCCTTTGCCGGAAGGCATTGTAACAACCACTGAAAAAACGTCGCCGGGATATATTTCGAATGCTTTGTTAAGGGATTTTGTGTAAAACCCCGCATATTCAGTACTTATTTTAACCGTGTCCAGGCAGGTTCCGTCTTCGGGATTTTTAAAGCCTTTTTTAAGCTTATAAACGGAAACCGTATATTCCGTATTGGCGCCGAGAAGATACGCGCCTACGGCTTTAAGACTTTCCACTTTCTCGCATTTAAAAACGTTGGCTGCTTTCGCGCCCGTCGAAGAAGTAAATGCAAGATTGGCAAGTCCTCCGTCGTAAGAATAGTTGTTATCGTAATACTCTTTATCGCCCGGTGTTATTACTTCAACGGCAAAAGAAGGTTCGTAGTTTACCCCATCCACATAATTAATGGAAGGCTCGTAATACGAAAGCCAGAAATATCCGTTTTCACCGTAATCGTTATCTCCCCAGCTGTTTCGAATAAGCCATGCGCCGTTACCGGAGGGTTTCTTGACGCCGAATTTTTCTTTGGAAAAATTATCATCCCAGCCTACGGCAACAACGGCGTGATTTACTACAGATGCGTATCCCGAATAGTAAGTATCGTAGGTGTCATTGTGGTCGGTAAAATCCTCATAGTAATTAATGCTAATTCCGCCGTACTGCTTTATCAGTTCCTTGGCATGGCTGCTGTCTTTAAGGACATCAACCTCGTAAACATTTTTAACCCTGAGAATTGAATCGTATGCATTTTCCGCATTGAATCTTGAGTCAAATATCTGTAAATCCGAAAGCTTCATTCCGCTTGAAGGATACGGATAGTCGCTCTCATCCGCATAGCCTTTCCAGTTGAGAAGACTCATAAGCGCAACACCCGTATTTCCTCCGCTGTCCATCATCGAATTCGACAAATAAGTATTGTCGCCAAGTGTATTTCCGTAATGCTCCTTGGTATACGTTCTGTTGCAGTAGTATGCAAGGTGCAATTCCGAAAGGTCGTACTTATTTTTCGGTGCATTAAATCTTGTATATGCTGAAAATTCTGCAATCCCCGTGGTCGCGTGTGCCCAACACGTGCCGTACGGACTTTGATTTCTGACCTTGGGATAATTTGTCAGAAGTCCTTCGGGAATGTATTTGGATTCAATCGCCTGTCGAAGTGAAGACTTTGAAGCTTCAACAACCGGAGTATCGTAGTCTCTGTAAACAGGAAGCACTCCGCCGGCAATCGTGCGATTTTGTGCATTCGATGCCGTATTTATGCACAAAGATACCAGGCCGCAGACCGTAAGGCCTATAGCCAGGGGGTGTAATAACTTTTTTCCGGCAAATAAATTGCTTAAAAAGTTTTTCTTTTGCATAAAAATCTCCATTGCGCGAAGCGCCTAAAGTCTTTACTTATTTCTTCTTGATCTGGCTCTTCTTAACTCCCTTCTTTACGAGGAACTTAACGTAAGCCGCATACTGTTTCTTCGGAACATAAATCTTCGCCTTGGAACTAAGGCCTTTAAAAGCATTTGAGCCTACGGTTGAGGATTTGAGTCCGGTTGCTTTTATTGTTACCTTGGAAAGCTTCTTACAATTCTGGAATGCGCTCTTTCCGATCTTGGTAACCTTGGAAGGAATCGTTACGGATGTAAGTGCCGAATCGTTGTAGAACGCTTTGTCGCCGATTGTTGTAACGCCGGTTCCGATTGTAAGTGTTTTGAGCGCCTTACAGCCCGAAAATGCTTCCTTGCCGATAGTTTTAACATTATTCTTTATCACTACCTTGGTAATCTTGGTCTTCTTGGCCGCTGCCTTTGATGCTATCGAGGTTACTTTATAGGTTACATCCTTGTACTTGACGGTTGCCGGAATCGTAAGCGTCTTTGAGGTTGATGTGGTGGAAACAAACTCAACTTCCTTTCCGACTGTAGTAACCTTGTATTTCATGGAATTAACGGTAAAGGTGCTTCCCTTCTTAAGTACGGAATCGTAATGACCCTTTCCCGGCTCTGTTTCCAATGCGTAAGAAAAGTTGGTGCCGGTTCTTGCTTTTTTAATGTAATCCGTAAGGGATAATGCTTTTACAGTACCCGTTACATCCTTATAGCCTTGTGCATAAAGAGTAATCTTGGTGGAAGTACCCGGAAGAATATATACCGAAAAGCTCATGAGGGTTATGGAGTTTTTCTGTGCCGTGTCCTCCATTATTTTTTCGGAGCCCACATACACGCTGTAAGATTTTCCCTTCAATATGCACACCGGCTCATATTTGTAACTGCATCCGTCGGTTGAAATGGAATATCTTACCAGGTCTTTTCCTTTGCCGGTCCATGGTGAACCAAAATAGCCCGGCTTGGCTATGTCTGTCTTGGCACTTCCGCCGTCATAATTGTATCCGATATACCCATTGTTAATAAGTGTTCCATTATTAACAATCGGTCCGGAGGCAACAACCGTTACATTATGTCCGATTTTCCCCAGGTCCGTATCGGTAAGGGTAACCTTTCCGTTATTATTCAATGTCGTACCATTGGCAATGGCTATACCCTGAGAATTATTTTTGTTTTTAACGTTGATAATTCCTGTAGATTTATTGTATAAACCGCCGAGAATCAAGTCCTTGTCGTTCTCTACTCCGTAGCCGTATGTCTCATAATAAGCGCCGTACATAGACAGGCCGGTTCCTTCGTTGGCAGTAATATTTATGGTTCCTGCATTTTCAAGTTTTGTATTCCACAATTCCATAGCCGGGTTATCCCTAAATCTGTGGAAATCCTCATAAGGATATGCTGCCCTGGGTACATTACCTATAATATTGATTTCTCCGTTATTGTATAGATAACAATCCCTTATATCCGTTCCGGCCGAAAACCTGAGTTGTGTATCCGCATAAATTGTCCCGTTGTTTATAAAGTGCATATACTTCCGAGATTCTTCCCATGAATCGGTAAAGCTGCAGGTTCCGGCAATATATATGCCACCGTTTTGAGTAGCTTTCAAAGTACCGTTATTAATAAACGAAATCTTTCTCATCCTGTCTTCATCGGAAAGGTTAAGGTCCTCATCTGCGAAATATCGCGTATTCATCGACAGACTTATTGAACCGTACTCGCTGTTAATTGATGCGTAAGAAGCATTATAAAAATCACCTCCGGCGCAGCCAAAAGAAAAGGATGCATACTTATCAAACGTTTGGGATGTGCGCACGCATTTAACGGTTCCGTGATTGAACAATGATGAATAGCTCTTGTTTTTGTATGATGTATAAACATTATTGTAGGATTGGGTTGAAGAGCCTTCCTCTATAGTTACCGAAGCGGTTTTCGAAACAGAAAGCTGCCCGTTTCTTAAAATTCCTTTGTTTCGGACTAAAAGCTTTGCACCTTCATCAAGAGTTAAATAATCGTAGAACAAATCAGGGGTTGTTCCCGATACTGTAAGTGTATGTCCCGACGTAACAATGATATAGTCCACTGCATCGAGCTTTGAGCCGTTAAAGTAATTCCCGCTTTTCAATGAAATATCACCATCAATCAGAATAAATTGTGATACGTCGTTTTGGGTTGCGGATTGAAGTTCTTCTTCGGTTGTTACCGTTATCGTTTCATTTTCATACCATTTATCGTAAAAAACCGCATCGCCGATATCAACTTTTTCCCCGGAATTTAACTCTGCTTTTTCATGTCGGGCAAGCTTAATAACCGGTACCATAACAGGATGAAGTTTAACCGCCGACTTATCGGTATCACAGGCAAACATGGTTCCGTCGGGCAATGCCCAATATGCAAACACATACGGGCCGCTCGTTACATACGATCCGGGAAGCATATAACCGTCCTGCGCATATGTGCCTTCCAAAAAGGCCGGAATGTCAATTTCCGGATCACCCGTGAAAGTTGCGGTAAAAGCCTTTGGAAGAACCGCCACCTCAATGTCACCCTGTTCAAAGGATATATCACAGTGTTTAGTGCCTCCATCCGCAAAAGAAACATTTTTAACCGCAAACACCGATATAATCATAATCAGCATTGCAATAAATAAACTGCTTTTTCGTTGTCTCATTTCTGCCTCCTCATATGAATTATTCATCCCCCTGATGAGTTTTCTAATATTTTACAATCTTTTGATTGTTACCTTTAAAGCCTTTTTTCACAAGAAAGCCCTTGTATTTGGCATACACAGACTTGGGAACCTTTATTACTGCTTTCGCCGAAAGTTTTGAAAATGCTTTGGCGCCCACATTGGTGGATTTAAGGCTTTTTGTCTTTATTGTAATCTTTTTAAGTTTCAGGCATCCTTCAAAGGCACTCTTTCCGATCTTGGTAACCTTGGAAGGAATCGTAAGACCGGTTACTGCCTTGCAGCCTTCAAATGCTTTGTCCGCTATCTTGGTTACATTCTTGCCTATTGTAATTGTTTTCAGCTTCTTGCAGCCTTCAAATGCCGACTTTCCGATAGTCTTGACATTCGTACCGATTTTAACGGTTTGAAGCTTGCTGTTCTTATAAAAAGCCTTGGATGAAACCTCGGTCACCTTGTAATTGAGTCCTTTATAGGAAATCGTTGAAGGTACCTTAAAACTTGTTTTTGAAGCTTTTATGGGCTTTATAAGTTTAACCTCAAGCTTAACGGAATCGGTAATCGAATACTGTCCGTTGGAAGCATTGTCTTTGATAACCGTTCCCTTATAAGGCAAGGTCTTCCTGGGAAGCGTCTTGCCCGTTTCGATTTTCTTTCCGCAATCTTTGCAATATGTGTCGCCGCTGTAGCCTTCCTCGGTATAAGTCGGCTCCTTGGCATAAGCGACATACGTGTGAAGATGGCCGGTCGCTTTATTCATTATCGCACCGCATTCCTTGCAGACTTCATCTTCGGTGCAGGTGGCTTTCTTTTCGGAAGCATGCGCCGTCTTTGATTGTGCCGGAATATACTTACATACGTCGCATTCGTGCCAGTGACAGCTTTCGTCGTACTTCCAATCGTCCTCGTCTATGCTGTGTTCTTCCTTGTCGGCAATAAACGAATGACCGCATTCGCATTCCTGCCAATGATATTGTGTATC
>JAZUJT010000043.1:0-18562 GCA_045642905.1 Lachnospiraceae bacterium | reverse complement strand
TTATCCGTTTGCATCCAAATCGGTTCATACAAGTCCTATAGTTGCCGTAGAGAACGCGGTAAACATGGGTCCTCTATGGATCAATATGACTAAATTTGACTTTTCACGACATCGATATCCGTCAATCAGTCCTTCTGACTCTTCATCGTCGGGAACAACAATACGTCCCTTATCGCCGGGCTGTTTGTCAAAAGCATTGTCAAGCGGTCGATGCCGTAGCCGATACCGCCGGTGGGAGCCATGCCGACTTCGAGGGCATTTAAGAAGTCCTCATCGGTGTGGTTGGCTTCCTCGTCGCCCATGGCTGCAAGAGCATCCTGTGCCTTGAAACGTTCGCGCTGGTCGATGGGATCGTTAAGCTCTGAGTAAGCGTTGCACATTTCCCAACCGTTGATGAAGAGCTCGAAACGCTCAACATAGCCTTCCTTGTCGGGCTTCTTCTTGGTAAGAGGAGAAATCTCGATAGGATGGTCCATAACGAAAGTAGGCTGGAGTAAGTGCTCTTCGCAATATTCTTCAAAGAAGAGGTTCAAAATATCGCCCTTCTTGTGATGATCTTCAAATTCAACATGCTTTTCTTTTGCGATAGCCTTGGCTTCTTCGTCGGAAGCGATAGCATCGAAGTCAACGCCTGCGTACTTCTTAACGGCGTCAACCATGGTAATGCGCTCGAAAGGCTTTCCGAAATCAAGTTCGATATCGCCGTACATAAACTTTGTAGTTCCAAGTACCGTCTGAGCAACATGTCGGAACATGTTCTCGGTAAGGTTCATCATTCCGTAGTAATCAGTGTATGCCTGGTAAAGCTCCATAAGAGTAAATTCAGGATTGTGACGTGTATCGAGACCTTCGTTTCTGAATACACGACCGATTTCGTAAACCTTTTCAAGACCGCCTACGATAAGTCTCTTTAAGTAAAGCTCAAGAGAAATACGAAGTCTCAAATCCTCGTCAAGGGCGTTGAAGTGAGTTTCGAAAGGTCTTGCGGCAGCACCGCCGGCGTTGGAAACAAGCATGGGAGTTTCAACTTCCATGAATCCCAAATCATCAAGGAAACGACGGATCGTGCTGATAATCTTTGAACGCTTGATAAATGTATCCTTGGCCTCCTCGTTCATGATAAGGTCAACGTAACGCTGACGGTATCTGATATCCGTATTGGTAAGTCCGTGATACTTCTCGGGAAGAATCTGCAAAGACTTGGTAAGTAAAGTAACAGACTCTGCGTGGATGGAAATTTCACCCATCTTCGTACGGAACACGAAACCAACAACACCAACGATATCGCCGACATCATACTTCTTGAAATCTGCGTAAGATTCTTCGCCGATGGCATCTCGTGCAACATATACCTGAATATTTCCCATCTTATCCTGTACATTGCCAAAAGAAGCTTTTCCCATAACGCGCTTGCTCATCAAACGGCCTGCAATGCTAACCTTGATGGGCTGAGCATCCATAATGGCTCTGCGCTCTTCATAGTCGGCATTAACTGCTTCTCTTGCAGCTGCTTCATCCATGCCGTCTGTGTTAACCGGTGTACGGTCCTTAAGAAGAGTTTCCTCAAGCTGGGTATACATTGTCTTGGCATCAGTTGTGTGATGTGTCTGATCGTATTTGGTAATTACAAAAGGGTCCTTTCCGGCTTCCTGCAAAGCAGCAAGCTTTTCGCGGCGAACCTTTAAAAGCTGGTTAATGTCCTGTTCGGGAGCATTGTTGGGAGTGTTGTTTTCGTTAGCCATTATAAATCTCCTTGTAAAATAAATAGTAGGGGCGCTTCGTAAAAAAGCGCCCCGAAAAGTCATCAGTCATTAGAACGGTCAATAGCAAGAACCTTGTACTTAACTATACCCATCTGGGTTTCAACCTTAACGGTATCGCCAACCTTAGCACCGATAAGAGCCTTACCAACGGGAGATTCATTGGAAATCTTTCCGTTAAGGCTGTCTGCCTCGCTTGAACCGACAATCTTGTAATCAAGGTCTTCCTTAAATTCAATGTCTCTAAGTTTAACGTTGCAACCGATGTTAACACGACCGAGGTCAACCTCTTCCTCGTCAACAACTTCAACGTTCTTCAAAATCTTCTCAAGTTCTTCGATACGAGTCTCGATATCACGCTGCTCATCCTTGGCTGCATCGTATTCAGCGTTCTCTGAAAGGTCGCCGAGTTCGCGGGCTTCCTTAATCTTCTGAGCAACTTCCTTACGTCTTCTAACCTTTAAATCTTCGAGTTCTTCCTCGTATCTCTTAAGTCCTTCGTAAGTAATAACGTTTTTCTTAACTTCCTTTTTAGCTTCCATATCTATATTCCTTCCCAAAATCTCACATTTAGGTATTCAAATTACCAAGGTATTATAAACACATTAGTAGAAACGTGTCAAGCGAATCCGCTTATTTTGCAAGGCTTTCCACCACTTCGACAAGTTCCTCCATGCGAGTCATTTCATTAATCTTCTTGCGAAGTGCCGCCGCACCCTCAAAACCCTTAAGATACCACGAGAGGTGCTTGCGCATTTCGCGAATTCCGATGTACTCGCCCTTGTACTCAAGCTGAAGCGCCGCATGCGTAAGAATCGTCTCGCGCCACTTCTCGAAGGACGGTTTTTCGTAGGGCTTGCCCTCCATGTAAGAAAGTATTTCCGTAAAAATAAAAGGATTCCCCTGCGCCGCTCTTCCGACCATAATGCCATCACAGCCGGTCTCCTTCATAAGGCGCATCGCGCTTTCCCCGTCAACAACATCGCCGTTACCGATAACCGGGATGGAAACGCTCTCCTTTACTTTTCTTATGATGTCCCAATCCGCCTTGCCGCTGTAGTACTGCTCTCTCGTGCGACCGTGAACCGCAACCGCACAAGCCCCGGCATCCTCACAAATCTTCGCAATCTCCACAGCATTGACACAATCGTCATTAAAGCCCTTTCGAAACTTAACCGTGACAGGCTTGTCAATCGCTTTAACAATACTTGAAACAATCTCATGCACAAGCTTCGGTTCCTTCATAAGGTATGAACCCTCATGATTGTTTACAATCTTGGGGACCGGACAGCCCATGTTTATGTCAAGAATCGAAAAAGGCCTGTCCTCTATGCTGTGTGCGATTTCCGCCATAAGCTTCGGCTCGCTTCCGAAAAGCTGAAGTGAAACGACACCCTCATCGGGATGAATGTTCAAAAGTTCCTCGGTATTTTTGTTTTTAAAATGGATTGCCTTGGCGCTTATCATCTCCATGCAAACCATTCCGGCGCCTTCACGATGGCATAACAAGCGAAATGGCAGGTCTGAAACCCCTGCCATCGGTGCCAGTATTATGTTATTGGGAAGTTCAACATTTCCTATTTTCATAATGCCAAAATTTATGCCTATAATTTCTTGGTGTTTTTTAGATAAATATATTTAAGACCTTCAAGCGTAAGCATCGGGTCGTAAACATCGATCATTTTTGTTTCGTCGGAAATAAGTCTTCCGAGACCGCCCGTTGAGACAACCTTAAGATTGTCGTAACCGGATTCTTCCTTTACGCACTTAATGATGTACTCGGTCTGACCGATCTGGCCGTAAACAAGACCTGCCTGCATGGACGAAATCGTCTCCTGCGCAAGAATTGAAGCGGGCTTTTTAATCTCAACCTCGGGAAGCTTGGCCGTATCGTTCCACAAAGCCTTCGCGGAAATACGGATGCCCGGCGCGGTAATACCTGCCGCAAAACAACCCTTATCATCCACCAGGTCGTACGTTGTAGCCGTACCGAAATCGATAACAAGCACGGGACCGCCGTACTTTTCGAAAGCGGCAACCGCATCCACAATTCGGTCTGCACCGATTTCGCGGGGATTTTCCGTAATAATCTTTATGCCCGTCTTTGTACCCGGACCAACCTCCAAGGGTTTTATTTTTAAATACTTCTGAACGGCGTTCACAAGCGCGTGCATGCAGTTGGGAACAACGCTTGAAATAATTGCGCCCTTAATGCCCGAAACTTCCACATTGTTGGAAGTAAGTAAAGCCCCGATCATCATACCGTACTCGTCGCTTGTATGCTGCGTAGCGGTCATCATTCTGAAAGTGGCCTTAAGCTCATCCTTATCGTATACGCCGTAAGTTATGTTTGTATTACCAACATCAATTACAAGAAACATCTCTTCACCGTTCCCAGCCTGGGTAGCTGTCGCTTATTCTTCGGAAAGGTCAATGTCCTGCTTGAGGATAATAACCTTGTAAAACAATTGCAAAGACTCCAGAAGCTCCTGTCTCGTGGCACGAATCTTGCTCACCAGAAGCCCTGCCGCGATATC
Organism: Lachnospiraceae bacterium; assembly: GCA_045642905.1. GTDB lineage: Bacteria > Bacillota > Clostridia > Lachnospirales > Lachnospiraceae > UBA1258. The sequence goes on along the minus strand of JAZUJT010000043.1, from coordinate 14,265 downwards.
GTCGTAAAGATAATCCTCGTCCGCCGCCTGCGTCGTGAACTTCAGCTCGCCCTCCTCATCGAAACCGATGGAGAAAATGCCGCCGACCTCCTCGGTAAACAGAACGCAAATAATATGAAGCTCGTTCTGAATCGATTCGGGAATCTTCTCGAAATCCTTGTTAAAATAATATTTCTGCTCGTACGCATTTGCCGCGCACAATACAACTTCTTCCATTACGCACTGCTCCGTAACATTTTTTATGGCAAAACAAAAACTTACATATCAAAGTCGTTGGAAAGAGTGGCTGCCATAATCGCCTTGATGGTGTGCATTCTGTTCTCGGCTTCGTCAAAAACAAGACTCTGCTTGGACTCGAATACTTCGTCGGTAACTTCCATCTCGGTACGTGAGAACTTTTCTCCCATTTCCTTGCCGATGGTTGTCTTTAAATCGTGGAATGCAGGGAGGCAATGTAAGAAAATTGCCTCGGGACCTGCATTATCCATTATCTTTTTGTTTACCTGATAAGGTGAAAGCGCACGGATACGTTCATCCCACACAGCCATGGGTTCACCCATTGAAACCCATACGTCCGTATAAACAACGTCAACATCCTTGGTGCCTTCCATTGCATCTTCCGTAAGCCTTACGCTACCGCCTGTAGTCTTGGCAATTTCCTCGCAAGTCTTAACAAGCTCGGGATCCGGAAAATAGTTTTTGGACGCGCACGCCGTAAAGTGCATACCCATCTTTGCGCAAGTAACCATTAATGAGTTTGCCATGTTGTATCTTGCGTCACCCATGTATGTAAGCTTGATGCCCTTTGTGTGACCGAAGTGCTCCTGAATGGTCAAAAGATCGGCAAGCATCTGAGTAGGATGAAATTCGTTCGTAAGTCCGTTCCATACCGGAACATCCGCATACTGGGCAAGTTCTTCAACTATGGACTGTTCGAAGCCTCTGTATTCGATTCCGTCAAACATACGGCTTAAGACTCTCGCGGTATCGGCGATGCTTTCCTTCTTGCCGATCTGTGAGCTGGCGGGTTCAAGATAAGTAGACCCCATTCCCAGGTCGTTGGCAGCTACTTCAAAAGAACATCTCGTACGAGTTGATGTCTTTTCAAAAATAAGTGCAACGTTCTTGCCGTGAAGCTTGTCAACCGGAATGCCTGCCTTTTTCCGGGCCTTTAAATCGGCTGCAAGATCCACCAGATACTGAATTTCTTCGGGTGTATAGTCAAGTAACTTTAAAAAATCGCGTCCTTTTAAATTCATGATAATTGATTCCTTGTCTTTTATTTAAGTACTTCCTTAACTCCTGATGCAAGACCTGCAATACCCTGGATTTCGGAAGGGATAATAATCTTTGTAGCCTGTCCGTCTGCTGCCTTTTCGAAAGCTTCAAGACTTCTTAACTTAAGAACCGACTCGTCAAGACCGACTTCTTTGATCATGCGAAGACCGTCTGCTGTAGCCTGCTGAACCTTTAAGATAGCTTCAGCTTCACCTTCTGCTTCACGGATACGTTTTTCTTTTTCCGCTTCCGCACGTAAGATAGCGCTGGCCTTTTCAGCTTCTGCTTCAAGAATTGCAGATTCCTTCTGTCCTTCTGCAACGAGGACTGTAGACTTCTTCTCACCTTCTGCACGTAAGATGGCTTCACGTCTTTCACGTTCTGCCTTCATCTGCTTCTCCATTGCGTCACGGATAGCTGCGGGAGGCATGATGTTCTTAACTTCCACACGGTTAACCTTGATTCCCCAAGGGTCTGTTGCTTCGTCAAGAATTGATCTCATCTTTGTGTTGATTGTCTCACGAGATGTAAGTGTCTGGTCGAGTTCCAAATCACCGATGATGTTACGAAGAGTTGTTGCCGTTAAGTTTTCGATAGCAATCATGGGTGCTTCAACACCGTATGTGAAAAGCTTAGGGTCTGTAATCTGGAAGAATACGACCGTATCAATCTGCATTGTAACGTTATCCTTGGTAATAACGGGCTGAGGAGGGAAGTCAACAACCTGCTCCTTTAAGATAACTTTCTTGGCTACCTTATCGATGATAGGCAACTTGAAGTGAAGGCCTACATGCCATGTTGACTGGAAGGTTCCGAGTCTTTCGATGATGTATGCATTGGCCTGAGGAACAACCTTAATACATGATGTAAGGATGAGTAAAACAAGAACGATAATAATGATAGTTAATTCCATAATTAATGTACTCCCTTTCTCTTATCTTGTTACGAGGACTTTAACGCCCTCAACACTTTTAACTGTAACAACAGCGTCCTTCTCGATAATTTCGTTCGAAACGCTTCTTGCGGTCCATTCCATACCGCCGATTTTAACCGAACCGGTGCTGTTTATGTTGTCGATAGTCTCGATGACAACACCCTGCCGTCCGATAATGGCTTCAACATTGGTCTTGTCGCGATCCTTGTTGAAATAACGCATTGCGATAGGTCTTGTGAACACCAGAAGCAACACTGAAACGGCGAAAAATACAAAAATCTGAACCCATATCGGAAGACCGATTGCCGCCATAACGGTTGCTATAAGGGCGCCACCTGCGAACCAGATGGATGTAAGTCCCATAGTGCATGCTTCTACAATAATTGCAGCAACAAGAACGATAATCCAGCACCATACAAATGACATTGACATGGTTTTCTCCCCCTTTGCATTCTAATAAAATACGTGGTTTCCTATAACGAAACCATCAATAGTACCTTTACGTCTGAAGTGTGTCATATCTCCGACGTTCGTATAACCACCGAGAGCCTCTCTCGCTGCCTGATAGCAGATTTCCTTGGGTCCCGCATTATACACTCTTGATAAAGAACCCGTCTTCGCGGGTGTAAACTGACCGGATGCGTAAATAACGTCGTAAACCGTAGCAGGATAAGCAGGGCTTCGAACACGGTTCATAACGACTGCACCGACCGCAACCATTCCTTCGTAAGGTTCTCCTCCCGCCTCGCACTGAATAAGTGCGGCAAGAAGCCTTTCAACGTTATCATCGGCCTGCATGGCCTCACGCTGCTTCTGAAGACTCTTTCTGTACTCTTCCTCGGCGCGCTTACGCTCTGCGATGGCTTCCATCGTCTCACCGTGGTCGATGTTGAACTTCACCTTCACGAAATTTTTAAGGACGTAAGCGTCATACTCGTCGTAAGCGACCTTTATCCACTTATCATCCACTTCTTCAATTACTTCAACTATGGCGTTCTTCGCCAAAAAGCCGTACGAATCGCTGAAAACCGACGGCTCGCTTCTTAAATTGGTGGCGTTGGCCGTTCCTACCGCAGTCATGGTGCCGACCTTCTTGGCAAGAGTTTCCGCCTCTTCGTCAAAAAGAAGGTACTCGTTGCTTGCCCAACCGATTAATTCACCGGTCTGAATCTTGCTCCACTCCTCGCCTCTTTCGAGAACGATTCCGCCGCAGTCCTTGTAAATCTTGCCGACGATATCCGACTCGATGTCCGCTTCGGCGCGAACGTTTAAGACAGCCGAAACATCGGCCATAATCAAATCGGAACGGTAGATTTCATCAACCTGTTCTTCGGAAAGTTCCACTCCGAGAATTTTTGTGCTTGCCTGATTGTAGGCGTTAGTATCCAGTACTTTTGATGCTCCGGTATTTTCAGACTTGAAAATGTCTGCTGCCGTATTCGCATACACAGGATCGGAAGGAGTGACCAACACGATGGTCATCACAACCGCCAGGCACGCGGAAAGCATCTTTCTTACCTTAAACATAACAAAAACCTTTTCTGCCTTTCATAAAACATGTCAGTAAAAACAAAAATATATTTTACCAACAAATAGCTCAACCGTCAAATTCGGCGGGGTTTTCCGCCGTTTCGGACGTTTTCTTTCGCATCACATTAAAGCTTACGCGATTTCTCCATAACAGCATCAACCGCTTCCATGACAGAAGCTCTGAAACCGCCCTTTTCCAAAGCTTCCACAGCCTCAATCGTAGTTCCGCCGGGTGAGCAGACCATATCCTTCAAAACTCCGGGATGATTTCCCGTCTCCTGCATAAGCTTTGCACTTCCCAAAACCGTCTGGGTTACGAACTCATAAGCCATCGGTCTGGGCATACCATACTTAACCGCGCCGTCCGCAAGAGCCTCCATAAACATGAATACGAACGCAGGCGAGCATCCGCTTACGGCTCCTACCGTATCCATGAGACTTTCCTTAACTACATAAGCCTTGCCGAAAGAACCGAAGATGTTAACCACCTTCTGAAGTTCGTCATCGCTTACGGCATCCGAAGAAGTAATACCCGTGCATCCTTCTCCTGCAAGCGCGGGAGTGTTGGGCATTGTACGAATAATCTTTAATCCCTCGCCCAAATGCTCCTTAAGCCATGTAAGGCTCTTTCCCGCAATAACGGAAACAATAAGCTGTTCCGGATTGAGTCTTCCCTTTAACTTCTCGGCAACCGACTCGATAACCTGCGGCTTAACCGCAAGGAAAACAATGTCGCATTCAAACACATCATCCGTAATCTCCGTAGATGCGTTAATGCCGTATTCGGTCGCCATGTGGATTGCCGTCTTGGAAGTATTGCAAACGCCCGTAACATCCGACGCCTTAGCAATACCGGCATCCAATATTCCTTTCAAAATGGCATTGGCCATATTTCCAAGTCCGATAAATGCTATTTTCATAACCTGCTCCGTTCTGCCGCCGTGCGGCCAAGCCCCTGCACCCCTGCAAAAGCTCAAAAATATATTTTAAGTTCCCGCCTGTCTATTCCGTCCGTTATCTTAAACAAGCTGATACATAAGTATCGCTGCGCTTACCGCCGCATTTAACGATTCAAGCTTTCCGCCCATGGGAATAATAATGTACTCATCGGCAAGTCCCGCGGTCTCATCGGTAAGCCCGTTCCCCTCGTTGCCGATAAAGAAACATGCACCCTTGGAATAATCCGCCTCCTTAAAGGTTTTCTTACCTTTAAGATGTGCGGCGTAACAGGGAATCCCGTGACTTTTAAGCTTCGAAACCGCATCCTTTATATCGTCCGTATACACGAAAGGAACTCTGAAAATCGAACCCTGTGTCGAGCGAACGGTTTTGGGATTGTACAAATCCACCGTATCCGCCGACATAATTACCGCACGTGCACCCGCACCCTCCGCGGTTCTTAAAATCGTTCCGAGATTTCCCGGGTCCTGAATCCCCTCAAGAAGCACGAAAAGCGGCTTTTCGCCCAAATCTCCCAAAAGCGAATCGAGCGAATAATTTTTCCTCTTCATAACACACAAAACACCCTGCGGAGTAATCGTGTCCGTCATCTTCTTGAAAACATCGTCGGAAACCGTCTCGACAATCTCTTCGGGGATTTCGCCGAAATCGAATCCCTTCTTCATGAACGATTCCGAGACAAAAACGCTTACGATATCTTCCTTCGGCGCTTCCACGAAAAGATGCTCGCCCTCGATAACGTAAAGTCCGCGCTCCCTGCGTTCCTTGCCCTTCTGTATAAGCTTTATAACTTCTTTAACTTTCTTGTTGTCCGTACTGGTTATCATATCTTAACTCAACTGCTTTTAAATATTCTGATTTCTCGAAAGAAGCTGGCTTACCTCATATTCGTAAGAGCTCAGTTCCTTCTTCATCTCAAGTGCGTCGTCAATATCGATGTCGACAAACTTGCCTTCCCTGTAGCAGATGCAACGGTTTGTCGCGCCTTCCTTCAAAATATCGACCGCCATCGCGCCCATAACCGAAGCGTAATATCTGTCCTTGCAGGTCGGGCTTCCGCCACGCTGCATGTAACCTAAAATGGTAGCTCTCGTCTCGATACCGGTAGCAGCTTCAATTCTCTTGGCCATTGAAGTTGAGTGGCCGATACCCTCGGCATTTATGATAAGGTGATGAGTCTTTCCGATTTTACGGTTGCTGATAATGTTGTTTACAAGCATCTGCTCATTGAAATCATATTTTTCGGGCAAAAGAATGTCTTCCGCACCGCTCGCAATACCGCACCAGAGGGCAATGTATCCTGCATTTCGGCCCATTACCTCGATGATGGAGCATCTCTCGTGACTCGATGAAGTATCTCTTACCTTATCGATGGCTTCCATTGCTGTGTTGACAGCCGTGTCAAAGCCGATTGTATAGTCTGTGCAGGCGATATCCAAATCGATTGTACCGGGAATACCGATAGTGTTGACACCGTGCTTGGAAAGAGCATGTGCGCCTCTGTATGAGCCGTCTCCGCCGATTACGACAAGACCGTCAATTCCGTGCTTCTTGCAAATATCGGCTGCCCTTTTCTGAATTTCTTCTTCCTTAAACTCGGTACATCTTGCGGTTCCCAAAATGGTTCCGCCCTTCTGAATAATGTCCGAAACGCTTCTTGCATCCATGTCTACGATTTCTTCATTAAGAAGACCCATATAGCCCTTCTTAATACCCTTAACATGAAGACCGCTGTTAATAGCCTTTCTGACAACAGCACGAATTGCCGCATTCATTCCGGGTGCATCACCACCGCTGGTAAGTACGCCTATCGTCTTAACTTCTTTTGCCATTTTACTCTCCTCCACCGACCAGATTAATAAACACTAGTACGTCAGTTTTATATTTTCCTCGCCGAAAAGCTTTTTAAGTTCATCCATAAGCTCGGGGCAGGCATTGGTCATGTAAGCACGACCCAAATCCTTCTTGGCATTCTCCGCCGTAAGATAAACGGTAACATAGTCCTTTCCGTCATAATATTTTATGGCGTCCAAAAGAGCCGCTTCCGAATTTATATACTGTTCCTTGTTGGGAAACTGTATCCACAAACGTCTTGAAATATCCGAAAACAAGGTGATTGTGTCCATAACAAGCTTTCCGTCCTTCTCGTCGTCGACGGAAGCCCTGCCACTGACGAATACCTTGGAATCCTCCACAAGCTTGGAGGAAAACTTCTCGTAATTTCCCGGGAATATGATTACCTCAACCGTTCCGTACAAATCCTCCACCGTAATAAAGGCCATCGCCTTATTGTTCTTCGTGTACTTCACGGTTTTGGAGGTAATAATACCTCCTATTGTGTATTTCGCGCCGTCATTAACCTTAACCGTGTCCGTTTCCGCATCCAGCATAAAGTCTGCGGCGGTAGCGGTCGTGTTCCTGGTCCAAAGCTTCATGTACTCCTCAAGCGGATGACCGGAAACGTAAATTCCCAAAACTTCCTTTTCAAAAGAAAGCATCGTTTCCTTGGTGTACTCACCGACATTGGGAAGATTTTCCGCAAAATCGTCTTTATCGTCATCGGTCGCAAGATCAAACAACGTCATCTGACCTGCCATGGTGCGCTTCTTGTCGGCTGCAATGGAATCCATTGTCTGAACATAAATGCTCATGTACTGCTTGCGGGTTCCGCCGAGTGAATCCAGTGCGCCTGCCTTTATGAAGTTTTCCATGGCACGCTTGTTCAAGTCGTAATCGGCCATTCGTGTAACGAAATCCGTAAGGCTCGTGTAAGGGCCCCTTAACTTTCTTTCCGCCACAAGTCCCTCGATTACGGGACGTCCGACGTTCTTAATGGCCAAAAGTGCGTATCCGATCTGACCGTCCTTTACGGAAAAAGAAAGCTCGCCGGTATTTATATCGGGTGGCACAATCTTAATGCCCATCGAGCGACACACGTTAATGTATTCGGAAACCTTACCCGCATTTTCAATAAAGCTTGTCATTAAGGAAGCCATGAATTCAACCGGGTAATAATATTTCAAAAATGCGGTCTGATAACTTACCACCGCATAGCAGGCAGCATGGGACTTGTTGAAAGCGTACTTGGCAAAGTCCATCATGTTATCATAAATCCTGATGGCCGCTTCCTCGGAAATACCGCGGGAAACGCAGCCGGGAACTCCTTCCTCGGGATTGCCGTGAACGAAGTTCTCACGCTCGATTGCCATGACCTCTGCTTTTTTCTTACTCATGGCACGACGCACAAGGTCGGAACGACCGAGCGTGTAGCCGCCGAGATCACGAACAATCTGCATAACCTGTTCCTGATAAACAATACAGCCGTACGTAGGCTCCAGAATCGGCTCAAGCTCAGGAGTAAGATAAGTTATGCTGTCGCTGTTTTCCTTACCCTTGATGTACTGGGGGATAAAGTCCATGGGGCCCGGACGATAAAGGGAAATACCTGCCGTCATGTCTTCAAGCGACTGAGGCTTTAGCTCCTTCATGAAGCTCTTCATTCCGGCACTTTCAAGCTGGAAAATACCCTCCGTGCGGCCCGTTCCTATCGAGTCGAGAACCGCCTTATCGTCGTAGTCTATATTATCAATATCTATTTTCTTTCCGGTGCTTTCCTCAATTATTTTCAAAGCATCGTTAATAACCGTAAGAGTACGAAGCCCCAAAAAGTCCATCTTCAAAAGACCCAGATGCTCAAGAGTCGTCATGATGTACTGGGTAGTAACGGGACCGTCCGCACTTCTTTGAAGCGGCACATATTCATCGGCCGCCTTCGGGCATATCAAAACGCCCGCCGCATGCATCGAAGTATGTCTCGGAAGACCCTCAAGTCTTTTCGACATATCGATAAGGTAACGAACCTCGTCATCCGTTTCATAAAGATTTCTAAGCTCCGGATTCATCGAAAGAGCCTTGTCGAGAGTAATGTTAAGCTCCGTCGGAATCATCTTGGAAATCTGGTCTCCGCGCTGGTAAGGAAGGTTCAAAACTCTCGCAACATCGCGGATAACACCCTTAGCCGCCAGCGTACCGAAGGTAACAATCTGGACAACCTTCTCGGCGCCGTACTTTCTTGAAACGTAATCGATAACCTCCTGTCTTCTCTCATAACAGAAGTCAACGTCAATATCCGGCATGGACACACGTTCCGGATTAAGGAAACGCTCAAAAAGAAGGTTATATCGTATCGGGTCAATGTTTGTAATCTTTAAGCAATACGCAACAATACTTCCCGCAGCGGAACCACGACCGGGACCGACGGGAATACCGTTCTCCTTGGCGTAGTTGATGAAGTCCCACACGATAAGGAAGTAATCAACGTAACCCATCTTCTGAATAACGCCAAGCTCGTAATCAAGTCTTGTCCTAAGTTCGTCAACCCTGTCGGGATAACGCTCCTTAAGGCCCTTGTCGCACAGCTCGTTTAAGTAAGTCCACGACGTATAACCCTCCGGCACTTCAAAGTGCGGGAGCTTGGTATTGCCGAACTCAATCGTGACATTGCACCTGTCGGCAATCATCTGCGTATTGTCAATTGCCTCCAACGCATACGGGAAGAGGCATCTCATTTCCTGTTCGCTTTTAACGTAATACTGTCCGCCCTCGTAGCGGAGTCTGTCCTCGTCGTCTACCGTCTTGCCGGTCTGGATGCATAAAAGCAAATCGTGTGCCTTCGCATCGTCGGCATACGTATAGTGAACGTCATTGGTGGCGACAAGCTTTATCCCAAGCTTTCTTGACATCGACAAAAGCGCCGCATTGACATCATGCTGCTCGCTTATGCCGTGGTCCTGAAGTTCAAGAAAGTAATTGTCTTCTCCGAAACACTCTTTGTACTTTAAAGCGACCTTCTCAGCCTCGGAAATAAGGCCCTTCTGAATGTATCTGGGAACCTCGCCCGCGAGACATGCCGAAAGAGCGATAATGCCCTCGTGATACTTCGACAAAACCTCGAAGTCGACACGGGGTCTGTAATAATAACCTTCCGTAAATCCGATACTTACAATCTTGCAAAGGTTCGCATATCCTATATTATTTTCAGCCAAAAGAACAAGATGATGATACCTGTCCTCTCCGCCGGTAAGTTCCTTGTCAAAACGTGAATTGGGGGCAACATACACTTCGCATCCGATAATCGGCTTAATGCCTTCGGCCAAAGCCGCCTCGTAAAAATCTATGCAACCGTACATAACGCCGTGATCTGTAATCGCCGCGCTGTTCATCCCAAGTCCCTTTACGCACTTGACGTATTCTTTTATCTTATTTGAGCCGTCCAGAAGAGAAAACTCCGTGTGGACGTGAAGATGCGTAAAAGCCATTAACCATTCCTCGTAATCCGGGTCGTTTCGTGTACCAAAAGCCCAACATAGATTATAGCACAAATGAAATAACAAGTATATTAATATACTGTAAACACACATTAATCGCAAAAGAAAAAGAGCCGCACAAAAAGTGCGGCCCGTGTAAATCTTATAAATACTTCTTAAGTGTTTCTGCCTTGTCTGTCTTCTCCCAGGGAAGTTCAACATCGGTACGTCCGAAGTGTCCGTAAGCTGCTGTTGCTCTGTAAATCGGTCTGCGAAGATCAAGCATCTTAATGATTCCTGCGGGACGAAGGTCGAAGTTCTCACGTACAATCTGTGTAAGCTTCTCATCGGAAAGCTTTCCTGTTCCGAAAGAATCAACCTGAATGGAAGTAGGCTGTGCAACACCGATAGCGTATGAAAGCTGAAGCTCGCACTTGTCTGCAAGTCCTGCGGCTACGATGTTCTTGGCAACATATCTTGCAGCGTATGCGGCAGATCTGTCAACCTTGGTGCAATCCTTTCCCGAGAAAGCTCCGCCGCCGTGACGAGCATATCCGCCGTAGGTATCTACGATAATCTTACGTCCTGTAAGACCGGCATCACCGTGAGGTCCGCCGATTACGAAACGTCCGGTAGGATTAATGAAGAACTTGGTATTTTCATCAACCATATCCTTGGGAAGGATGGGATCAAATACATATTTCTTAATATCTTCGTGAATCTGTTCCTGAGTAACATCTTCATCGTGCTGTGTAGAGCATACAACAGCCTCAAGTCTTACGGGCTTTCCTGCCTCATCGTACTCAACGGAAACCTGTGTCTTTCCGTCGGGTCTTAAGTATTTCAAAGTTCCGTCCTTACGAACCTTTGTAAGCTGAAGTGCAAGCTTGTGGGCAAGTGAAATGGGATAAGGCATAAGCTCGGGAGTTTCGTTGGAAGCATATCCGAACATCATACCCTGATCACCGGCACCCGTATCCAAATCGTCCTTAAGAGCACCTTCTTTGGCCTCAAGAGCCTTGTCAACGCCCATTGCGATGTCTGTTGACTGCTCATCGATGGCAACCAGAACAGCACACGTATTGCCGTCAAAGCCGTACTCGGACTTGGTGTATCCGATTTCCTTTACGGTATTGCGAACAACGTTCTGAATATCAACGTAAGCGTTAGTTGTAATCTCACCGGTTACAAGAACGAAACCTGTGCAGCATGCCGTTTCGCAGGCAACACGGCTCATAGGGTCCTTAGCCATGCACGCATCAAGAATGGCGTCTGAAATAGCATCACAAACCTTATCGGGATGGCCTTCGGTTACAGATTCTGAAGTAAATAATCTTTTTTCCATGTTTTATCCTTTCTGTGTGGCGGATTGGCAAAAGAAAATCCGCTTAATGAACCATTAAGCGGATTGAATAATCTTTATATTCCAATCCTCTTATTGTTCGATTTCGCTCCACATAAGTGAAGCAGCTCGCTCAGGTTGGCACCTTCCTTGCGGGGTTGCCGTGGCTTCATAGATCCTTTGTATCTCCACCACTCTGAATAAGAGATGAATTGAATATACTACTTGGCATTGATAATGTCAATGGAAGTGTCAAGGTAATTACTTGGTAATCTTCTGATTCTTGCCGGTAATACCTTTACTCTTTAAAAGTTTCTTGTAGTCCTTAAGCTTCTTTGCGGGAACCTTAACGACTGCCTTCGAATTAATGCCCTTGAAAGCATCTTTTCCGACATTTTTGGAGGTAAGGCTTGTTGTCTTGATAGTCAATGACTTCAAGGCACTGCATCCCTTAAATGCCGAAGCACCGATCTTTACGACTTTGGAATTAATCGTTGCCTTCTTAATCAAAACGCAGTTATAGAAAGCCTTTTCTCCGATTTGTGTAAGCTTCGATGAAAGCGAAATCGATGAAAGCTTCTTGCATCCGCTGAATGCCGACTTTCCGATTGCGGAAACACCTGCCGCACCGTTAACAGTCTTCAAAGCGCTGCATCCGTTGAATGCCTCATCGCCGATAGTATTAACCTGCTTACCGATAGTTACAGTCTTTATCTTCTTATTGTTCTTAAATACATTCTTGCCGATTTCCGTTACGTATACGGACTTTCCGTTAACCGTAACCTTGTCAACCTTAACCGATGTTGACTTCTTATCGGTAGTCTTTGTAAGCTTCGCTTCCTTGGGAATGTTTCCTTCGGCAAAAGAAACATCATATGTATTCTTGCCTACGGTAACCTTCTCGTTATGAGCGGCACGCACCCATTTTGCGTAAACGGTAAGATTTCCCGTTGTGCCCTTTTCAATTGACTTGATTTCACGGGTTAATTCCTTATCGGTAAACCAACCCTTGAAAACATATCCTGCTCTGGAAGGAGCCTTTAACATTAACGTTTCGCCGGACTTATAGGTCTTGGGATTTTCGCTGTTATTGACACCGCCGTTAAGCTCATACTTGATTTCGTAGCTTGCAAGGCTCCACTTGGCGTATAAGGTATAGTCCTCTATAGAGCCTGCACAGATAGCATAAATCCTGTTTTTAAATTCTTCGTCCGTATACCAGCCTTCGAATGCATATCCGTCTTTAGAAGGTGTACTTAATTCCACAAAGTCCTTGATGGTATATGTGGCAGGGTTATTTACATTGTTAACGCCGCCGTCAAGAACATAATTAATGTTGTGCTTGTTATATTTGAAGGTACCATATAACTTATAAGGTTCTTTCGAATACTCAATCTCTTTCTTGGGAATATCTTCAATTTTATTTGTAAGTTGAGGATCCGTATACCAGCCGTCAAACTCACCGTCTTCGGTAGTGGGCCATGAGCTCTTATAGTCATAATGCCAGTACCGAAAATAAGGGTTACCGTTTGTGTATGTAAGGTAAATTAAATGTCTGTCAACAGAATGCTCTTTACCGTCTACATAATACTCAATTTTTCTGGCAGTATCGAATTTGGCGACAAGAACATTGTCCTCTATTTTATCTTTTAATTCACTCGTTAATGATATTCCTTCGTTAATACTGATAAGCGTATCTGCATCTTCTCCCGTATACCAACCCGCAAATTCTTCCGTCGGAACCTCAAAAGCTGACGAAGGTACACTACTAAAGTCCATGTATTCACAGGTCAAATATGGAGAAAATGAATCTGAATCTCTAATTTGGTCATCAAGTTCAAAATTCCTTGAAAATACATGCCTGTCAGACTCTTTGCCGTCAACTTGAACTTTTAAAGAAATAAACTTCATTCCGGGGTCACGAGGATACTTTGAGGCCATCAACTTATATTCTTTACCATGGTGATCATAATTGCCATTTGTGCTCGGAATATTACGGATAATGTCTTTGCTAAGCATATTTGTATCAAGCGTAACAACCGGAACCAGATATGCGTAATTCTCATCAGGATCCGCATTACTGTAATTATACAAAGATAAGTATTTGTACAATACTCTCAAAGCATCATCCTGCGTAAAATATGTTCGTCTATAATCTCCATCATAAGCATTTCCGGCTTTATCCGACTTATACTTAGCGTAAGGGGATACCGGAAAGTCAAATGATTGCGACCGATGGGCAAAATTCTCATCAGGATTAAAGCCCATAGATTCATTGGTAAGTGTATCGTAATCAAGCAAGCGAATATTTCCGCTGATGGCTTCCTGTTCTTTATCCGTGAAAGCCATATCCTTGAACTCAGTGTTAAGCCAATCATTAATATTTTTTATATTGTCTGTCGGAAGATAATCAAGTGCCCATTTCGAAACCAATATTGTTTCTTCGTCATCCGAGTAAGCCACTCTCCACTCAATGGGCTCATACATATAAAACGCTTCTTTCGAAGCCTTATAAAATGAAAAATCGTATATACCATTAACTCTTCCGTCTGATTCACTGTAAATAGAATATACTGCAGATTCCCCGTCCGGTGCATTATCAATCACATAATCTTTTATTTCGTTCGCAGTTACAGAGTCATCTATCATTCCGTAAGACTTAGCTTCATCCACCGATTCTTGGGGATAGAGACCGAACATTACCAAATTGTAGGCGTATGCCTCCTGAAAAAAGCTACCAGCATTATCACCAAAGTTTTCCGCATCATATGCTTTCGCTTCAAGGTTCAAACCACCTTGTCTGAATGCGGAATATGATTTTGACTTAATAATTCCCACACAGCCAATTTCCAAAGCAACTGCCATTACAACGGCAATACAGGAAATCAAAACCCGTTTTTTCTTAGTATTCATAA
>JAZUJT010000042.1:0-5659 GCA_045642905.1 Lachnospiraceae bacterium | reverse complement strand
GGAAGCCTTGGGGGCAAGACCAACAAAAGGCTCATCAAGCACGAGGAGCTTGGGCTCATGAATAAGCGCCGAAATAATGGTAACCTTCTGCTTCATACCGAGAGAATATGATGAAATCTGGATGCCAAGCGCATCCTTTATTTCAAAGACATCGGCATATTCATTGATAAGTCTGGTTCTCTTCTCCATATCTACGTCAAAAACGTCTGCCACGAAGTTAAGATACTGGATACCGGTAAGGTTTTCGTAAATATCCGGGTTGTCGGGGATGTATGCCGTAAGCTTTTTACAAAGAACAGGCTCGTCCTTAACCGAATGACCGTCAATTGAAATCTGTCCCTCTTCAAAATCAAGTACTCCCACAACGGCACGTATTGTAGTACTTTTGCCGGCACCGTTATGTCCGATAAAGCCGTAAATATCGCCGCTTTCAACCGAAAGTGAAACGTTGTCACAGGCTTTTACACCCTTTGCATATTCCTTTGTATAATTCTTTATTTCTAAAACACTCATCACTTTTCCCTCCTTTGTGATATCATTATGATATCATATTAATTTATTTTGTCAAGTGTATATGCGTAATGTGAATTTTTAAATTTCATTTGACCTGTTACAAACTATTATAACAATAAAAATCAAAGGTTAATACTCTTACTATATTGTATATACGGTATATTCTTTTGCCACTATAACACTGAATAGGAAAACGCTTATGAAATCATCCCGAAGAAAAGATTTTACGTTGATAATAGACATGCTGATGCTTTTATTCATCGTTTTTATGTTGGTATACATCAGATTAACCTGTTCCTTCTGGCAGGAACCGAATCTGCTTTCTTCCCTGGTATGCGAAGACCTTTCTGACGGTTGGAAAAGAATATACACCGACGGTTCTGCCGAGGAAATCACACTAAACGCGAATTACTATGCGGATGCTTACGAGCCGTTGGTAATCGAACGCAAACTCCCCGACAACACACTCGACAACACATACATTGCCTTCCGCGCGAAAAGACAGGAAGTAAAAGTATATGTAAACGGTGAACTTCGTGAGAATTTTTCCGTTGAAAACGGTTACCGCGATGTCAAAAAAATCGTAAGCCGCTACATTTTTGTAAAACTCGGTCGGGATGACAGTGGCGCTACCGTACGAATTGAAGGAATTTCCCATTCCGACGGTGAAAGAAAACTTACAAGGGTTTACTACGGTGAAAAATCCGGCATTATAACCACTTATCTTAAATCCCAAAGAATGGCAATCGGCGTAGCCCTTACCTTCCTTATTGTCGGCGTTCTGAGCGTAGTTCTCGGCTATGCCTTACGTATTTCAACACAGAACACAATCCGTACCGACTATATGGGATGGACTATGTTCCTGATTTCGATTTGGGACTTTTCCCAGTCTGACTTCAGAGACTTCTTCTTTAACAACATTTCTATGATCAGTATGACGGCAGCACTTGCGCTGCTTATTATAAGCATCCCTCTTGCACTGTTTTTCAACGGAATTCAGGACGGACGGTACAAAAAAATATACTATGCCTTTATGGTTGTATGTTGTGTTGACGTTCCTCTTTTTTCCTGCCTTGTCGGTGCAAGAGCCATCTCATACTCAATTGCCCTTATTCCCGCCTTCGTACAGCTCTTCGGACTTGCGGCAGTTTATCTTATCCTGACATTCATTGATTGGCGTAACGGAAAGCTTTCAAAAAGATACCGTACAATAACCTTCGGTTCCATTTGCGTCTGTCTTTGCGGTCTTGCTCAAACCTACAGATTTTATTCTCCGCAGGAATCCGAAACAGGTTCTTTCCTGTGTTTGGGAATATTTGCCCTGACAGTTGCATCTTTTGCGCATGCAGCCAACTTTATTTTTAAGATAAACAGTGAAAAAACCGTGGCAATAATGGCCTCCGAAGCCAAGATGAATTTCCTGGCGACTATGTCACACGAAATCAGAACCCCCATTAATGCGGTTCTGGGTATGAATGAAGCCATCCGCCGTGAAAGTTCCGAAGAAAACATTAAGTCCTACGCAGATGACGTTGATACTGCCGGCAATCTTCTGCTGACACTTATCAATGACATTCTGGACTTCTCAAAGTTGGAAGCAGGCAAAATGACTCTTGTCAATGCACCTTACCAAACAGTTGATGTTGCAAACTTCTGTGTTGAAATGATACAATATAAAGCCGTAGATAAAGGTCTTTCTGTTGAAACCGATATTAACAAAGACCTTCCCAGCGCACTTTTCGGCGATGAGATACGAATAAAGCAGATAATCATCAACCTCCTAAACAATGCGGTTAAATACACCGAAAAGGGAAAAGTAACTTTCAAAATGGATTTCGACCCTATAAGCGAATCGAAAATTATGCTTAAGGTCACAATAAAAGACACCGGTCGCGGCATCAAACAGGAAGATATCGGGAAATTGTTCTCCGCCTTTACCCGTGTAGACGAAAAGAAAAATCAGAAAATCGAAGGTACCGGACTCGGCCTCGTTATCGTTTCAAAGTTTGTTAACCTTATGGACGGTTCTATTGATGTACAAAGTACTTATGGCAAAGGCTCCGTCTTCACCGTAAAAATACCTGTAAAAGTATCTGACAGCACTCCTGTCGGTACATTTAACCCCGAAAACGCAAACGTAGAAAAAGCCCACAAATCCATCGAATGCTTTAATGCAGTGGGACTTAATGTTTTGGTTGTTGACGATTACAAAATTAATCTTAAAGTTTTCACCGCTATGCTTAAAGACACGCAGATGGACATTGAAACATCCTTAAGCGGTGATGATTGCCTTGAAAAAACAAGACGAATGAAATACGACGTTATTTTCATGGACCACATGATGCCCGGGAAAGACGGAATTGAGACACTTAAAGAATTGAAGGCTGATACGGACAATTTCAACGTCAATACACCCGTTATCATGATGACTGCCAACGCAATCGAAGGTGCACGCGAACAATACCTGTCCTATGGTTTCACGGACTATATTTCCAAGCCCTTCAGGATAACCGATATAGAACAGTCATTAACAAAACTCCTGCCTGAAAGAATCAAAAAATAAACAAAAAGCAAGCCCCCAAGTTTCAAAAAACTTTGGGGGCTGTGTTTTGGTTTATATTTAAATTAACGGATACTTCTTTGTAAGTTCAAGGATGCGTGCCTTTGTGGGCTCGATTGCAGCTTCGCCGCCCTTAATGATGGAAGCAATACAATCGGCAATAACATCCATATCTGCTTCGTTCATGCCTCTGCTTGTAACAGCAGGAGTACCGAGACGAACACGGCTTGTAACAAACGGCTTCTGAGGGTCGTTGGGAATTGTGTTCTTGTTGGCGGTAATATGTGCCGCATCAAGCCACTTCTCAACCTGTTTTCCGGTAAGACCAAAGTTTGTAAGGTCAACAAGCATAAGATGATTGTCGGTACCGCCCGAAACAATCTTTACGCCACGGCTCATAAGTCCCTTGCAAAGTGCCTGAGCATTATTGACGATATTTTGCTGGTAAACCTTAAATTCAGGAGAAAGAGCTTCCTTGAAGCATACTGCCTTTCCTGCAATAACGTGCATTAAAGGACCGCCCTGAATTCCGGGGAAAATAGCTTTATTGAAATTGTACTTATCCTGTACGTCCTGATTGCAAAGAATCATACCGCCGCGAGGTCCGCGAAGAGTCTTGTGAGTTGTT
This sequence comes from Lachnospiraceae bacterium, assembly GCA_045642905.1. Lineage (GTDB taxonomy): Bacteria > Bacillota > Clostridia > Lachnospirales > Lachnospiraceae > UBA1258. Next base: position 1,958 of record JAZUJT010000042.1, on the reverse strand, counting down.
GTTGTCACAACATCAGCAATGCCGATAGGACTTTCATGAAGACCTGCGGCAACAAGTCCTGCGATGTGAGCCATATCTACCATGAAAACGGCGCCGACTTCGTCTGCGACCTGACGGAAGAAAGCGAAATCGATGAATCTGGCATAGGCCGAACCGCCTGCGATTATCAGCTTGGGCTGGCACTCATGGGCGATCCTTCTGACGGCATCATAATCAATTGTCTCAGTTTCAGGATCCAGCGGATAGTGGACCGGATTGAAATAGGTACCGGAAATATTGGCGGGAGATCCGTGGGAAAGGTGGCCTGCGTCGGAAAGACTCATGCTCATGAAAGTATCTCCGGGCTTAAGGATGGCCTTGAACACAGCGAGATTCGCGCTGGCTCCGCTGTGGGGCTGAACATTGGCATGCTCTGCGCCGAAAAGTCTGCAGACTCTGTCGCGGGCAATGTTCTCAACGGTATCGATATTCACGCATCCGCCATAATAGCGCTTTGAAGGATAACCTTCAGCGTATTTATTGGTAAGGCAGCTTCCCATTGCGGCCATTACAGCAGCGGAAGTGATGTTTTCAGAAGCGATAAGTTCAATGCCATTGCTCTGACGATCTCTTTCGAGTTCAACGGCGGCACCGACTTCAGGATCACATGCCTTTAAATATTCTAAATTTTCTTTAAACATAACTGATAACCTCTGTTTTCCGAACGTTATTAACGCAAAAACATAGTAGCACACGAATAAAAAACAAGTCAATATTTAGGTAAATCAAAGGCTATATTGTAATTGGTCAATTAGCAAAACCTTTTGATAGATCCGAACGTTTTACCCGAACATATTGATTATTGTACGGAACACACCAGTATTTCCAGAGTTTTTCATTCAAATCATTTTGTTTTTTCCATAAACTCGCCAATGGTGCTTTCCTGTTCAATTGTAGCATAAATACACGTTAAATTTCCACATGTCCAGCAAAAAGCGATCCCGAATATCAAATATGCTCAAATGAAAAAGACGCCGCATTATGCAGCGTCCCTTCTGACTCAAACGATAATTTATCTCAATTATTGTTGTACAAACTTTTTTATTTCTTGCTCCAACAGACGGAATACATTGGCAACCAAGTACCCATCTGCAATTGCATGGTCAAGACGTACGCTCACTGGCATGACGAGTCTGCTATTTTCTTCTCTGTATTTGCCCCAGTTAATAATCGGAGCAAAAAACATATGACAGTTATCCAATTCAAGATTCAAAGAATCATAGGACAAACACGAAATATAAGATGCATCAAACCAGGTTGGATGGTTTGCCATATCTAACATATACTCTCTTGTTTTCTTAGCGTCCTCTATATCACGTAAAGCACAATCATAAAACTTTTCATAGTTCTCATTGTATTCAGTGTATACAGGAGTGCAGGTTTCTGTGTCTTCATGAAAGACATACTGTGTGGGATTTATTACATCATAGCAGATTAGTTCGTCGGTTTGCCAAAGGTATCCCATCCTGTAATCTTCACGAGAATTCAAAGTTTTTGACAACAGATACAAAAAGTTAATATAAAATTTCGTTTCTGTCTTCTTTGAATAATCAACCAAATCTGTAACATCAATTCTGGACGTCATAGATGTTGCACATCCACAGTCTTTTGTGAAATGACGATACACACCTTTTCTATAATACTTTTCTTTATCAATAATTTTGTAATTCATCTTTATACATCCCAACAAATTTAAGTTTGTCTATTTCATTAAATAAGAATTTACGGTAGCCCATATTCACAAAATAATATGGTTCTAATCTACAGTTAATAAAATGTGAATTTATCTTAATGATTAACTTTTGAAAATGGACATTTTTTACCAAGACACTGATTATTCCTTGCTGAATAGTCACAAATAATCTCAGGCTTTTCCATTTCAACTCCAAAATGCTCTTTTACAAAATCAATAGCAGCTA
>JAZUJT010000041.1:0-40466 GCA_045642905.1 Lachnospiraceae bacterium | reverse complement strand
GGCAATCAGCTGCATGTTCATTATATAGAGTACAAATCAAGACAATCAATATGGCAAAAATGTATGCGTGAGTAAATTCGACCTATATGGAATTTAATCTTACACAAGGGGTAGAACTGGAATTAAAAAATACATTTAAGTAAAAAAATTGCTTGACATAATCGAACAAGTGTTTTATTATTTCATTAGAACATTTGTTCTAAAAGGATGGAGGACATAATGGAAAAAGATGAAAAGCTTCGTGCTCTTGATGCAGCACTCGGACAGATCGAAAAGCAGTACGGAAAGGGCGCGGTAATGCGCTTGGGTGATCCCGCAGCTCAGATGAACGTTGAGACTATTCCGACGGGATCGTTAAGTCTTGATATAGCACTTGGACTCGGCGGTATTCCGAAGGGACGTATTATTGAGATTTACGGACCTGAATCAAGCGGTAAGACTACAGTAACACTTCATATGATTGCACAGGTGCAGAAGCGTGGCGGAATCGCAGGATTTATCGATGCTGAACATGCACTTGATCCTGTATATGCCAAGAATATAGGCGTTGATATTAATAATCTTTATATTTCACAGCCGGATTGCGGTGAACAGGCATTGGAGATTACGGAAACAATGGTACGCTCGGGCGCTATTGATATTGTTGTAATCGACTCTGTAGCAGCACTTGTTCCCAAGGCTGAAATTGACGGCGATATGGGTGATTCACATGTAGGTTTGCAGGCAAGACTTATGTCTCAGGCACTTCGTAAACTTGCGGCAGTTATCAGTAAATCAAACTGTACCGTAGTATTCATTAACCAGTTGCGTGAGAAAGTCGGTATTATGTTCGGCAATCCCGAGACAACTACCGGTGGTCGTGCACTTAAATTTTATTCATCCGTCAGAATGGATGTACGTCGTGTGGAATCTCTTAAGCAGAACGGTGAGGTTATCGGAAGCCGTACAAGAATTAAAGTAGTAAAGAACAAGATTGCGCCTCCTTTCAAGGAAGCAGAATTTGATATTATGTTCGGTGAAGGTATTTCTTACGAAGGCGATGTCCTTGACCTTGCAACCGAATGCGATATCATTAACAAGAGCGGAGCATGGTTTGCTTACGACGGCAACAAGATCGGACAGGGGCGTGAAAATGCAAGACAGTTCCTTAAGGATAACCCGGAAGTTTGCGCCAAGATAGCAGCGCAGGTTCGCGAGAAGTACAATTTATCCGAAGAACCTGTTGAAGATAAGCCTTCCAAGGCTAAAGCATCCAAGGATGAGTAAGGTCTTTGCATACAGATTAAAAATTTTTGATACGGGGCTTTACGCCCCGTATTTTACTTTCGGTATAGTTATGATTACGTGACAAATATACAAATTGTGAGGTTTATATGGTTGTATTAAATATATTTCCTGTAAACAATAAACGAAGTAGAGTAGTACTTGATAATGACGAAACGTTTGAACTGTATAATACAGAGATTAGACGATATAAGTTAGCCGAAGGCGCTGAGATTATTGAAGATACTTATCGTACATTAACGGAAGAAATTTTGCCGAAAAGATGCAAATTGCGTGCCATGAATCTTTTGAAAAGCCGCGATTATACGGAAAATGCTTTAAAAGACAAGCTAATTTTCGGAGGGTACCCTTCGGATATTGTCGATGAGGCTTTAAAGTATGTTAAATCCTTCGGTTATGTGGATGATTTTCGATACAGCACCGGATTTATTAATTTCCATCTTAAAGATAACAGCCGTAAGGAAATAACATATAAATTAATGTCCAAGGGTGTTTCCAAGGATGTTATTGAGAAAGCGTTTGAAATGTGCGATGAACGTAATGAAGAGTTGTCGTACAACCCGGAGGAGGATTTAATCAGAAAACAGCTTGTTAAGAAGCATTATTCTCCGGATATGTCATATGAGGAGCGCAGTAAATTGATGGCTTACTTCTATCGTAAAGGCTTCGAACCGGATAAAGTAAGTAAAGTCATGGATACTTTTTTACATTAGTCGATTATATCTTATTATACCTTATTTGAAATGGTTAATATGGGTTTATGTGCTTGACATAACTTGTGCTATCTATTAAAATTAGTACGTTGTGGATAATGTTTATTAGAATGCTTTTATAGATTCTACATTAATATTAGTGCAATTAAACTTAATAAGGAGGTGCGCCTGTATGATACTTTACGTTATCATTGCAGTAGTCGCAACTCTGATCGTATCCGTTCCCGTAACGGGAATAATTGTATCAAAGTCTCAGACCAAGGCAGCTAATTCCAAGATCGGAAATGCCGAGACAAAGGCTCGCGAGATTATTGATTCAGCTTTAAAAGAAGCAGAATCCAAGAAGCGTGAAGCCATGGTTGAGATTAAGGAAGAGTCGATTCGTTCCAAGAACGAGCTGGATAAGGAGATGAAGGAACGTCGTGCAGATATGCAGCGTAACGAGCGTCGTATTCAGCAGAAGGAAGAGAATATTGACAAGAAGACTGATGCAATTGAACGGAAGGAACAGAGTTTAGCGCAGAAGGAAGAAAACCTGGCCAAGATGAAGGAACAGGTTGCCAAGCTCAATGAAGAACGCGTACAGGAACTGGAGCGAATTTCCGGTTTGACCTCTGAACAAGCAAAAGAGCATTTGCTGAAAATTGTTGAAGATGATGTAAAGCTTGAGACTGCCAAGATGATTAAAGACATGGAGTCTCGTGCGAAGGAAGAAGCAGATAAAAAGGCCAAGGAATATGTTGTTACAGCCATTCAGAAATGTGCTGCAGACCATGTTTCCGAGACTACAATATCTGTTGTGCAGCTTCCGAATGATGAAATGAAGGGAAGAATTATCGGTCGTGAGGGTAGAAATATTCGTACTCTTGAGACAATGACAGGCGTTGATTTAATTATCGAGGATACCCCTGAAGCAGTTGTTCTTTCCAGATTTGATCCGATAAGACGTGAAGTTGCAAGAATTGCCCTTGAAAAATTGATTGTGGATGGACGTATTCATCCGGCCAGAATCGAAGAAATGGTTGAAAAGGCGCAGAAGGAAGTTGAGACGATGATTCGTGAAGAAGGTGAAGCAACCTTGATTGAGGTTGGTGTTCACGGTATTCATCCCGAACTTGTCAGACTTCTCGGAAAGATGCGTTTCCGTACAAGCTACGGTCAGAATGCATTAAAGCATTCAATCGAGGTTGCTCAGTTGTCAGGTTTACTTGCTGCTGAACTCGGTTTGGATGTACGTGTTGCTAAGAGAGCAGGTCTTTTACATGATATCGGTAAGGCAGTCGACCAGGAAATGGAAGGCTCACACATCCAGTTGGGTGCCGAGTTATGTAAAAAATACAAGGAATCCGCTACTGTTATTAATGCGGTTGAGTCACATCATGGCGATGTAGAACCCACATCCTTAATTTCCTGCATTGTTCAGGCTGCAGATACTATTTCGGCAGCAAGACCCGGTGCAAGACGTGATACGTTAGAGACGTATACAACAAGATTAAAGCAGTTAGAAGATATATCCAACAATTTCAAAGGTGTAGACAAATCTTTTGCTATTCAGGCAGGTAGAGAAGTTCGTGTAATGGTAGTTCCTGAGATGATTTCAGATGCCGATATGGTCATTTTGGCACGTGATATTGCCAAGAAGATTGAGGAGGAAATGGAATATCCCGGTCAGGTAAAGGTTAACGTTATTCGTGAATCCAGAGTTACCGATTACGCAAAGTAGTATTAAAAGATTAAGAGAGTACGTTTTTCGTACTCTCTTTTTTTATACACATTTTCTTGACTGTAATCACAGAGAAAGATAATATTATACTTATTGATATAAAAAAAGAATCTGAATTCACGGTGACTGTATGAGAGTAGATGATATAAGCGCATACCTTCGTGCAAACGGTGTTGATACGCGCTTTCCGTCTGTAAATAAGTTAACATCCGCAAACAAGGTAACTGATGAAGAGTTAAAGTCGATGTCTTCATCGGAGTTTGCAACGATGCTTACGAAGGAAATAAATGCATATTCGGAAATGAATTCTTTGTCCGGAGTACTTAATAAATCAGTATTAAGTTCGTTTACGGACAGTATGGATTTATCACAGCTTTCCGAGGATTTGCTGGGAACAAAGGGCGGACGTGAGGTTATTGCCAAACTTTGCGAAGGACAGCTTAATTCGATTATTTTTACGGATAATTCAGGAAATGAGGACAACAACAGCATGTTATCGTCAATCGGTTCTTTGGATTCATATCAAAGTGCTGTAAAAGATACATCCACACTTACAGATCTTATTGAAAGATATGTAAATGTTGTTTCGGATAAAAAGCAGGGAGAATAAAAATGGCATTTGATTTAGCATATAATTGGCTTGAAAAGTTTGGCTTCGAAGACAGGGTTAAAACATTTGAAGTTTCGAGCGCGACAGTTGAACTTGCCGCAGCCGCTCTTTCGACAGAGCCGGCAAGAATCGCCAAGTCTATTACATTTATGGGCGAGGATGGTCCCGTCATGGTTATTGCTGCGGGTGATGCCAAGGTAAATAACGGAAAGTACAAAGCTTTCTTTCATGTTAAGGCTAAAATGCTTACACCTGCAGAGGTTACCGAACTTATCGGGCACGATGTCGGCGGTGTATGCCCGTTTGGAATTAATGAAGGCGTAAAGGTGTACCTTGATGAATCATTAAAACGATTCGACATAGTTTATCCTGCGTGCGGAAGCAGTAACAGCGCAGTTAAGCTTACGATAGATGAACTTGAAAAAGCATCGGGATATTTGGAATGGATTGATGTTTGCAAGCTTCCGGGAGAAGAATAAACCGGTTTACATAAGTTTTCAGATATGACGTTATATTTACAGGGAAAAATATATGAATGGTCATAAATTAAAATTTTCAAAAAGAAAAATATTCGGAGCAGCCATTTTATTGTTCTGCGCTTTTGTTTTTTTCTGCACGCTGGGCGTTATGTTCGTTGAATACAGACCTTACATTAATTCGCCTCAGGCGTTTGCGGGAGTGTGCATGGACATAGTGTGCACGATTATCCTTATTATGCTCGTGATGAACATGGTTTTTGAAAAAACCGAGTTTAATCGGACAACCAAGCTGTTTTTGGGATTAATGCTTTCCACACTTCTTGCATTGTTTTTTGATTTTTTGACATGGTCGAACGACGGTGCGCTTTCGTATCACGGATGGACCTACGTGTGGATTGTATCTTCGCTGTTTATGGGCTCCATAATGGCAGGCTTTTTTGTCCTTTATCTGTGCAGTTATCTTCATGATGTGCACGGAATGAAAAACGCATTCAGACATGCCAGAATATGTTACGCCCTCAATATTGCAGCATTTATCTTAACCGTAATTCTTGCAAGCTTAAAGAAAGCATTCGTTATTGAAGACGGTCATTACAAAACGGGATCGTTATACGAGTACGTTACCGTAATCCCCGTGCTTACGCTTGTCTATATGGCGTGCTATACGCTTAAATATGCCAAGGTTATCGGAGCGCATGATGTTATTGCGGTACTCGGATATAACATTACACTTATCAGCGGAGCGTTGATTGAAGGTTCTTTCGGCATAGGAACCACATACGTAGGATTAACGCTTGCCGATTTCTTCGTTTATGTTATGCTTCAAAACCACCTTGTTGATAAGGTCAACAGGCAAAAGAAACTTCTTTCCGACAAGGTTAACAGTCAGTACGGGATACTGGAATCCATGGCGGGAATTTATTCGTACGTAAACTGTATTGATTTGAAAGCGGGAACTTCCATACGATTTGACTTGAACTCAGATACGGAAAAGGAACTTGTTTTAACAAATAACCATTCGGATTTAAGCAAGACTCTTTTTAAAGGAATGGTGGATGAATTCAAGGCTTCGTTCTGGGCATTTACCGATTTGTCATCGATTTCCGACAGAATGGAGAATGAGAAGATTATTTCGGCCGAATTTAAGCACAAGGATGACGGCTGGCTCAGAGCCCAATATATCAGGATAGGTGAGTCGGTTAATGAACCGATCAACAGAGTTATTTTTGCAATAAGAAATATCGACGTAGAGAAAAGAAACGTCGAAAAACTTATTTACGAGTCCAACACTGACGAACTGACCGGATTATATAATCGTCGTGCTTACGAAGATGAAATTTCGGCATTGGAAAGGGGCTCACTTAAGAACAATTTTGTTTATGTTTCGATAGACGTTAACGGCTTAAAAATTACCAACGATACACACGGTCACGAGGCCGGAGACGAACTTTTGATAGGCGCTACTGAGTGCATGAAGCAGTGCCTCGGCGCATACGGCAAATTATTCAGAACCGGTGGCGACGAGTTCGTGGGACTTATATATGCCGATGATGACCAATTATCGAAGATTAAGAACGATATAGCTGAGGTTACCGATAGCTGGCAAGGTAAGGTTGTAAACCATTTGGCTATATCCTGTGGATTTGTATCTTTTCATGAAGCAGCCGATATGACAATTCAGGAAATGGCAAGGCTTGCCGATAAGCGCATGTATGAAGAGAAGACCCGATATTATCAGACAAAGGGTATCGACAGAAGAGGACAGAGAGACTCACATATATACGGAAGCGGAATACAACAATAAAAAACGGCGGGAGCTTATGCTTCCGCCGTTTCTGTTACTTGTGCTTAAATTATTCCGAGAGGAATCAAAATTATTAAGAGAACTGCAACGGTTCCCCACAAAAATGTCAAAAACTTATTGCGATTGGCAGGCTTCATATCAGGTACGAAGTTACTTGCGAGGAAGAAAGGCACATAGGTTGTTATAAATACAGGAATAACACCCCACCATTTATAAACCCAGATAAATGAGTTGTTGGAAGTTGCAGCTAAAAATGATTCAAACAATGCAAAAAGCAAGGCCATTTCAATAGCACCGACAAGCTTGCAGCTTATACCCTTTTTTCCGTCTCGGGCAAAGTAACGTTTATTGCGGTCTGCGGGAAGCATCTTAAATGAGATAATTCCGGCAAGCGAAAACATCATGGATAATTCCCAACATACTCCGATTAAGAGAATGAATGTTGTAGATTCGTTACTTACAGACCACAAGGGATATCCAAATACATGTGCTATTATGGCATTGACGATTTCATAGAGCCAATGAACCCCGTAAAGGGCTAATCCTGCATAAACAGCTTCGAAATTCTTCTTGTTTATTTCAGTCCAATATACATAAAAAACTACCGCCAGGATGAAAATAAATGTCCAATTGAAATTCGAAGTGTCACGCACTTTAATGCTTTCAACGAGTCCTTTTGCAAAGTCGGACCCGTCTCCCCAAAATTTAAACATGGCAAAACCCTCCTTATAATTTAATCGTAACAAAAAAAAGCGGATAAGAATAGCTTTTGTTGAAATTTATAATCAATTTCCCTTTAAAAAGCTCTGAAACGTAAAACCGAAGGGTCAATCTCCGAAATACTCTTGGCACCGGTTCTTGCCATAACGGTCTTAAGCTCGTTATTGATGGCGTTGATGCGTTCGGTAACACCGAAAGCCCCGTTCTTCAAAGGCTCCATAAGATTGCGGCCGATACCGACTGCATCGGCACCGAGCGCGAGAGCCTTAAACACATCCATACCGCTTTCAAAACCACAGTCAACAATAATCTTCAATTGTCCGTCAACGGCTTTGACAATTTCGGGTAATACCATAAGCGGAGGAACCATTGTGGGCATGATGCCGTGATGATGGGAAACAAGTATGGCGGCCGCACCGGCCTTAACACATTTCTCGGCATCGGAGGCACTTAATACACCTTTAACGATGAACGGAACGGAAGATGCTTTAATGAATGATTCAAGCTCTTTAAAGGACTTGGGCTTCATGGGAAGACCCAAAACATTATCGTAGCTTCCTGTTGAGGAAATTGCGTGATCTATGTCCATTCCGACGGCAACGGCTTCGCTTTTGATTGCGTGCTCTATGCGACGGAAAATCTCATCATTGTCGGCATGAGGCTTAATAATCTTAACCGTGTCGGCGCCGGTGGCAATGATATCTTCAAGCTCCTTGGCCTCACCCATTCCCATAAAGTGTAAGGCACCGGCATCACGTGCACCCTTTGCAAATTCAACCATACCGTTCTCACAGGTGTTGTGAAGATGCGATAAGGCGGCAGTCATGATGGGAGTTTTATAAGTGCGCCCGAACATGGAAATTTCCGTATCGGGAATGTCTCCGTCAATGTAGCGCGGAGAGACTAAAATCGAATCAAAATATTCACGTGTAATTGAATCCGTGTTGGATGTCATAAGATAGCCTCCTCATAAAATGTATATTGTTACGGTTGACGCTTGGGAATTGTCCAAATGTTTTCATCCTGAAAGTAGGTTAACATAACAGGCTTAAGCACATCACCATCAATCACGTTACAATTAAAAGAAACAGAGTTGGCATAATTACATTTAACATGGTAATTGCCAATCTTGTAGGACTGCCCCTGAATACGGACATATAAAGGCGCAATATGGCCCTTGGCATCAAATGATGCGATAACCGGCACAATATCAACCGGTACGTAATCATGCGAATTGTATGAAACCTTAGCTGCCATATGAATCCTCCGTAGTCATGAATTCATCATAGAACATCAGTTCGAAAATGTAAATAGAAATTTGCAAAAGAAAAAGATGGGATTAACCCACCTTTTTCTTTTGCCAATAATAAATGATTAAAAATACGACGGAAAGTATTATACAGGCTAAAGATATACTGAAAGTAGATTTCCAGTTAATCATCTTGGTAAGCAGGAAAAATGCATTTCCGCTGTGAAGGCCGGTGTTCAGTTCAAAGAGATGAATGATTCCCCAGTCATATCCGAAGTGGATACCCATGCACAGCCAGAGGTTTTTGTAGGTAATGAAGACGAACGACTCCAAAAGTGCAAAGAAGAAGAGGAAAATGAATTTGTAAAAGCTGTAGTAAACACCGTAAATTCTGTGGATGGCAACAAACATAACCGCCGATATAATGATTCCGACAATTGCGTTGTACTTTCTTGTGAAGTATTGCTGTATAACGCCGCGGAAGAAAAATTCTTCGACAACACCGATTCCGAGATAATAAATAAGTCCCATGCAAATAGTGAATATGATGCGCGGAAACAATGTGTTTGCTTTAACGTGACAGCCGAGAATCTGAGTTATGAGTGCCGCGAGCAATACAAGAACAATGCCGATAAAGAACGCACCGAGTACGGAAAGAACGGGCTTCTTTTTTTTGGATACTCCAAGCTCGTCTATGGATAACAATCCGACGCGGTTAAGGAAAAATATCGCCTGCAATGTAAACAAAAGAAGCACAACTTCCAAAAGGGCATTGAAGGGCGACTCCGTGGGAACGTTTCCGGGGAAAGGATATGAAAACAGTTTATATGTAAATTGAGAACAGTTCATTATCGCCATGGAAACATAAGCGCCGATTGTACTCATCAAATCGTAGGCGCACAGAATAATGAAAATAACGAAAATTGATGAAAGGACCGAAAAAACGGCTTTCTTTACAGGCGATTTTTTGACGGGAATTTCGGCGGCATTTTCGACAGCTTCTTCAATAATGGCATCGGAAGTTTCCTCGCCTGCAACCGGGTCGGGGGCGTAAGCTTCCTCAACGGAAACCTCATCCTCGGATGCTTCATCCTCGGGAACATTTAAAGCCTGTACGGCATTTGCCGCTTTAAAGGCTTTTCTGCGTGGCGATGAACAAAAATAAAAGATACTGTAAATAAGAATCAATATGGGAAAAACACACTTGGCCGCAAAAGTCTTATAATCGTCCTGCGTCTCGAAACCGTATTTTATAAGTTCGTAAACCTGAATGCCGGCGATTGACAAAAACGAGATGTAATAAATGTAAATCCCGATTCTTTTGAAACTAAGAAGCAAAATCAATGCCGCAATCAACGTTACGGTAGCAACAATTCGAAGATATAAGCCCGCGTAAAAAATGTCGGGGAAAAAGTAAAGAACATATCCGACAAGATCGAATCCCGTAATCAAAAGGTACGCCGGAATAATAATGGTAGTAAGTAAAAAGAAAAATCGCAGCTTGGTGCTGTCAACTGACTTGTAAGTTTTAAACATTGTAACCTCCCAAAGAGTATAAAATTGCCTTGAAAAACGGGCACTCAATACATAAAAATTATACCATACGAATATTAGCGTGGAAATATCTTCTTACAAAATGTAAAATATAATTGACAAAAGGTAAGATATGAATTATATTGTGTATAACGTCAAGAACGTAAAACTTTTTTAAGGAGATAAGAAAATGGAAGAGAAAAAATACAGTAAGGTAGGTACATTCTTTTTTGGATTTTTTGCATGCATATTGTACCTTGTAATTCAGGGAATCATAGGAGCAATCGGAATGATACCGCTTGCACTTCAGGCAAGAGCAGAGGTCGGCAGTGATATAGCAGCTTATACTGAAAGATACATGGAGCTTGTTTCGGAGTCATCTTCGGTATCGACATGGACAACAATAGCTACGGCAGCTTGCTTTGTAGTGGTATTTATCTGGTATATGTGCGGATATTACAAGAAGAATAAAGCAATAAGAACATCGGGCGAAGCACCTAAGTTTTTCACATTAAGAAACATTGCTTTTGTTGTAACCGCATCGGTTGTTATTTTTGCAATTACGGTTGTACTTCAAAGACTTCTTGAAAGCAGTGCAACCAATACCGCAGAATTCCTTGATACCGCGCTGAATTCGATAGTAGGCGGAAACGGATATTTCGGATTTATTTTTGCAATTTTCGTTGCACCTCTTGCGGAAGAACTTCTTGTACGCGGTGTAATCGTCGGAAAGCTTTCAAAGGCATACGGAATTATCGGTACGGCAATTATCAGTGCAATTCTTTTCGGATTTTTACATTTGAATATTATTCAGGGTATATATGTACTTCCCATGGGGCTTTTCTGGGGATGGCTTGCATACAAATATAAGTCTGTTGTTCCTTCAATGATTTGCCATATATTGAACAACTTCCTCGGAACAATAGGATATGCGCTTATCACCAACACCGCAGCAAGAATCATTATTGTGGGTGTATGCCTGGCAGCAGTGGTACTCCTTGTTGTTACCGGCAGGAAGAATACCGTTAGTGAAAATGCGGTTGAAAAGGTTGAAGAGGTTAAAACCGAAGAACAGTCTTTATAATAAACGGAAGCAGGGCGGATAATAAATGAAGCAGAATAAATCTGACAGGCAAAAGAAAATATATGTGCTGATTTTTGCAATCGCAATTATTGCTTTTTTGATTATGTTGGCAGCATATGCTCTCGGCTATGAATTTTCACATAATTTTCCGATAGTCTTGGGAATATTGCTGGGAATTCTTATCAGTTCAGGCTTGATTCTTTACGCGCGAAAGGGAAATCTGTTTGAAGCCGAGTATGATGAAAGACAGCTTGCGGAAAATGCCAGGGCGGATAAGCTTGCATTCAGATGTGCAATAATCGAAATGTTTGTTATTGCATCGATCGATGTCGCACGGATAAATGTCCCGGTGGAAAACAGTGTGCTTCTTATACTGGCAATTATTATCTCGGCAGGAATTGAAGTGACCATCAGGATAATGAATGATTCGTATTTTGCATTGAATGAAAGCAAAAAGCGATACGGTATCGGATTTGCACTGGTCGGTGTTTTGAATGTTTATTTTGGAATCAGCGCATTGATACGCAAAGGCGCATTTAAGAACGGAAAAATTTCATTCGAAGTATCAAATCTTCTTTGCGGAGTTTTTATTTTGTACATTGGAATAATTCTTTTTGTTAAGTACCTGATTGACAGAAAGGAAGAGGCTGATGAAGAATCTTAAACTCAAATCGGCCAGGGCCGGCAAGGATATGTCGCAGGATGATCTTGCAAAGTGTGTAGGGGTATCAAGGCAGACCATCAATGCGATTGAAAAGGGCGACTATAATCCGACCATTAACCTGTGTATCTCAATATGTAAGACACTTGGGAAGACTTTGGATGAACTATTTTGGATAGGAGACGGAAACGATGATTAAAATCGATAACCTTACAAAGGTTTATAAGCTCAACAAGAAAAAAATGGCTGAGCTTAAGACTAACAGTACACAAAAGGTTGCTGTAGACGGCGTAAGCCTTGAAACACAGGAAGGAGAAATCTACGGTCTTTTGGGTCCCAACGGCGCAGGCAAGACAACAACACTTCGTTGCGTGGCAACTTTGCTTACTCCGACCCAAGGAAAAGTTTCTGTGTGCGGATATGACACCGTAAAGGAAGGCGCCAAGGTAAGAGACAGCATAGCTTTTCTTACCAATGAGATTAAACTCGATCCTCATTTCTCGGCAAATTACATGTTCGATTTCTTCGGAAAACTTCATAAGATGTCGGAAGATGTCATTGCGGCAAGAAAGAAAGAACTTTTCGGTGTATTCGGAATCAATGATTTTAAGGACAAGAAAATAGAAGAACTGTCAACAGGTATGAAACAGAAAGCGGCTATTGCGGTCAGCCTTGTGCATGACCCGAAGGTAGTCATTTTCGATGAACCTACATCGGGACTTGATATTGTTACCGCAAGAGGCGTTACAGATTATCTTCTTAAACTTAAGGAGCAGGGAAAGACAGTTATTATTTCTACTCATATCATGAGTGAAGCGGAAAAGCTTTGCGACCGTATCGGCGTTATTATAGGCGGTAAGAAGGTTTGCGAAGGAACACTTGATGAAATATTAAAACAGAATGACGCCAAGGATCTTGAAGATGCATTCTTCAAACTTTACAGCGTTCACGGAACCGATTTTTAGAAGGAAGGCAGAAATAAATTATGAGTGGAACATCTATTGTATTTAAAAAAGAGATGAAACGTGTTTTCGGCGACAGAAAACTTCTGTTCAGCCTTTTTATTTTTCCCGCAATTATCGTTATTGCAATTTACAGCCTTATGGGCAGCATGATAAAGAACATGGTTACGGATATTGAGGAACATGAATCGATAGTAACGGTGGTAAATGCACCCGAGGAGCTTAAAGAGCTCATGAAGACCACGGGATATGCGGATACGGCCAAAATCGAATTCGTTGATACCGACACATACTCCGAAGAGAGCGATAAGCTTAAAAACGACGTGCTTGAGGGTGACGGCGACCTTATCGTTTACATGGATGAAAACTTTGAAGAACTTGTAAACGAATACGCCGGAGAAGGCGATACGATTCCCACGATGAAGTTTATGTACAACAATACGGAAGATTATTCCGCACAGGCGTATTCAAACTTTACATCAATGGTTGCATCGACTTATCAATCGGCACTTTTGGCTAAAAGACTTGGTAATCTTGAACTTTTAACGGTTTTCAATTTCCAGGACGAACTTATCGTTAAGGCCGAAAAGGCCAATACGGAATTTATTTCCATGATGCTTCCTTACCTTATAGTTATGCTTCTTTTTGCCGGAGCAATGAGTGTAGGTGTTGACGCGATTGCGGGTGAGAAGGAGAGAGGTACTCTTGCAAGCATGCTTATCACACCTGTGAAGCGTTCGGAAATTGTACTCGGAAAGCTTCTTGCACTGGGCTCACTTTCAGGCCTTTCGGCTGTTGTATACAGTGTCTCGATGCTTTTGGCGCTTAAGTTTATGGGCGGCTCAATGGATTCGATCGGTGAATCGGGCTTCGGAAGCATAACCCTCGGACCGGTTCAGGCAATTGAACTTGTACTTATTATGCTTTCACTTGTTTACTTATTCGTTGCGATAATCGGAACATTGTCAATTCTTGCCAAGGATACAAAGGTTGCAAGCGCATACATTTCTCCCTGCTATATTGTAGTTATCGTTTTGGGTATGCTTACAATGTTTACTTCAGGTAAAGAAATACCTTTGATTCGTTATTGCATTCCCGTATACGGAGGTGCGATTGCAATAAAGGATATTTGCGGAAACGAACTTGCAAATATCAATTGTGCGGCAGCAATCGGAGGAACTCTTGTATTGGCGGTTGTATGTACTTTCATCATGGTTAAGGCATTCAACAGCGAGAAGGTTATGTTTAACGCATAAATAAAGATTTTTAAGGGATTTTCATTTTAAAGAACGGTTCGAAAGAGCCGTTCTTTTTCTTTGGCCGATATAGCAAAATATGGGCATGACAAAGTCTATTCAAAACTTGGATATTTCTCTTTTATGGGAAATTATGTATTGACTAAAGCGATGAAAAGTATGAGTCTGTAATGTGAAAAGATTATGGGATAATATCGCGGAGGTTTTTTCAATGAAACAATCTATGGATGAAGCCAAAAAGTTTCCCGTGGGCAAGCTTCGATGGCTTTGGATGAACATGAAGGGTGTAAGAGTCCTGTTCGTCCTCGCATTAATCTTGACTGTTGTTTACAACATCTTACAGCTTACTGTTCCGTATTTTTCAGGAGCTATCGTGGATACTTTCTTTTCCGGAGAACACGCCACAGATAATCTAATGAATCACAGAGATGAACTGTACAGATTGCTTTCGATTATGGTCGGATTGACAATTTTCCGTGTAATCATTGTTTACATTGACTGCATGGCTTATGAAAGAGTTTCACAAAGAGCGTTGTACAGAATAAGAAACTTTCTCTATGACAAGATTCAAAGACAGGACATGAAGTTTTACGCTACCTACAGAACCGGTGATTTGATGACTCGTGTTACCGGTGACCTGGATGCCTGCAGACATATGATTGCATGGGTAATCAGAGCGATTTTGGAAGCATTTTCGCTGTTTGCGGCTACGGCAACGTATCTTCTTATAATGAACTGGAAGCTTGCTTTATGTATTCTGGTTATCGCTCCTTTTATTTTTATTATAATCAGAATTTTCAAGAATAAAGTCGCTCCCATGCATAAGGAGCTTCGTGAGAAGTTCGCATGGATGAATACGGATGCGCAGGAAAACATTTCCGGTAACCGTGTTGTTAAGGCTTTTGCAAGAGAAGATTATGAAATTGAGAAGTTCGATAAGGCCAATGTTGATTATCGTGATACCAACATAAGGACTCAGAAGACCTGGCTTAAGTTCTTCCCTTACGTTGAAGGTATTGCAAACCTTTTGAGTGTAATCCTTCTTTTGGTGGGCGGTATCTTCCTTATAAACGGCGAGCTTACAATGGGTGAGTACGTTTCGTTCTCGGGTCTTATCTGGGCGGTTGCAAACCCCATGCGTATGATGGGTAACATCATGAACGAGTTCCAGAGATTTGCCGCTGCATCCGATAAGGTTATGGAAATTTATTTCTCCGAGCCCGAAATAGTCGACAAGGAAAATGCCGTTAAGCATCCTTCAAGATTTAAAGGCAAGGTAGAGTTTAAGAATGTTTCATTCAGATATTTTGACGGCAAGGTTCCGGTTCTTAAGAACATTTCCTTTACCGCCAATCCCGGTGAGACGGTTGCAATCATGGGAGAAACCGGATGCGGAAAGACTTCGCTTATCCAGATGATTCCCAGATTTTACGAGCCGACGGAAGGTGAAGTACTTATTGACGGCGTAAACGTATGCGATTACGACATCAAGGATCTTCGTAAGAACATCGGTCTTGCAACACAGGATGTTTTGCTTTACTCGGATACAATCGAGGGCAACATTGCTTACGGTGTATCGGATATGCCGGTTGAAAAGGTTGCGAAGTTCGCAAGATATTCGGCAGCAGACGAGTTTATTTCAAAGATGCCCGACGGTTACGATACAATTGTCGGTGAAAGAGGCGTAGGCCTTTCGGGTGGTCAGAAGCAGCGTATTTCGCTGGCAAGAGCACTCGCAATCGAGCCGTCGATTCTTATCCTTGACGATACGACCTCGGCGGTTGATATGGAGACGGAAAGAGAAATTCAGCAAAGCCTTAGAAATCTTGAGTTTGAATGTACCAAGATTATTATCGCCCAGCGTATTTCCACGACCAAGTCGGCGGACAAGATTCTTGTCATTCAAAACGGTGAAATCACCGAAGAAGGAAGCCACGAAGAACTGATAGCCAAGAAGGGTTATTACTACGAGCTCGTGAAGCTTCAGACGGGAGGTGATATCTAATGGCTAAGAATACGTACAAAGTTGACGAAGAATATGAAGAGGAGTTTAACTTTCGACAGCTCATGGTCGCTTCTTCATATGTCAAAAAGTATATCGGCAAGATGGGTATCGCAATTTTATTAAGCGGTCTGGGCGGTGTGTTCGGACTTATAGGTCCCATCATTACCCAGAAGGCATTGGATGAAGCTATCCCCCAAAAGGATATGCATTATCTTATTACCCTTGTTGTTTTTTTGGTAATTGTTTTTGCCATCGGTATTACATTTACGACTATCAGGTCGCATACGATGTTAAAGGTAAGCCAGAGCATTATTTACGACATCAGACGTGACTTGTTCGAACATTTGCAGAAACTTTCGTTCCAGTATTACGATGACAGACCGCACGGAAAGATTCTTATAAGAGTCGTAAACTACGTAAACTCCGTTTCGGATATGCTTTCAAACGGACTTATAAACGTAATACTTGAGACGATGAACCTTATTTTTATCGTAATCTTTATGTTTGCGGTAAATGTAAAGCTTTCGCTTATCGTGGTATGCGGTGTGCCGATTCTCGTAGTATTTATGATGTGGATTAAGAAACATCAAAGACGTGCATGGAGAGCGGTATCCAACAAAAACTCCAACCTGAATGCTTATCTTCAGGAGAACATTGTAGGCGCAAGAATTACTCAGATGTTTGCAAGAGAAGATGAGAACGCCGAAATCTTTGCAGGCCTTTCGGATGACTGCAGAGATAAGTGGTTGTGGGCAGTAAGATACAGTAATATGGTTTGGCCCGGAATTGATACCATAAGCGTTTTGGTTCGTGCAGCTATTTATCTTGCAGGACTTCTTATGATTGTAAACGGTCAGAGCGGTATTACCGTCGGTGTCATCGTTGCCATTTCCGGATATGCTGCAAGATTCTGGCAGCCTATCATGAACCTTGGTAATATATTTAACGGATTTATAAATAACATTTCATACCTTGAACGTATTTTTGAAACAATGAATGAAAAGGTAACTGTCGACGATAATGTCGATGCGACCGAAATGCCTAAGATTAAGGGTGCGGTTACATTTGAAAATGTCCGTTTCAGCTATGAGGAAGGCAAGGAAATTCTTCATAACGTTTCATTCGAGGTTAAGCCCGGTGAAAGTGTTGCGCTTGTAGGACCGACAGGTGCCGGAAAGAGTACAATCGTTAACCTTGTTTCCAGATTTTACAATGTGGACAGCGGTCGGGTTCTTATCGATGGCGTGGATATTTCGAAGGTTACCCTTAAGTCACTTCGTTCACAGATGGGTATAATGCTTCAGGACAGCTTCATTTTCTCGGGTACGATTGAAGACAACATTCGATACGGTAAGCTTGATGCTTCCCTTGAGGAGATTGAGAAGGCTGCAAAGACTGTATGTGCGGCACCTTTCATTAATAACATGCAGGATGGTCTGAAGACCGAGGTTAAGGAAAGAGGTTCACTTCTTTCTCAAGGTCAGAAGCAGTTGATTTCTTTTGCCAGAACGCTTCTTTCGGATCCTGCGATTTTGGTACTTGATGAGGCTACATCAAGTATTGACGTTCAGACCGAGAAGGCTTTGCAGGAAGGACTTAACGCCATGCTGGTCGGAAGAACATCGTTCATTATCGCACACAGACTTTCTACCATAAGAAACTGTGACAAGATTATGTATATCGATGACGGAGGCATTGTCGAATGCGGCAATCACGATGAACTTATGGCTGCCAAGGGAGCTTATTACAAACTTTATACTTCTCAGCTTGAGGAGATAAAGTAAATCTTTGTTTTTGACGGATTTTTTGATATAATACACTCGGTATGTGCTTACGCATGCCGAGTGTTTTTTACTTTATCGGAAAGGATACACTTATGAAAAAATTTGAAGGCTATATGCACGGCGTAAACTTAGGGGGATGGCTCAGCCAGTGCAGTCATGTAACAGAACATTATGAAAAGTTCATCTCCGAAGATGATTTGATGAAAATAAAGAGCTGGGGACTGGATCATGTTCGTGTTCCCGTAGATTATGAACTTGTGGAAGACAAGGACGGAAACGTTAAAGAAGGCGGATATAAGTACATCGATCGTGCAATAGAGTGGTGTAAAAATGCCGGTCTTAACATGATTTTGGACCTTCACAGAACTTACGGATATTCATTCTACGAAGGATATTGCGAAGTCGGATTTTTCGACGATAAGCCCGCACAGGAGCGCTTTTACAAATTATGGGAACAGTTTGCTACCCGTTACGGCAACCTTGGCGACAGTGTTTCTTTTGAACTTTTGAACGAAGTTACCGACAAGGACTATTGCGACAGATGGAACAGAATTGCCAATGAGTGCATTAAGCGCATCAGAGCAATTGCTCCGACGGTAAAGATTCTTGTAGGCGGCTATTGGAACAACAGCGTCGAGTCCGTTACGGATCTGCTTGCTCCTTACGATGAAAACATCGTTTACAATTTCCACTGCTATGAGCCTTTGGCCTTTACACACCAGGGCGCAAATTGGGTTAACAATATGCCGGATGATTTCAGAATGTCTTACGATCATACCATGAAGGAAGTAAGCGAAATTACGGGAACGATGTTTCCCGAGCAGACCGAAAAGTTTCTGGCCAATGCGGACAATGTTTCCGATATGTTCGGCTCAAGATTTTATGAGAAGTTTTTTGCCGATGCGATTGCGTATGCAGAGAAGCAGAATGTTGCTCTTTATTGCGGCGAGTACGGTGTTATCAGCAATACCGATCCCGCGGAAATTCTTAAATGGTACAAGGGAATCAGCGCCGTGTTTGAAAAATACGGAATCGGCCGTGCGGCTTGGTCTTACAAGTGGATGAATTTCGGTCTTACGGATCCCTACATCGAAAGCGTACGCGACGATGTGATTAAATTATTGTAAGGTATGGTTTGAAATGGAAGATTTAGAGTACAATTTCGAAGCGGTAAGGGACAAGATGCTCAAGATACTTGAGAATGACAAGTACACTCAATATCTTGGAATCGAAATTATCGATTATGAAGAAAAATTTATTCGCGCAAGAATGCCGGTAAGAGAAGACCTTATTAATAACTTCGGGTCACTTCACGGTGGCGTTTTATATTCTTTTGCCGACATTGTGGCAGGAACGGTTTCGTGTACATGCGGTACGTTCAGCCCTACGGTTGAGGGACATTTGAATTATCTTGAGCCTGCCATCAGTAAGGAATACGTTTACTGCGAGGCGAAAAGAGTCAGATGCGGTTCGCATTTGTGCGTTGTTAAGATTAAGATTAAAAATGATGAAGGCAAGCTTTTGGACGACGGCAGCTTTACGTTCTACAGAACGGGAAGCGCTGTTGTAAAGTAAAGGCTTTTGATGGGAGATTACTGTTATTATGAAGAAATATGATGTTGTTATTATTGGCGCGGGTCCCGGAGGTATTTTCTCGGCGTATGAGCTTATGAAAAAAGCACCCGACTTAAAGGTGGCTGTTTTCGAAGCCGGTCATCCGCTTGAAAAGAGACATTGTCCTATTGACGGTGTAAAAGTTAAGTCCTGCATTAAGTGTCCGACATGCGCCATTATGAACGGTTTCGGCGGAGCAGGTGCTTTTTCCGACGGTAAGTACAACATTACGAATGATTTCGGCGGTACTTTGTACGAATACATCGGCAAGGACGAAGCTATCAAGCTTATGCGCTATGTCGATGAAATCAATATGAGCCACGGCGGCGAGGGTACAAAAATGTATTCAACCGCAGGAAGTGAGTTCAAGAAGTTATGTATGCAGAACAAGCTTACTCTTCTTGATGCGAGTGTACGTCATCTGGGTACGGATATTAACTATGTCGTGCTCGGCAACATATTCGAAGAACTTAAGGAGTACGCGGATTTTTATTTTGACACACCCGTAGCTTCGATTGAGGCGTTGGAAAGCGGCTATCGTATTAATTGCAACGAATACAGCTTTGAGTGCGACAAGTGTATCGTTTCGGTCGGAAGAAGCGGCAGCAAGTGGATGGAAGAGGTCTGCAAGTCCTTAAATATTGAGACTTTGTCCAATCGTGTGGATATCGGTGTCCGTGTTGAAATTCCGGCGGTTATTTTCTCGCACCTTACGGATGCTTTGTATGAAAGCAAGATTGTTTACAGAACCGAGAAGTTTGAAGACAGCGTTCGTACTTTCTGTATGAACCCCAACGGTATTGTTGTTAACGAAAACACCAACGGTATTGTTACGGTTAACGGTCATTCTTTCGAGGATGCTTCCAAGAAGACCGAGAACACGAACTTTGCCCTTTTGGTTTCCAAGCATTTCAGCGAACCTTTTAAGGACAGCAACGGATACGGCGAGAGCATTGCACGTCTTTCGAACATGCTCGGCGGCGGTGTTATTGTACAGCGTTTCGGTGATTTGGAGCGTGGACGCCGCAGTAACAGAAAGCGTATTGAAGAGGGTACGGTTCGTCCTACTTTGGATGCGACTCCCGGTGATTTGAGTCTTGTACTTCCCAAGCGTATTCTTGACGGCATTGTCGAAATGATTCATGCCCTTGATAAGATTGCGCCCGGTACGGCCAATGATGACACTCTTTTATACGGTGTCGAAGTTAAGTTTTACAATATGCAGGTTGCCCTTGACAGCAACCTTGAGACTTCTTACAAGGGCCTTTACATTATTGGAGACGGCAGCGGTGTGACACATTCTCTTTCACATGCTTCCGCCAGCGGTGTTTATGTTGCAAGAAAAATTATTGAGAATAATAAATAGTTTTAAGCGGCAGTAACTCCTGCCGCTTGTTTTAGGGGAGAGATTATGGATCTTGGCGATTACAGAAAAAAGATTGACGAACTCGACGAAGTGCTCTGTGATGCTTTTGTAAAGCGAATGGAATGCTGCAAAAAGATCGGTGAAATCAAAGCACGCGAGGGTCTTCCCATTTTAAATCAGGGAAGAGAACAGGAAGTAATAGATAAGGCGACGAAGGGTGTCAGTGATGAACTTAAGCCTTATGTTACAAGCTTTGTAAAGGAAATGATGGCGCTTTCGAGAGAGTATCAGAAATAAGTATTTATAAGCAACTTATTACAGACGGAGTTTTTAAATGAAGGTTTTTATTTCTTTTTCCTCCAAGGAACAGGACAGGGCTGAAGAGGTATGCAAATTTCTTGAAACCAACGGGATTTCGTGCTTCATTTCATCGCGCGATTTAATTCCGGGCGAAGAGTACGCAAGACAGCTTGTCGACAATATGGATTCGGCAGATGCGGTAGTGCTTGTCATGTCGAAAGCGGCCAATGAATCACCGCATGTGCTTCGTGAAATCGAGCATGCCGTAAGCCACAGAATTACGATTCTTGTTTATCCGATAGAGGAAGTTGTTTTAAGCAAATCAATGGAATATTTCCTTATGGCACACCAGTGGATAAGAGGCGAGGCGTCACAAAACGACCTTCTCCTGGAAGGACTTCGTCATCTTGAAACGATTAAAGAAGAAGGTTTGGAGCGTGATCCCAAGAGGTTTCTCGGAGACGAAACAGACGGTCCGATGAAGAAGCCTTCAAGCCGGGGGGAAAGCCCGAAAAAGTCAATTAAGGTTACAAAGAAGGGAATTGCTGTTTCATTCGTTATCGTTCTGGCGGTCGCAATTATTATCGCAGGCGGAATTTTTACGACGAAAGCAATAAACAGGATTAAGTATAAAAAGACGGTTGAAACGCTTTTATCCAATATTAAGCCCGGTGATGAAGTGAATTTCGGTTCATATGATTATGCGACAATTGAGTGGCGTGTCCTTAAGGTTAACGATGACCGCACGATGGTACTTGTTTCCAAGGATATTATCGCAATGAAGGTATTCGATTCGGCCGAGGGCGGCGAATACAACATGTATGACGGTGTGGATTATTACAGCTACGCCAATCATGATGTTTCGGACGAAGATCTTTTGTTAAAAATCCGCGGTAACAATGACTGGGCCGAAAGCAACATAAGGACCTGGCTTAATTCCACACAGGAGGAAGTTTATTATGCGGACAGAGCACCTTCGATGAAGGCTGCCGGCAGCAACGCATACGATACGGAAGAAGGCTTTTTACATACATTTACCGAAGAGGAACTTGCGTTAATAGTTCCTACGATAAACGAAACGCGTGCCAATTCTCATTCCGAGAATGTAAAGGACGGAATGATTACGACAACGGATTTGATTTACCTTCTTTCGTCCGACGAGCTTTCAATGTTTAAGGACGCGAAGTTTAAGATGTACGCGGCTCCTTCATGGTCATGCCAATACGAAGATGAGAATGTCGGTACTTATGAACAATTCAGGGATATGTATAACACCGACAACTACTATTGGTGGCTTAGAGACAATGCCGGCGATAAGATTAACGAAGTGTATCTGGCGTGTACCGAAGTTGAGGACGATGTTAAATTCGTGTCGCAGTCCGTTGGTGCCTACCCTTACGGCGTAAGACCTGCAGTCACGGTCAAAATGGATTCGGAATATTGGGTAGATGAGTATGATGCAAAACAGCTTATCAAGGGAGAATAAATTCTTCTTTGTGCTTCAAATACAGTAGTTTATGGAAGACTTTTTTCGGAAAGGTTGGAGATTATTATGAGAAAGGTTATTTGGGCAGTTTTATCAGCGTTTATGCTTTCGATTGTTTTATCGATGGGGGCATATGCGGACGGCAGTCAGGAGCCGGTAAAGTATCTGGATGAGAAGGGCGTGGAAAGAACGGTTTCGGAATACACGTGGGTTACGAATGAAAAAGATTATGAAATTCTGTCGAAGACATTGACGACCGGATGGTATGTTATTGGTTATTCACCGAGTTTTGACTCTGTTTCTGCTCTCGATCGCGTGACTATTAATGGCAACGTCAATATTATTCTGATGGATACTTCTGTATTATTCATACCTTACGGAATCGATGTCCCTGCTGGGTCCGGTCTGACTATTTACAGTCAAAGTACAGGCGACAGCCAGGGAATAATTGAAATGTCTACTTCCGTTGATGTTGCTCCCGATTGTGCCGCTATCGGCGGTACTAAAGGAAATAGCGGAACGATAACCATCAACGGCGGATATATTACTGTTAAAGGCGGAAGTAATGGCGCCGGAATCGGCGGCGGAAACGGCGGCGCAGGAGATGTCATAATCAATGGTGGAAAAATTGAAGCCACCGGTGGAAGCGGTGCTGCCGGAATCGGTGGCGGATTCTACGGTGGAGGAACAGTCACAATTAATGGCGGTACCGTTAATGCAACAGGAGGATATAACGGCGCCGGAATCGGTGGCGGATCGATGCAGGGAAGCAATACAGCTGTTGTTACGATAACCGGTGGAAATATAACCGCAGCCGGAAAAGGCAATGGTTCCGGAATCGGCGGGGGATATAAAGGCCGTGCTACCATTATAATTAGCGGAGGAACGATAAAAGCAACTGCCGAAGGATATGCACCCGGAATCGGAAACGGGTATCTTGGCACCAGGGATACTAAGACAGATAAAAATATAGAAATATCAGGCGGTACTATAGAAGCCACATCTTCTTACGGAGCAGGAATCGGAAACGGAAATGGAGAGAACGAAAGTAATATTAATGAAGTGGCTTTATCCATTTATATATCCGGCGGAAAGATTACGGCCAAAGGAGCAGAAGGCAGCGCCGGAATCGGAAGCGGTGCCTTTGCAGATATAGGTAATATAACTATTACAGGCGGTGAAATCGACGCAAGAGGAGCAGACGGCGGAGCGGGAATCGGAAGTGGAAAATATGCAAATAACATAGGAAAAATATCTATCGAAGGCGGAGAAATAAATGCTGTGTCAAAAAAATCCAGCCCGGGTTTTGCGTATTCCGGTGCCGGAATCGGTGCAGGTCATTGGTATTCGCATCCGGATGAGGTTGCTATTCATGTTTCATGTATTCCGAATGGACGAATATATGCCGAGGGTGATGATAATGCATTTATCGGACAAATTTCTTTGGAAGGCAAAAAGGATGGCTTTGCTCCTTCGGTATATTATGACGGTAAATTGTTATACAGAAACCTAAGCGATAAGGAAGAAAAGCCGAATATCATCAACAACAATAACAAGCATATTATTGTTGCAGATCCTTTAATTACATACAGTAACGGCAAGCTTTTGGGTGAATACAGCGAATACACGACATACTTTAAGGCTGAAGAATATGTTCCCTCAAAACAGGAGCATTATGATTTCGCCGGCTGGTATAAAGATAACAAGCTTACGGAAGCATTTGATTTTGAGAAAGATGTAACCGAACCCATGACGCTTTATGCGAAGTGGAATCCGAAGGAATATACCGTTTCTTTTGCATCAAACGGCGGAACTGCGGTAAACAGCGTAAAGTATAAGTATGAAAGCAAGGTTTCAAAGCCTTCGGACCCTGTACGCGAGGGATACGTTTTCGTCGGCTGGTATACGGATGAGGCTTTGACAAAAGCATTTTCTTTTGACACAGTACCTTCGGGTAACTTTACGCTTTACGCAAAGTGGATTATCCCGGACTACGATATTTCCAAGGATGAAATCAAGGCAAACAGCCTCACTCTCGGAACAAAATTTACGGTAAAGGAATCCGGCGGAAAGCTTACGGTTAAGTGGGGCAAAGTCAAGGATGCCGATTATTACTACGTTTATTCAAATAAGTGTGACAAGGGCTTTAAGGTTAAGCCTGTAAAAATCGCGAAGAGCAAGACGAGCACGACAATCAGGAAAGTCGGCTCTTCGAAGGTAAAATCCACGGATAATTACGAGGTTTACGTTTCGGCTGTCAAGCTTTATTACGGCAAGGAGTACGAAATCGGCAAAACCGTTGCGGCACATATCGCAGGAAGCAAGTCGAAGACTTACACAAATGCCTCCAAGATAAATGCCAAGAGCTCGTACACCGTAAAGAAGGGCAAGACGATTAAGCTCGGCGCAACCGTAAAGAAGGCCGATGCCAAGAAGAAGCTGCTTCCCAAGAAGCATGCAGCTGAGCTTCGCTACGAGGTGTCCGACAAAAAGATTTCGGTGGACAAGAACGGTAAAGTAAAGGGCAAAACAAAAGGAACGGCCTACGTTTACATCATTGCCCAGAACGGCACATGTAAGAAAGTAAAAGTAACCGTAAAATAGATTTATTATTCACATTTCTTGTTTTCAAATACATACATTTTATGATAGAATAATCGAAGTGTATCAGCTTTTTTTTGAAGGAATTGGAAATGGTTGAGAATGATAAGCAGAAATCTGCCGACGAGCGTAGAAAGCGTATCGAAAGGTTGAAGAAGCTGATCGTCTTTGTAAGAAGAGCCGGTTATATTGTTCCGTGGCTGGTGGTTATTGGTCTGTGTGTATTTATCGCGTGTTTAAAGGCCGAAATCAGGGAGTCGAACAAGATTATCCTTGAGTACGGCGAAGAAAATGAGCGATTGAATTTTGAAATCGGTAAGATGGACGAAGAGGCGAGAAAGAGACTTGAATCCGCCTCGGTAGTTACCGATATTGATGATTTTGATGATTTACAAATAACCGATAATACCCAACCTTTGGAGGATTTGACTCTTTCGGATGAGCAGCTCTACGACGGGTACAGAAAGGTTTATTTGACTTTTGATGACGGACCCGGCAGCAATACGGATGAAATATTGGATATTTTGGCCAAGTACAATGTTAAGGCTACTTTCTTTGTAATCTACAAGGAAGGGCTCGAAAATGAGCAATTGTACAGGAGAATTGTTGACGAGGGTCATTCTCTGGGCATGCATTCCTGTACACATGAGTATTCGGTTGTTTACGAAAGTCCCGAGGCTTTTTTGCAGGATACACAGAAGCTTAGAAATTTTCTTTATATGGTTACGGGTAAAGAAATTTCGCTGTATCGCTTCCCGGGCGGCAGCTCCAATAAGGTCAGCCGTGTGGATATGAAGACTTTTGCAAAGTGTCTTCATGATGAAGGTATTGAGTATTTTGACTGGAATATTTCCTCTCAGGATGCTTCAAATCCGATTTTGTCGAAGTCAAGAATAGTATCGAATGTCGTTTCGCATATTTCTGAGTACAGTGAAGCGGTTGTGCTTATGCATGATACGGCCGGAAAGGTTACTACGGTTGAGGCTTTGCCGGAAATCATAGAGACGATACAGGCAATGGACAAGACGGTGTTATTGCCGATTACCGATGAAACAAAACCGATTCAGCACAGAACGGTTGATTGATAAATAAAAACATATATGGAGGAATATAGAAATGGGATTTTTTTCTGATTTAAAAGAGGACCTTTCACAGGCTGCAGACGAACTTGAAAATACTGAAGCCGCAGAAAGCGAAGCTACCGAGGAAAAGCTTGATCTCGATGCTTTATTAAACCAGGTTGATGAGGAAGTAAAGGTTGAAAACGCTGTTTCCAAGGAAGAAGCAAAGCCTGCTTTCGAACCCAAGAAAAAGGATGTTTTCATGGCAAGCGATGAGACAGCGGTTATTACACAGGGCATGAGCATTATCGGTGACCTTTCATCTACAGGTAACCTTGAACTTTTAGGTTCCGTTACCGGAAATATTGTTATCAGCGGTAAACTTAACATTACAGGTACAATCGAAGGCGATTCGAAGGCTTCGGAAATTTACGCCGACGGTGCAAAGATTACAGGTGAAGTTAATTCAACCGGTTCAATGAAGGTTGGTCAGAGTACGGTTATTATCGGTAACATCTTTGCTACAAGTGCTGTTATCGCAGGCGCTGTTAAGGGTGATATCGATGTAAAGGGTCCCGTTATCCTCGATACATCGGCTATCGTTATGGGTAACATTAAGTCCAAGTCGGTACAGATTAACAACGGTGCCGTTATCGAAGGTATTTGCTCACAGTGCTACGCTGATGTTAATCCTTCAACATTCTTTGAAGAATTCAAGAAAAATAAGAAATAATTCAAATAATATTACAGGAAAGGCAAGTTTATGCGTGTTATTTTAAAACTTAGCGGTGAGGCTTTAGCCGGCCCCAACAAGACAGGATTCGATGAAGAAACCGTCAGAAAGGTAGCACTTCAGGTTAAAGAGGTTTCCAAAAACCATCAGGTAGGAATTGTTATCGGCGGAGGTAACTTCTGGAGAGGCCGTTCAAGCGAAAATATTGACAGGGTAAAGGCCGATCAGATCGGTATGCTGGCTACGGTTATGAACTGTATTTATGTTTCCGAAATCTTCAGGTCGGAAGGTATGCAGACGGATATTTTTACTCCCTTCATCGTTTCAACATTTACCAAGCAGTTTTCAAAGGATGCTGCTACCGAAAGTCTTAAGGCCGGAAAGGTAGTATTCTTTGCAGGCGGTACGGGACATCCTTATTTCAGTACCGACATGGGTGTTGTGCTTCGTGCAATTGAGATGGAAGCGGATTCTGTTCTTTTGGCAAAATCAATTGATGGTGTATACGACGATGATCCCGCCAAGAACAAAAATGCCAAGAAGTTCGACGAAATTTCACTCGATGAGGTAGTAAAGCGTGACCTTAAGGTAGTCGATTCTACCGCAAGCGTTATGGCAAGAGACAACAAGGTTCCTTTCCTTGTATTTGATTTAAATGAAGAAAACAGCATTATTAATGCACTTGACGGTCATTTCAACGGAACAAGAGTTACCGTTTAAGCAGGAGGATATATATGGACAGCAGAGTACAGCAGTATCAGGAAAAAATGCAGAAGACATTTGATTATATGACTTCCGAATTGGCAACAATTCGTGCAGGTCGTGCTAACCCTCACGTTCTTGACAAGGTTCGTGTTGATTACTACGGAACACCTACACCGGTAGCTCAGGTTGGTAACATTACGGTTCCGGAACCGAGAATTATTCAGATTGCTCCTTGGGAGAAATCACTTATTAAAGAAATCGAAAAGGCTATTATGGCATCTGATGTCGGAATTACTCCCAGTAACGACGGTGCCGTAATAAGACTTGTATTCCCCGAGCTTACAGAGGAACGCAGAAAGGACCTTGTTAAGGAAGTTAAGAAAAAAGCAGAAGAGTGCAAGGTCGGCATTCGTAACATCCGCCGTGACGGAAACGATGCTTTCAAGAAGCTTTCAAAGACCGATGTTTCGGAGGACGAAATCAGCAAGCTTGAGGATGAACTTCAGAAGATGACGGATAAGTTCATTAAAGAAGTTGATGCAGCCTGCGATGAGAAGTCACAGGATATCATGAAGGTTTGATTTATCGGACATAAATGCGGGCAGGTATGACTGGTTCATTTCCTGCCCCTTGATTTTGATAAGGATTATAAAGATGGACAATATTACCAATGTTCCCAGACATGTGGCTATTATCATGGATGGTAACGGCCGCTGGGCCAAGGCAAAGGGTATGCCCAGAAATTACGGACATATCGAAGGTGCCAAGACAGTTGAGCAGATTTGCGAGGATGCGTACAACCTGGGGATTGAATACCTTACGGTTTATGCTTTCTCAACGGAGAACTGGTCTCGTCCGAAGGATGAAGTAACCCAGTTGATGAAGCTTTTAAGAAATTACATGAAAACCTGTATTCAGCGTGCTTCCAAGAACAACATGAAGGTCAGGGTTATAGGCGACAAGACACGCCTTGACGATGATATCAGAAAGAGTATTGAAGACCTTGAGGAAGCTACGAAAAATTATACCGGTCTTAAGTTTACAATTGCCATAAATTACGGCTCAAGAGATGAAATTAAACGTGCGGTAACCAAGATTGCCGAAGACGTTTCAAATAATAAAATATCACCCGCCGATATCGACGAGAAAATGATTTCCGATGCACTGGACACTTCGGGTTATCCCGATCCGGATTTGCTTATCCGTACGTGCGGGGAAAAGCGTATTTCCAATTTTCTTTTGTGGCAGATTTCCTACTCGGAAATTTACGTTACGGATGTGGCATGGCCCGACTTTGACAAGAAGGAACTTGAAAAAGCCTGCGTAGAATATTCACATCGTACCAGAAGATTCGGTAAGGTTTTGGAGGGCGAAGAGTAATGTTTATTGTAAGACTGATAAGCGGAGCCGTTTTACTGGCTCTTTCGTTTCTTTTTATTTTGCTGGGCGGATATCCGTTGGTGGCTGTGTTATGGTTGCTTTCAATCGGAGCGGTTTACGAGCTTACAAAGGCGTTGAAGGTCGGCGGAAGCGAGGGAAAAAGCGCTCTTTCGATTTTGTGTTATATCGCGGTCACGGCTTACTACGTTGTGCTTGCGTTTGACGGGTCGTTTCTTCTTCTCACGGCGGTTACCGTTTTCTCGGTTATTTTGTTTTTGATGGCGTATGTGTTTACGTTTCCGAAGTTTTCGGTCGAAGATACGATGGGAACAGTATTCGCATTCATGTATGCGCCGATTATGCTTTCTTTTGTCTATCTTACAAGAGGTCTTGAGGACGGAAAGTTTATTGTATGGATGATTTTCATCAGTTCGTGGGGCTATGATACTTTCGCATATTGCGTCGGAATGATTACCGGAAAGACTATCGGAAATCATAAGGTTACACCGAAGCTCAGCCCGAAAAAATCTATTGAAGGCGTTATCGGAGGCATTGTCGGAGCGGCGCTTCTTGCATGGCTTTTCGGACATTTTGTTATGGCACAAAGAACCGATTCGTACAATAATCTTGAATGGATGCTTGCCATTATGGCGGCTATCGGTGCGGTAATCGCGCAGGTGGGCGATTTGGCGGCTTCGGCGATTAAGCGCAACAAGGATATTAAGGATTACGGTAAGTGCATTCCCGGTCACGGAGGCGTTCTGGACCGTTTCGACAGCATGATTTTTACCGCACCCATAACGTATTTTCTGGCAGTTTTGCTGCTTAATATTAAGTAGTTTTAATAAGGATTGGTTGAAGAATGAAGAACATTGTTGTTTTAGGCTCTACCGGTTCCATCGGTACTCAGACGCTTGAAATAGTTGATGAGCAGGGCGGCCTTAAAGTAGTGGCGCTCGCTGCGGATAGAAATGTTGATTTGATGGAGAAGCAGGCTCGCAAGTATTCGCCGTCATACGCCGTTATGTACAACGAAAATGCGGCTAAGGATTTGAAGGAAAGGCTTAAAGATACGGCGGTTAAGGTTCTTGCCGGAATGGACGGCCTTTTAAGAATCTGTCGAATTGATGAGGCAGATATCGTTGTCACGGCGCTTGTGGGAATGATCGGTATCAGACCGACAATCGAGGCTATTAATGCCGGAAAGACAATTGCACTTGCAAATAAGGAAACTTTGGTATGTGCGGGACACATTATTATGCCGCTGGCTTCGGAAAAAAACGTTTCAATTCTTCCCGTTGACAGCGAACACAGTGCCATTTTTCAGTCTTTGAACGGCGAAAACAGGAAGACCATAAGCAAGATTTTGCTTACGGCGTCGGGCGGACCGTTCAGAAATAAGTCTTATGACGAACTTCGTACAATGACGGTTGAAGATGCGCTTAAGCATCCGAACTGGAGCATGGGCAAGAAAGTTACCATTGACTCTGCTTCACTTGTAAATAAAGGTCTTGAGGTTATCGAGGCAAAATGGCTTTTCGGCGTATCACACGAGGATATCGAAGTCTTGATTCAGCCACAGAGCATTTTACATTCGGCGGTTGAATTTAATGACGGTGCGGTTATCGGTCAGATGGGAATCCCGGATATGAAGCTTCCGATTATGTATGCTTTGTTCTATCCCGAAAGAAAAGTAATGACCGGAAATCGAATCGACTTCTTTAAACTTCAAACGATTGAATTTTATAAACCCGATACTGAGACTTTTAAGGGACTCAAGTTTGCGTATAATGCAACTACGGTCGGCGGTTCTTTACCGACGATTTTCAATGCGGCCAATGAGATGGCGGTAAGGGCATTTATCGACAAGAAAATTTCGTTTACTCAGATTTATGATATCATTGAGTATGCGATGGACAACGTAAGGGTTGTCGAGAATCCTTCGGTGGAAGAAATTCTTGCTGCCGAGGCGGAAACGTATGAATTGATAAAGAGGAAATTTAACTGATGAATATTATCGGAACTGTTATCTGGTTTATTATTATTCTTTCCATAGTAATTGTCGGCCATGAATACGGTCATTTTATTGTGGCAAGGATGAACGGAATTAAAGTAAATGAGTTTGATGTGGGAATGGGCCCGACTCTTCTACATTTTACGAGAAGAGGCACCAAATTCTGTCTTAAGTTGTTACCTTTCGGCGGTGCCTGCATTTTTGACGGAATGGAAATCGATCCCGAATCAATAACCGCGAAGAAAGACGAAGAACTTGAAAATCACGAGAAGCAGGCTGCGGAAGACGCTTTAATGACGGTTTCTTCAAAGAGTGAAAAGTCTTTTAGAGAGGCTAATGTTTTTGCGAGAATCGCTACGGTTATCGCGGGACCGTTTTTCAATTTCATTATCGCGATGATTTTCGCTGTTATTATTGTTTCTTTTTGCGGAAGCGATTTGCCGGTTATAAGTGGCGTGACCGAGGGACGTCCCGCTGTTGAGGCAGGACTTAAGGCAGGCGATACGATTACAAAGATAAATCGCGAGAACATTCATATCTGGCGCGATATTTCGCTTATTTCGGTGCTTAATACCGGTGAACCTTTGAAAATCGAATATTTGCGTGACGGTCAGAAGTATACGACGACGGTTACTCCCGAATATTCCGAGGAAGACGACCGTTACTACATCGGAATCGAGGGCGGCATAACATATATTGAATGCAAAGGTTTGAACCTTTTCAAATACAGCTTTTACGAGCTTGAATTTAACTTCAAAAATACTTTAAAAGCACTCTTTTCATTGATTCGCGGCAAACTTTCGATGGACAATGTTTCAGGCCCCGTAGGGCTTGCGGAAACTGTCGGAGATAACTATACACAGGCGAAAGAGTACGGCGTAACAAGCGTTATTTTAACAATGATGAACATTGCGATGCTTCTTAGCGTCAATCTCGGCGTTTTGAACCTGTTGCCTTTACCGGCAATTGACGGCGGCAGACTTGTATTTTTGATTATCGAAGTATTAAGAGGCAAGCCCGTTCCTCCGGAAAAAGAAGGACTTGTTCATCTTATCGGAATTGTTTTACTTTTTATCCTTGCAATTTTTGTTGTATTCAGCGACATCAGCAAAATTTTGGGACGCTGATGTGAAAGCCCCGGCTTATGCGGGCTTTGTAGGAAATAAGAAAGGCATTTATTATGGCATTCAGAGACAGTACCAAAGAAATTTATATAGGCAATCGGGTTATCGGTCACGGTAACCCGATTCTTATTCAGTCCATGACCAATACACATACAGAGGACGTTAAGGCAACGGTTGAACAGATTTTAAGACTCGAGGCTGCAGGCTGCGAAATCATCAGATGTACAGTGCCGAACATGGAAGCTGCCAAGGCAATAGCAAAGATTAAGAAAGAAATTTCGATTCCTCTTGTTGCGGACATTCATTTTGACTATAAAATGGCCGTTGCGGCCATTGAAAACGGAGCCGACAAGGTTCGCATAAATCCCGGTAACATCGGAACGGACGATAAGTTAAAGGCTGTTGTCGATGCGGCAAGAGAACGCAATATTCCTATCCGCGTCGGTGTAAATTCCGGCTCGCTCGAGAAGGATTTGATTGAAAAATACGGTCATGTTACGGCAGAAGGTCTTGTTGAAAGCGCCCTCAACAATGTTAAGCGCATAGAGGACATGGGATACACAAATCTTGTCATCAGCATTAAGTCGACCGACGTTATGATGTGTGTTTCGGCTCACAAGCTTTTGGCAGGAAAGACTCCTTATCCGTTACATGTGGGTATTACCGAATCCGGTACCGTTTTTTCGGGAAACATGAAATCGGGTATCGGCCTTGGATTGATTCTTGCGGAAGGCATAGGCGATACAATCAGAGTTTCACTTACCGCCGACCCCGTGGAAGAAATTCGTGCCGCACGAATTGCACTTAAGACATTGAATCTTCGTGATGAAGGTATTGAAGTAATTTCCTGTCCGACATGCGGACGTACGAAAATAGACTTGATTTCGCTTGCCAAGAAAGCGGAGGTTTTGGCGGAGCAGTATCCGTTAAATCTTAAGCTTGCGGTAATGGGTTGCGCGGTAAACGGTCCCGGGGAGGCAAGAGAGGCCGACATAGGCATTGCCGGCGGTACCAATGAAGGGCTTATTTTCAAAAAGGGTGTTATTGTCAAGAAAGTTCCCGAGGAGAAGCTTTTCGAAGCTTTGAAGGAGGAACTTGATAATTGGAATAAAGAGTAGTTTTTCTTTTGACTAAATATTCGGAGCAAGATGATGGAGAATCTGTTTTTAGATGTCTTTACAGCGTTGAGACTTAAAAAATCTTTGCAGGAAATGTTCGAAGATGTTACGGTCATCAAGCTTGTTACCACAAAAAGACATGATGTTTTTAAAATCTATATTTCCTCACAGCATCTGATTCCTTTAAAGGATATCGATGCGGTTGCCGGGGAAATTTCTGCGCAGTTGTTTTCCGAAAGTGATATGGAGGTTAGGTTTTACACGCAATATCACCTCTCGGAGGCATATTCTGTTAAAAATCTTTTTGATGAATATTGGGAGAGCATCATTTACGAGCTTTCACAACGATCCAAAATTCTGGAAAACTGCATAAAAAAGGCCGATTACAAAGAGGTTGATAAGAATACCGTTAACCTTTTGATTCCGGACCTTCTGATTTACAAACAGCGTGCGCAGGAGATTATCGAGTTTCTTACGCGTTTTTGCGAGGAAAGATGCGGCATTCCCTGCAGCATTATTCCCGATTACTATCCTGTCGAGATTTCAACCGATGATGAGTGGGAGAACGCCCGC
This sequence comes from Lachnospiraceae bacterium, assembly GCA_045642905.1. Taxonomy (GTDB): domain Bacteria; phylum Bacillota; class Clostridia; order Lachnospirales; family Lachnospiraceae; genus UBA1258. The sequence continues at coordinate 6,524 of JAZUJT010000041.1, read as the reverse complement.
ACGAAGCAGATGGTCGAGGACAAGTTAGAAACTTTGGAGGCCAAGGCCAAACAAAAAGAAGCGCAAAGAATTGCCGAGGAGGCGTCGAAAAAGCGCGAGGAAGAGAAAAAATCCGAAGAGAGCGCAGGAAATTCCGGCAATTCCGGAACTTCGGGCAATTCCGGAACTTCGGGTAACTCCGGCAAGGGTGTGGCTTCCAAGCAAAACTTTATGGGCGGCAAATCAGGCTTTACGCCCAGACGTAAGCTTAACGACTACGCCGGCAATGCAAGAAGTGATAATCCGCTTGTTATCTGGGGACACGAAATCGACGAGGAAGAGCCGGTTGTTGCCATCGAAGATATTAATGACGAAATCGGAAATGTTATTTGCAAGGGTATGATTATTGCGCAGGAATCGCGCGAACTTCGAAGCGGCAAGTTTATGATTAAATTTGTCTTTACGGATTTCACGGATTCCATTTCGAGCAAGATTTTCATTAAGCACGATGATTTCGACGAATATAACGAGAAGATTGCCACCGGCAAATTTATAAAAATCAGCGGTATCGCCAAGTATGATGATTTTGACAAGGAGATTGTAATTGTTTCTCCTTCGGGCATCATGCAATGCGATGATTTCCGCAAGAAACGTAAAGACTACGCACCGATGAAGCGCGTGGAGCTTCACTGCCACACCAAGATGAGCGATATGGACGGTGTTTCGGAAGCTTCCGAGCTTATTAAGTGTGCATACGGTTGGGGTCACAAGGCACTTGCGATTACCGACCACGGCGTTGTTCAGGGCTTCACGGATGCTTACCATACCTGGCAGAGTCTTTGGGATAAGGAATGCAAGGCGGCAGCGGCTGAAGAACGCACGCCCAACAAGGATGAGTTTTTCAAGGTTATTTACGGTGTTGAAGGTTATCTTGTCGACGACCTTGTGGAGACGGTTGACAATTCGAAGAATCAAAGTCTTTCCGATGACACCTTTGTAGTATTTGACATAGAAACTACCGGTTTTTCACCCGAGAAAAATAAAATTATCGAGATTGGTGCGGTTAAGGTAAAAGGCGGCGAAATTGTCGACCGCTTTTCGGAGTTCGTAAATCCCGAATGTGCGATTCCTTATCGTATTACCAAGCTTACTAGTATTACGGACAATGATGTGAAGGGCGCGGAAACTATCGAGGCGATTCTTCCGAAATTCATGGAATTTTGTGAAGGAACGGTTCTGGTAGCGCATAATGCTTCTTTTGACACATCATTTATAAAGGCAAATTGCCACAGACAGGGTCTTGAATACGATTTTACTTCCGTAGACACTATCGGTATGGCGAGACCTGTACTTACAAGTTTACATAACTACAGACTTGAGACGGTTGCCAAAGAGCTTAATGTTTCATTGGAGAACCACCACAGGGCGGTTGACGATGCGGAGTGTACGGCACATATTTTCCTCAAGCTTTCCGGAAAACTTGAAAATCAGGGCGTAAAGACGTTGGACGAACTCATTGAGTTTGCCGCAATTTCGCCTGACATGATTAAGAAAATGCCTACCAACCACATCATTATTCTTGCGAAGAACAATACCGGGCGCGTTAACCTGTACACGCTAATCAGTAAGTCGCATTTAACGTATTTTCAGCGTTTCCCGCGTATTCCGCGAAGCGAGATTATGAAGCACCGTGAGGGCCTGATTATCGGCTCGGCGTGTGAGGCGGGAGAGCTGTATCGCGCACTTTTGGACGACAGGGACGAGCAGACGATTGCCAAAATCGTTGATTTCTACGATTATCTTGAGATTCAGCCCCGCGGCAACAACATGTTTTTGGTGCGTGATGAGAAGCATGAGAATATTCGCTCCGAGGAAGACATTCTTGAGATGAATCGCCGAATCGTTAAGCTCGGCGAGATGTACAATAAGCCCGTTGTTGCTACCTGCGACGTTCATTTCATGAACCCCGAGGACGAGGTTTACAGGCGAATTATCATGAAGGGACAGGGCTTTGACGATGCCGATCAGCAGGCTCCTTTGTATTTACATACGACCGACGAGATGCTCGAAGAATTCGGATATCTTGGCAAGGAAAAGGCAATAGAGGTTGTTGTCACCAATCCCAACGGTATCGCCGACAGTATTGACGCGATGCCTCCCTTCAGACCCGATAAATGTCCTCCGGTAATTGAAAATTCAGACCAGACACTTACCAAGATTTGCTATGACAGGGCACACGAAATTTACGGTCCTGACCTTCCCGACATTGTTCAGAAGCGCCTGGACAAGGAGCTTCATTCAATCATCACCAACGGTTTCGCGGTTATGTACATTATTGCGCAGAAGCTTGTATGGAAATCCGTAGAAGACGGATATCTGGTTGGCTCGCGTGGTTCCGTAGGCTCCAGCTTTGTAGCAACAATGGCCGGTATTACGGAGGTTAATCCGCTTGTGCCTCACTACTATTGCAGTGAGTGTCACTATTACGACTTTGATTCGGACGAGGTAAAGGCCTTCAGAGGCAAGGCCGGTGTCGATATGCCGGACAAGAAATGTCCCAAGTGTAATGCCTTATTGAAAAAAGAAGGTTATGACATTCCTTTCGAAACTTTCCTTGGATTTAAAGGTAACAAGGAACCTGATATTGACCTTAACTTCTCGGGTGAATATCAGTCGAAAGCTCACAAATATACCGAAGTTATTTTCGGTGCCGGACAGACTTTCCGTGCCGGTACCATAGCAACTCTTGCCGATAAAACAGCATTCGGCTTCGTAAAGAAATATTACGAAGAGAAGGGTGTCAGCAAGAGAACCTGTGAAATAGACCGTATTGTATCCGGTTGTGTCGGTGTTCGTCGAAGCACCGGTCAGCATCCCGGTGGTATTATTGTTCTTCCTTTTGGCGAGGACATTAATTCCTTCACTCCCGTTCAGCATCCTGCGAACGATATGACTACCGATACGGTTACCACACACTTTGATTATCATTCAATTGACGAGAACCTGCTTAAACTTGATATTCTCGGCCATGATGATCCTACCATGATTCGTATGCTTCAGGAGCTTACGGGTATGGACCCCTTAACGATTCCGCTTGACGACCCGAAGGTTATGTCGCTTTTCGAAAACACGGATGCTTTGGGTGTAAAGCCTGAGGATATCGGTGGATGTAAGGTAGGCTGTCTGGGTATCCCGGAATTCGGTACCGACTTTTCAATCGGAATGGTTCTCGAAGCCAAGCCCAAGTGTTTTTCGGACCTTATTCGTATTTCCGGACTTAGTCACGGTACCGACGTATGGCTTAATAACGCGCAGGAATTAATCCGCAGCGGCAAGGCAGACATTTCTACCGCCATCTGTACCCGAGACGACATCATGACTTATCTTATCAACATGGGCGTTGAATCGGAGCAATCCTTCAAAATTATGGAGAACGTCCGTAAGGGTAAAGTTGCCGGCGGAAAATGTAAGGAATGGGCCGGCTGGAAAGAAGATATGCTGGCTCACAACGTTCCCGACTGGTACATTGAATCCTGCGAGAAGATTAAGTACATGTTCCCGCGTGCTCATGCTGCCGCTTACGTTATGATGGCTTGGCGTATAGCTTACTGTAAAATTTATTATCCTCTTGAATATTATTCGGCTTTCTTCACCATTCGTGCCAAGGCGTTCAATTATGAAACAATGTGTTTTGGACGCGACAAGCTTGAAAGTGAACTCAAGCGTCTCCAGGCGCTTGACAATCCTTCCAACAAAGAAGCCGATACTATTCACGATTTCCGTATCGTTCAGGAAATGTATGCACGCGGCTACGAGTTTGCTCCCATTGAGCTTACCAAGGCCAAGGCCAAGCATTTCAGTGTCGTTGACGGCAAAATCATGGCTCCCTTCACGAGCATTGAGGGTTTAGGCGAAAAGGTTGCCGAAGCCATTGTGGATGCAGCCGCTCAAGGTCCTTTCATCTCCAAAGAAGATTTCCGTCAAAGATGTAAGGCTTCACAGGGCAATGCAGACGACCTCGAACGACTTGGTATCCTTACGGGAATTCCCGAATCGAACCAGTTCAGCTTGTTTGATATGTTTTAGGAAAAAGGGCATAATGACGCTATTTCGCGTCATTATGCCCATCTTTTTTGAGGGAAATGCGGAATATGGTTGAGGTTTGGGCATAAAGGTTACGGCAGGCGGAGTTATGCCCAATAACCCATTAAAAAACGGCTCCGGTTGGGTATAAGTTAGCTTCAATGAAGCTTAGTGCCCAAAAGGGCTAGTAGTTACGTGGTGGTTTGGGCATAGAGGTTGCGGCCGGCGGAGTTATGCCCAATTCCCAATTAGAAAACGTCTCCGGTTGGGCATAAGTTAGCTTCAATGAAGCTTAGTGCCCAAAAAGGTTGAAGATATGGTTGCGGTTTGGGCATAGAGGTTACGGCCGGCGGAGTTATGCCCAATAACCCATTAGGATACGGCTGAGGTTGGGTATAAGTTAGCTTCAATGAAGCTTAGTGCCCAAAAGGGTTGAAAATATGGTGGTGGTTTGGGCATAGAGGTTCAGGCCGGCGGAGTTATGCCCAATAACCCATTAGAAAACGTCTCCGGTTGGGCATAAGTTAGCTTCAATGAAGCTTAGTGCCCAAAAGGGCTTGTAGTTACGTGGTGGTTTGGGCATAGAGGTTACGGCAGGCGAATTTATGCCCAATTCCCCATTAGAAAATGTCTCCGGTTGGGTATAAGTTAGCTTCAATGAAGCTTAGTGCCCAAAAGGGTTGAAGATATGGCTGCGGTTTGGGCATAGAGGTTACGGCAGGCGGAGTTATGCCCAAAAGTCCATAGAATAACAAAAAAGCGTATCACTAAGTGATACGCTTTAGCAGCTGATTGGGGAATCGAACCCCAGATTCCGCCGTGAGAGGGCGGCGTCTTAACCGCTTGACCAATCAGCCATATTTATCCGACTTGTGTAGTTTACACGATATAAGTAAAAAAAGCAAGATAAATTTGATATTTTGGATGATATTTATAAGGACGTGAATATTTATTAATAATTATCATGCAACAAACATTTAAATAAATTAGATTATTTCATTATTTCCTCTTGAAAATGCATCAATATACATATATAATGAATATTATTCCAACACATCCTTTCTAATGAATTAGTTTACGTCTTCGATGTGTTCATTCGGTAAAAGTCTTAATAAGTATATCGTACTTATTCTAAATGGAGGTAAGCTTGATAAATAGGAAACAGATTGAGCGGCAATATCAATTACTCGAAAAAGAGCTGACTGACATTAATCAGCATATCAAGAAACTGCCCGCCGGTAATTTGATATATTGTCGAAATGGTAAATATTCGAAACTCTATATTTCTTCAAATTCAGAAATGAAATATATTCCCAAGAAGAATAAACAGTTTATTTCAGAAATGCTCAAAAAGAAGTATCTTTCTATTCGTGCCGAAGATATAAATGATGAACTTTCCGCTCTACGTTTATATTTGGAAAATGCTCCGCAAGATATTAATCGCGCAGCGAGTTGGATTTTGGAAAAAAACGATTTGTCAAAATATGTAAATACTAATGAATATAATTCGGAAATTTCAAAATGGATATCCGAACCATATGAAGGAAATCCTTTTTATCCGGAAAAACTTATACATAAAACACCTTACGGAATCTTCAGATCAAAATCGGAATCATTAATTGCACTGGCCCTTCATGAATATAATATTCCATATAAGTATGAATGCCCTTTGTCTCTTGGGAAATCTATTTTCTATCCTGATTTTACAACCAATAACGGCATAATTAGGTATTGGGAGCATTTGGGCATAATGGATAGTCTTCCATATGTAAGAAACTGTGAAAACAAATTCAGCTATTATATGGAAAATGGTATTATTCCGGGAATAAATTTAATCATCACATCGGAAACTGCAGAGCATCCGTTTACATATGACGATGCTTGTCGAACAATTGAATATTACTTTTTATAAGCTGTATATAAATCATCAATAAGCAGCATATTAAATATATAGGTTAAGGCCTCAGATAAATAGTTCAAACATCCAAAAAACTATACTAACACATCCCGACTTGGATATTGAACAATCTGAGGCTTTTCCTATGCCCAAACGTAAGCTGTAACGAAAGCCCTTTTGGGCAATAAGCTTCATTGAAGCTAACTTATACTCAACCGGAAGCAGAATAGAATGGGGAATTGGGCATAGGAGCGGTTGGCGAGGAGTATATACCCATTCGGAAGCCGTAACGAAAGCCCTTTTGGGCATAAAGCTTCATTGAAGCTAACATATACCCAACCGGAAGCGGAATAGAAGGGGGAATTGGGCATAGGAGCGGCAGGCGAGGAGTATATGCCCAAACCACAGCCGTAACGTAGCCCCCCATAAGTCTGCCAATCCCGCCACCTACCCCTATGCAAATTTTCTTGATTTATCCCTTGCATTTATATTTGGGGAGTGCTAATATTACTTATGTTAATAAAGTATGTTTGAAGTGAGCCGAAAAGCGGCTCACTTTTTTCAT
>JAZUJT010000040.1:0-40670 GCA_045642905.1 Lachnospiraceae bacterium | reverse complement strand
AAAATAGAATTGTAGAGGCGGAAATGAAGAATACTAAATTAAAATTTTCAACTATAGTTTATGCCTTCATGGCATTGCTTGTCATACAGTTTGTTTTGCTTTCAATAGCGAACCTGTTTTTTATACCGTATAATCTCGATTGCGACAATGCAAAGCTTATGAATCACATCATAAAAATGTGGGATCATCGTACACTTGCCATTCCGGACTGGAATTACTCAACAACGCTGGAATGGGATTGTACAAGCATTTTCGCAATTCCGATATACGCAGTCACACATAATATTTTTCTGTCCTGCGGAATATCCAATATCATTCTCACAATATTGTTCCTTATAATTATCTATTCCATCGTACGTGATGAAATGATATTTCTGGTATCTGCAAACATTATCCTGATACCGTTTTCAACAGGAATGCTCGATTACTATAACATGATGTTTTTCGGTGGCTCGCAGTACCTTGTAAAGGTAATGGTTCCGCTTCTTTTGGTATCAATACTGCTGTTTCTCGAAAGTGACAGAAAGACAACACATTTCGAGAGATTCCTTGTAGTATTGTACTTTTTGCTGCTGCTTGATACGGCAATGTCTTCGGGAATATACGTGTTTGCCGCCGGAATCGCTGCAATCGCGATGGGATACATAATTTATAAGGTCCTCAACGTAGAAAGAATCAGCTTAAAAGTCATAGCCATTTTTTCCGCAACGGTTGTTTTGTACGTTGTGGGAATGATTATAAATCAGAAGGTTTTGGGCGGCACAAGAGGCGAGTCAATGACGCTTTGTCCCGTGTTCCAGATTCAGGCAAATATCCTTTCAAACTTCTTCGGATTTTTCGAACTGTTCGATGGACTTACAACCGAGTGGTACGTTAAGGTTATTTCACCTCAGGGCATGCTCACAATTTTGAAGTTTTTGTTTGCTGTTCTTTTGATTATTGAGTCCGTCAGTTCTCTTCTTAAACTATGCAAAAGAAAATGCTCATTACTTCGAACCCTCTTTACCATAATGTTCTTCTGGACAGTTTTAATCATGTTTACGGTAAAGACACAGGCCGGTTCCGCAACAAGCGAATACAGATATTATCTCGTTGGCACGATACCGATGATAATAGTATTGGCCAAGGACGTAATCGAATATTACAGAAACGAGAAGGAGATTTTAAGACAGAAGATAGTATCCTACGCGTTCTGTGCAATCGTGGCATTTTTGTCATTTTCTTCATATTACATATTCCTTACCAAGGAAGACACGACAGCTGACCTGAAGGAAGTTGTCGAATATTGCAAGAATGCTGATTGCGACATAGTTTACATGTATGAAGGCTCCAACGACTCGGATATCATGAAAGTATTGGACCGCGACAAGGAATATATATGCTTATTGGAAACAGGCCGGACATACGCATTTGACTATTACGAAAGATATGTTTTGGGCGGAGTTGATAAGGCCAATTCAATCGTTCTTGTAAATGAAGAAGAGTTCGATTTTGAAGACGAATTTTATATACTCGACATGAAACTTAAAAAGATTGACAAGGTAAACAACAGAACCGTTTACAGATTCGCCAATTAATATAAATGAATTTTCATACTTCACAATGAAAAAATTATATTTCCGTTTTCGACGTAGTGTAAAATGAAATATAAGTCGGAAGACTAACGGAGGTAGAAGGTATGAAAATCTATGTTAATGTAAACGCCGCAAGAGGCGGAAACGGCTCCAAGGAATCGCCGTTTAAGAATATCAACGATGCTGCAAAAATTGCGGTAGCCGGAGATGAGGTTATTGTTGCACCCGGAATTTACAGAGAATATGTAAATCCCCAAAATTCCGGACGAGAAGACGCCAGAATCACATATGTTTCCGAAGAACCGTTAAAGGCTGTGATTACAGGTGCTGAAATCGTTACGGACTGGAAGAAGTACGAGGGTACAACTTACGTTACACGAATCGATAATTCAATATTCGGAAATTATAATCCCTATGTTGTTGAAGTTGAAGGCGACTGGTATTTTGCCGACAATCATATCCATACGGGAAATGTGTTTGTAAATGACAGAATGCTTTACGAAACACAGACGCTCGAAGAATGCCTTAAGGGCGAAGTTTATGAAGAGAGCTGGGAACCCGAATATTCTGTATATAAGTGGTATTGCACACAGGACAAGGAAACCGATGAGACAGTAATTTACGCTAATTTCAAGGACCTTGATCCTTTTAAGGAGAAGGTAGAAATTACGGTAAGACGTAATTGCTTTATGCCCTCAAAGAAGTACATCGGCTATATCACTTTGTCTGGCTTTAATGTAAATAAAGCCGCAACAACATGGGCTCCTCCCGCAGCATATCAGGACGGAATGATCGGAGCTCACTGGTCAAAAGGCTGGATAATCGAAGACTGCGAAGTATACGGCTCAAAGTGTTCGGGAATTTCTTTCGGCAATTATTCTCAGGATAACAATGACAATTTCTTTTTCCATAATCACGTTAAGAGTCCTACACAGATGGAACGCGACGCGGTATGCATAGCCCAGCATGATGGCTGGACCAAAGAAACCGTCGGCTCACACATCGTAAGACGCTGCCACATTCATCACTGCGAACAGACAGGTATCGTAGGACGTATGGGCTGCGTATTCTCTGTAATTGAAGACAATCACATCCATAATATTAATAACATGCAGCAGCTCGGCGGGGCAGAAATTGCCGGAATCAAGTTCCATGCCGCTATCGATGTAATATTCAGAAGAAACCACATCCATCACTGCTCAATGGGAATCTGGACAGACTGGGAAGCACAGGGAACAAGATTTACAAGAAACCTTTTGCACGACAACGAAACACCGGCTTTCATGAGAAGAAAAGCCGACAATTTCAACCAGGACATCTTTATCGAAGTAGGCCACGGTCCGGTTACTTTGGATAACAATATTTTGCTTTCGTCCGCATCACTTCGTATACCGACGGAAGGCGTTGCAATGGTTCATAACCTTGTGTGCGGTTCGTTCGTAATGGTCGGCACGGGCGTTGACAGCATAGTAAACGGTCAGAGAGAGCCAAGATACACACCTTATCATTATCCCCATGCAACCGAGGTCCGCGGCTTTATGACGATTCTTCATGGAGATAACAGATTCTACAACAACATATTCGTTCAAAGACAGCCCGTTCCTTCGGATTACCTTGAAGGCTTCCCGGAGGATAGGGAATACTCGAATCTTGAAGTCGGAACGCACGTGTGGGACGAGTATCCCACATACGAGGAGTGGATTTCGCAGTTTGACTTTACGAGAAGAAGACCCGACATGGGTGCGCTTGCCAAGGCACATTTCGGACGCTTACCCATGTGGATTCAGGGAAATGCCTATATAAATGCAGGTTCTTACTCCAAGGAAAAAGAAAAACTTATCCTCAATACACCCTTCAGGCTTGACCTTGTGGAAGAAAACGGCCGCCTGAAGCTTGATACGGACGTGTTTGATCTTGTAAAGGATTTCAAGGTTCATATGATTAGTTCGGATACGCTCGGAAAAGCTTTTGAGCCCGACGAAAGATACGAAAATCCCGACGGAACGGATATAATATTCGACGAAGATTATTTTGCCAACAAGCGCGGAATAAATGTTTATCCCGGCCCGTTTGCGAATAAGGAAGCACTGTCAGAGTATCTTTTTTAAGCAAAAAGCATAGCAAACAGCGAATATTCCTTCCATTTGTTTAACGATTTTTTTATTGACACTGCTTTTTGGGGATGTTAACTTTTTGAGTAAATAAATAAGTTACTTAAATAAAAATACACGAAATGCGAGGGCGGAATATGAAAATAGGTATTTTAGGTTACGGTAATCTTGCCAAAGGCGTTGAATGTGCCATTAAGCAGAACAAGGACATGGAGCTTGCGGCAGTATTTACAAGAAGAGATCCCGAAAGTGTAAAGATATTGACAGATGGTGTCAAGGTATATAAGACAGACGCTGTTTTGGAGCATAAGGACGAGATTGATGTGCTTATTATCTGCGGAGGAAGCGCAACAGACCTTCCCGAAATGACACCCGAATATGCCCGCTATTTCAATGTAATAGACAGTTTCGATACACATGCCCGTATTCCGGAGCACTTTGCAAACGTTGATAAGGCAGCCAGAGAAAACGGACATACAGCACTCATTTCAGCAGGCTGGGACCCCGGAATGTTTTCACTTATGAGACTTTACGGAAACTGTATTCTCCCCGAGGGAAGCGACTATACTTTCTGGGGCAAGGGTGTAAGCCAGGGTCATTCGGACGCAATCAGAAGAGTCGAAGGCGTTAAGAACGGAAAGCAGTACACTATACCCGTTGAATCGGCATTGGAAGCTGTAAGAAGAGGCGAGAATCCGACACTTACAACAAGACAGAAGCATACAAGAGAATGCTTCGTAGTTCCCATGGAAGGTGCGGACCTTGCCAAAATCGAGAACGACATAAAGACAATGCCCAATTATTTTTCGGACTACGATACAACCGTTAATTTTATTTCCGAAGAAGAGTTTAACTTAAAGCACAAGGAAATTCCTCACGGAGGATTTGTATTCAGAAGCGGCGAGACAGGCTGGAATAAAGAGCACAAGCATGTAATCGAGTACAGCCTTAAGCTTGATTCCAACCCGGAATTTACGGCATCGGTAATTGTTTCTTTTGCCAGAGCCATAAACCGCATGAATGCAGAGGGAAATGTAGGCTGCAAGACGGTATTCGACGTTGCACCCGCATACCTTTCACCCCTCTCCGGCGAAGAGTTAAGAGCTCACTTGTTGTAAAAATAAAAATTACGGACGGTATATTATGAATTCATACATTGAATCTTGCGATTTTTTCAAGGGAAACAATCCCGAGGATATAGTAGAAAGGTTTGGGTCTCCTGTATATGTTTACAGCGAGGAGAAGCTTCGAAGACAGATGCGCATGGTTGCTTCGGTTATCACCAAGTATCCTTACACCGCCAACTATTCGATTAAGGCCAACACAAACCTTGAAATTTTAAAAATCGCTCTTTCCGAAAACATAAATTGTGATGCCATGAGCGTTGGAGAAATTACTCTTTTGCTTAAGGCGGGCTTTCCCAAGGAAAGAATCTTCTTTGTGCCCAACAATGTTAGCGACGAGGAACTTTCTTATGCCATAGAGAACGGGATAATGACGAGCCTTGACAGCCTTTCGCAGCTTGAAAGCTTCGGAAAACTTAATCCCGGCGGAAAGTGTGCGGTCAGAATTAATCCCGGTGTTGGCGCCGGCCACCACGAAAAGGTTGTTACCGCAGGAAAGAAGACCAAATTCGGTATTGCCGAGGAAGATATCGACACAATTTTTGAGATTGCGGATAAATATAATTTGAAGATTGCCGGAATCAATCAGCATATCGGCTCGCTTTTCATGGATCCGGAACCGTACTTAAAGGCGGTATCGAATTTGTTGAGAATTGCCGAAAGGTTTGAAAAGCTGGAGTTTATCGACTTCGGCGGCGGATACGGAATTCCTTATCACAAGCTTTCCGATGAAGCCGAATATGATATGGATGATTTCAAGAAACGTCTTGAGCCCATCATAGATGAGTTTGTAAAAGAGTACGGCTACGCTCCGTTGTTTAAATCGGAGCCCGGCAGATATTGTGTCGCCGAAGCAAGCGTATTATTGGGCCGTGTTCATGCCGTAAAGCAAAATTCCGGCGTCAAGTATATCGGAACGGACATCGGTATGAACGTTCTGGTACGTCCTTCCATGTACGATTCCTGGCACGACATTGAGATACTTCGTGACGGAAAGCCTCTTTCAAGAGAAAAGCTTGAGACGGTATCGGTATGCGGTAACATTTGCGAGTCGGGTGATTTACTTGCCAAAGACCGCGAAATGCCTGTAGGAATTAAAAAGGGAGATTTGGCTTGCGTTCTTGATACGGGAGCTTACGGATACAGTATGTGCTCAACATACAATTCGCGTCCGAGACCTGCCGAGGTATTGATTACTTTGGAAGGCGAAGTTAAGCAAATCCGTCGCAGGGAAACAATAGAAGATTTGATGAGATTATTCTAAAATGAGTAAGGCGTTTTCGTGTTGGAAACGCCTTTTCTTTTTCTGTGCGGGACTGACGGACAGGCGCGGAATGTAGCAAAATATTACATATCCGTAGCAAAATTTGATTGTAGTAATTTATACGATTTTATGTTAATCTAATGATGGTAGCATTTTACATTGAGGGTTAAAGGTATGAATGTATTTATAGTACTTATTATTATTCTTATACTCTTGATTTGTCTTTTGCTTATCGCTTTAGCCGGTTTTATCCTGCTGATTCCTTTTTTTATGAAACCCAATCATAGACGAGATGTTTCACAATTTAAAGGAAAGTTATTTGCACACAGAGGCCTTCACGACAACGTGATTCCCGAAAATTCCATTCCCGCATTTAAGGCGGCTGTGGAGAACGGATACGGAGTGGAGCTTGATGTACAGATGACGGCAGATGGCAGGCTTGTAGTATTTCATGACGGAAACCTTGAGCGAATGTGCGGTGTTAATGCATTGCTTAAGGATTACACATACGAAGAGTTAAGTAAATTCCGATTAAAGGAAACAAATGAGATAATTCCGCTGTTTTCGGATGTCTTGTCTGTTTTGGGGAAAACAGATTTGATATGTGAAATAAAAGGTGATAACGGCCAGAAGAATTATACTCTCTGCGAAAAGGTTTACGATATGCTTAAGGGCTATGAAGGCGCTTTCTGTATCGAATCCTTCAGCCCGTTTCTGGTTGGGTGGTTCAAAAATTACCATCCGGAAATTATCAGAGGACAGTTATCGCAGAAGTTCACTCGCAAGGACAGGATCAACTTTCCTGTAAGACTTTCGATGAATAATCTTTGGGTTAACGTAGTGTCACGACCGGATTTTATCGCATTCAGGCATGAGGACAAGGGAAGTTTCGGGTTCAGAGTTGTGAGATTTTTGTATAGACCGTTTATTATTGCATGGACGGCTAAAGGACAGGAAGAACAGTTTGAAAGCTGGAAAGTTTATGACTCTGTAATCTTTGAAAAAGGGGAGCAACAATAACTGTTGTGGAGGTTGAGATGGTACACACAATTAACACACCCGAAGAAGATGCGGATTACTTCCGACTCTATATGATGGATGATTTGACGGGGCTGCCCAATGCCAATTATTTTTCGCAGACCGTTAAAGAAATGATTCGCAAGAAGGATCATGTGGGACACACGGCGTTCTACCTGAATCTTAAGGATATGTCCGTTATTAACGAGCGTTTCGGATATGAAACCGGCGATGATATTATTTGCAAGTTTGCGGATTTTCTTGCTGACTCGGTTACTGAAGGTGAGTTTGCCGCAAGACTTGGAGCAGATAATTTTATCGGTATTATTCACAAGGAAAATGTCGCATCGTTTTTGGATTCGATAAAAAGCGTTTCATTTACAATCTTTAACGGTGAAACCGAAGAAGATTACGAAGTTTTCTGTAACGCGGGCCTTTACGAACTTACCGGTGACGAGAAAAAAGCAAGCGAAATTTTGGAAAGAATTTCAATCGCGTTTGCAATGTCACGTAAGGCGAATGCGCAATATGTTTACTATGACGAGGGCGTTAAGAAAAAGCTTCTCGACAACATGAAATATACAAGACGCCTTCCGAAGGCTATTAAGGATAAAGAACTTGTTGTATATTTTCAGCCCAAGGTATCGGCTTCCACATATAAAATAGTCGGAGCCGAGGCATTGGTACGCTGGTGGTGTGACGGTCAGCTTATTCCGCCCATTGACTTTATCCCGATTTGCGAGAAGACAGGTCTCATTACGGAAATCGATTTTTATGTTCTTGAGGAAACCTGCAAGAAAATGCGCGAGTGGATGGACAACGACATCGAGCTCGTAAGAATATCGGTTAACTTCTCCAAGCAGCATTTCAAAGATACCGATGTTGCGGAGAGAATATATAATGTACTTAGAAAATATAATATTCCTACGGAATTTATTGAGGTTGAGTTTACCGAAACCGCTTATCTTGACAAGGAAGAGCTTCTCGAGATAACTTTGGGTAAGCTTAAAGAATACGGAATAGCATCTTCTATTGATGATTTCGGATCCGGATATTCGTCACTTAATCTTCTTCAGAACATGGACTTTGAAGTGTTAAAGCTTGACAAGTCTTTGCTCGGAAAGAGTGTCGAGAACGAAAGATCCAGAAAGGTTATTTCTCATATTATCAACATGGCCAAGGAGCTTGAAATGGAAGTACTTGCGGAAGGTGTTGAAACATACGAGGAATTCGGCCTTTTGAAAGATTTGAAATGTGATATTGTCCAGGGATTTTTGTTTGACAGACCTCTTCAGGTAGATGAATTTGAGAAGAGACTTTTGACCAGAATTTATCCCGATAAGAAGATGCCTGTTTCATGATGACAGGATTGGGATAAATGACATTTAACAACGAAACAGAATCAAATACCATAAGTGAGTTAAAAAGTCTTGAGCGACACAACAGCCGTAGCACAATTTTTGTGGCTATGGCGGTTGTGTTGTTTTTGTTTTCGGCTACCGCACTTGCCGTAACAATTTTATATTTTACTTCCAACAGGGTAAAGGATAAGTCGGGTGCTTCTTTTTCCGAAATACCTGAGGTTACCTATACCAGGGAGGAAGTTGACAGGATGATAGAGGATGCTGTGGAAATGGCTACCGAGGAGACGGAAGCCAAGACCATAGACAAGATGATTCATACATTCAGAAACGCTTCCGAAGAGCCTTCCGGAGTCCTTCTTTTGCTAAGACAGTATTATCCGAACTCGGTAGTATTTCAGGAGTCATCCAAGTTTGAATATTATCCGATTTATTCAACCTTAAAGCCCAACACCATCGACATCGAAAATCTCGTGTACGATGAGGGAAGCGGTAAGATGTACTACATGGAAGACGGCGAGACCGTTTCAAGTATTGCGGGAGTGGATGTTTCTTCGTTCCAGAAAGACATTGACTGGGTTGCGGTCAAGAACTCCGGCATTGAATTTGCAATGATTCGATGCGGCTTCAGAGGATACGGCACGGGCGCCATCAAGGAAGATACATATTTTAAACAGAACATCGAGGGTGCGCTTGAAGCCGGATTAAAGGTCGGTGTTTATTTCTACACACAGGCAATCAATATCGAGGAGGCAATCGAGGAAGCAGAGTTTACGCTTGAATTAATTGCTCCTTACAAGATTGATTATCCCGTTGTAATAGATATTGAGGAAGTTAACGACAAGGCGAGAACAGATGATTTGGATAACACGGCAAGAAGTGAGATAGTCAGTGCTTTTTGCGACAGAGTGTCCGAAGAAGGCTACACGCCCATGCTTTACTCAAATCTTAAATATCTTATCAAGAACCTGGATTTGCAGGTCCTTGACGATATAGAAAAATGGTTCGCTTATTACAACACGACAATGTACTATCCCTACGAGATTTCCATGTGGCAGTATTCATGCTCGGGCGTAGTGGACGGTATACCCGGTGAAGTTGATATCAACATCGGGTTTAAGGACTGGGGAAAATAAAATGGCTGATGAAATTGAAATCTTGCGTAAGTGGATTAATGAATCAGATAATGTAGTATTTTTCGGCGGTGCGGGAGTCTCGACCGAAAGCGGGATACCGGATTTCAGATCGCAGGACGGTCTGTACAGTACAAGGTATAAATACCCGCCCGAAACTATTGTAAGTCACACGTTTTTAACCAAACGTCCCGAAGAATTTTATGATTTCTACAGGGAGAAGATGGTGGCACCCGCCAGAGCTTCCAAGCCCAACGATGCGCACAAAGTGCTTTCCAAATGGGAACAGGAGGGCAAGCTCAAGGCGGTTATCACTCAGAACATCGACGGACTTCATCAGGCGGCCGGAAGTAAGGAAGTGCTTGAACTTCACGGAACCATCATGAAGAATTATTGTTCAAGATGCAAAAAGCCTTTTTCCGTTGATTATGTCATGAACGGTAACGGTATTCCGGTTTGCGATGAATGCGGTGCAATGGTAAGGCCTGATGTCGTTTTGTACGAAGAAGGTCTTGATATGAATGTGATTAATCGTGCGGTTAATTATATTTCAAAGGCTGACGTTTTGATTGTCGGAGGTACTTCACTTGTTGTTTATCCGGCAGCCGGACTTATAGATTATTATCAGGGAAACAAGCTTGTGCTTATCAATCTTTCCGCCACAAATAGAGATTCCAATGCGGATTTGATTATAAGAGAGAAAATCGGAAAGGTTTTGTCTTCCCTGTAAAGTGATTTACAGGATGAGTGTGGAGCTTAACATGGATATTAATGTAGGCGATATTATTAAACTCAAGAAAGAACATCCATGCGGAAGCAAGGAGTGGGAAGTGTTAAGAATCGGGCAGGATTTCAGGATTAAATGTCTCGGATGCGGCCATCAGCTGATGCTCCCCAGAAAATCCTTGGAAAAGAGCATAAAAGAGATAAAAAATGCTTGATATCTATTTTTCATTATGATATCATAGACTTCCGTGATGATAAATTTCCTTGCTCCCGTAAAGACGGGGGCCAGAGACCAAAAGGAGGTAACAAGCATGAACAAGTATGAATTAACATTAGTTGTCAATGCGAAGATCGAAGATGATGAAAGAGCCGCAGTTGTTGATAAGGCTAAGGCTTATGTCGAAAGATTCGGTGGAAAGGTTACTGAAGTCGAGGACCAGGGTAAGAAGAAGTTAGCTTACGAGGTTCAGAAGATGAAGGAAGCTTTCTATTATTTCATCAAATTTGATGCTGAAGCTACAGCTCCCGCTGAAATCGAGAGCCGTGTACGCATTATGGATAACGTTCTCAGATTCTTGATCGTTCGCCTTGACGAAGAGTAATCGTATAGGAGAAAGACTATGAACAAAGTTATTCTTATGGGCAGATTAACAAGAGATCCCGAGGTAAGATATTCACAGGGCGAAAGCAGTATGGCTATTGCCAAGTATTCACTCGCAGTTGACAGACGTGGTTCTTCACGCTCATCACAGGACGGAGAACAGACCGCCGATTTCATCAACATTACCGCATTCGGTAAAGCAGGTGAGTTCGCAGAGAAATATCTTCACAAGGGAACCAAGGTATTGGTAACCGGACGTATTCAGACCGGCAGTTATACCAATAAAGATGGTGTAAAGGTTTACACCACAGATGTAATAGCAGAGGATCAGGAGTTTGCAGAGAGCAAGAATGCAGCCGGCAGTAACGGTGCTTCTTATTCTAACAGCGAAGCTTCACATCCCCAGCCGGCAAGCGATGGATTTATGAATGTTCCCGAGGGAATAGAAGAAGACTTGCCGTTTGCTCAACCCGGTAGATAAGTGAAGAAAGCTCACGCTTTCAGATGGAGGAGATCATGGCATTTAATAAAGCTGAAAAAGGCGATAAGGCCGATGCACCCATGAGAAGAAAGGGTGCTATCCGCAGACGCAAGAAGGTTTGCGTTTTCTGTGGAAAGGACAATACAATTGATTACAAGGATGTTGCTAAGTTAAAGAGATACGTATCAGAGCGTGGAAAGATTCTTCCTCGTAGAATTACAGGAAACTGCGCTAAGCATCAGAGAGCTTTAACAGTAGCTATCAAGAGAGCTCGTCATATCGCTCTTATGCCTTACGTACAGGATTAATTCCTATTTAGATTAATCAATTTTGTTTTCTCAAAGACACTTTCTATATATTAGAAGGTGTCTTTTTTTATGCTTGTATGCTATAATAATTCTATCTATGTCGTGATGTACAATAGATATATTGATTTGGATTTGAACTGATTTTGAAAACTCGTCAACTGTGAAAATTTGTTTTCACCGGTGCATCGGAGATTCGTATGAATAATCATTTGAAAATTACAGGTAAACTTAAATCCGTTCTTACAACCGCAATTCTTGTAGGGCTTCTTCTTGTCGTAATCAATCTTTACGTATACACATGCAGTGTACCCGCAGGCCTTGCTGTTTCGGCATTCGCTATTTTTTATTTTGTCATAGTATTCGGATTGTTTATTCAGACAAGTCGCAAGATTATGTTTGAATTAATAAGCTTTGCGACTCAGTACGGACAGGTTCAGAAGCAGCTTTTAAGAACCTTGGATGTCGGAAATGCCATTCTCGATGAAGAAGGCAAGATCATCTGGACCAATACCGAGTTTGAAAGAGCCATGGGAACCGAGAAGGGATACAATAAATCCATTACTACCCTTTTCCCCGAGATAACAAGAGAAAAGCTTCCGGCTCCGGGCGAAGAGCTTGGCGAGAATGAGTTTGAGATAAATCATAACGGCAGCGATTATGTTGTTAAGTTTAAGGTGGTTCCGCTTAAGGAGATGGCGGACAACTGTAATCTTGTAAGTGTAGAAGACGGCTATGACGGATATTTGATTTCCGTATACCTTTATGATAATACCGCATTAAAGATTGCACTTCGCGAAGTGGATGACCAGAGTTTATGTGTAGGTCTTGTCTATATTGATAACTATGATGAAGCTCTGGAAAGTATCGAAGAGGTTAGAAGATCGCTTCTTACCGCTTTGATAGAGAGAAAGATTAATAAGTACATGTCGGCGCTTGACGGTATTACCAAGAAGATGGAGAAGGACAAGTACATGGTTATCCTTCGAAAGAGCTGCATTACCAAGCTTAAGGAAATGAAGTTCGATCTTCTTGAAGATGTTAAGACTGTTAATATCGGAAATGAGATGGCGGTCACATTAAGTATCGGTATCGGTTTGGACGGTCTTTCGTATGCGCAGACATATGAATTTGCCCGTGCGGCTATCGACCTTGCATTGGGTCGTGGCGGAGACCAGGCAGTAGTTAAGTCTCCCGATTCATTGACATATTACGGCGGAAAGAGCCACCAGGTTGAGAAGAATACAAGAGTTAAGGCGCGAGTAAAGGCTCATGCTTTGATGGAAATTATTTCCGGAAAAGATCAGGTTTTCGTTATGGGTCATCGTATGGGAGACGTCGATTCGTTCGGTGCTTCCGTCGGTGTATGGCGTATCGCCAAGCTGTTGGATAAGCGTGCTCACATTGTTCTTGATGAAATAACCACATCCATGAAACCTTTGGTAGACATGTTTACCACCAATTCGGATTACGATCCGGAAATGATTCTTACCGGTGCCAAGGCACTTGAAGAAATCGGAAGCAATGCCGTTTTGGTTATCGTGGATGTAAACAAGCCCAGTATTACCGAGTGTCCCGAATTATTCGGTAAATGTAAATCGGTTGTTGTGCTCGACCATCACAGACAGGGTTCGGAGACAATCGAGAATGCAACCCTTTCCTATGTTGAATCGTATGCGTCGTCAACTTGCGAAATGGTATCCGAGATTATGCAATACACTACCGACAATGTTCGTATGAGACCCGAAGAAGCCGATTCGCTTTACTCGGGAATTATGATAGACACGGATAACTTTATGCAGAAGACCGGTGTCAGAACATTTGAAGCTGCGGCATTTTTGAGAAGATGCGGTGCCGACGTTACTCGTGTAAGAAAGCTCTTCAGAGAAGATGCCAACGAATATCGTGTACGTGCCGATGCCGTAAGTCAGGCAGATATTTACAAAGAGTATTATGCAATATCGACCTGTAAGGCAGAAGGCATCCAAAGTCCTACGGTAGTAGGCGCTCAGGCAGCCAATGAACTTTTGAATATTAAGGGAATACGAGCAAGCTTCGTATTTACTCAGTATCAGAACCTTGTATATATCAGTGCAAGATCGATAGATGAGGTTAATGTACAGATTATCATGGAAAAGCTTGGAGGCGGCGGCCACATGAGTGTGGCGGGATGTCAGCTTTCCGAAATATCTTTGGAAGATGCCATTGTCAAGCTTAAAGAAACTCTCGACTCCATGATAGAAGGAGGAGAACTTTAAATGAAAATTATTTTGTTGGAAGATGTAAAGTCTCTTGGAAAAAAGGGACAGGTAATAGAAGTAAGCGACGGGTATGCACGTAATTGCATTCTCCCCAAGAAGCTTGGACTGGAAGCTAACAGTCAGAACATGAACAACTTAAAGCTCCAGAATGCCAATAAAGAAAAGATAGCCAAAGAAAATCTTGCGAAAGCCAAGGAATACGCAGAGCAGCTTTCCAAGCTTACGGTTGTTGTCAAGATGAAAGCCGGTGAAGGCGGTCGTGCTTTCGGCTCGATTTCTTCCAAGGAAATCGTTGAGGAAGCCAAGAAACAGCACGGAGTTGAACTTGACAAGAAGAAAGTAGTTCTTCCGGAACCCATCAAGAATTTCGGAAGTTATGAGATAAGCGTAAAGCTTCATCCCGAAGTAGTAGCAAAGCTTATGGTAAAGGTTGAGGAAAATGGCTGAAGAATGGCAGAAACGAATATTACCTTCAAGTGTTGAGGCAGAGAAGTCTGTTTTGGGAGCAATGCTTATGGACCGCGATACAATTACGGTTGCATCGGAAATGCTCTTGGGAACGGATTTCTATTCCACTCAGAACCAGGTATTGTTCGACACAATGGTTGAATTGAATAATGAAGGTAGCCCGGTGGACATTATTACCCTTCAGAACAGGCTTAAAGAGAAGGACGTTCCTCCGGAGGCAAAGAGTCTTGAATACGTCAGAGATTTGATTGAAACGGTTCCCACCTCTGCCAATATCAAGTATTACGCAAAGATTGTGGCCGAGAAATCAACCTTAAGAAAGCTTATAAAGGCCAATGACGAGATTGCCAATTCCTGTTATGCCGGAAAAGAGCCCATGGAGGTCATTCTCGAAGAGGCCGAAAAGTCCATTTTTAAGGTTACGCAGAAGCGCGGCGCCGGTGAATTTGTGCCCATAAGTCAGGTAGTAAACAACGCACTTGATAAAATCGCTATCGCAGCCAAGAACAAAGGTGCGGTTACCGGTATAGCGACAGGCTTTATCGATCTTGATTACAGAACCGCAGGAATGCAGCCGTCCGATCTTGTCCTTATCGCAGCAAGACCTTCAATGGGAAAAACGGCGTTTGCCTTAAATATCGCTCAGAACGTTGCATTCAAGAGTAATAAATGCGTAGCAATATTCAGTCTGGAAATGTCCAAAGAACAGCTGGTTAACCGTCTGTTCTCACTTCAGTCGGGCGTTGAAGCCCAGAAGCTTCGTGTCGGCAACTTAAATGAAGCCGATTGGGAAAGCCTTATGGAAGGAGCCGGAGTTATCGGCCAGTCCAAGATGATAATTGACGATACTCCCGGTATCAGTATCGGAGAGCTTCGTTCCAAGTGCCGTAAGTACAAGATGGAAAGCGGTCTTGAAATGATTATTATCGACTACCTGCAGTTGATGAGCGGTAGCGGAAAGTCCGAATCCAGACAGCAGGAAATTTCCGAGATTTCCCGTTCGCTCAAGTCACTTGCGCGTGAACTTCAGGTTCCCGTACTTGCACTTTCACAGCTTAGCCGTGCGGTAGAGCAAAGACCCGATCATCGTCCCATGCTTTCCGACCTTCGTGAATCGGGAGCAATCGAGCAGGATGCCGACGTAGTAATGTTCATTTATCGAGATGATTACTATAATCACGATACCGAGAAGAAAGGCATTTCCGAAATCATCGTAGCTAAACAGCGTAACGGTCCTATCGGAACAACAGAACTTATCTGGGATTCTTCACGTACAATGTTTAGAAATTATGCCAAGGACTATCGTAAAGAAGAATAGACACAATGAAAAAACAGTTAAGGCCATCGACCTTAACTGTTCTTAAATTACGGATATAAATTCTATAAATTATTCCTCGGAAATAGCATTTACAGGGCACTGAGCTGCGCAAGCACCACATGAAATACATACATCGGGATCGATTTCAAATTTAGAATCGCCAGCCTTGATAGCACCTACGGGGCACTGAGACTCGCATCCGCCACATGATACACATGAATCTGAAATACAGAATGCCATATTGATTTCCTCCTTGTTGTTTCTTTACTGAATACATTTTAGTATAAGTCTTTAAGTTATACAAGAAAAAAATTCGGTACAAATAATAAAAAGAAAATGAATAGAATTCCGTGGGGCTTGATAGTAACATATTATTGGTATAAACTGTATGACATGAAATATGAATAATAAGTAGGAGGAAATATAAATGGCTAACATTACCAAGGATACAACTATCGGAGAAATCATGCGTACACTTCCCGAAGCTGCAGCAGTACTTATGGCAGCAGGAATGCACTGCCCCGGATGTCCTTCCGCAGCAGGAGAGACACTTGAAGAAGCAGCTATGGTTCACTGCATGGACATTGATTCTTTACTTGAGAAGATCAACGCATTATAAGAAAATGGATATGAAAATGCCGCTGACTGTTTGGTCGGCGGCATTTTTTAGTATATGGTCATCATATAAATTACAGTAACGAAAGAGTTGAAAAAGCAGTATCTGTAATGACTGCTTCGAAGTGCTCCAAAATGTAAGGCTCCGAAATTCTGCTTGTACGTCTGCCGGCGCAATATTCGGACAAAATGTTGCATACCTTAACAAAGTCGGCAACATCAACCTTATCACGCTTAACTACAATTAAATACTCGCCCGAATCGGGATTCTTATAAAGAGAACTCAGCCCTGCGAAAACGGGAGCGATAGTCTTGGAAACCTTAATAAGTTCATCGATGGAAGCATAAGAGAATGCGTATGAATTGCAATCCGCTACGGGCTTTTGGGCCGTAACCTCCGAAACAGCCTTGTCAGCTTCCTTGTTAAACTTGTTGAATAAGTCGATTACATTGTCGACTTCCTCGTCATCATCGTCATCATCACTGTCGTCGACGTCATCATCGTCGTCGTCCGCTTCGTGAATCTGAGGAGAGAACTTGGAAAATCTGGTATCCAATTCTTCCGGGTCTTCAACTTTAGTTATGATTAACACTATGCATTCGGAATTAATGGGAATGGCTTCAATCATAAGAGGAATATTGTCAGCCTCGAAACCGTACTCGGTGTTAGCCATTTCCATCATATCACGAAAAAGATTTTTAGCTTTCTTGGTACCATAAGCCAGCTCGCTGATTTTAAGCTTACGTGAAGCAAGATCCTCACGGGTAAGAGTACAACGAATCTGGTGGTCGTTTACTTTCTCAATTTTCATAGACAAAATGTTCCTTTTTATACGTAGATAGTATACTCTGCATATAGTCATAGTCAATAGTACTAATAATTAATTTATAAAAAATTAATCGTACTTTTTGACTGCCAAAAGAAAAAAACAGTGACAAACCTATTGCATTATTATGCACAATATTGTATATTAATGCATAGGGGCGCTCCGACAATCCGTGTATCGGGAAGGAGCATAGGGGGTTAGTAATTTCTATATAATATATTTCGACACAAATTCAAATTTTCCGTAGAGTAAACGGGAAATCTCTGAACGTCAGGATAATTATATCCATGATAGTTCGTCATTGTATCGGATGTTAACATATTCGGTTGTCGGTACACGATTAATCCGAATGAATTCTAACACTAATTTTCACACATTGCCGAAAGGCATTTTTTCGAAGGTTTTTTAAAAGATACGTTTGAAGCGTCCTCATTTAACCTTTTGGTTATCATCACGAAAGATATATTTTGGGAGGGTACTTCTGTGGATGATTATGTCGAATTGATTAACAGACTTACGCTAATCAAAGAATGGGGTGTAAAACTTTATTTATGCGGCGAAGCGGCTTCGCCGGAGAGCATAGCGGGAGTACTTGTCCGCGAAGGCAGCAGCTACATGCCTGATTTTATTTATGATGAGCATGGAAGCCTTAACGAAGTTTATTACGATAAGGTTAAAGTGCAGTAGCTATGCATATTTCATGCATATTTTTTTGAGGGGCCGATGCCAGACTCTCATACCGGAAGAAGACATTCACCAAATCTTAATGACTGAGGTGAAAATGTCTGATATAATAGGGCGGTCAGGAGGTATGACGATGAAGAAACTAATTCCGATTATCATAGCGATCGCCCTTATTTGTGTAATAGTGGGTGTGAACTTTGGCAAATCCATTTTTGAAAAATATTCTTACGGTCAGGACAGGGCCGATCTTAATGAGTATTTCGGTATATTCTCGCAAAGTGACGTATCGATTATTCTTCAGGATGAAATAGTTGAAAATAAGGCAAAATTGAGAAACGGTGTGGTTTATTTCGATCAGGACACCATCGAAGAATTCTTTACCAACCGATTCTATGTGGATACGAATGAAAACCTTCTTTTGTATACAACGGCAGTAACTACCGTAAAATCCGAGCTTGAATCCAACACGTATACGGGAGACGGAATAAATGCTTCGGAAGATTACGTTATTGCATTTGTTGAGAAGGATACGCTTTATATAGCAGCAGACTTTGTTAAGAAGGTTTGTAACTTCTCATATGAGCTTTTTGAAAATCCTTACCGTATACAGCTGTATACCGAGTGGGGTGAAAAGACGGTTGCCGAGATTAAGAGCGACACACAGGTACGTTGGAAGGCCGGCGTTAAGAGCGAGATTCTGACCGATGTATATAAAGGCGATGTGGTTGAACTTTTGGAAGAGCTTGATACATGGCAGAAGGTAAAGACATCGGACGGATTTATAGGATATGTGGAAGGATTTCGACTGGGAACTTCATCGGTAGAGAAGGAAGTTGCCGTCAATGATGCTTTAAGCGATGATTTTCCTTCGCTTACAAGGGACAAAAAGATTAATCTTACATGGCATAACATGGAATATCCTCAGGACGGCGGCGACCTTATAAATATTCTTGCATATGCCAAGGAAGTAAACGTTGTTTCTCCCACATGGTTTTGGATAGAAGACAATAACGGCACGGTAAGCGAGATAGGAAATGCGAATTACGTTGAAACCGCTCATAAAATGGGAATTGAAGTGTGGGCACTTATTTCGGATTTCCATGCCGGTACCGATATAGATATGAATGAAGTTTTGGGATATACCTCAAAACGAATTGAACTTGAAAATTATTTGGTGAACGCGGTTCTTGCGTACGGCGCCGACGGAATTAATATCGACTTTGAAAAGATTAACTCCAAGGCAGCTCCCTCATACGTACAGTTTATTCGCGAACTTTCACTTTTATGTCATGCCAACAACCTGGTGCTTTCGGTTGATGTGGCACCGCCTACGGAATATACCGCTCACTACAATCGCGGTGCACAGTCTCTTTTTGTAGACTATCTGATTATTATGGGTTATGACGAGCATTATGCGGGAGATCCCGAAGCCGGAAGCGTTTCATCAATAGGCTGGATGAAGGACGGAATCGAGAATACATTAAAATATGTTCCGGCCAACAAGGTTATAAATGCGGTTCCCTTCTATACAAGAGTGTGGAAGACAACAGGCGGTGACGTAACCTCCGAAGCGGTAACAATGCAGGTTTCCTATGATTTTATTTCGTCGAACGGAATAGAGACACAATGGGACGAAGCTACCAATCAGAATTACGGCGAGATGAACAGCGGCGATACATTGTATCAGGTATGGCTCGAGGATAAGGATTCGATGCAGATACGACTAAACGTAATGAGTGCTTATAAGCTCGGCGGTGTTGCTTCATGGTGCGCCGGTCAGGAAGTTCCGGAAATATGGGACCTTTTTGAAAACTATATGAAAGCCGCAGATTAATTTTTGGTATCACTATTCTTCATCATATATTAAGATTTATTCAGAAGAAAATGTGTTATAGTTAATGGCAGAAGGGTGATTACTTCATATTAATTCAGGAGAAAGGTATATTACTATGAAAAAAGGTTTAAAGAGAATTCTTACTTCAATGGTATGCGCTTTGCTTGTTGCAGTAACATTATCGACAAGCTCAAATGCAGCCGGCGACCCTAAAAAGTTCAACAATCCCAAGCATATTCATGGGGAGAACGCAATTGATGATATGGCAACATGGAGCTATGTATATTTCGGTAGCTACCCTATGACAAGAGTTACGGATGCCAATATCATTGCCAAGGTAAATGCCAAGCTTAAGGACAACGATTTCCACGATGTAACCGTAGACGGTGTTAAGTATCGTGCAACAAGAAGCTTCGGCGGCCTTTGCTATAAGTTTGAAAGAATCAAATGGCGTGTTCTTAAGTATGATGAGAAGAACGGAACAGCTATACTTATGGCAGATTCAGCATTCATGTGTAAATATTTTAATGAAACAGACAATGCCATTACATGGGACAAGAGTACAATCAGAAGTTACCTTAACGGATACGCTGCTTCAGAGAACACAGCAGGAATCGACTACAGCAAGAACTCATTCTTGACAGAAGCATTCAGCAAGGATGAAAGAGCTGCTATTTGCACATCAACAGTAAAGAACCGCGGAAATGCCAAGTATAAAGTACTTGCAGGACAGGATACCAAGGATAAGATTTTCCTTCCTTCATACGAGGAACTTATCGACAGCAATTACGGCTTCTGCGATAAGGACTCCAAGGAGTCATCAACAAGACAGTTTGCTGCAGCAACATATGCAGTAGAAGTTGAAGGACTTACCAAGATTAGCAAGGGCAAGAAGGAATCCGATAACGTAGACGTAGCAGCTATCATGCTTCGTACACCCGGTAAGAAGGCCAACCTTGTTGCTACAACAACCGAGTTCGGTAAGCTTTCACTTGCCGGTGATTCTGTTAAGGAATTGGGATACGGCGTTATTCCCGTTCTTTACATTGACACAACCAAGACCGGTGTATATGAAAATGTTCCCGATTCCGAGAACGATGCAAAGTGGTACAGAAAAGGTACCATTCATCGTGTAGGCGAGGCTGATTACAAGATTACCAAGCGTGATGACAAGTACGGCGATTATGAAGTTGCTTACAACGAGAACTACGACTTCAAGGCTAAGTCAATCAGCATTCCCAAGGAAGTTAAGCTTGGTGTAAACACATATAAGGTTACTTCAATTTCTTCAGGTGTATTCACCAAGGAAGATAAGAAGCTTGTTACAGTTACAATTCCTTCTACAGTAACAACAATCGAGAAAAAGGCATTCTACGGATGTACGGGACTTACAACAATCAAGGGTTGTGCAGGCCTTAAGACCATAAGCTCATGTGCATTCTTAAAATGTAAGAAGCTTAAGACCGTACCCGCATTTTCTAAGGTTAAGACAGTCGGACAGTCAGCATTCAAGGATTGTTCAGCACTTAAGGAGCTTAAGTTCTCCAAGTACTTAACAAAGATTGGCGGTACAGCATTCAGCGGTACAAAGAAGTTAAAGCTTATTCAGATTCGTTCTACCAAGCTTACACCTTCGAATGTAGCTGACGGCGCATTCGGCGGAATGAGCAATTCAACAGTAGTAAAGGTAGCCCAGTCTAAGCTTAAGTACTACAAGAGCTTCTTCGGCGCTAAGGGACTTAACTTAAAGAATCTTAAGAGATACTAATTATACAAGGTAACACAAAGCCTCCGGAAAATTTTCCGGAGGCTTTTTCTATGTAATGCATACCATATTTGATTATGAAATAAAAAGAAAAATCTTATGAAGCCGAGTGGTAAATCTTATTGGTCTCGTACTTGGGCTCGCAGGTCAAGTGCATTCCGAGCTTCTTGAAAATCTTTACGTCTACATGAGAAAGAATAACCGATGAATGAACTTCACAGCCCTTTAACTTGGGAAGCTGTGAAAGCGCAAGCTTGGACTTTTCATTGGTAGCCGCACTGACGGAAAGAGCAATCAAAACTTCGTCGGTATGAAGTCTCGGGTTTTTGCTTCCGAGGTAATTGGTCTTGACGGTCTGTATAGGCTCCAAAGCTTCCTTGTTGACAAGGTGAATATCATGATCGATTTCGGCAAGAGCCTTTAAGGAATTAATTAAGGCAGCAGCGCTGGCACCTAAAAGGTCGGTAGTCTTTCCCGTAACGATACGTCCGTCCGGAAGTTCGATGGCTACGCCGGGATGACCGGTTTCTTCTTCTCTTTCGAGAGCGGCGGGAATAACGCGTCGGTCACCCGAAGAGAGATTAAGCTGCTTCATAATAAGCTCAAGCTTGTAAGCAAGCTCCTTGGGAGCATTTCCCTTCTTAACATCGACAAGACCGGTATAGTAGCGGCGGATAATTTCCTGCTTGGAGGCTTCCGAACATACATCGTTGTCGATAATGCAGTTGCCGACCATGTTTACGCCCATGTCGGTAGGTGACTTGTAAGGACTTGTACCCATAATCTGTGTAAAGATTGCATTAAGTACAGGGAAAACTTCAACGTCACGGTTGTAGTTAACGGTTGTAATACCGTAAGCATCGAGATGGAAAGGATCAATCATGTTAACGTCGTTCAAGTCGGCCGTTGCGGCTTCATAAGCGATATTAACGGGATGATTTAAAGGAAGATTCCAAATCGGGAAAGTCTCGAACTTGGCATATCCGGCTTTAACACCACGCTTGTTTTCGTGATAAATCTGAGAAAGACAGGTAGCCATCTTTCCCGAACCGGGGCCGGGTGCCGTAATAACAACAAGAGGCTTCGAAGTTTCGATATAGTCGTTCTTTCCGAAACCGTCATCACTTACGATAAGCGGAATGTTGCTGGGATAACCTTCAATGGGATAATGAAGATATGAACGGATATTTAAATCGGAAAGCTTCTGACGAAAAGCATTGGCGGCAGGCTGACCCGCATACTTGGTAATAACCACGCTGCCAACATAAAGACCGATATTTGTAAACGAATCGATAAGTCTCAAAACATCGAGATCGTAAGTAATGCCCAAGTCACCGCGAACCTTGTTCTGTTCAATGGCATCGGCACCGATAGCGATAACAATTTCTGCCTGATCCTTCATCTTGAGAAGCATCTTTAACTTACTGTCAGGCTCAAAACCGGGAAGAACGCGGGAAGCGTGATAATCATCAAAAAGCTTGCCGCCGAACTCGAGGTACAGCTTGTTGCCAAAAGAAGCTATACGCTCCAAAATTTTCTCCGATTGCATTTGAAGATATTTTTCGTTATCAAATCCGATATTCATAATGACCTCTTGTAAAAATTTTGTAAAAAGAAAAATCAAAATTATCTTAACACGAAAAAGGGGTGTTGTGTTTATTTATTTTTCACAAATTATGCTATTGCGTATAGTTTTTTTCATCTTTATAATGAGTAATAAGTTGAAAGACACAAGAAACATATATTGAAAGGTAAAGATATGAACAACGACCCGGGAAATAATCCAAATACTCCTAATGGTTCGGGACCTAAAGGACCGCGTATAGCACCAATGCTTATTGCGATTCTTGTTGTTTTGCTTTTGGTAAGTTATTTTTCAAAGGCATTAAATCAGGCGACCAATAAGGAAATCACATATAACGAATTTATTACAATGCTTTCCGAGGGAAAGGTAGATAAGGTATATATAACCGATGAAAAGATTACCATCTATCCTGTTGTGGAAGAAAGCAACAACCCGTATAAGCGTCAGGTTCAGGTGACATACTGCACCGGACATGTTGAAAACGCCGAAGCGCTTTCAAAGCGACTCTTGGATGCGGGCGTAGTAGTTGCGGGCGAGATTCCCGATAACTCCAGCTGGCTTATATCGATCATATTGACATACATACTGCCCGTTGTATTGTTCTTGTTTTTGATGAGCTTTCTTACGAAGAGAATGGGCGGCGGCGGAGGCGTCATGGGCGTCGGAAAGTCCAATGCCAAGGTTTACGTCCAGAAAGAGACGGGAGTATCGTTTAAAGACGTTGCGGGAGAAGATGAGGCCAAGGAATCACTTGTTGAAGTAGTCGATTTCCTGCATAACCCCGGCAGATACGCCAAGATAGGAGCCAAGCTTCCGAAGGGAGCACTTTTGGTGGGCCCTCCCGGAACAGGTAAAACACTTCTTGCCAAGGCAGTTGCGGGTGAGGCACATGTTCCCTTCTTTTCACTTACCGGTTCCGATTTTGTGGAAATGTTCGTAGGTGTAGGAGCTTCCCGAGTACGAGATTTGTTTAAGGAAGCTTCGAAGAATGCACCCTGTATAGTATTTATCGATGAGATTGATGCCATCGGAAGAAGCCGTGATTCCAAGTACGGCGGCGGTAATGAAGAACGTGAGCAGACATTAAATCAGCTCCTTTCCGAGATGGACGGATTTGATTCGTCAAAGGGTGTCCTTATTTTGGGCGCAACCAACAGACCGGAAATACTTGATAAAGCACTTTTACGTCCCGGACGTTTTGACCGCAGAATTATTGTTGATAAACCCGACTTAAAGGGACGTGTGGAAATACTTAAAGTACATGCCAAGGATGTACTCATGGACGATACGGTTGATCTTGATGCAATAGCACTTGCCACATCCGGCGCCGTAGGTTCCGATCTTGCCAACATGATTAACGAGGCCGCCATAAATGCGGTAAAGCAGGGCCGCGATTACGTTACACAGAAAGACCTGTTTGAAGCCGTTGAGCAGGTACTTGTAGGTAAGGAGAAGAAAGACCGACTCATGAGTCAGGAAGAGCGTAAGATTGTTTCTTACCACGAAATCGGACATGCTCTCGTTTCGGCTCTTCAGAAGAACAGTGAGCCCGTTCAGAAGATTACCATTGTTCCCCGTACAATGGGAGCATTGGGCTATGTAATGCAGGTTCCCGAGGAAGAAAAATATCTTCAGACCGAGAAAGAACTTTATGCTATTTTGACATCAGCTCTTGCAGGACGTGCAGCCGAGGAAATCGTATTTGATACGGTTACGACAGGTGCTGCCAATGATATAGAGAGAGCTACTTCCATTGCAAGAAGTATGGTTACCCGTTTCGGTATGAGTAAGAAGTTCGGACTCATGGGACTTGAAACAATCGAAAGCCAGTATCTTGAAGGCAGATCCGTAATGAACTGCAGCGAGGTTACAGCCGCCGGAGTTGATGACGAGGTAATGGCAATTCTCAAGAAGTGCTACGAAGATGCCAAGGAAATGCTTTTGGAGAATCGCGAGATTCTTGATAAGCTTGCCGCTCATCTTATTGAGAAAGAAACAATCACCGGCAAGGAATTCATGGAGATATTCAGACGCGAAAAAGGACTTCCCGATCCCGAAGAAGAAAAGAAAGCCGAAGAATCCGCGGAAGCTGCAGAAGAAGTTAAAGCAGAAGATACTACGGAAGAATCCGTTAAAGATGCTACTGAAGAAACTATCGAAGAATCCGTTGAAGAACCTGCCACAAATACTACCGAAGAAGAATAATTATGTTTGATATAAAGGCTGAACTTGATAAACTCCCGAAACAACCGGGAGTTTATCTTATGCATGATGCGATGGACAACATCATATACGTCGGCAAGGCCATAAACCTGTATAATCGTGTCAGGTCTTATTTTCGCGCAGGCGTACCGCATACAGCCAAGATAAACAAAATGATTTCCCTTATAGATCATTTTGAATATATAGTCGTAGACTCCGATCTGGAGGCGTTTGTTCTTGAAAACAATCTGATAAAAGAACACAATCCCAAGTACAACACACTGTTAAAAGATTCAAAAACATATCCGTATATTAAAGTGACGGTTAACGAGGAATACCCGCGCATTATTAAGGTGCGCTCGGTAAATAAGGATAAGGCCAAATATTTCGGACCTTATACAAGTGAGTTTGCCGTAAAGAATATAATCGAGCTTTTAAACAATTCCTTTTCGCTTAGAACCTGCAACCGTAAAGTAGCATACGGGACCGAGACGGACAGACCGTGCTTAAATTATCATATGGGACGTTGCAAGGGGATATGTACCGGAAAAATATCACCCGAAGAATACAGAAAGAACGTGGATGATGCCGTTGATTTCTTAAACGGAAACACCGGTGAGCTTGTTAAGAAGCTTAAAAAGCGAATGGAAGAAGCATCACAAAATCTCGATTTTGAAGAGGCAATGCGCCTTAGAGATTTGATAGAGAGCGCTTCCAAAATAACGGAAAGACAGAAAATATCAAATGCCGATTCACTCGACCGCGACATTATAGCCATAGCATCTGATGAAACGGATGCCGTAGCCCAGGTATTCTTTGTAAGAAACGGCAAAATGATAGGCCGCGAGCACTATCACATAGCGGAAATCGCCGAAATGACCGAAGAGGAAATTCTTACGGAGTTTGTAAAAAGATATTACACCGGCACGCCCTTCATGCCCTCAAATATCATGCTCCCCTTCGAAATTGAAGACATGCAGACCGCCGAAGAGTGGTTAAGCCTTATAAAAGGATCGCGCGTCCATCTTACGGTTCCCAAGATAGGGGCCAAAGAAAAACTCATCGAGCTTGCAAAAAACAACGCAGAGCTTGTTCTTCAGAAGGATAAAGAAAAAATCATAAGAGAAGAGCAGAAAACCATCGGAGCGACGGGTGAACTTCAGAAAATGCTCGGGCTTGACAGGCTCGTCCGAATAGAAGCTTTTGATATTTCAAACACCAACGGATTTGAAAATGTCGGATCAATGGTAGTGTTTGAGAACGGCAAACCCACAAAAAGCGATTATCGTAAGTTTAAGATACGCTCGGTTGACGGACCGGATGACTATTCGTGCATGTACGAAGTACTGACAAGAAGATTCCGGCACGGCATGGAAGAGCGAAAACAGTTTGAAAACATGGAAATGGATACGAGGTTTGGCGGATTTTCGAGATTTCCGGACCTGATACTTATGGATGGCGGAAAGGGACAGGTAAACGTAGCCAATAAGGTACTTACAGAGCTTGGAATTGACATTCCCGTGTGCGGAATGGTAAAGGATGACCGGCATCGCACCAGAGGCTTGTATTCAAAAGGCGTCGAGATAGATATAGATACTCACAGCGAAGCCTTCAAGCTTATTACCCGCGTGCAAGATGAAGCGCACCGCTTTGCAATTGAGTTTCATAAAAGCCTGCGTTCCAAGAAACAGGTTAAGTCCATACTCGATGACATTCCGGGAGTAGGCCCCTCGAGAAAGCGCTCGCTTATGCGTTCTTTTGAGAATATTGACGAAATAAAAAATGCCGATGTGCAAAGACTGTGCGAGGCGGAAGATATACCCGAAAACGTAGCCCGGACAATATACGAATTTTTTCATAAAACCTGACGGAAAGAGACACATTCTTGTGCCCATAAGGGCAGAAGTGTGATACACTAAAAGATAGGGATTACGGGCAAAACTATATTGCAGTACAGGAGGTCATCAAACATGGCATCAGTATTACTTACTCAAATCGAAGACAAGATGAAATTACAGAATCTGACTCCGGAAATCGACATCTCCAAGATTAAGATTACCCAGCCGGATATTAACCGACCCGCACTTCAGATGGCGGGATATTTCGAACACTTTGATGCGACCCGTCTTCAGATTATAGGTTTTGTGGAATATACCTATATGGAAGGCTTGAGTGCCAAGAAGAAAAAAGAAGTATATTCGCAATTTTTATCATACGAAATTCCGGCAGTAGTGTTCTGCAGAGAGCTTATGCCCGATGAAATATTTATGAAGCTTGCGGTTGAACACGGCGTTCCCGTATTCATGACCAAGAAATCAACATCCGATTTCATGGCAGAGTCCATAAGATGGCTTAAGGTAAAGCTTGCACCCTGTATAACGGTTCACGGTGTTTTGGTAGACGTCTTCGGCGAAGGCGTGCTTATCACAGGTGAAAGCGGTATCGGTAAATCCGAGGCGGCGCTTGAGCTTATTAAGAGAGGACATCGTCTTGTTACCGATGATGCGGTTGAAATCAGAAAAGTCAGCGATGACACATTAATCGGAACGGCACCCGATATCACCAAGCACTTTATTGAGCTTCGAGGAATCGGAATTGTAGACGTAAAGACATTGTTCGGTGTTTCCAGCGTTAAGGATACACAGTCCATTGACCTTGTTATTAAGCTTGAAGACTGGAACAAGGACAAAGAATACGACAGACTCGGACTTGAGGAAGAGTATACGGAATACCTCGGAAACAAGGTTGTATGCCATAACATCCCCATAAGACCCGGTCGAAATCTTGCAATTATTTGTGAATCGGCAGCAGTTAACTACCGTCAGAAGAAGATGGGATACAATGCCGCACAGGAATTATATAAGCGTTTCCAGGAAAACTTTGCCAAGAAACGTGAAGAAGACGAATAAGTAAACAGAGTAATTAAAGCAATTAAAGTAAATAAGAGAGGTTAGTAAGAGATGAGTTTTGCATTTGGCGTGGATATCGGAGGAACAACCGTAAAGATCGGAATGGTTTCCGATGAGGGAAAGATTCTTGAAAAGTGGGAGATTAAGACAGATACATCCAATAAGGGGGAAAACATTCTTCCGGATGTGGCAGCTTCCATTAAAGCCAAGATTGAAGAAGAAAAGCTTGATAAGTCACAGATAAGCGGAATCGGTATCGGAGTTCCCGGACCGGTTGATTCCAAAGGAATAGTTCATAATGCAGTTAACCTCGGATGGGGAACCTTCAACGTAGACGAGAAGATGAAGGAACTTACCGGATTTACATGCCGTACGGGAAATGACGCCAACGTAGCAGCCTTGGGAGAAATGTGGAAAGGCGGCGGAATGGGCTATAGCGATATAGTCATGGTTACACTTGGAACCGGCGTAGGCGGCGGAATCATCGTTGACGGCAAGGTTTTGAACGGCTCGGTCGGAGCCGGCGGCGAAATCGGCCACATTCATGTAAACGATGACGAGACAATACCTTGCGGATGCGGCAATTACGGATGCCTCGAGCAGTATGCTTCGGCAACCGGAATCGCAAGAACCGCTTCCGAAATGCTCAAGACCTGGAATAAAGAGACCGTGCTCACCGCACAGGATACATCCGCCAAGGCAGTATTCGACGGAGTAAAGGCAGGCGACGAGTTGTGCATTGAAGTTGCCAAGAAGTTCGGCGAGGTACTCGGCAAAGGACTTTCCGTCATTGCGGATGTCGTAAATCCCGAAGCCTTCGTAATAGGCGGCGGAGTTTCCAAGGCAGGCGAAGTAGTACTTGATTATATTCGCCCTTCCATGACTAAAAATATATTTAAGGGCGCATCGAATGCCAAGCTCGTGCTTGCAACGCTCGGAAACGATGCAGGCGCAATCGGCGCAGCCAAGCTTGTTTTACAATAATACGGAAAATCGGATTGATTATGGATAAATCATTATTTGACAAAATAAAATCCATAGCCGGCGAAGATAACGTTGCCACGGACATTAAAATGTCGGAGCTTACAAGCTTCAAGGTCGGCGGCCCCGCGGCAGCGGTAGTGTATCCCGAAGGCGTAGAGGAATTGAAGAAGCTTATAAAGTTCTTTCACGAAGAAAGCGTCGAGTACATGGTAATCGGAAACGGAAGCAATTTACTCGTATCCGATAAAGGCTATGACGGAGTGCTTATAAAGCTTCCGGCATCGCTTTCGACGGTAAATTGTGAAGGCGACGTCATTACGGCGGATGCCGGTGCAATGCTTTCAACGGTTTGTAAGTGTGCGCTTTCAAACAGTCTTACCGGACTTGAATTTGCTTACGGAATACCCGGAACGGTCGGCGGCGCCATGGTAATGAACGCGGGCGCGTACGGCGGTGAGATGAAGGACGTGGTAGAAAAGGTTTATGCCATATCCTCTGAGGGCGAAGAAATAGTACTTTCAAACTCCGAAATGCGCTTTGGCTACAGGACCAGCGCGGTTTCCGGCGACGGATATACGGTATATCGCGTAGTATACAGACTGTCGCGGGATAAAGCGGATGAAATAAAGGCCCGGATGGACGACTATACGGGAAGGCGAATTTCCAAACAGCCGCTTGAGTATCCGAGCGCGGGCAGTACCTTCAAAAGACCTGAAGGCAATTTTGCCGGAAAGCTTATTATGGAGGCAGGCCTGTCGGGAGAGAGAGTAGGCGGAGCCTGTGTTTCACCCAAGCATTGCGGATTTATCGTAAACGATAAGAAGGCTACGGCCCGAGATATAAACGAACTTATTAAGAAAGTCATTGAGGCAGTAAAGGCGTCTTCCGGCGTTGAACTTGAGCCGGAAGTAATTCGTGTGGGAGATTTTGATTAAAAGCAGAGGAGCGAAATGAGACTTGTTGTTGTAACAGGAATGAGCGGAAGCGGTAAAAGAACAGCCATGAAATTACTGGAAGATGTCGGCTACTATTGCGTAGACAACCTTCCGGTTCAGCTTATCGAAACTTTTGCAGAGCTCGTAAGTGAGAAGAATACCGAGCTTACCAAGGTCGCACTCGGAATAGACGTCCGTGTCGACCAACCCTTTGAGGAAGTTGTGGAAATACTGGAGCGTATCCGCAAAAGGGACATTTCCTTGGAAATACTGTTTCTGGAAACCAACGAAGAAGTGCTTTTAAGAAGATATAAAGAGTCTCGTCGTATGCATCCGCTTTCACCGGAAGGCAGAGTTGAAGACGGAGTACGTAAGGAAAAAGAAATACTTTCCGAGATACACGATAAGGCTGATTACATCATTGACACATCAAATCTTCTTGTTCGCGAACTTAAAGAGAAGATAGAAGAAATATTTGTTGAGGATAAGGAGCATACCGGACTTATTGTTGATATTGTTTCTTTTGGCTTCAAGCACGGCATACCTACGGATGCGGACCTTGTGCTTGATGTCAGGTTCTTACCCAACCCTTTCTATATCGAAGAATTGAAATTACTAACGGGCCTTGATAAACCCATTCAGGATTACGTAATGGGATTTGAGGAGGCACATTTGTTTTTGAATAAACTGGAAGACATGCTGGAATTTTTGATTCCCAACTATGTTAAGGAAGGAAAGCACCAGCTTGTTATTGCAATCGGCTGTACGGGCGGACATCACAGAAGTGTTACGCTTGCGCAGAAATTGTACGAAGACATGAGTTCAAAGGATAATTTGAGATTGAGATTATCCCATAGGGACATAAGTATAGGAGTGTAAATAATGTCTTTTGCCCAAAGCGTTAAGGAGGAGCTCGAGGGTATTATTCCCGAGAGACAGCATTGTAAAGTTGCCGAGCTGATGGCGATCATGGAATGCATGGCAAGGATATCCGCAAGCGGTGAAACCATTAAATTACCGTCCGAGTTTACTCCTCAATTGAGAAAATGCTTTACATTACTGGATAAAACATATAATATAAATACTGATGTTTTCATAGAAGAGCATAAAGACAGCAAGTATTTCATGTTTGAAAGTACGGATTTTCCCGTAAAAGGACTGTTAAGAGAGCTGGCTTTGGA
Organism: Lachnospiraceae bacterium; assembly: GCA_045642905.1. Lineage (GTDB taxonomy): Bacteria > Bacillota > Clostridia > Lachnospirales > Lachnospiraceae > UBA1258. The sequence continues at coordinate 9,405 of JAZUJT010000040.1, read as the reverse complement.
TAATCCCTGGGAGCATCTTTCAAAACCCTGCTGCAGGAAAGCATACTTACGAGGTTTGTTTCTTGCAAACGGAACCATTACGGATCCGCAGAAAAAGGGATATCATTTTGAAATAAATACCGTAACCGAAGAGAGGACCGAAAGAGTATTAAAGATTCTTTCGGAGTTTTCCATTGAAGCGAAAGTGACGAAAAGACGCGGACAGGATATTGTATATCTTAAAGATTCCGAGTCGGTGAGCGATGTTTTGAACCTTTTGGGAGCGCACACCTCAATGATGGGACTTGTTTTTGAGAAGATAAACAAGGATGTCAGAAACCGTGAGAACAGAAGATTTAACTGTGACATGGCCAACATTAAGAAATCCGCTACAGCTTCGGGACGTATGGTAGAAGATATAATGTATATAGTGAAGTCGGTGGGACTGGAAGCATTACCGGAGCAGTTGAGAGAAACTGCCAGGCTAAGAGTTGAGTTTCCGGAAGAATCGCTGACAGATCTGGGGAAACATTTTGAACCGGAAGTTGGGAAATCCGGTATAAATCACAGATTGCGAAAAATTTCGGAATTCGCTGAATCGCTACGACAGAAAGGAAATGCAGAAGATGACTAAGAGAGAAACAACTATTCAGTTTCAGTCCGGACTTGAGTCACGCCCGATTGCAATGCTTGTTCAGGTTGCCAGCAGATTTGATAGTTCAATATATATTGAAACTGAGAATAAACGTGTAAATGCCAAGAGCATTATGGGAATGATGGGTATCGCTATGGCTCCCGGAATGGCTGTTACGGTTTTAGCCGACGGTGCCGATGAAGAAGATGCATGTGAAGCAGTTGAACAGTACATCAACGGACAGGCAGTATAATAGATTACAGATGATAAAGTAATGGCTCTTGAAGATATCTTCAAGAGCCATTTTTACTTTATTATGTATGGGAAATTGAGTGAAAAAATTAAATAGCCTGTAAAAAGGGAGGATGCCGGTTAAACTATGTTCAACCGGCATTTATTATGAAAAAGTTTTATGTATGTATCAACAAATAATGTAGTATTTGTGTTTGTATGCTTATACTATACAACCCAGAAATGAAGAAAGATTGTTATGTAAATTAACAAACGTAAAACAAAATGTTAACAAAATATGAACAAGACGACCTAAAACAGGCCGTCTTGTCTGAAAATAGTCATTTTGAACTTAAATTAACAACAAATTAACACAAAATATCTGATAATGTAGCAATAAATCAGACAAATGCTTGTGAATTATTTATCGATTTCCACCGTAATGGTTTCCATAACTTGGTCTTCGAGGGGTCTGTCGTTGTAATCTGTCTTGCATTCTGCAATCTTATTTACCACATCCATACCTTCGATAACTTTACCGAAAGCCGCATAATTTCCATCCAAAAAAGGTGAATCCTTGTGCATGATAAAGAACTGTGATCCTGCCGAATCGGGAACCATTGTTCTTGCCATTGAGATAACGCCTTCGGTATGCTTGAGGTCATTTTTAACTCCGTTATTGGAAAACTCGCCCTTAATTGTGTATCCGGGGCCGCCCATTCCGGTTCCTTCGGGGTCGCCGCCCTGAATCATGAAGCCTTTGATAACACGGTGGAAAATAAGTCCGTTGTAAAAGCCGTCGGATGCAAGCTTAACAAAGTTATCAACCGTAATGGGTGCTACGTCGGGATAAAGCTCAAGCTTCATCACGCCGCCGTCTTTCATTGTAATGGTTACGATAGGATTTTTAGCCATAAAATATAATCTCCTTAATATCCTTACTGATTGTATTGTGTACAACATATACTGATGATGATAAGATATTTTCGGGAGAAAGTAAATGAAGAGAATAGTTTTTATTTTGCAAAATCCATATGATGACAGCGAGGCGGAGGAGTATAAGGACTATCTGGCAAAAGAAGGTTTTCTGTACGAGCTTGTTATTCGAAATGATTTTTGTGCACCGGAGTACGAGGATTTGATATGTACGGACTCCTTGGAGGTTTACCGTGCATTAAAAGACATCGGCGAAGATGCGGTGGTATGCGTTAAAGATGCAAAAACGGCGGGAAGCTTTCCGGGCGCCAAGTATGTGACTACGGATGCCTTCGATACGGAGGCGGAGTACTACGAACGCGTGTGGCGAAGATTTCGAAATCTGCCGTGGTTTATAGCATCCACGGAAAGACTTATATTGCGGGAAACGGTCGAAGAAGATGTTGATACATTTTACGAGCTTTACAAAGACCCCGAAATGACGCGTTATACGGCGGCTTTGTATGAGGACCCCAAGGAGGAAAAGAAGTATGTTACCGAGTACCGCAATAAGGTTTATGCGGTTTCCGGATTCGGTATCTGGACGGTTTTGCTTAAAGACTCCGAAAAGATTATAGGGCGCGCCGGACTGATTTCGAGAGCGGGCTTTGAAGGGGTTGAGGTCGGATTCGTAATCGGAACCGAGTATCAGAGAAAGGGCTACGCGACGGAAGCCGTGAAGGAATGTATGGAGATTGCGCACAAACTTTTTCTTTCGCCCGTATATGCACTGGTGATGGACGGTAACGAAAAGAGCAAGCGGGTGTGCGAACGATGCGGATTTGTAAAAACCGGAGAGACAAAGCTTTCGGGAGAACAATATTGCATCTATACATTTTTTAAATAGACAGTTAATATAATGTTAGTCAGAAAAGACTAAAATATCTGTGTCGTGATATATATGGCACAGTAAAAAGGATAAATGCATGCCGAGAAATGTACTTATCGTCGATGACGATGTAGAAATGTTAAAAATATTAAAGACATATTTGCAGGATGATTATCAGGTTACAATCGTTGATTCCGGAAAGCAGGCTTTGGAGTATGTCGTAAAGCACACGCCGGATTTGATTTTGCTTGATTACATTATGCCGCTTTTTGACGGCCCGCACGTTTTGGATATTTTAAGAAAGCGTCAGGAGACCAAGAATGTTCCGGTTCTTTTCCTGACGGCGGTTAAGGATAAGGACAGGGTTTTGGAATGCCTTCAATATAATCCGCAGGGCTACCTTATTAAGCCCGTAACGAGAGACGAGCTCCTTAACAGGGTCGATGAAATCTTCAGAAAGATGTAATTTTATAAAAAAATTAATGTTAAGGTCGGAAATTTAATGATTTCTGACCTTTTTATTATGGGCAATAAGGGTTAATATAGAAGTAATCTACGAAAAGAAGGGCAGAAAAGATGATTAACGAAACATACAGAGAGATGCTTAAGAAAAAATCCGTAATAAGAGAGTTATCCGAATACGCTACAAAGCGCGGTCAGGAAATCGGCTACGACAACGTATTCGATTACAGTCTCGGAAATCCTTCGGTTCCCGCTCCCAAAGAGTTTACCGAGGAAATGATCAGACTTTTAAATGAGAAGAGCCCCATGGAGCTTCACGGATATTCACCCAGCCTCGGAATTGCTTCCGTACGAAAGGCTGTTGCCGATTCACTTAACGAAAGATTCGGTATGAATTATAAGCCGGGTGATATTTTCATGACTTCCGGTGCCGCCGGCGCTGTTGCGCACGCAATTCGTGCGATTACCAAGCCCGGTGATGAGGTAATGGTGTTTGCTCCTTTCTTCCCCGAATACAATCCTTACATTACAGGTACGGGCGCACTCATCAAGGTTGTTCCTCCGGATACCAAGGCTTTCCAGATTAATTTCGAAAAGTTTGAGGAAATGCTTAATCCGAATGTAAAGGCCGTTTTGGTTAACACTCCCAACAATCCTACCGGTATTGTTTACAGTGAGGAGACTATTAAGAAGCTTTCGGCTATTCTTACAAGAAAGTCCGAAGAGTACGGCTTCGATATTTATCTTGTTTCCGACGAACCCTACAGAGAGATAGTATTCTCGGGAGTTAATGCTCCTTATGTTTCGAAATATTACAAGTATTCGATTTCCTGCTACTCCTTCAGCAAGTCACTTTCGCTTCCCGGAGAGCGTATCGGATACATAGCCGTTAATCCCGAAAATCCCGATTCGGAAACCATTGCCACCATGTGCGGCCAGATTTCACGAGGAACCGGACACAACTGTCCGCCCTCCATTATCCAGCTTGCGGTTTCAAAGGTTTTGGATAAGACATCGGATTTATCGGTATACGAGACTAACATGAATCTTATATACGATGAGCTTGTTAAGCTTGGATTTGAAGTTGTTAAGCCCGGCGGAACTTTCTATATTTTCCCCAAGGCACTTGAGGAAGATGCCGTTGCATTCAGTAAGAAGGCTCTTAAGTACGATTTAATTCTGGTACCTGCCGATTCTTTCGGATGCCCCGGTTATTTCAGAATGGCATACTGCATCGACACAGAAAAGGTTGAGCGTTCACTTGCCGCCTTGAGAAAATTTGTGGAGAACGAGTACAGATAAGTCACGGGCTGTGGATAATTTTTGTTTTGCCATATGGAGATATAAAAATGATAAATGGTTCATTGGTGCTTGAAGGCGGTGGTATGAAAGGGGTTTATACCGCCGGTGTCCTTGATTTCTTTCAGGACAAGGATATTTTGTTTTCATCCGTTTACGGTGTGTCTGCGGGAGCCTGCCAGATGTGCAGCTACCTTTCGAAACAGAGAGGGCGCGGAATCCGCACCATGACGGAGTATCTTAACGATAAAAGATATATGGGTATTGAATCATATCTCAAGACGGGAGATATTTTCGGGGCTGATTTTAATTACAATCTTGTTCCGAATGAGCTTGACCCGTTTGACTATGATGAATTTGACCGCTACGAGGGAAAGCCTTATGCGGTCGTAACGAACATGATTACCGGTGAGGCGGAATATATCTTGCTGGAGAACATCCGCAAGGATTTTATCTACGTGCGTGCTTCGAGTTCGCTTCCGCTTGTTTCGAGAAGCCTGTTCATCAAGAACATTCCTTATCTTGACGGCGGAATTGCCGATTCGATTCCGCTTGAGAAGAGCATGAACGACGGAAACGCCAAGAATGTTGTTGTGCTTACGAAACCCGTTGGCTACAGGAAGAGTCAGGAGCACATGCTGGGGCTTATGAAGCTTCGTTACAAGAAATATCCGAAAATCTACGAACTCATGAAAAATCGTCATGAAAGATATAACGCCAACATTGAGTTCGTTGAAAAAGAGGCCGAGAAGGGAAACATTTTCCTTATAAGGCCTTTGGAGAACATGGAAATCGGTAGACTCGAGAGAGATAAGGATAAGCTCATGGCTTTATATCAGGAAGGCTATGATGAGGCCAAGGCAAGCTATGACGCCATGATGAGCTATCTTAACGCTTAGGAATATGAAGAATTTTTACGCCAAATACAAGTTAATAGTCAACGCGCTTATTCTTGCGCTTGTTCCGATTCTCGCGTGTTTCATAAGAACGTTACTTGATCACAAGGGTCTTGGGGATGTTTTTATTGCTTCCGGAGAATGGAACGATGAGCAGTTTTACTTCAAGCAGATTGAGTGCATGGTGCGGGACACAATTCCCAAGGGCTATTTCGGATACAACGAAAGTGCCGCGAAGGTTTTTTCTTTCGGAACGTGGAGCCCGGTCATTTTGATTCCCTGGGCGATTTGGGGCAAGCTTTTCGGCTGGACTTTGATGTCACCGATTATTGCAAACATTGTGTTTCTGACAATCGCGCTTTTTGTTTTTGCCATATTGGCAAAGCCCGATTTTAAGCAGACGTTATTTATTTTCGTATTGCTTATGGTCACAACGCCGCTTACGAGATATCTTCTTTCATCGATGTGTGAGATTGTCTGTCTCGTCCCGATTGTGATTTTGATGGGCCTGGTGTGCGGATACAATAAGGGCAATCACAAGAAGCTTCGCTACACGTTTATGTACATCTGTCTCGTGTTTATGACGCTTATGAGACCGTACTATGTGTTGTTTTTCGCATTTCCTTTTTTTGCCGAGAAGAAGAACAAGTGGTCCCAAAAGTCTGTTTCGGCGATTATCGCTATCCTTTCACTGGTTGCTTACTTTATTGTAATGCACTTTTTGACTTCTTCTTATATAGGAAGTGTTTACAACACGGCCTGGCTGGATACTTTTGCAACGGACGGCTTCTTTAAGGGTATCGCAGGCTTCTTCAAGTATCTCATTTCGATGCTTCGGGATATTTTATTGGCGGGAATCGGCGGCGCGAGAGGAGGCTACCCTCAGGGCATTTACTTTGCGGGATTTTTGTTCGTTCTTCTTATATATATTATAGAAACGATGAGGCTTCTTACTTTCGGTTCTTCTTACGGGAAGTGGGCGCTTTCGATGATGCTTGTAAGCTTCGGCATTCTTTTCGCCATGGCCGCGATGTACAGTATTCAGGACGGCTTCAGACATTTGATGATTTTTATTGTGGCGGGAATTATTCTTTTGCCATTTTTGGAGCATCGGGTGTATATTGAAGAGGTGGTGACGGCAGCAGTGCTTATATGGCTGTTTGTCATCAAGGCATCAAATCCGTTGTACTTCGATGTTGTGTACAAGGACAGCAATCCTTTGGTTACCGAAGAGAAGCTTGAAATGATTTCCGACGAGCTTTCGAAGGCCATGACTGTTACGGACGAACTTTCGTGGGACAACACGCTCGACATTGTTTTTCTTGACACTACTGTTGAGGACCCGGAAGGTGATTTGGTCACCTTAAACTGGCAGTTCGCCTACGGCGCGCCGGAGGGCATCGCGATTTCCATCTGCATAGGTGACTTTGTATGTGAAAACATTGATTCCTTAAACAGCAGGTACATCATGGTGCAGAACAACAGCCGTGTGCAGGGGCTTCTTGAGAGTCGAAGTGCCGCGAAGATTGCAGGAAACGAGTTAGTTTCTTTTTACAAGTTAAGATAAGTGAGAGTAAGAGACAGATTATGAATGAACATGTTGTAAAATTTAAACTCAGAAAAAGTTATTTGGTAGCGCCCAAGGTTATTGTCAGCCTGGTTCTGACGCTGGTCGGAATGGCGCTTGTTGTTTTCAGCTTCATTGAGCTTTCGAGATACGACAATTCTTTATACATGAATCCCGAAACCGGGTACACGTTGAAGAAGGGCTCATACTACGATTGCACCTTCAACTCGGTGCTTATGAAGGAAATGGATGTTAATACTACCGATGTTGTCGGCAAGGAAGCTTCTTTATCGCGCGAATACAAGATTTATACCGCGATGCTCAGCGATGGTCGTTACATTCAGATAAAGGTTTACGATTATCAGCTTCAGCGCCAGATTGAGAAGGTCGTTAACGGTGAGCAGGAGGAGTTTTCGTTTAAGGGCAAGATGTTTGCACTTGATCCCGAAAAAGCGCATCTTGAATGGTACGACGAAATCGAGGGCTTCAACACCGGCCGCCTCATTAAGGATGTGTGCATTTACGAAAGACACGATGACACTTCGCGAACCACCATGCTTTTGGGCGTCGTAATAATGGGTATCGCAACAATCCTTCACTACTTCAGCGAAGGAATTCAGCGCTGGGAGAAACCCACCGATAACCCGACGATGAAATAGAGGGTTGAAACTGAAGATTTGTGGATTTGCAGGATTTGAAGAGCCGGCACGAAAGTGCCGGCTCGTTTTGTTGCGTTAAGGGGGATGGCGGGGTTGGAGGGTGGTTGGGCATAGTAGCGGTTGGCGAGGACTCTATGCCCAATCGGAAGCCGTAACGTAAGCCCTTTTGGGCATAAAGCTTCATTGAAGCTAAGCTATACCCAACCGGAAGCGGATAAGAAGGGGAAATTGGGCATAGTAGCGGTTGGCGGAGACTTTATGCCCAAACCGGAGCCGTAACGTAAGCCCTTTTGGGCATAAAGCTTCATTGAAGCTAAGCTATACCCAACCGGAGCCGTATTCTAATGGGTGGTTGGGCATAGGAGTGCTTGGCGAAGACTCTATGCCCAAAACGGGAACTAAAATTCACAAATTGCATGAAATGTGATAAAACACATCAAACAACCTCATAAAATGTGAGAAGAGGTATCAAACAACCTCATAAAATGTGAGAACAACATTGAACACCCTATGATTATGTGATAGAATGATTTTGGTGAGGTGACGACATGTATTTTAAAAGAAAAATTGATAAGTTCCTATTAGAATGGAAGAAGGATCCTGAACATAAGCCATTAATAGTTAAAGGCGCAAGGCAGATTGGTAAAACCGAGTCAGTTTTACACTTTGCACGCAATGAATATACTAATGTAATATACATTAATTTTGTTTTGGAAAAAAAGTTTTGCACGATTGTAAGTGATGGATATGATATAGAGACGGTTATCAAGAATATATCGTTTGCAAATCCTACATTTAATTTTGTTGCCGGAGACACGATTATCATTTTTGATGAGATACAGGAATATCCGGATGTGGCTACATGCCTCAAGTCATTTCGTGAAGATGGCAGATTTGATGTTATCTGCAGCGGTTCCATGCTCGGCATCAATTATAAGAGAATCCACAGTAATAGCGTAGGAAATAAAACAGATTATGAAATGTTTTCGATGGATTTCGAGGAGTTTCTTTGGGCAAAGGGATACAAACAGGAACAGATTGATGATATTCTTGTCCACATGGTTGAGAATAAGCCGTTTGGCGAGACCCAGATGAATATTTTGAAATCACTTTTTATGGATTACTGCATTTTGGGTGGAATGCCGGAGGTTGTTCGTGGATATATTGAAAGCGGTACTTTTTCCGGCTCATTGGCTACTCAGGAACAAATTAGGCTTGATTACGAGGAGGATGTTCGAAAATATGCAGAAGGATTGAATCAAGCGAAGATTATTAGTGTGTATCGTAGCGTTCCTGCACAGTTGGCCAAAGAAAATAAGAAATTTCAATACAACCGAATAGATAAAAATGCCAGGTCACGTGAATACACCGGATGCATTGAATGGCTGATTGATGCGGGGGTTGTATCGGAATGTAAATGTCTTGGATATCCCGAATTACCATTAAAGGGAAATGTTGATGAAGGCAAATTCAAACTGTATTATCCGGACACGGGACTTTTGATTTCGTCTCTCGATGAGGAGTCGCAGGAAGATTTGCGCCTAAACAAGAATCTTGGCGTCTACAAAGGAGCATTGTATGAAAACTTTGTAGCAGAAGCATTTATCAAACAAGGCTTGGGCTTGTTTTACTATAAGAAGGAAAACTCCTCTTTGGAGGAAGACTTTTTTGTAAGAACGAAAAGCGAATTGATTCCGGTTGAAGTTAAGGCCAATAGTAATGGCTCGAAATCTTTATCCTTGTTGATAAAGAATAAACTTTACTCTGATATAAAGAATGGAATAAAGCTTGGAGATTTCAATGTGGGATATTCGAATAATATATACACATTTCCATATTTTTGCTCATTCATGGTTAAAAGATTTCTTCAGAAA
>JAZUJT010000039.1:0-34684 GCA_045642905.1 Lachnospiraceae bacterium | reverse complement strand
CACCGTAGAGCCTTACAACGAGTACGAAAGCCGCGGTACAGGTTTTTCTTTTGCCAACTACAATGCTCACGAGATGCTTGCATGCATCAGAAACGCCGAACGCATTTATTACGACAGAAAGCGCGAATGGAATAAGCTTGTTGACCGTGCCATGCAATGTGATTTTTCATGGACTCAGAGCGCGTCGAAATATCAAGAGATGTATATGTGGCTTTGCCCGGACTATGAAGCTTGAAAATAAGGTTGAAATACTCGGCAATCATTGCAGCGAATAGCTCGATGGTTGCCGATTTTGTATATTTGGATCATTTTCGGCAGCCAATAACCGATTGCGGTGGATTGGCGGTTACCGATAAATGAGATTAGCACGATAATCGGTAGCTTTAGCTTGTACTATAATAGGAAATATAGGAGTTGTTGTAAGCAAAACTTTTGTTAAATAGCGAAGGAGAAAGAAAAAATGCGTAAATTTTGGGGAATTTTGATAATTTTACTTGCTCTTCTTACTGCCGGATGCAGGAAAGAAGAACCTATAGGAGTGAGCAATGAAAAGACGGCAAACGAAAGTCTTGTAGAATCCGAAGAAACGAAAGAAACCAAGCTTGCTTATTTTCAGATAGAAGAATCGTATGACGTTCCGATGAGCGAGAACTGCTCACAGTGGCACATTTTCGAGGATAAGGTTTACAGTCTTGAATTCGAGATGACGGATGACGGGTCAGCGTATTATCTCAAGTCATGTGATAAAAACGGGGAAACAAAGGAGTACAGAAGTGATGCGTATGCAGACCTTTCCTGGAAACAATGGTGCCTTAGCAAGGAGAACGGAAAGGAAATTTTGAGTATCCTTTCACGAGACGACGACTCGCACTATTACATTTTAAGAGTTGATCTTGAAAGTCTTGAAACAAAGATTATTTATGCGGAAGATGACATGTTCAGGAAGAAAACAATCCAGAACATTGTAGTAACACCGGATAACAAATATCTTCTTGATTCATATGAGTATATGTATTTTCTGACTGCGGACGGCAAGATGGAGCAGTGTACCTATAAGGTGGAGGGGTATTCCGTTTTTGCATCCGACAAAAATCCGAGACTTCAAAAAGGCCAGATGCTTTACTCATACAACATGGAAACATGGGAGCCGGAGCCGCATTGTTCTCTTTCGGACAGCAGGATACGTAAAGAAGATGTACGGGACATTTCTTTCTGGAAGGATAAGTACTATGTGCTCATCGAGGAAGAAGAGGGCTTCACGATAGACATTCTTTCGGAAAACAAGGATGTGGTGAAGGAGGAAAAAATTCAGCTTGTCCTGTTCCAACCGTTTATAAAGGTTATTACGCAGGAAGACATAGATGAATTCAATTTTGAAAATGATAAGTATGAAGTGGTGCTTGAATCAGTTTCCACGGATATGCAATTTCGATTTATTCAGGAGGAACTGCCGGATATAGTCTGCCTCATAGGCTTTGAGGCTCTCGCCATGCCCGATTACGTAAGGGCCGGATACTTCCGCGATTTGTATCCGTTTATTGATAAATCTGACAAAATAAAAAGAGACGATCTTTTGGAGTCGATGGTAGAGGGGCTCGAGATAAACGGCAAATTGTACGGCTTAAGCGAGAAGGTTACTTTCCAGACTCCGTTTATATATGATGACGTTGACACAAGCGATTACAATGCAAGAACCGCGATTGACATGTATGTAAAGACCGCGAAAGAACATGATTTTGCGGGCTTGTGGAGCGTCGAATCTTTGCAGGAATTGGTATTTACGGGGCTTATGAACGACATATTTACGGAGGAGTCGGGAAAGCGTAGGTTAACTTCCGAAATTGTAAAGGAAATGCTGGAAAGAATGAAAAATTCCGGAGCGGCGATAGAGAGAGATGACCTCGGGAAAATGAATGTTTCTCAGCGGGATTTTTATTTTGGCTCAAGAAACAGAATCGAGAATATCATGGGCATTTCCGAAATCACGGACGGATATAAACTCAAGATTTTGGGATATCCTTCTTTGAGCGGGGAGCCGGTATTCTTACAGGGATTTTCGGATATTATGGCTATTACAAAAAGCTGCAAAGACCCCGAAGGTGCTTTTGAATTTATCGAATTTATGATGACTCGGGCAAACCTTTACGGAAATCAGGAGGGAAGTTTTTTCTGTCTTAAGTCCCTTAACAAAAAGGAAAGATACCCGGGAACATTGAGGCACTACACCGAACTTATGCCGCTTAATGTAGTGATTGACGGTGAGGCACACGAAATAGAAAATCCGGATGAGAAATTTGATTTTCTTCAATACATGTCCGAACACGTTGTATTTGAAACTGATGAGTATTGGAATGCTTCGGATATTATTTTTGCGGAGGCGGAACCTTTCTTCAGAGATGAGAAAAGCATTGATGAAGTAATGAACATTATCGAAAGCCGCATTAACCTGATGCTGGAGGAAGAAAATTGAAATTGTTCAGAACCTTCTGTATTTCGTAAGAGGGAAATGAAATTAGTCGGCGAAAGCCACTTGTCCATCGATATCAACCACCTGTCGCAAAAGCATATACACGTTTTCTTTTTAATGATATAAAAAAATTGTGTTCATTACAGGAGACACCTAATGCAGATTAAGTACAACATTCAACCGGAATTTAAAGATCCCGAAATTCATATTTGCTCAGATAAAATGGATAGAAGGACGACACATATTTACGAAACCGTAAGCGGTATTTTTGAAACAGCAATAAACGGATATCGTGAAGGCTATGACGAGGCAAGTCGAATAAGGCCGGCAGAGATTATAAGAATTTTTTCAGCCAACAAGAAGGTCTATGTCACTACAAGGGAAGGCCGGTTTACGATTCGCGAACGCCTGTATGAGATGGAAGAAAGGTTTTGCCATTCCGGTTTTGTAAGAATATCAAATTCCGAAATTGTGAATGCTTCGGCAATAAGGCATATAGATACCAAGCTCACCGGAACGATTAAGATGCAGCTTGACGGCGATATTGAAACCTATGTATCGAGAAGGTACGTTTCTGCTATAAAGAAAAGCCTTGGTATATGATGGAGGGCCGGTAGATGATAAAGACAGCATTTAAAAGAGGAATCCTTTCCTTTTGCTATTCAATGGCAATAACAACTATTATATATTTCGTGATTATGCGATTCTTCGGATATGAGCCAATGCTTCCCGAATATGCCGCAAAGTATACAAGCGATTCACTGGCTATGGTGGTACAACTGATACTTATAGGATTAATGAGTTTTTCTTTGGCCGCAGGAACCGTGATAATGGAACTTAAAAGGTTAAGCCTCCTGGCACAGAGCATTATATACTTTGCTCTCGCAAGTCTTGTATGGATTTGGGTTGCGCGCTACTGCTGGGGATTCGGAAAGTACCCGGCATCGACCATAAGCATTCTTGTTTCATACACCGGTTCATACGTGATATGCTGGGCGGTTCAGTACAGAAAATGCAAGCGAGAGATTGACGAAATCAACCGGTCGCTTATGAATAAATCGGAAGGACAATACAATGGATAAGGCTATTGAAATTAAGAACTTACGAAAAGAATACGGCTCGCTTACGGCAGTAAATGATATTTCTCTTGAAGTGGAAAAAGGAAAATTATTTTCGCTTCTGGGGGTAAACGGTGCCGGAAAGACAACAACCATCAAGATGCTCACGGGACTTGCAAAACCTACCGCCGGCGATGCACTTGTAATGGGGAAGAGTATTATTCATGACATACAGGAAGTTAAGAAGGTCGTGAATATTTCTCCGCAGGATACTGCCATTGCTCCCAATCTTACGGTGCGGGAGAACCTCGAGTTTATCGCAGGAGTCTACAACATGAATTCGAAGGAAGCACGGGAAAAAGCAACGGAAATCATTAATAAGTTTTCCCTTTCGGAGGTTGAAAACAAGAGAGCCAAAACTTTATCGGGCGGATGGAAGAGACGCATAAGCATAGCCATGGCGCTCATAAGCGACCCCGAAGTTTTGTTTCTTGACGAGCCGACTCTCGGACTCGATGTCCTGGCAAGAAGAGAACTGTGGGAGATTATTAAAGCATTAAAGGGCAAGATTACCATAGTGCTTACCACTCACTATATGGAAGAGGTTGAAGCCCTTTCCGATATGGTTGCCGTAATGGTTAAGGGCCGGATAAAAGCAGTCGGAACCGTTAATGAACTTATGGAAAGCACGGGTACGGCAAATCTTGAAGAAGCATTTGTAAAAATCGCCGTTGAATAGAGGGAAAATATGAGAACAAAAGTTTTTGCGTTAAGAACAATCAAAGAAATATTGCGAGATCCTTTAAGCTATATTTTAAGCATGGCATTTCCGATTCTTATGCTGATAATAATGACAATCATTGATGCGAGCATACCTGCCGAGGCAAATATGACAGCGTTTAGGATAAACAACCTCGCGCCGGGAATAGCGTATTTCGGACTGACATTTATCATGCTGTTTACATGTATTCAGATTTCCAAGGACAGGGCGACAGCACTTGTTATGAGACTTCAGGCATCACCGATGAAACCGTTTGATTTCATTTTCGGATATATCATAGCAGTTATTTCGCTTGCGATCATGCAGATGGTGATTACGTATGCCGCATCGGTTATAGTAGCCTTAATAACCGGCGTAAGTCTTCCAATAGGAGGATTGCTTTTAAGTATATTGGCGTTACTTCCTTCGGCAATAATGCTCATATCCTTTGGACTTTTGTTCGGCGCCATAGTAAACGAGAAAGCAGCTCCCGGCATGTGCTCCATTATTATTTCCCTTGCCGGAATAATCGGCGGAGTTTGGATGGATGTAGATTCGCTCGGCGGAGTATTACTTAAGGTATGTAAATGGTTTCCTTTCTACCACGGCGTAAAGCTTGCAAGAATTGCAATTTCGGGAAACAATGATAATCTTTTAAAAACAATTTTAATCGTTCTTGCATGGATGCTTGGAATATTGTTGTTATCCACGTTTGCCATGGACAGGAAACTTAGAAAAGATGTGAAGATGTGACAGATAAGCCAACAGCCTCCGTTGTATAACAACGGAGGCTGTTTTTTAATGGTACTTATTACAATAATTCTTTAATGTATTTTAAGAAGAAACCCTTTTGAACCTTTTTCCAGGTATCACCGCAATTGTAAATCTTTTCATCCATTGCCCATTTAGGCAGATATTCAGTTTTTCTTGTACCGGAAATAAAAGCTTCAGCATCGTAAAAATATTTCATAATCTACCTCCTTATATGTGCGCGTGTCACGGACAGCTTTGTAATTTCATACTATCATATTAATGCATAAAGTCAACACATGTCCCTAAAAATAAAGAAAAATTAATAATCCGCACCACACGGACAAACGTCCGCAAACATAGAAACAGCCGAGGAAAAAATCCTCGGCTGAAGGTGTAAATTTTATAGATATGAAGTTTGCTCTGTAAACACGTTATTTCTTGGTTGTAACAGATTTCTTGGATGACCAGTCCGAATAATACTTCTTACCGCTTACTGTCTTGTAAGTACGAATTCTTACGTAATATTTTTTCTTGGCCTTAAGTCCTTTAATAGCCTTTGAAGCAGTTTTTGCAGAGGTTATCTTGACAGTCTTGTTTCCGCTCTTGAAAGAACTTGATGTTGAGTACTGGATTTCATATCCTGTAACCTGAGTGGTCTTCTTGCCCCAACTTACAGTGAAAGCTTTCTTTCCGGCAGAAACCTTACTGATTTTTGCCTTGGGCGGATTTACAGTAAATACAAGATTTACGTTTCCTTTGTATTCACCCGATAAATTTACTTTAACGGTATACTTTCCGACATTCTTTGCTTTGGAAGGATATGTTATGCTGTAAAATTTATCGGATATTTTTTTGCCGGTACTGTCATTAACCGTTACGGAAGGCTTAATTGTCTTTCCGTTGTAAGTATATGATGTAGCGGAAAGATTAATGCCGGATGCAGCATAAATAGTATCCGAATTCTTTGCATGGTTACATACAGTACAAACTGTTTCCTTCTTGCCGTTCGATGAAAGAGTAGCAGGAGTTACAGTGGTTTTTAGTGTGTGTGCGCAATTGTCTATTCTTGCGCCACATTCTAAGCATTCATGCCAATGTTCTACTTCATCACTACACCACTTGGAATCATCAAAACAATGGCCCTGGGCAGGAATTCGACCATCAGTTAATTTCCACTTTTCCAAGTCCGTGAATATTTTATTCGGGTCGTTGGAAGGTGCAAATGCACTGTTGCAGTTAATACAATAATAATAATCTTGATATCCATCTGTTGTACAGGTTGCGGGACGTCCAACTGCAATATCCCAAATATGGTCTGTTGGATCAAGCAGTCCTTGTCCCTTGGTTTTTTTCCACTTTTCAAAATCATTTATTTCGTTGTGGCAGTCTTTATCCGAAAAATATTTCTTACAGTCAGAACAGTACCAATATTCGGCACTGCCATATGAATAGCAGGTTGCAGCCTTTCCGGCGGTACGTGTCAGCTTATGACCTGTGGCAGGAATTTGTCCGCCGTTATTACCGGCGGTTTTCTTCCATTCGTCTATATTATTGATTACCTTTGTACCGGCAGCATCTTCAAAGTATACTCTGCCGCCTACCTCAGGTGCATCAGTATACCAATAGTCTTTAACGCCGTCTGAGGTGCAAGTGCAATCATAACCGTCTTCTTTGTGAATTTTGTGATAAATAGAAAATACTATACCTTCAAATGAATCCGGCACTGTGTCATAGAAATAGCCTCTACTGTGGGCAAAGCCCGGCACATGGTAGTAGCCTTCTTTAGGGCCGGGGTCAATAACTTTCATGGGTTCATCTATGGGGAAATATAAAAAATCTTCGGCGGTATTTATACCGTCACACTCCGTAATACGGAAGTAATAATGAACATCCTTAATGGTAATTTTCGTTTCCTGGAACCAATGCGCATCACCTGTGTACTGATCGGAACGGATGTCGAGACGAAGAGTTACCTCACCGGGTTTTTTGGGTAAAAAGCTTATGATGCCGGTACTTTTATCTATATAAACCGCCAAATACTCACTTGTGTCGGAATTATCAATTGTGGCAGTTAGTGTGTTTGTACGATAATCCATTTCGGATTTGGGCAAAAATTGATAAGAAAGTACACCCACTTTTCCTCCCATATAAAGAGTTGTAGGTGGTGTGGATGTATAACGTGTAGGTACTTCATAAACATAGACATTGATTTCTTCGAACAAAAATCCGTCGCCGGTGGCCTTAAATTTAAGAGATGAAGTGGTTGACTGAGCGTTGGAAAACAAGAAGTATTCATCCTTGTCTTCTCCTTCTGTTCCGTTTATCTTCGTGAACCCGGAATTTGAGTTATCAATATTGACATCTCCCGAAACATCGTCCAAAAATTCAACTCCGCATATAACGTATTTGGAAGGAACGGAAATGGTAAAGGTTCCTTTCGCACTGACTTCGAAGTTACGCGCAGAAGCCTTAACGGCGCCACTGGAATAACAATTACTTGATTTAAATGTAATATTGTCATAGGAAAGTGATTTGATCTGTGCGCTTTTTCCTATATCCTCCATGACTTTTTCATTGGGTATGCTAAAAATTTTTTTGAATTGAGCGTTTGTAAGATGCTGCCTTTTCTTGGCATCGGCATATGATTTAGTTGACATAGAATTGCTTAAAACAAAAAGCAATACAAGCAAAGCGCCGGTTATGGTAACCGTCAGCTTCTTCAGAAGTTTCTTTTCCATAATAATCCTCCAAATACACTTTTTGCCCGTTTCTGATGCCGGGCGATTAATTGGTTGTTAATAAAATCTACTTATTCTATAATTTTTCAAAAATAGTGTCAATAGAAAACGGAAAATTATTTTATGGCAAAAGAAAAAAGAAGGAGACGATTTATCGTCTCCTTCTGTCCTTTCCGGATTGTTGGTAATACCTGGCTTTTTCACGATACATGCATTCATCGGCAAGGTCGATGATTTCACGCATTGTTGCATCCTTGAATTCTTTTCGCTCACAGAAACCGTAAGAAATGCTCAAATCAGCATTGTTGTCCAAACTCCATTTTGAAATTTCTTCGGCAAACTTTTTCTCGGCAGCGGCAAGAGCGTCGGAACTAAGCTCGAGTATGGCGGCAAATTCGTCACCGCCGATGCGGTACAAGCGACCGTACGGCTCCCAAGTCTGTTTGAGAACATATGAGGCTCCGGTGATGAGCTTGTCACCTTCACTGTGGCCTTTCGTATCGTTGGCGGTCTTAAGCCCGTTTAAGTCAAAAGAAAAATAAACCAAATTATCGGAAATGCCTTTTTCACTTATCTTGGCAAGCTTGTCTTCGTAAGCACGTCTGTTGTAAAGTCCGGTGAGTATATCCGTGTTGGCCTCAAAGTACAAATCCTTAATCTTTACAAGGTCTTCTTCGGCAATTTTACGGCGCTTGTTAATGTCGCGAATAATAGCGACTACGGAAGCGGTAATAACTATAAAAAGAATAATTCCGTAAAGAAGCGCTTTGCGAAGCGGTGCGAAAAGTTCCTTGGCGTCAACCAGAACAAGCTGCTTCATGCCGTCGGCAATAGCATTATTGTATACGTAGAAGTGGTAGTTTCCGTATTTCAATTCAAAATTGTTGTCAAGGTTTTTTCTGTATACATCATATAAATCATTGTAATAGCCGTCCGTCAATTCATAGAAGTGTAAGCTGATGTTTTGAGTCTGTGAATCGGCCAGAATAGTTTCGTTTTCATCGATAATAATGGTTTCAAGACATTTATCGTTTACTGTCTCGGCAACAAGCTTTTGCATGTTGGTAAGCTGCACATCATAGCTTATTACGGATTCGCCGTCCGATAAAAGCTTTGTATATGAAATAATGAGATTTCCGCTTATGGCATCTATGTAGGGACTTGCAAAACCTATATCGCCGTTATACTTTTTGCCGGCAAGATACCAGGGACGTTCTTTGGGAATAAAGGTTTCATCGGGCTCCCAGCCGCTGCCGTCAAGATATTCACCTCTTATGTATCCGTAAAAATCGCTGTATTCGGCATCAAGGGTGACCATAATGGAATGTTCCATACTAAGATAGGTAAGAAGCTCATCGTTGGTCTTTCCGTCGGAAATATACTTTTCAAGTACCATGGCATCCTCGGCAATTTTATGACGACGATTTTCAAGAATGTATGCAACATCCTTGTTAAGACTTTGAACTTCCGAGTACTGAAGGTTAATCAGATTGTTTTTGGATATTTTATAGAGCCATGAAAACATAATTATGAAGACAATGATGGTCATCATAAGAATCAGTTTATATATGTTGTCGGCCTTGTTTCTTTGGGCAATTGTATATTCTTTACGTGCTTTCATGTATTCTCCGTAAAAGAAGCATTTATTTAATGAAAAAGTCAACAATCATGCTGTGTGCCAGTTTCATTTTGTTAAGATCCTGAAAACGATGGTCTGCAGCTTCAATTATTTTATGTTCTATCACGTTGTTTTCCGCAAAGGTTTTGATTTCCTCAAGCGGAATAAATTCATCCTTGGTTCCGTGGATTATAAGTATGTCATCGGCATAATCCATATAGTCCCATAAACGGATGTCATTTTCCTTAAGAGCGTTAATGTATTCCGAATCTATTAAAAGCGGTCGGTCGAATCCGGCTTTAATGTCCTTTCCTTTTTCAAGAAGAAGGAGATTTTCTGGAGTAACCAAACGGTTATTAATAATCTCGTACATGGATACGGCGGGGCATCTTAAGGCTATTTTTCTAAACGGATTACTGTTGTGGTCATGCAGATATTTCATCACAAGGTATCCGCCGAAGCTTGTTGCGTATGCATAGAGCTTTTCGACGTTTAGGGCTGTGATGGCGTAATCAACAACATATGAAATGTAAGTATCACATTCCGTCAAAGTGCATTTCTTGCGTACATCCTTTCCGTGAGCGGGAAGGTCGAAGACTATTACCGCGGATTTTTTTGTTTTGGCCTGAAGAGTCTCATAAAAATACGCGGCAGCCTTGGTGTCTTTATGTCCGCCAAAACCGTGAACATAAATGCAGGCACTTTTAATATCTCTTGGCGAATCGCAATACAATTTACATTTAATACTGTATCCGTCCCTGTTAATATCGAAATCTCTCTCCATAATGCTCCTTAAAAAGTAACGTGCTATTAATGAAAATATCACAAATCGCGACCTATTATAGCACAAAAAATCGTCCGGAGTGTTTTTTATCAAGTACAAGTATGCCCAAAGAAAAACAGTGCAATGTATGTTGCCTATCGGTTTTCTGCTGTTTATTAAAATATACGGTAAGATTGCTTGGCGGGAGGTCTCTCGATGATCCACATTTTTATAATAAATTCACATGCAGGGCACTCAAAATTTTCGGCCGCACTCAGAAATCACCTGGCCGAGAAATATTCACATCTTGAATATCACATTTTTCAGACCAGAGAAGCGGGAAACGAAAGCAAACTGATTTCCGAAATCATAGATTTGTTCGGAGAGGAGAAGCTTAGAATTTACTGCTGCGGCGGTTTGGGAACATTGAGTAACGCAATTCGAAACGTGGAGAATTTTGATAACCTTGAGTTTGCGTATTATCCCAAGGGATTTTCAAACGACTTTTTGAGAGTATTCGGAAGCGATGAAAGCAAGTTTGGTAAGATAGACAACCTTATTGACGGAGAAGTCCGTTATATCGATTACATAAAGACCAATCACGGAAATTGTCTGAACAGCTTTTCCGTCGGACTTGACTCGGAGCAGGTTATAAAAATGACACAGTACAGAGACGCATCCATGTTCGGTATCGCGATTCCGTATTTGATGGCATTTATGTATGCGATTTTACTGTCCCGACCGGAGGAACTTGAAATAATTATAAATGGTGAAGAGCGTTTCACGGGCCGTTTCTCGGAAACATTTTTCGGTAACGGCGGCATAATCGGCGGCAGAATCTGGTTCGACCCCGCACCGAACATTACGGACGGCTTGGGAAAGGTTGCAATCTACAAGGCAGTAAGTCGTTTCAACATGATAAGAACATTAATTGATCTTTCGCAAAAGAAAATGGACCACAAGGACCGAATCCGTTTCGAGGGCTTTTGCAAGAGCATTTCTTTAAGGAGAAGAGACGGAACCCCTTTTGTGATGGACTTTGACGGTGAAATTATGAAACCGCAGCGTGAATGGACTGCGACAATGATTCAACAGGGATTTCCTTTTGTCATACCGAAGGGAGTAGAGCTTAAATGAAAGATATAATTAATAAAGGCCAGATGCTTAGCCTGGTTGTCTACGCCTTCTACGGAGTTGCAATCATAGCGGGTATTTTCATGGATAAGGGCGGAGTGGATTCTTTTTCCATCGCCACAATCTTTTACTGGGTTGTGACATTCGGTATATTGATGGGAATGCGAATATCGGAGCTTAGGCATTCTTTTGCCTACAATGTCATGTACACGTTGTCCCTGTCAATTTTTGCAATTTCGCTTCAGTTAACATTTACGTCCATTTTTATCGTATTTATTGTATTTGCCATTACCTGGCTTTCGGTAATTACGTTTTTGGATAAAATGTGCTTTCATATCACAATAATCGTGCAGGCGTTGTGCGTTGTGTTCCTGGTAGCAATTCCCAGACAGTATTCGGGACTTGCGGACTTTAACATTACAAGCTTGTTGTTCAGCTTTGTGGGATTTATTGTGGCCGACCTTGTCGGAAATATCATTATCGACATGCTTCTTACCTTGGATGAAGAAACTGTGGAAAAAGAAAGAAGCCTGGACGATATGCTGGAGATTGTCGAAACCAAGAATCGCGAGGCACGAAAGCTTACCGATGCGAAGACAAATTTTTTGTCCAACATGTCTCATGAGCTGAGAACTCCGTTAAATGCAGTCATCGGATTTGATGAGATGATTTTAAGAAGTACCGATAATCCCGAAATAGTAGAGTACGCCAAGGATATTAAGGCATCGGGAAGCATGATGCTTTCGCTTGTTAACGATATTTTGGATCTTTCGAAGATAGAATCGAACAAGATGACAATTGTTCCGGTGGACTTTGACATTGAGGATATGATAAAAGACATATCCAATATGATTGAGCCCAAGATGCGGGACAAGAAGCTTGAATTTATACTTAATTTTTCGCCTGAAGTGAAGGGATGCTACAGAGGCGATGATGTAAGGCTTAAGCAGGTACTTGTAAATATACTAAGTAACGCTGCCAAGTATACGCGGGAAGGCTCCGTAACGTTTACGATTTCCGGAAGTCACGACGATAAGGAAGGAACGCTTCATTTCTCGGTAAAGGATACGGGAATCGGAATTAAGCCTGAGGACTTATCGAAGCTTAACAGAAAATTTGTTAGAATCGATGAGGAGAAAAATCGAAACATAGAAGGAACCGGTCTTGGCATCTCGATTGTCAGCAGCTTTTTAAAGCTTATGGGTTCAACTCTTTGCGTAGACAGTGTTTACGGGGAAGGTTCGGATTTTTATTTTGACATAACATTACCTGTGGTTTCGACGATAGCAAAGAGTGCGGTCGATACCAATATTACCCACGAGGTTTTTGTTGCGGACGATATGGATGTTCTGGTGGTGGATGATACCGCGGTTAACCTTCGGGTTATTAAGGCTTTGCTTAGGAGAAACAAGATAAACGTTGATACAGCCGATAGCGGAAAGGAAGCAATCGAGAAGGCATCGGATAAGAAGTATGACGTTATTTTCCTTGACAGAATGATGCCGGAAATGGATGGTATTGAGACATTACATAACATGAAGGCTATTGAAAACTTCGTAAATGCGACGACTCCGGTTGTGGCGCTTACGGCGGACGCGGTAGGAGATGCCAGGAAAAACTATATGGAATTCGGCTTTGACGATTACATTGCAAAACCGATTGTTGCGGCAGAACTTGAGAACATTTTACGAAGATTCCATACCGGTAAATAATTACATTGGAGGGTGACATGGTAGATTACAGATATATAGCTCTATTGCTTTCGTTTCAGGCTCCGCTTTTGAGCACGGTAATTTTTATATATTATTCCATTACGCTTGGACGAAACGGATATACGAGAACAGAGCATTTCCTTGCAAGGGCGCTTGGTATATTGTGTCTGGTAAGCCTGATTTTTGAAATTTCAATAGGCTTGATGAATTACGGTTTTATAGATACCAATGAAAATATGTATCAGTGGAGCTGCATCGGCGGATATTCCTTTATGCTCATATGTGCGATAGTCTGGAGTGAGTTCAGCCTTTCGCGTGCGCACAATCCGTCGGTTGTTCTTTCGGTACTTATACGAATTCTGTACTTTGTTGTTTTTGTGGTCATTACGGCACGAATTGCATTCAAAGATACAGAGATGTTCATGTATTATGAAGACGGAGTCGCCCAATACGGACCGTTTGACGATATTCAGACATACGGCTGTATACTGATTTACGCGCTTTTGGAGGTCGTAATCATATTACGATATACGGATAAGAAGGAATATGTTTACAAAGAGCGTCACGGCAAGCTGTTATTCGGAAATTCAATCATATTTATAGCGATACTTATTTACGGTACTTTATTCTTGCCGTACATGGTGACGGTAGGACATACTTTGCTTATTTTGTATATTTACATGTACAACCAGAAGTCCAGCATCTATAAGGATGAACTTACGCACCTTGCAAACCGTCGAATGATGATAAAGGATATTTCTGCCAAGATACACGAAGGTATTTCCTGGAGCTTCATCATGATTGATGTTGACAGCTTTAAGTCCATCAACGATAAATTCGGTCACAGCGAGGGCGATATCGCTTTGGAAACCGTAGCCTCCGTAATAGGCAATGTGGCGAAAACACACGGCGGAACGGCCTACAGATACGGCGGTGACGAATTCTCGGTAATCATTGACAGCTCCGTTGAACAGGAAATAGCAGGGGTTTGTGAAGAAATCAATGCTTCTTTTGCCCGGGAAAATCAGACGGGAAATACACCGTATCTTCTCTCGGTAAGCTGTGGCTTTGCTTCATACAACAGCGATACGATGGAGTCGATTCCGGATATTATAGAAAGCGCCGACAAAAAGATGTACGACATCAAGCAGGCCAAGAAAAAACAAAATCAATAGCTGGAAGGCAAGTAAGATGGGAGAGACCGGAAACGGCCTCTCTTTTTCTTGGGGCGTCAGATGAAAAATATGTAGTTAATTAACGAAGATAAGGGTATAATATTACTGTTGAGTTTCGAAAAAAAATTTTTGGAGGGTATATGATAACAGAAAGAATCGATTTATGGGAGAAGGGCGAGTACGACTACGCAGCTTCTTACGGATTTGTTCCGAATATACGAACTTATATGCACGAGGATGCAGAAGAGAGACCTGCGATTCTTGTAATTCCGGGCGGCGCGTACTGCATGGTAGTACCTTCGGAAGGCGAGTTTATTGCACGCAAGTTTTACGAAAGAGGTATGAACACATTCGTTCTTACGTATACTACGGACATTACGACGGCGTTTCCTTTATATAAACAGCCTTTAAAGGACGCTTCGAGAGCCGCCAGCATGGTAAGAAAGGTTTTAAGCGAGCGCGGCATCAAGGATTTTAAGTTATTTGTCATGGGATTTTCGGCAGGCGGACATCTTGCGGGGTGTATGGGCGTTCACTATTTCGATGAAGAGATTGAGGCAGCAGCACTTAAGGGATTTTCCAATAAGCCCGACGGCATTATTTTAAGCTATCCCGTTGTTACGATGGGCGAGTTTACGGAAAGCTTTTCAAAGCTTAACCTTGTAGGTCCCAATCCGACCAAGGAGCTTGAGGATTACTTTTCTTTGGAAAAGCAGGTTACGGATAAGACGGTTCCGTTCTTTATCTGGGCAACTTCCAAGGACGGACTTGTTCCCTGCGAGAACAGCTTGTTGCTTTCGATGGCTTTAAAGAGCAAATGGATAATGCATGAGCTTCACATATTTAATCACGGAGATCACGGACTTTCCTATCCCAATGAAGAATTTTTCAGCGGCATTAATTACGGCGACTATACTTTTGAACAGGTTAACCGTGCGGTTAAGGCCGTTAAGGAAGGAACAGCCGTAAATGTCACAAAGAAGCGCACCGAAGAATTGAAGCTTCAATTTAGCGACGCACCGAAGGACGAACCGGAGGATAAGCCGGAACCTCCCAAGGTAAATGTGGAAGAGTTTAAGGATATTCTTGCATGGGCCGATATGGCGGAAGCATTTATGAGAAAGATATAAGGTATATTGGGAGGGAAACACAATGATATTGGCAATAATTGTTTTAGCGGTTATTTTTATTTTTATTTTCAGAGCGAGAAATAAATACTATGAAAAACATCCCGAAAAAATCAAGATGTACAAATGCTCCTTCTGCGGACAGGAATTTCCGAAAGTAATTAAGCTTGCCGACGGTGCAATTTGCGAGCAGTGCGAGAAAGTCGGTGACGAGAACTGGCATATTGAATTATTCGATTTGGAGCGCACATGGAAAAACAAAAACATCACCTGCGCCAATATCAGACAGGCCATGAGCGACATGGAGAATAAACGGCTGATGTTATCCGATTTGGCGGTTACAAGAACTTCCGAAAGCGGGAGAATCGTTGTGGACGATGTCAAAAAGATGTTTTATATACGAAAAGAAGGCAGACCGATTATTCTTCACAGAATTAGCGACATTAAGGAATTTTATCTTGAATACGAATACGAGGAAATCGGTTTTTCTTCCGACGATACCACTTCCAATGAAGTCAGATCCGGAAATGTCGTAATCAAACTTAACGAAGTATTCGATATGGAAACGTTTACCGCACATGTAGACGAAAAACTCTTCACACAAAGAAACGAAGTTAAGAAAGTTTTCGAATCCGACCTCGTTTTCCTGGAAGAAATAACCGGCATGAAGAGAAAACCGATTCCGAATAAGGTTAAAATACTGTAGAATACGGAAAAAGGGGACCAAATATAAATATTGTATTTAACGAAAGGAATGCTTCGGCGTTCCTTTTTTCGTTTGACTCATCTGTTCGTGAAAACGGGTGTTTATTCTTTGTTAATTACATGTTTCCAAATCATTAATTTCTCCTTGCTATAGCAAGTATAGGTGTGATTTTGTTCACGAGGAGGACAAATTAATGAAAAAACTAAGGAACTATTTGTTATCGACGTTGCTGATATTAGGAGCATTTCTGCTGTTCGGACCTTCGAAAGCGAATGCGTCTATGCCGATTAACAAGCGACTTGTCATCGGCTCGGCCTTTGATTATAAGTACGATGCGGCGAAGGAATGCGATGTTGTAACAGGATTTTACGAGGATTCTGAGGACTTTAACTTCGCAGAAGGAAAAGAGAACGGCAATAATCCGTTTGAGTTTAATTTGAAATTTGACGAAGAAGGGAATTTCGGATGGAATAATGAATACAGTTTTTCTGCCGCAATAACCGAAAGCGGATTGGTAGAAAGAAAAGCTGACTTGATTTTCGGTGTTTTGGATATGGATACCGAAGACATTGAACCCATTTCTCCCGATATGTTGTGGTGGGAATCGTATTATATTGAAGGAGTTTGCAATGAATATATAAAAATCGAAGCCACAGAAACTTCTGTAAAATATGATGGAATTGATTTCCCTGTTTATTCGGTTACTCTGTTTCCTTTGAGTGAGGAGTCGTTTTTTACATATTCCGATATTTATATGGTATCGGTACATAATACGGCCGGAAACGGCTATGACTATACAATAAAAAGCTGCTCGCTTAATATAAGCTGCGTCCCGGCAACACTTTTGTCGGAGGATGTGTATGAGGGCTTTATAAATGAACTGGACGCGGGTTCCGGCGATATTTTATCAGATGCCGCTGTTTATAAGTTGATGGATGGAGTTATGGCAGAATATTCATGCGGCAACACTGTGGGAATATCAGGGTGCAGTGGCGATGCTCCGTCCAAATATTATTTGGTTGTAAATGATTATGCCTTTTTTGACTCAAATATGTGTGACTTTAATAATGAACCGTCCGGCTTCTATGCCAATCTGGATTTAAAGCATTCTCAAACGGATGACACATTTGAAGTTTTTGTTGATTCAAGAGACGGTAAGGGTAAGGGAGAGAAGCATTCTTCGGGTGACGACAGTCGATTCACCATTGAAGAAGTCAGAACATTGAAGGATTCCGAAGAGAAAGCAGTAGCGAAAGTATATGAAATAACATTCTATCCGGGTCAGAACCCTTATACGCTTGCATTACCGCTCAATGCTACATTCCGTGATAATAATGCACCGCATAATATTATTACGACAATTCAGTTGCCTGTTGATATGCGTATAAATGTTGTCAATGATTACACCTTAAATACTTTCTTTAAATATAAATATGATAAAAACTTAAAGAAGAATGTAATCTCCGAGTTGTATTCATTTAACGGAGAAGAAGGCAAGTTAACTGACGAAGAGATCTTTAATATCAATCTTGAAATGATGGGTGGTATTATTATTTCTCAGCCTGTTTTTGTTACCGAAACAGACTTTGATAATTATCTTGTTAAGGCAAAATTTATTGTTGCCTCGAAAAACTCCGAAGGCGCGTATGTGCCGCATGAATTTAACGAAGAACGTGTTGAATTTAATTTGAATGATTTTTTTAATTTTGATAATAACAAATATACGCAATATATTCCTTTTAGCAATGAAATTATTGATGTAAATACAACCGTGAAGAAAACCGAAACGGTTAAATATAAGAACAAAGCTTTTGATGTATATGAAGTGGAGTTTGACGGCTCAAATGCTACGATGCGCGAGGGACTTTTTGATTTTATAAATTTAAGTGCTGTATCCATAGATGGTTTGATTAAGAATGTAATGTTTATTCCTTACCAGATTGCAGTAATGGATGAGGACATAGTATTTGCTCCTTCGGCTGAGGATTTATATAAATTATCATGTATGCATTTGTCGACCAATATAACATATACACTTGATTGGAAGGAATCCGCAAATACCGCAATCTTTGCACCTAGCGGAGAAATGACATACTATTTAATGGATGATGAAACCGGTGAACCGATATTCTATATCGAGACTGATGACGGATTGATTACGGACCAGAATAAGGTTAAGGAATATGTAACATATGAGAAGCTTACAGAACTTTCGGTCGGTGACTACTACAGAATAACGTTTGTAGGAATGCAGGAAGATTATACAATTATCATTCCGTCAACAATAGACAATTCTATTATCGGAAAAGGAAGCGGTTTGTCAGTGGTTCCTTATGATACACGAATCCGTGTTAATACCAAATACAAGGTTACAACACAAAAGGTTGACGAAGTTAAGCCCGCATGTGAAACCGCCGGTGTTAAGGCATATTATAAGGGCAGCGACGGAAAGTACTATCTTGATGCCGACGCAAAGAACGAAATCAAGGATATCGAAGCATGGAAGAAGGGCGAAGGCGCCATCAAGGCATTAGGTCATAATTGGCAGAATGCAACACTTAAGAAGGCCAAGACATGTACAAGATGCGGAAAGACCGAAGGTTGGAAGCTTGAGAAGGTTAAGAGCATCACATATAACATTTTAAGCAAGTCACCCAGAAAGGTTGAAATTGTTGATGTAAGCAAGAAACTTACGAAAGTTACAATCGGAAAAACAGTTACTATTTCCAAGAAGAAGTATAGTGTAGTCGGTATTGCTGCGAATGCATTTAAGGGCAAAACAAAACTTACGGAAGTAAAAGTCGGCGATTACGTTACATCTATCGGCGATTACGCCTTCAGCGGATGCAGCAAGCTTAAGAATGTAACTCTCGGAAAGAAGGTTAAGAAAATCGGAGCCGGCGCTTTTTCAAAGTGTAAGGCACTTACGACAGTAACAATTCCTTCCAAGGTAACGTCAATCGGAACAAATGCATTTGCATCGGATTCCAAGCTTAAGACGGTTACAATAAAGACATCTTCACTTAAGACTGTAGGAAAGAATGCCTTCAAGGGTATCAGTAAGAAAGCAAAGATTTACGTTCCCAAGAAGAAATACTCAGCATATGTTAAGCTGTTAACCAAGGCAGGCGTAAGCAAGAAGATGATTGCCAAGAAATAATCACTTTTGATATTGGTTATAAAATGCGGGACGGTTCATATGAACCGTCCCGTTTGTGTTATGCAGAGTATTTCAAATCGGAAAAAGAAAATCGATTCAAAAGTGATAGTTTGGGAACTTAGTACAGTAAACTGTTTTGTGAATCCACCGGCTCGGGTGTGGCGAAATGCCATCAGAAAGCGAAAAATGTAAAACAATAATGCGGCGGATAATAAAGAGAATTCGAACCTTCCCGCAGCGTCGGCGCTTGGCGAGGTATTAGGCGCGAATGCTAATGAGCGCACGAGCCTAGCAGGGAGGCACACGAGGAACTTGGCTTGCGAAAGATGAGTGGCCGAACGGCCGCTACGCGAGGGACTAGCGGGAGCGGTGTTCGAAGAATCTTTATTATCCGCCGCATTATAGAGCGTCAGATGTATATGACTTTCTGATGGCATTGGGTGGTGCTATTTATTTACACGGGCAAGCGCGAAATTCTGGATAAGAAGAGCGGTTGCTTCGATGCCGATGTTGGAGCTGTTGATGCAGATGTCGTAAGACTTTGCTTCACCCCAACCTTTCTTGGTGTAGGAATCGTGATATGCTTTTCTTTTCTTGTCGTGACGGTACATCTTGCTGATGGCGTCCTGTTTGCTTAAGTTGTATTTCTTCATGATACGCTCGACCTTTAAGTCGAAGTTACCGGTGATGAAAAACGTGCTTAAGCAGTCATAGTTTTCAAGAACTTTATCGGAGCATCTTCCGACAACAACAAATGATTCGCCTGCTTCGGCCTTGTCTTTTATAAAGTCGAATTGAAGCTGTGCTACGGCTTCGGAGATGGAATTTGAATAACCGCGGACGCTTCTTGTAAGAAGAGCGTTCTTGGGGTTTTCGTCGAATTTTTCAAGCTCCATGGGATCCATGTTGTACTCGCGGGCAAGTTCGTCGAGCATGTTTCTGTCGTATAAGGCAATGTTCATGTTGCGTGCGACTATCTCGGCAATTTCGTGGCCGGCACTTCCGAATTCTCTTCCGATTGATATTATTACCTGTTTATCCATAACCAAATTCTCCTTTATAATCGCTAGCAATAACGAACGAAAATGACAATCATAGAAATTAATATAGCAATAAACGTTGCAGGTGCGGCACTCTTACAATATTTGCCCCAGGTAATAAGATAACCCTTCTTGGCAGTAACAGAGATACCGACAACGTTGGCCGACGCTCCGATGGGGGTAGCACTTCCGCCGATATCTGTTCCGATGGAAAGCGCCCATGCGAGAGTGTCGAGACTTACACCCTGTGTAGCGGCAAGAGACTTGATAATCGGAATCATGGTAGCCGCAAAAGGAATGTTGTCTACAAAAGCACTTGCGATAGCAGATAACCAGATAATGATGGCTATCATGAGCATAAGGTTTCCGCCGCTTATCTTTCCGATGAGGTTGGCAATTACTTCCAAAACTCCGGTCTGCTCAAGCCCGCCGACTACGACGAAAAGACCCGTGAAGAATAAAAGCGTCTTGTAATCAATCTTCGAAAGCAGAAGCTTTATATCTTTATAATATGCGATAAGCGTAATAACTGCAATCACTGTTCCGATAAATGCGACCGTAAGACCGGTAGCTGCGTGAGTGACAAGAAGCACAATCGCAAGCCCGAAAATAATGCAGCTTAAGATAAAGTCGCGTTTGCTTGTTATTGCCATTTTGGGTGCGGGAAGATTTTTCACATCTTCGTCGTTGACCTTAACACTTTTAAGCTCCTTGCCGTAAACAAGGTAGAAGTAAAGGATGATAAATACAAGGGCAATAGCGGCGATAAGACCGGTATTGCTTATAAAGTCGGCAAAAGAATAACCAAGCGAGGTTCCGATAATTATGTTGGGTGGGTCACCGCACATGGTTGCCGAGCCGCCGAGATTGGCGCAGAATATTTCCGAAATAATCATGGGGATAGGGTTGAACTTAAGAAGCTGTGCAAGTTCAATCGTTACGGATGCCAAGAACAAAATAACGGTTATGCTGTCAATAAACATTGCAAGGAATGCCGACATGAGCATAAAGGCTATAAAAAGCGAAATGGGCTTATAGTTTACAAGCTTGGCAAGACGCATGCAAAGCCATCTGAAAAAGCCGGCTTTGGCCATTCCTTCAACCATTACCATCATACCCAAAAGGAATATAATGGTTGACCAGTTGATACCGCATGAGGATTCCTCGGCACTTCCCTTGGCGTACCAGAAGCCGATGGTAAAAATGCTTTTAACGTTTAGCGTATTAACGATAGCCTCGAGATTGTGCATACATATTCCGAATACAGCAATAAGCGTCAGGGCACCGCAACCCAAAGTTACGTAGTGCTTTTCGATTTTATCCAGGACAATAAGAATAAACATGGCAACGAAAATAATAACTGCCACTATCTGAGCAATAGACATTTGTTTTCCTCCATAATTTTAAACATGACAAAATAAACCTACAATCATCATAGGCACAAAAAAAGAGTAAAGATTATTCTTTATGTCCGTCTAAATTATGGATGTATTGAATGATGGGCTTGTTACGACCTATGGTGGCAATCAACAATTCCTTAAACAGACCATGAACCGAAGCTGCCAAAAACAGGACACCAAGGCAAAGAATGTAGAAAATTCTGACTATGCGTTCCGCTCTGAAAAAAGTGCGGTTTGTTGCAAGAACACTTCGTGACTCACAAGAGAAAACTTCTTCATTGTTTACAATATCGATGGGAGTAATCTTGTTGGAAATAACGCAATCCGACACGGATTTTTCTGAATTGCCGGTAATAGTAAGAGAGTTATTCTCTACAGCAAGCGCAATGAATGAAACAAGAATAAATAATATGGTTAATAAGCTTACAAAGCGTATGATACGATTATGATTCACAATAAAAGTCCTCTTCATATTTTCAGTTTATTATAACTAAAGAAAAATAAAAAAACCATGAAATTATTCACAAAAAAAACATGTGGTTAACAGGACAAAATATCTGTATAATACAAATGGGATATTTTGCAAAAACAAATCCCGTTTTGATATTTTCGCAGACGGTACAGCGAAATGTTTTTAAGATGAAAATTTTCAGGGGTGGAATTGTTATGAATAAATATGGAAAGAGAATATTATTATCTTTTTTGTTGGTATGCATGGTTGTGTTTATGATACCCGGCAGCAATGCAGAAGCTTCCGGAAGGATTAACGACCCTGTTGTGACAGATTATGGCCTTCGAAGAAGCGAATACTTTTGGGATGTTACGTACGATACCATCTGGTTTGGTTCGTACTATATCGATGATTTTACAAGAACGCAGAAGAATTCCATAAGATGGCTTGTTCTTGATGTAGACGGAAACAAGGCTACGCTGATTTCCGAGAGTGTACTCGACGTAAAGCCCTTCAATGAGGGCGACGATTCCTACGACTCATATAATATGAGATGGGAAGGCTGTTCATTAAGAAAATGGTTGAACGGCTATGAGGGAAGCGGGGAGGATAATTTCTATGACATTGCTTTTACGGCCGAGGAAAAGAATGCACTCGTAAAGACGACGGTTAAGGTGGAAAATGGCAAATATGCTTTTAATAATCGTATTGTTCCGGGTACATTAAATAATGATACCCAAGATTATGTCTATGTTGCGGGAAGCGATGATATTTCCAAGCCCTATTGGCCCGATAATTCGACATCCACGACAGATTTTCCGAGTCAGACATACTTTAAAATTTCGCCTTATGTTATGGCTAATTTCCCCAGAATATCCGGTCAACTGACGCGCGTAGTATATCCGTGTACAGCGGAAAAGAACCTCAACGCCCCGCTTAGTGTTTCCGGTATTTATACACCCGATCGCTTAAATATGCCATTAGACCGTGCATATGAATATACCGATCACTGGTGGTGGGATTCATGCAATAAGTTAAATCAGGCTGCAGGAATAAGACCGATGATTACTGTCGATTTATCGAAAACCTCGGTATGGACCTATGCGGGCAAAACTACGGCGCACGGTATGGATAATGATGAGTACGATTATTCCAAAATGCCTGTTAAGGTGGACTGGTCACAGGTTAATGTTAAGCCGAGCAATGGCATTGTAGCTTCAAACGGTGTTTTGACGGGATATAATCCCGGCTCAGACCAGCCTTACGGAGACGAGCATGTGCTTGTAATACCTGATGGAGTTACGGAGATTGGAGATTATTTCTTTAAAACCGTCGATAAGAAGCTCCTTTACGTATTTATTCCACCGTCCGTTAAAAGAATAGGAACTTACGGATTGGCCAACAACGACAGCATAAGCTCGGTCGTCTTCTATGATATTGAAAATTCCAAATTGAAGGAAATCGGTGAGTATGCTTTTTACGAATTCGAGGATTACTGCATAAATCTTCCCGATTCGGTAGAAACAATTGCCACAAATGCTTTTAAAAGTTCAGATTTATTGAGCTTTACAATCCCGCCCAAGGTGGATACCATAAATGATTACATCTTAACGGGCAGTCATGTGGAACATGTTAATTTCGGAAATAAAGAATACGAGTATATCGGTGTTAAATCTTTGGCATCGAAACTTCTTGATGTTGAACTTCCAAAGTGCAAAACATATGCCGAGGAGGTTTTTCGCGGGAATCTTCTTACTGACGTAGTTATAGATAATATTAAAGATATTCCGGCCGACTTGTTCGCTGAGTGCTTTTGTTTAAAAAATGTTACGTTGGGGGATTCGGTTGAAAGTATCGGTGAGGAAGCCTTCTGTGATTGTAAGTCGCTTGAAAATATTAATTTTCCGTCATCGCTTAAGACTATCGGCCAACTTGCATTCGGAGACTGCCTTGGACTTACCGAAATAACATGGCCAAGCACCGTTGATGTGATTCCGAATAATGTGTTTGAAGCATGCACAAATCTTACAAGCGTAAGTATGGGAAATAATGTAACATCAATCGGGGACTATGCTTTTTATAAGTCAGGTCTATCCGAGATTAACCTGTCCGAAAAGCTTGAAACGATAGGAACGTCGGCCTTCAGTCTTACCAATCTTGGCCAGATTGTATTTCCCGACAGTGTTACGTATATCGGCGCGAATGCCCTTTACAAAACAGCAAGGCTAAGGAATGTAACCATTGGTAAGAGTATTTCAGCTCTACCGAATTACTTTATGTCACAGAGCGGTATTATATCACTTTATCTGCCGGACAATGTTACCGAAATCGGCGAAGATTGCTTCTATAAGTGTGAGAAACTTCGTGAGGTTAAGGGTAAAAACGTTAAGGTAATAGGCTACGGAGCATTTTATGAATGCTCGGGACTTGATCATATGCCTCTTTCGGAAAGTCCTGTCGAAACAGTCGGTGATAGGACATTTAAGTATAGCTCGGTTACCTATGCCGACATGTCAAACTGGAAGCTTAAGGTAATTCCCAAAGAAATGTTTTATGAATGTAAGAGCCTTAAGAGAGTTGAATTTCCGAAGGAAGGACTTGAAGAAATCAGTTCTACTGCATTTGATAAGTCCACACTTGAAGGAATAATTCTTCCGGAGGGAATTAAGGTAGCTCCCGCATATGACTGTAAGACATTGAAATATTATGTAATGTCTGAAAGTGTCGAGAAAGTTAACCGACAATACCAGGCTTTTGATAACGGACTGAGATTTTTATATTATCCTTCAAAGATTGCATCAGAGGAGGGCTTTTCCGTAAATTATAAGGATAGTGAAGACAGGTACTTTATAATAACAAATCCTAATTTCAAATTCACTTATCAGTATACGACTGAGCCTTCTACCTTCCCCAAGAGTATGCATGTATATGCATATCTTAATGCGGACCTTGTTTCTTTTGCCGAGAAGCACAATCTTGACCTTCATGATTTAAGTAAAGAAACACCGCCCGGATATGATAATCTCATTCCCGCAATACCGGAACCGAGAGACTATGAGCTTGAGGAAGATGAATTGATTATTGAGGATGTATATAATAACGGTGATTGTCGCTCCTTCGGTGACGTTATAGGAATATATGCTCCGGGAACTTATAAAGTTCGCATGCGTAAGGATATGGCGGGTAAGACAACGAATGAAATGATTTATATTCAATATCAGGGTACAGGCGAAATAAATCTGATTCTTGATAATGTGAATATTTATACGAAGTATACTCATAAGTACGGCATCATGGATTTTCCGTATGAAGGCATGGCCGGAATATTAATAAAGCCGAGATCCGATGCTACCGTTAATATATATTTTAATGGTCAGAACTCGATTAAAGGAACAAATTATTTCGCAGGTATTAATAAATACTCTTATGATGTCGACGGGACGCTGAACATCATGGAATATGATAATGACGGTAGTAATTCGCTTGAGGTAGTCGGCCAGGGCGCTACGGGAATAGGTTCGTTCTTCGACGACGGTGACCATACTGTTACGACCGCCAATGTATATATTAAGTCAGGAACAGTTAAAGGAAACTTCGGTGCCACAGGCGCTACCGGATTTGTTATGGACGACGGTTTTTTGACGGCCGAATATACAGGCAGCTTTACCATGAACGGCGGGACGGCGGTAATAGACCGCCTCGATGAGGACAGCAACGTAATCTATAACGGAGGAAACCTGTATTTTAAGCGGGCTGCCAACGTAACGGACAGCGCCGGAAATCCTTTGAAACTTGTTGTACTCCCGGCCCAAGAAGGTTTTAATACAATATCCGTTGACGGAAATAAGTCAACAGCAATTGCTTCGGAAAAAACCAATAACCAGATATATGTATATGTTTCGGAGGCGAAACATACTGTATCCGTAAACGATAAAAAGTACGATGTTTTCTTTGAGGGAGGAAAACCCAAAACACCCGACGCGCCCGGCGTTATCTATCCCGAGTATATGTCCGAAAAAATTGCTCAAAGCTGGGTAAAGGGAATGCCTAAGATTATCAAGGCTAATGAAAAAATTGATAAGGCACTTGAGGCTGTATATCTGGAAAAAGATAACACGAGACTTGTAAAAGATATCGATTATAAGATTACGTATAAAGTTCGTGATGCCTATTATACAGATGTCACCATTGAGGGTATCGGCTTCTACACCGGAAAAGTGACTATTGTGGTAAGCATGGAACAGAAGAAAGAAGATCCCAAACCCGATAATCCGAAACGTGAACCTGAGGTCGGTGATGTATTTCAAACCTCGGACGGATTTTCCTATCAGGTAACCGTAAAGGGCAAGGAAGTAGGAGTGAAAAATGAACCCTCGGGAAAGACCTCGATTTCAGTTCCGAGTACGGTAACATACGGACCGTATACGTATACCGTTACGTCTGTTTGCTATGACTGCTTCTACAATAACGGTACCGCTACGAAGATAGTCCTTCCTTCGACGATTAAGTCAATCGATAAATATGCATTTCAGTATTGTACTGCGCTTACGTCAATTAATCTGCCTTCAAGCGTTAAAACAATAGCAGATTATGCCTTCTACGGATGCAACAAGTTAAAAACTGTTACATTAAATAAGGGACTTACATCCATCGGACCTCGTGCATTTATGTCATGCGGTGTACTTAGCTCGATAAAGATTCCGGATACGGTAAAGACAATAGGAGACAGTGCTTTCTGGTGTTGTTCGAAACTAAAAACCGTCACTATCGGAAAGGGGGTAACCGGGATTGGCGCGGATGCCTTCTACTATTGCAAGGCATTAACGAAAATAACGATTCCTTCAAAGGTTAAGACTATCGGAAATAATGCTTTTTATAACTGTACAAAGCTTAAGACCGTAACACTCGGTTCGGCAGTTACTTCTATCGGTGATTATGCATTTTATAACTGCACGGCTTTAACCAAACTGACGATTCCTTCGAAGGTCACAAAAATCGGAAGGTATTGCTTTGCATATGATAAAAAGCTTAAGTCGATTACGATAAAGGCAACAAAACTTACCACCAAGAAAGTCGGTGATTATGCTTTTTACGCTATTAATGACAAGGCGGTAGTGAAGGTTCCGAAATCCAAATATTCGGCTTACAAGAAATGGCTCAAGAAGAAGGGACTTTCAGGAAGTAAACAGAAGATAACGAAATAGGAAAGAATACCATTTGCAAAATAAAGTCGGTATATTTATTTTAAAAATTCATGATAAAGGAAAATGCCATGGGTTTATTTGATTCAATAGTAAACAGTGCAAAAAGAAGTTTAAAAAGTAACATAAACAGTGCCGTAAACAGGGCCGTCAATGAAGCCGGGAGAGAACTCGAAAAGAAGGCATCGGAAGCACTCACAGATGCGATGACCTTAAAGACGCAGGAGTTTTCTTTTGCAAAGCTTCCCGGAAATGTGGATGAGTTGAAAGCCCTGAAGGAGGCGAATATGAAAGATCCGTATGCTGTAGCGGCGTTAACGATTCTTTCACTCAACGTACTGGCTGCAGACAGAAAGTCCGGATTTGAAATGATAGAGTATTTAAACGGTCCTTCCGATGTTGCCACAAGAGACGTGCAGTTTATTGAGGATCGTTTCAGAGACGGAAAGGATTACGTTGTTCGGTCCTACTTTAAGGGAGCGGTTCCTTCCAATAATTACACACCGGATGAACCTTATACGGTAGAGGTTATGAAAAGGGCTCACAGTGAGGATACCCTTAAAGAAGGCTATTTGAAGCTGTTCCTTCATTCTGGCGGAGCAGATTCGGACCGCTATGTTGTACTCAGGACAAAACCGTCCACAGGCGAATGGTTTTTATGGGAGTACGCAGGGCTTCTGGCCGGAATCAGAATTCCCGACAAGGAGGATGCGTGGGCATAATGAAGAAGAAAATTGCTGTGCTTATTTGTGCCGCCATGGCATGGAGTCTTATGACGGCTTGCGGGGAAAAGCCTGCACCAATATCGGATACGACTTCGGGGTCATTAATTGAGCAACCGAGCAAAGAGTCTTCAACGAAAGGGAACAATGAAGAGGTTGAAGAGCCCGCAGAAAGTGAAGAAGAGGATATTTTAACCGTTTCCAATAACGGAGGTTACTTTGTTAAAATCGGTAAGTATGTATACTTCAGAAATTACGGAGCCAAGGCTTTGGAGGATGTGGTAACGTATGGAGATTTCTCAAAAAGACCTACGGGATTCGATAAAACCGATATGATGAAGTACGATCCGGAAACGGGTGAAACGACTGTCGCATTTTCGGATGATGCGGGATGTTACGAGATTTTTTCTTTTGACGGACGTATTTACAGTCAGAAAATGGCAAGCGAGGATTACTCGGCGTATGCAACGGTTGTATATTCGGTAAAGCCGGACGGTTCGGACTATGTGGAATACGGAAGCGGTAAGGTTCTTGGAAAGGATGCTGCTACGGATACGCTTATTGTAGAAAGCCATGACGAGAATTTCTCTGCCGTAATTACCTTATATAAGGGCACACAGCTTGCGGCAACCATAAGCGGAAAGGATGAACAGTCGGTTCAGTTTTTCGGCGCGGATAAGGGAAAAATCGCATACGGCTGCTGCGAGTACGATACAGAGAATTTCATTACGTACAATTATCTTTATGTTTATGATATTGCTTCGGGCGTTACGAAAAACATGGGTATGTTTGCACAGAACGATATGGGTGCGTGGATTGAAAATCCTCAGGCTTTGTTTACGGACAAAAGTGTTGTTCTTGCAGCCAAGTTTTATGCAGGAACAGGCAATTTTTATCAGAACGGAGTAGTCGTAAGCGCTTCTTTGGAGGAGGAAAACTCCGTACAGGAAGTTACGTTTCAGGATGACGAGGAGGACATGTACGATGTTTGGTGTCTTTCAAACGTTACCGAAAGTGACACGGACGGTCTTAAGGTTGAGCGATTAAAGGGTCTTCCGAATACCGTAAATGTATATGAAGACCAGGTTTTCATTACCGACGAAGAGGGTGTTCAGACCGTGTTTACGGGAGACTTTTTGTGCCATCTTCCGAACGGAACGCCTTTGGAAGATATGGCTGAGAATGCATGCCTTATAGACGGAAAGATTTATGTTACGAAGAATTGCTGCCTCTATGACGAGATTAACAACGTGGGATGGAGATTTACTTTTGACCGTCTTGCAACCGAATATATTTGCGTTGACCCGGTTACGAAGGAAAGCGTCTTAATGGCGAGAACGGATGTGGGACAGGGCCCCGTTTCGGCAGTTGTATGGAGCACAAAGCCCGAAAACATTATTGCAGGGGATGAAGGTAAAAAGGCTTATATTGAGTACAGCAATGAAAACATGATTATATATCGCCCGATGGTTTCAGAGGACAGCTTTAATGATTTCTCTTATACGTGTTTCGGAATCGAGCCTTCAGCTGATTTCAAGGTTGATTTTTCACAGATAGCTGTTTTGGAATTAACGGATAAGACAGAAGGAAACATTGAAGATTACAATGAATTCATCAACAGTATCGGGGAATTCATTTCAAGTATCAGGGAAAGCGCCGGTCGTTACGGTGAGCTTGAACTTCCCGAAGAAGACGGTGTGGACTGTATCGCCGACATTTACTTTAATCCTTTAGGTCAGGTAGAAAAGATTGTATTTAAGACGGTTACGGGATTTGATCCGCCGGTAGAGGAATAATCCGTATTTTTAAGGATTAAATTGCAGATTAACTTTTTGAAGTTATAATAAATTTTGAGATGTGATAGCCGAAAGCCTGTTACATTTCCCCACATTTTTAGAACCGAATGTCTGAAGCAAAGATTTGTCTGAGCCAAGATGGTTTCTGTGGGATCATGGTAAGAAAGGAGGCATAAGATGGAAGAGAAGATTGCTATTATAGGGTTGTTTGTCAAAGATAACGATGCAGCCGGTGCCGTGAACGAACTTTTGCATAAAAACGGCGACAAAATTATCGGCCGAATGGGTCTTCCTTATCGCGAATGCAAGGTAGGAATCATTTCCATAATCGTTAAGGCAACAGCCGATGATATTTCTGCTCTTTCAGGTGCACTCGGTCGCATAAAAGGTGTGACCGCAAAGTCTATGCAGACTACTGTATAATCTCACAGAAAGGTTGATTTAAAATGAAAAAATTTAATACCAAAGCGTTGGTGCAGGCAGCAGTATTGCTTGCAATCTGTATCGTAAGTCAGTTCTTCAAGAACATGTCGGTTTACATAACAGGACCGATAATTAACACCTGCCTAATCATATGTGTTCTTACGGCAGGCCTGGGTTGGGCAGTTGTATTATCGATTGTTACACCCATTACATCGTATCTCATTACCGGAAGCCCCATAATGTCGGCTATCCCTGTGATTATTCCCGCCGTAATGCTTGGAAACATTATTATGGCAGCTGCTATCGGATTTGTCCGGGAAAAAACTTCCAAAAACTTTTCGTTACTCATTTCGATGGCTGCCGGTTCTATCCTGAAAGCACTCTTCATGGGAACCGTAATTGCTTTATTCCTCATTCCGGCGTTCCTTCCGGAGAAGATGCTTCCCAAGATGACCGTATTCCAGACAACGTTTTCCGTCACGCAGCTGATTACGGCATTAATCGGATCGGCGCTTGCGTACATCATATGGCTGCCGCTTAAGAAAGTCATTAAAGCGCAGAAGGTTGATTAGCCTAAACGCTACAATGCCTTGCAAATTCATTTTGCAAGGCATTTATTTATTTGACATTTGCAAGAGTAATTTCAACGATGATTTATATAACAGACACCTTCGTTTTGATCTAAAATTGGTGATTAAAAATTTCACATTACGAAAATGAATTGACATTGGCATGTAAGGGGTCTATACTGATTACAGCAAATATCCGTAAAAATAAAATAAATACGGAGGTTATATTATGGTTTTGTCGTATGATGAATGTATAAAAATATATAAAAGTGACTACCAGATTCGTAAGCAGATTTCTTTGCGTAATTTGTATAAGATTGAGCCGGGAGTGTATTCTGATAAGGAATACGAATCACGTACCGCAGTTGTAATGAAAAAATATCCACGTGCTGTATTTACATTAAACAGTGCCTTTTATTATCAGGGACTAACGGATACAATACCACAGAAGTATTATTTACAGACTGATAAAGATGATGCAAAGATATCTGATAAACGGATTAAGCAATGTTTTGATAATTATTCCAGTATGGACATTGGTGTGGAAAATATTGATTTCAATGGTGATGTGATTAGGGTATTTTCAAAGGAACGCCTATTAATTGAACTTGTTAGAAACAGGACAAAGTTACCTTTTGATTATTACAAGGAAATAATTGGAAATTATCGAAAACTAATCTATGAATTGGATTTTCAGGCAATTGAGGAATATGCAGAAGAATTGCCTAAAACCGACCTTGTAATGAATACGATTAGGATGGAGGTGCTATGATGAATCTTCGAGATTTGATTATGCGGATAGAAGAACTTGGCTATAATGATGAAGATGCAGTTGCCAGAGTGTGTCAGGATATAGTTCTTAAAGGTATTGCAAAAAGTTCTTTGTCGAGGAATGTTACAATCAAAGGCGGCGTTGTTATGAGAAGTCTGACAGGAAATATCCGTAGAGCCACTCAGGATATGGATATAGATTTTATTAGATATTCGTTGTCAGATGAAGCTATTGACAACTTTATTGAAAAGATTAATTGCATCGACGGTATTACAATTAAGAGAACAGGAAAAATAACAGAATTGAGTCAGCAGGATTATCACGGAAAACGTGTGTATATTGTTATTACTGATGACAATGGTAATAGTATCGAGAATA
The DNA here is from genome assembly GCA_045642905.1 of Lachnospiraceae bacterium. Lineage (GTDB taxonomy): Bacteria > Bacillota > Clostridia > Lachnospirales > Lachnospiraceae > UBA1258. Next base: position 2,761 of record JAZUJT010000039.1, on the reverse strand, counting down.
AACTTGATTTAGGTGTGCATAACAGAATGGAGATAACGCAGGAAGAGTATTGCTTTGATATAGCCTTTGATGATGAAGGCGCATCTTTACTTATTAATTCCAGAGAACAAATGGTGGCTGAGAAGATTAAATCGTTGCTTAAGTTCGGGAAATTTAGTACACGATTTAAGGATATATTCGATATATATTATCATTGCGATAAGCTAAATAAGGAATCGTTTTTTGCTTGCATGGATTTATTTGTGTTTACTGACCGGGATATGCGCGAAAATAATATGGCAGATGTATATAACCGACTTTCGGCAATATTTCAGGATAAATCCTATAAGCATTTGGTTGATAACAGTGATAAGCGTTGGCTCGATGATGATATTGATGTGATATTTGATAGAATTCTTAAGTTCATTATTTCAGTGAGCTGATATATGTTATAATGGTCCAAAAGAAAAAGGGAGGCCGTTATGAAAGAAAAAGCTTTTCGTATTGGTAAAGTAGTTAAGAAGGAAGAATCGAATCTTGGCTGTTGCCATCATACATATGTGAATTGTCTTATGTTTGAGTACGTTGAGGTAGTGTATGATGACGGAACACGTAAATTTTATTATGATAATGACAAGGAATTTGAACATTTTGAAAGAAACTTTGTAAGTAAAAGATTCACATCGTATCATGAATTTTTTACTACCGAGGAAGAAGCAATCGAAGACCGCGGATTTATGAAATTGAAATATTTTGTGCGCAGGTCTGATGATTCTTATGAATTTACCGATTTGAAGGTTCTTAAAGAAGAACTTGAAAATAAAGCAAACGCCGGAAATATTGAAAAGGTATGCGATAGAATTACCATGTACGGCGAATATGATGTTACAGCCAATGACCACTGGAATGAACAGTGCGAATGTGAGTGCTGGGCATAAAGGAGATGGGGTAAAATGTTAAATTATTTATGGCCGATTATGTTGGTTATATTGTCAAATGCACTTTATATGATTTGTGCAAAGTCAGTGCCCAACGATATGAATCCGCTGGCGTCGCTTACCGTTTCATATACGGTGGGAGCGTTGGTATCGCTTGTTCTTTTCTTTATACTTAATAAAAATGCAAATCTGATTGCGGAGTACAAGAAGACGAATTTCGCTCCGTTTATATTGGGAATAGTAATTGTCGGACTTGAAGTCGGATACATTTATGCGTACAAAGCAGGTTGGCCCGTAAGCACAGCGCAGATAGTACAGGCAGCCGTGCTCGCGGTAATCCTTATATTTGTGGGATATTTTCTTTACAAAGAGCGCATTACATGGAATAAGGTCGTAGGAATTGTAGTGTGTCTTGTGGGTCTCGGACTTATTAATTGGGAAAAATAAAAACGGTTGACATAACAAACATTCCGAGAGACATTAGGTTAACATAATACTACAATATAGTTTACATAACAAGTCGCTTTGAAACGTATCCGAAGCTTTTTATGTATTCTTCATTGTCCTTCAAGTGCTCGATGATGACGGGCATTTCGGGATCGATGCGATTTATGCGTTCCGCATAGTGCTCAAGGTTGAAGGTTCCTTCGCCGCAGGCACATTCCTTAAGCTGTAATGTAAAATCTTCCGACAGAAGAACATCCTTTATGTGACAGCTTTGAATCATGTGACCGAGCATGTCGAAGGTTTTATCAATAAATTCATCGTGGAAGAAATATCTGTCGGCACTGTTAATCATGTTTATGATATCCATGTGAACCTTAAAGCGGTCTCGGCCGACTTCATCGATAAGCTTAAGGTAATCCTCGGGTCCCGTGGGTATCATCCAGGGCATGGGCTCAATGCTGAAGTAAGTATTGGTGGGCTTGACTTCGTCAATGATGGTCTGAATCATTTTTACGGTCTTTTTACGGGTTTCTTTGGAAAAGTTTTCTTTATACGGTCCGTCCCAGACAGGTCCGATTGCACCGGCGACATTGACACAGCAGCGAGCACCTATTTTATCTGCAAGAAGAAGCTGATTTATGCTGTATTTTACGTTTTCGGAAGCTTCCTTGGGATCGGGTGAAATTGCATTTTTCCATATGCCGACTTCGGCAATCAATAAATCATTGTCGTCGGCAGCTTTTTTGTATTGATTTATCAAGTCTTCATCGGCATTACTGTCTAAAGGAAATACAACACTTTTACATCCTAAAGTTTTGTGCGCAAGTGCCCATTTTTCCGGGCTTTCGTATGTTAAAGCAGTAGATATGCCAAGTCTCATAAGTATGCTCCTTTCAACTGTATATTTTGAGAATAGCACCGCTTTTCTTTTGTGAAAATAATAGAAATGATAAAAAAGTATTTTGCTATATATTTGGATAAGTTTTTACAAGGGGATTTGCCATGAATGAATCGGTTAAAATGAGTGTGTCACCGCTAACCCGTTGTGGTGATGAAAAAGCTGTTTATGTTCTTTTTTCGGATGAGGGAAAATCATTGGAACTTAAGCTTCCGGAGGCGAGTGTTGTGAATAATTCGGGCTTTTCGGAGGATGAAATTTCGGCGCTTAAAGACTATGCATTAAACGAAGCAGATTACATTTATTCAATTGCGAAAGATGTAAATCCTATCAAAGCATTCATGGGAGAATAAATATGTTCGAGACTATTATTTACACCGTTGTGTCCATCGACGGTGACTATGCCAATCTTATGAAGGAAGACGAGCCCGGAAGCGAGCCCAAGCTTGTTGCAAGAGCGCTGCTTCCCGCCGAAATTTGTGAAGGCTGCAAAGTTAAG
>JAZUJT010000038.1:0-42623 GCA_045642905.1 Lachnospiraceae bacterium | reverse complement strand
TGCTGAAGCACCCGGGTTCCCCCTTTCGAACATTCTGACGAATGTTCTATCGGGCCCCGTGCAACGCAGTTGCACTCGGAGTCCCATCTTCCGCACAGCGGATGGTTGGGCTCTTTTTTCGTGCGGGGGGCTACGTGAACCCGGTGCTGAAGCACCCGGGTTCCCCCTTTCGAACATTCTGACGAATGTTCTATCGGGCCCCGTGCAACGTAGTTGCACTCGGAGTCCCATCTTCCGCACAGCGAGTTGGGCTCTTTTTTCGTGCGGGGGGCTACGTGAACCCGGACGTGGCCAAAGAATATGAAGCGCTCAAACTTAGCTTGTGGAAGAAATTCGAGCACAACAGAGATGCTTATACCGAAGCCAAAACGGATTTTATCGGAAAGTGGACGAAGGAAGCACTTAACGCGTATGACAACAGGTACGTGCTGTAGGTGAGGATTAATGAATAATCGAGTAGGCAAAAACCTGCCGGATTTATTTTTTTACACTTGACCTTTACCCAAGGTCAAGGTTTATCATGTAATCGTGGTCCACAAAAGGAGTAAAAATCATGACGGAAAAATATTATTCTATCGGTAAACTGGCAAGCCTTGCAGGCGTTTCGATAAAGACGTTAAGAGTTTACGAGAAGAAAGGCCTTCTTACGCCTGAAAGAAATGCGGATAACAGCTATCGCATTTATGGCGATGAGGCGGTAAAAACATTGGAAAAAATACAGTTAATGAAGTATCTTGATTTTTCGCTGGATCAGATTTCCGAGTTTTTGCATCTATACGAAAATCTCAGTCGCGAGAAGATGTTGTTGGAACAGAAAAGACTGCTGGATAGAAAGAAAGATCAGATAAACCGTGTGATTGCTCATGTAGACCGGGCAATCGAGGAATGCAGGGCGGGAGTAAAAGATGAGGATGAGTTTTTGAGGGCACTCGGAAATATCGTAAGAAACCGACGCTCCGACGAACTGGTCGGAAGCCTTCGGATGCATGCGGATGAGCCGCGAGGATGGTCGAGATTTGTATTTGATGAGGCTAAGCTTCAAAGAGGCATGCGCATTATGGATGCCGGCGCCGGATACGGCAATTTATGGCGATACAATCTCGAAAGACTTCCGGGCGAAATCGATGTTACCTGTGTGGACAAGCACAATACTCATATGGACACTTTTTCGGATTATATAAAGGAAAAGAAGATAGAAGGATATTTTAAAAATCGTAATATATCTTTTGTCTGGGATGATTTGGAGAAAATGTGCTTTGAAGGAGAATATGACCGCATTTTCTTTAATCATGTGGTTTCGAATATAGGCGACAGAACGGCGCTGTATCGAAAATTCGCAAAAGCCCTTACAAAGGACGGAAAGCTTATCTTAACATGGGGTGGATTCCTTCTTTATGAAAAATTGCAGGCTATGTTCCGCGAATTTTTTGGAAAGTGTCCGGCATTGGAAACTGAGTACGAGAAGCACAAAAAGGTTTTAAACGGTTGGGAGGATGAAATTAAAAGTGTATTCCCAAAGGTAGAAAGACGTGAATATGTCATTACACTTTCTTTTGCCTCACCGGAAGACTTCACGGATTATGTCCTCGAGGTGTGCAGACCGGCAAGAGAAGATATTGAAAAGCGAAGATATGAATTTATGCAATATCTTGAAAAATATGTAAATGCACAGGGCGGACTTACCATTGAAAGAGATACGTATCTGTTCTGCTGCGGGAAGGAGTAATTATGCCGTCAAGACTGATTCACTATTTGATTGCCGAAAAGGTTGCGGGCAAAATAAAAATAAACGACATGAACAGGTTCAGACTCGGCTCAATCTGTCCGGATATGTCCACGCGCTCGGACGGTTCGAAGAAGCTTACACATTTTGCCGAAGAACACGGGGATGTCAAGGGCGGAAACTGGATGACGTTTTTATCCAAGTACGGTGACCGAATCGAGAGCGATGATTTGTATCTGGGAATTTTGTGTCATCTGGTTACCGATACAATCTGGTTTCATGATATTATTCACAGTCATATCAGGGTGAAAACCGAAAGCCCCGAAGAGCGCAAGGCAATGTGCAATATAGGATATGCGGATTTTCACCGCCTGAATTATATCCTTAAAAATGAATTTGATTTAAAGTACGAGCTTACGGAAGACAGAAATATGGATTTCGAAGGCTTGCATCTTGAATATTACGATGATTTGGTCGGAGGGCTTTTTAAAGATATTTGCGAAGAACCGAAGGCTTCAAAGGATGAGCTTGAGATTTACACGTACGATATAAGCATTGCCTGTATCCTTTCGTGCATCGACGAATGTGTAAATGTCATAAAGGCTCTTCGTGACGGCGGGGATATTCCTTCGCCCGAAAAATATTATGTTCCGATAATGAAATAGACTATATACCGAGGGTGCTGATTCTTTATGAACCGGCACCTTTTATAATGGGCGAAAACGGATATGTTGTGATATAATATTTGAGGTCGGAAAAGATACCAATAAACTAATGTTTCGGTGAATGAAAATGATAGTAAAAGTACTTGCGGAAAACAGCGCACAGGACGGGTTTTGTGCAGAACACGGACTTTGTCTTTACGTGGAGCATAAAGGTAAAAAGTATTTAATTGACAGCGGTGCGAGTGGGGTGTTTTCAAAAAATGCTTCAAGGCTTAATGTTGATCTTAATGCAATCGATGCGGCTTTTCTTTCGCACGCACATTACGATCACAGCGGCGGATACGATACTTTTTTTGAGCAAAACAAAAATGCCAAAGTTTATTTACAGAGATCGGCTTTGGGAAGAATGTATTACAAAGTGACCGAAGAAGGCCCTAAATATATAGGAATACCGAAGGGCTTGCTTGAAAAATACGCCGACAGATTCGAATATATCGACGGAACAACTGATATGTCGGAAGGCCATTTTGAAGGTATCGGCGATGAGGGAATATACATTGTCGCACACAGCCTGCCGGGAATTATAAAGCGCGCCGAACACACACATATGTGTGTTGCGGTTGGTGATGGATTTGCATACGACGATTTTAAGCATGAACAGACTGTCGTGTTCGAGGAAGATGATGGACTTGTGTGCTTTAACAGCTGCTCACATTCGGGCGTGGATATTGTTATAAAAGAGGTGAAAAGTGCGTTTCCGGATAAGCCGATAAAGGCTTATGTCGGCGGATTTCACCTGATGGGTGCAAGCGGAGCGGATTCCTGCGGATATTTAATGGAGGAGGTAACGACTCTCGCAGGCGAACTGATGACTTTGACGGATGCAACTTTCTATTCCGGTCACTGTACGGGAACAATCGCATTTAAGTGGCTTAAGGATGTTATGAAAGACCGGCTTATTGCAATAAGCTCGGGAAATCAATTTGAAATATAGAACAGCGTTTGTATAATTGTGAATAAGTACATGTTATCCGGAGGATGAGATGGGAAATATAGCCAATCAATATTTGTGTGAGTTAATTATTAAAATGAAAGATGCCATAATGGCTAAAAGTGCGAAACGCAACGAAGCCAAGATGGAAGAAATCGAAGCAAAAAACAATTCCGTATACTTGTTGACATTCTATGAAGGTAAGCAACAGGGTGCGTTTTCAAAGTATTGCATTTTCAGTGACGAAAACGGTTGCTTTATTATGAAGGAAGACAGTAAAGACAAAGATTCCGATGACGACAATATTGTCGAGGTCAGCGAGGAATTCTTTGAAAGCGTGGAAGAAGCCCTAAAGCTTGCCGGCATGCGAAAGTGGGATTTGCTTCCGACCTTGGAAAAGAAACCTTACGGCGAAAACTTTCTGTCTCTTGAGGTGGAATTTGCGGACGACAAATACGTTTTTGTAAACACCAACACTACCGAACTTTCGCAAAACGCGTATGCGGTTATCGAAGCAATCGGAAAGAAACTTTCGGATGCTTATGACGCGGATTAATTGTGAAAAATAGTCAGAAAATTCTTACAGACATTTGTCATTTATACATAGACCGATGTACTAATTTCTGCTAAACTGTGAAATATACAGGTGAAGATTACCGGACGGAGGTATCATCTTTGGAAAAGAAAAAAATTGCGGTTTTTGCAAACGGATGGAGTAATGAATTTATCGCACATATCGTCGAGGGTCTTAAGAAAGAAGCTGCGGCTGACGGTGTGGATATTTTTGTTTTTCTGACTTATATATTCTTTACAGATTCTAATGTTCAGAGTAAGTGTCAGCTTAATATTTTTCATTTGCCCAGGCCGGAAGATTTTGACGGCGCAATAATGCTTACAAATACATTTAATCTTTCCGATGAAGAGGAAAGAGTTTGTGCACTGTTCCAAAAGTCCGGAATTCCAATGATTTCAACCGAGGTAAAAGTGCCGGGTATGGCATATATCGGTACCGGCAATTACGAAGGCGTTTACGAGATGGCCAAACATCTTATGGATGTTCATGACGTTAAGCGTGTTGTATATGTAAGCGGTATTGAAGGCAATGACGAAAATGCCATCAGAAGACAGGCATTGGAGGATGCTTTAAAAGAACGCGGACTTGCAATAGAAGATACGATTCGCGGTGATTTCGGTTTCTACAATGCGCAGGAGGAACTTAAGAAATGGGTTGCGGCAGGACATGAAATGCCCGACGCATTTGTATGCGCCAACGACCATATGGCTTTGGGTATTTCAAGTACTCTCGACCATCTGGGATATGAAGTTCCCAAGGATGTTATTGTTACGGGATTTGACCATATCGCCGAAGCTCAGTCTTCATTCCCGTTGGTTGCAACGGTTTCAAGACGCTGGAGCAAGATGGGTAAGTATTTATACGAAGAGCTTAAAGAACAGATCAAAAATCCCGACCCTACTTACGAGAAAATTTACGATTCGGTTTTTGTTCCTTCGGAAAGCTGCGGATGCAAGCCTTCAACAACGGCAACCCGCGTGCGACTTGAAAAGGTTAAGAATCACTACTACGAAACTACCATGAACGATATGCTTGATATTTTCTTCCAGAATTTACGTATCGCAATGGCCAAGGTTGAGAGTAAGGAAGATTTTTACGAAGTGGCTAAAAGAGAATTCGGAAACTCGTCTTTTATGGGACCGGATTTCTGGATTTGCACTGAGCCTTTGTTCTTTGAAATGGATGATGATAAGTATCCGAGACGTATAAGGGGATACAGCAAGACGATGGATGTTATTTATGGTAAGCATAACGGCGAGCCGATTGTGCAGACTTCATTCCAGACGCATACGGTCGTTCCCGGATATCATAAAGTAGACGGTGAGTCCAATACATATTTTATTGCACCGCTTAATAACATGGAGTTCATCATAGGATATGTAGTTATTAAGAATGATACGGAATTTGTTTACAATCTTAATTTACGTAAATGGATTTCCAATATAAACTCGCTGTTTATTACAATAAGACAGTATATTTTCGCACAGGAGACGAACCGGAAGCTTACCCAGATTTATATGACGGATTTCCTTACAGGCATGTACAACCGTACAGGTTGCGAAAAGGTATTATACTCATTTATTGAAGAAAACAGAAAGCGCGGAATGTCGTCGGTTCTTCTGTTTGCAGACATTAACCGCATGAAGATAATCAACGATGTTTACGGACACTTAAACGGTGACCTTGCTATCAAGGCAACTTCCGATGCCATGAAAAAATCGCTTCCGGAAGGCTGGCTGTTCGGCCGTTACGGCGGAGACGAGTTTATCGCAGTCGGTATTTGCCCGAATCCGGATCTTGTCCCGATGCAGCGTGAAAATCTCGATAACATGATGAAGGCATATATAAATACATTGAATCTTTCGTTCTCTCTTTCGGCGAGTGTCGGTTATTCGATTATTTTACCCGAGGATGAGGGCTCGATAGAAGACTTCATCAATCGTGCAGACGAGTCCATGTATGAGGAGAAGGAGAGAGCACACAAGCTTCTGGACATGGAGATGAAGAAACGAAGCGAAAAGGATAATTAATCCGAATAAGCAGAACTTATTTATGACCGGTATCAAAGGTATTGGCATATATCTTTGATACCGGTTTTTTACGGAGACATTATGAAAATTAAAACCAGAGAAATGCCTTATGAAGAGGTAATTAAGCTTAAACATTCTGTTCATAAAAATCCCGGAAAGCCTTTGGGTATTTTGAAGCTTCTGATTAAATTTCTTTCGGATTCAGACCTTAAGAAGGCTAATTTTTCCTGTGATTATCTTGGAATGGAACGACGCAGGGAAAAGGAACCTTGTCTTGTCCTTATGAATCATTCGAGTTTCATCGATTTGGAAATCGCAGAGAAGTTGTGGTTTCCGGATCCTTTGCAGATTGTGTGTACTTCGGACGGATTTGTAGGCAAGGAAATGCTCATGCGTTTGATCGGCTGCATTCCGACACAGAAGTTTGTCACGGACCTTGTACTTATCAAGGATATCAAATATGCACTTACCAAGTTAAAATCTTCCGTGCTTATGTATCCGGAAGCCAGCTATTCCTTCGACGGTACGGCTACTCCGCTTCCCGAAAGTCTCGGTAAACTTATTAAAAAGCTTAAGGTCCCGGTTGTCATGATTTCAACCGAGGGTGCTTTTTCGCGTGATCCTCTTTACAATATGCTTCAGCTTAGAAAGGTAAACATCCACGCGGCCATGACGTATCTTCTTTCACCCGAAGAAATAGAAAACATGTCGGTTGAGAAGATAAATGAAATTCTTGCGGGGCAATTTTCTTTTGACCACTTCAAATGGCAGCAGGACAATCATGTTAAAATCAGCGAACCGTTCAGAGCGGACGGCTTAAACCGTGTTCTTTACAAGTGCCCTTCCTGCAACACGGAAGGAAAGATGATGGGTAAAGGTGTTGCACTTAAGTGCGAAAATTGTGATACCGCTTACGAGCTTGATGAGTACGGAAAACTTGTCTGCACAAACGGCGACGGAAAGTTTTCACATATTCCGGACTGGTACAGATGGGAGCGAGAATGCGTTAAAAATGAGCTCGAAAACGGTTCATACAAGCTCGAAACCCCGGTTGATATTTGCATGATGGTAGACCGCAAATGCATATACAAGGTTGGAGAGGGCGTTCTTAAGCATACGTCGGAAGGATTTACGCTTACGGGTTGCGACGGAAAGCTTAACTACAGTCAGACACCGCAGGCTTCATACAGTCTTTACTCGGACTACTTCTGGTATGAACTGGGTGACATGATTTGCATCGGCGACATGAAAACATCGTATTACTGCTTCCCGAAGGGTGCGGGCGATATTGTCGCAAAGACGCGTCTTGCACAGGAAGAACTTTATAAGTTCGACAGGATAAAACGCGGACTTGGCGCATAAAAGTCAGGATATAATTTATGAGACGCACTGTCATTGACATTTATTTCATTAGATTGTAAAATGGCAATTGCGTGCAGGAATGGCGGAATGGCAGACGCGCACGGTTCAGGTCCGTGTGAAGTAAAATTCATGTGGGTTCAAGTCCCATTTCCTGCATTATCAAAGCAGAGAAGCACGTTTCTCTGCTTTTGTTGTTTGTAAGCTGATTCTATGGAGATTTTTATGAATAAATTATTGGATATATTAAAGACGAAACTCAAACTGATTATTGTACTGGCTTCGATATTGATTCTTTTTCTTCTTATTCTTTTAATATTCTTTTCGGATTCAAAAAGAATTGCAAGAGGTCTTAAGAAAGCGGATGCATCTTTTAACGAAGGTGCTTATCTTCTTGCCGGAGAACAATATGATAAGGTCATGAAAATCGACGCACTCAATAGGGATGCTTTGGTGGGAGCCGTTAAGGCTTATTCGCTTTCACAGTCCGAAGACGCTTCTTTGGCAGCCGTTTCAAGCTACCAAAGTGCAATAGACAAGTTTAACAATTTGAGCACGGATGAACTTAATGAAAACCATGATTTGATTGTAAGTGTTTGCAGACTTGCGGATGAGGTTTTCAAAGGGCAGGACGGACGCATTGACGCGTTAAACGAGGCGTATGAGCTTTCAATGCACGACGAAGAGGTTAAGAACAGCCTTTTGAATGCTTATGTTGAGGGAGGCAATTCGAAGGTTATCGAATCGGATTATCTTGCTGCCATTGATGATTTTGACAAGGCTTTGGAGCTTTCGACTTATGATGATAAAGCCATAGCGGGTGTTTCGAAGGCAATCGGGCCGGCAATAGACAGACTTTGCGACAGCCATGATTTTGAGAAGGCTAAAGACCTCGCACTCAAATATCAGGAGCTTCTTGCAGATGTTGATATGGTGGCTGTTTTAAATGAGGTTGTTGACAAGGAAGAACTTTTTGAGTCGCAGAATCGTCTGCTTTCCAAGGCAATTGAGGCACTCATTCCGTACTACGAGCAGTATGTGAGTGCATTAAAGGAAGGCAACGGTGTTATAGATAAAGAAAACACAAGAGCTTACGATTTTGACTTTTCGGCGGCTATGCTTTTGGACGGCTCGGATGACGCCAATCGTCTTATCCGTTCGATGAGCGCAGGAAAGTATCTTTATGCGGAAGGCGGATTTACCGAGAACTACACCGGTATCGGAGCGGGCCTTTATCCGTTCGGCGATTTCTGGCAGAACGAGGAAGGCCAGACGCTTGTGGCTTACTATTTCTATGTGGGCGAATATAAAAACGGCGTAAGAAGCGGAAACGGTATCATGTTCATGAAGACCGGAGAAACGGCTTATGATGTTTTTGAAGGGCAATTTAATAATGATGCTCCCAACGGTGAGGGCGCCTTATATATTTACGGTAACGAGTACGAGAGAGCGACATTCGGAAACTTTTCCGACGGTTACGCCAACGGTACGATGACCGAGGTGATGAAAAACTTCGAATATCAGGACGATTTGTTTATCGGAACTTACGAATGCGAAAACGGAATTCCCAAAGAGGTCAGCGCCAAGACGGATGAATACGAAATCTTCTTTGAAGAAGGAGAAGCCAAGCTTATAGATGTTCTTCCCAGCAAAAATGCGGGGTACGAGCTTTATATTACTTCGACCTGGCTTCCGGGAACGAAAATCGGTGCAATCGGATACAGATAGAAGATTAAAGCCTTGCAACACGGAAAATGTTGCAAGGTTTTTCTTTATAGGATGTTTTTTCGAAATTTTATGTTTTTTCAGAAAAATAAAAAGGATTTTGCGAGGTTATACAGAATACTATCTTTAGAGACGTTTTTTTAGGGTATCCCTGTATGGTACTCATACGAAATGAGTGCAGAATGGAGACAGTGATATATGCTTATTCGTGAAAGACTGGAGAATTGGGAACAGGAATTTCTAAGTCCTTATGCCATGCACAGCAAGGATTCAAAGGGCAGGGCCAAGGATGAAGAACCTTGTGATATCAGACCTGTATTTCAAAGAGACAGAGACCGTATTATTCACAGTAAATCATTCAGAAGACTTAAGGATAAGACGCAGGTTTTTCTTTCGCCCGAAGGAGATCATTACAGGACCAGACTTACGCATACGCTTGAAGTTGCGCAGAATGCAAGAACGCTTGCCAGGGCATTGTCTTTAAATGAAGAACTGGTGGAGGCAATTGCTCTTGGCCATGATTTGGGTCATACGCCTTTCGGTCATGCCGGCGAGAGAGCTTTGGACAGAATTTGCCCGTTGGGGTTTGAACATGCGGTTCAAAGCGTGAGAACGGTTGATGTTCTTGAGAAGGACGGACAGGGACTTAACCTTACTTATGAGGTCAGGGACGGTATTTTAAATCATCAGACTTCCGGAATGCCTTCCACACTTGAGGGCAAGGTTGTCAGGTTTTCCGATAAAATCGCGTATATTCACCATGATATGGACGATGCCATTCGTGCCGGAATCATCGGAGAATGCGACGTTCCGAAGGAAATCGGCGATGTAATCGGTTATACGACAGGTGAACGTCTCGACTGTTTTATTCATGATATCGTTACCACGAGTCTTGGCAAGAACGATATTGTTATGAGTGATGCTGTCGGCAAGGCAATGAAAGACATGCGACAGTTTATGTTTGAAAACGTATATAAAAATCCTTCCGCCAAAAGCGAGGAAGGCAAGGCAGAGAATCTGATGGAAACTCTGTATGTTTACTTTTTAAAGAATTTCGACAAGGTACCCGATTATTTGAAGGTTCTTGAAGATAAGGGCGACAAGCGCGAACAGATTGTTTGCGACCATGTTGCCGCCATGACGGACAGATATGCCATTTCGGTTTATGAAGATATTTATATTCCGAAGTTTTGGATAGGATAACAATACACTGAAGGTAGATTATGAGATATCCCGAAGAACTCATTGAAGAAGTGAGGATGAAAAACGATATAGTGGATGTTGTGGGAAGTTATGTGAAGATTCAGAAAAAGGGTTCTTCATATTTCGGATTATGCCCTTTCCACAGTGAGAAGTCGCCTTCCTTCAGTGTTTCGGGAAGCAAGCAGATTTATTACTGCTTCGGTTGCGGCGCAGGCGGAAATGTCATCAGCTTCATTATGAATTATGAGAATTTCAATTTTCAGGAAGCAGTGAAATATCTTGCGGACAGGGCAGGCATCAAGCTTCCGGAAATCGAGTATTCAGAGGAAAGCCGTAAGAAAGCGGAGAGGAAGACTTTACTTTTAGAGGCCAACAGAGAGGCTGCCAAGTACTTCTATTATCAATTAAGAAATCCTTCGGGAGCTTCGGGCATGGAATATCTTAAAGGCAGGGAACTTACCGATGAGACGATGAAGAACTTTGGCCTGGGGTTTGCCAGTGTTACTTCCAACGACCTTTCGAGATACCTTAAGTCGAAGGGCTTTGCCGATGATGTTATTATCGAGGCGGGGTTGGCAACATTTGACGAGAAGCGAGGCCTTCAGGACAAGTTCTGGAATCGCGTAATGTTCCCGATTCAGGACATAAACCATCACGTAATCGGCTTCGGCGGCCGTGTTATGTCGGATGCCAAGCCCAAGTACTTAAACTCGCCGGAAACGCCTGTATTTGATAAGAGCCGAAATCTTTTCGGTTTGAATTTTGCAAGAACTTCCAGAAAGAACAGATTTATTCTGTGCGAAGGATATATGGATGTTATCTCGATGCACCAGGCGGGATTTACCGAAGCGGTCGCATCTTTGGGAACGGCATTTACTTCCGGACAGGCGAGTCTTCTTCACAGATACACGGACAGCGTATATTTGTGCTACGACAGTGACGGTGCCGGTACAAGCGCTGCACTTCGTGCAATTTCGATATTAAGAGATGCTTCAATGACGGGTAAGGTAATTAACCTTAAACCGTACAAGGATCCCGATGAGTTTATTAAAAACCTCGGAGCCGAGGAATTTTCGAAGCGAATTGATGAAGCTGAAAACAGTTTCTTTTTCGAAATCAGAATTCTCGAAGGCAACTACAATTTAAAAGATCCCGATGAACGTACAAAGTTTATAAGGGAACTTTCCGGAAAGCTTGCCAACTTCGAAGATGAAATAGAAAGAGACAATTATACTGCGGCAATAGCTTCCAAGTATAACATTTCAATAGAAAGCCTTAAAAAGCAGGTGGCCGTTAGCGCAGCCAAGGGAACGGGAAATATTTCACCGGTTGACAGGCCGAAATCAACTTTGTCCCGTGATAAGGACCCTGACGAGAATGCAAAGAGAGTTCAAAGATTTCTGCTTACCTGGCTTTCGGAGGAGCCGTCGATATACAAGCAGATAAAAGAGTTTGTTTCGCCCGACGATTTTATAGACGAAACGTACCGCATGGTTGCGGGAAAACTTTTTGCGGACCTTGAAGAGGGTAAGCTTAATCCCGCGGCTATCGTAAGCTGTTTTGAAGACGAGCAAAAGCAAAGCGTCGTAGCGGAAATATTCAATACGAAGCTTGCCGAAATAGATGGCATCAAAGAGAAAGAAAAAGCCCTTCACGACCTTGTATATGCGGTCAAGAAGAATTCCAACGATGCCATAAATGCGAAGCCCGACCCGACTGTTGAGGAGATCATGAAGGCGCTGGAAGACAAGAAGGCTTTGCAGAAATTGGCAAATATTACATTCCACATAGATTGAAAATAAACGGAAAGATAAGAGGAAAAGGAAATGGAAAACAAGACGGATAAGGAATTGGATAAGGAATTTGAGAAAGATTCCGAGGAAAGTATCCAGACCAAAGTCGACGGTAAAGTAGATGAATTCATCGCTCTTGCCAAAAAGAAAAAGAACATCGTTGATTACAGCGAGATTAATGACTTCTTTTCAAATCTGGGATTGGAAGACGAGCAGTTTGACAAGATTGTTGAAACACTTGAGTCCAAGAATATCGATATCATGAGACCTCAGGAAGAAGATGATCTTGACGAAGGAATTGATTTCGACGTTGAGGAGGATGTAGACGTTGAAAATATCGACCTTTCGGTTCCCGAAGGTGTCAGCATCGAAGACCCTGTTCGTATGTACCTTAAGGAAATCGGTAAGGTTCCGCTTTTAAGTGCCGAAGAGGAAATCGAACTTGCCAAGAAGATGGAGACGGGAGATGAAGAAGCCAAGAAAAAGCTTGCCGAAGCAAACCTTCGTCTTGTAGTAAGTATAGCAAAGCGTTATGTTGGTCGTGGTATGCTTTTCCTGGATTTGATTCAGGAAGGTAACCTCGGACTTATTAAGGCGGTTGAGAAATTCGACTACAGAAAAGGTTACAAGTTTTCAACTTATGCAACATGGTGGATTCGTCAGGCAATAACCCGTGCAATCGCCGATCAGGCCCGTACGATTCGTATCCCCGTTCATATGGTTGAAACAATCAATAAACTTATCAGAGTATCGAGACAGCTTTTACAGGAACTCGGAAGAGAGCCTCTCCCGGAAGAAATTGCCGAAGAGATGAATATGCCTGTTGAGCGTGTACGTGAAATCTTAAAGATTTCACAGGAGCCCGTTTCTTTGGAAACGCCTATCGGTGAAGAGGAAGACAGCCACCTTGGTGATTTCATTCAGGATGACAACGTTCCCGTTCCCGCAGATGCTGCAGCATTTACATTGCTTAAGGAACAGTTGGTTGAAGTTCTCGGCACATTAACAGACCGTGAGCAGAAGGTTTTAAGACTTCGTTTCGGTCTTGATGACGGTCGTGCAAGAACACTTGAAGAGGTTGGTAAGGAGTTTAACGTTACCCGTGAACGTATCCGTCAGATTGAAGCCAAGGCTTTAAGAAAGCTTCGTCATCCCAGCCGTTCAAAGAAACTTAAGGATTATCTTGACTGATGAACAGACAATTCGGTCTTTCACTTAGACTTTCTACGGTAAAGGATACCGTTAAATCATGTAAAACAGCTGCCGATATAGGTTGCGACCATGGATATGTATCCATAGAACTTATTGCGGATAACAAGGCTGACAATGTAATAGCCTGCGATATAAACGAAGGCCCGTTAAGTGCCGCTTCCGAAAATATTAATGCGGCAGGCTTTGAAGGCAGGATTTTTACAAGACTTTCCGATGGCCTTGAAAAGATTACCGCCGAGGATAAGGTTGATTGCATTATTATCGCCGGCATGGGCGGCCGGCTTATGAAAGACATTTTGGAAAGGGGCAAAGATATTGCAAAGAATGCTTCGCAACTTGTTCTTTCGCCTCAATCGGAGATGTTTTTAATAAGAGCATGGCTTAGGGACAACGGCTTTATGACAGAGTCGGAAAAGATGATTGAAGACGGCGGTAAGTTTTACTGGATAATGAGCGCAGTCAAGGGAAGAGAGGAAGAGTATCCTCCAAAGGTAAGGCGTCTTTACGATGAGTATTCGGGATATCTTATTAAAGCTTCGGATGATACATTGAAGAAATATCTTCGCTATCAGCTCGAAATGAATGAGAAGTATTTGCAGAAAGCGACGGGGGATAGTCGCGAAAGACTTCTGCATACGATAAATGATATTGAGTCTGCATTGGGAATGATGGAATAGCAGGAGGAAAAATATGGCAAAATTAACTATTAACGGTGAGGTTAAAGAATACGCAGACGGTACTATTTTTGAAAGAATTGCCGATGAGTATCAGAAGGATTACGATGGAAATATCGCGCTTGTTTCCGAAAACGGTAAAATGCGCGAACTTTTTAAGAAAGCAACCAAGAATGCGGAAATTAAGTTTATTACTTTAAGAGATCCTCAGGGACACAGAGCGTATACAAGAAGTGCCCTTATGATTATGATGAAGGCATTTGAAGATGTACTCGGTCGTGATTATATTGAACGCATTAAGGTTGAGTTTGTTATTGCCAACGGATTTTATTGCACTTATAAGGCTTCGAAGGTTATTGACAACGATGTAATCGCCAAGGTAAAGACCCGTATGAAGGAAATCGTTGAAGAGAATCTTTCTTTTGCCAAAGAAAGTGTTTCAAGAGACGATGCAATCAGAATTTTCAAAGAACGCAAGATGTATGACAAGGTAAGCCTTTTCAAATATCGCAGAAGTTCCAATGTAAATATTTACTATCTTGGCAACTATGTTGACTATTTTTACGGTTTCATGCTTCCGTCAACAGGCTATGTAAAGTGGTTTGATTTATTCCTTTACGACGAGGGATTCATTCTTACGACTCCTACCAAGAACAATCCTCGTGTATTGGAAGCCTTTGATGAGAGAAAGCATCTTTTCGAAGCTTTGAAGACTACTACCGAGTGGAGCGGCAAGCTTGAAGTCAGCACGGTCGGTGAGTTAAACGACATGATTTGCAGCGGCAAGATTAATGATCTTATTCTTGTACAGGAAGCTTTGCAGGAAAGAAGAATCGGCGAAATCGCACAGGATATCGTAAATCGCGGCGGCGTTAAGTTCGTTATGATTGCGGGTCCTTCTTCTTCGGGAAAGACTACTTTCTCACACAGACTTTCCGTTCAGCTTCGTACTTACGGACTTAAGCCTCATCCGATTGCATGCGATGATTACTTCGTAGATCGCGAGAATACCCCGAAGGATGAGAACGGGGAATATAACTTCGAATGTCTTGAAGCCATTGATGTCGAACAGTTCAATAAGGATATGACCGCTTTGTTAAGAGGCGAAAGAGTTGAGCTTCCTTCATTCAATTTCAAGACCGGAAAGCGTGAGTATAAAGGCAACTTTAAGCAGCTTGGTCCCGATGATGTACTTGTAATCGAGGGCATCCACGGACTTAATGACAAGCTTTCATATACGCTTCCTTCGGAAAGTAAATATAAGATTTATATCAGTGCTCTTACAAGCCTGAATATTGATGAACATAATCGTATTCCTACCACAGACGGCCGTTTGTTAAGAAGAATGGTACGTGATGCAAGAACACGCGGTACGCTTGCAAAGAATACCATTAAGATGTGGCCGAGCGTACGACGCGGTGAAGAGGAGAACATCTTCCCCTTCCAGGAAAACGCAGATGCTATGTTCAATTCGATTTTGATATATGAGTTATCGGCATTTAAGACTTATGCCGAGCCGTTGTTGTTTGAAATTACTCCCGATGAACCCGAATATCAGGAAGCCAAGCGTTTACTTAAATTCCTGGAGTATTTCGTGGCATTGGATCCCAAGGTGGTTCCGAACAACTCGATTTGCCGTGAATTTATCGGAGGAAGTTATTTCCCCGTATAAGCACGTGCACTCCGTTCTTTTCGATGCAAAACGGAGATAATTATGAATAATTACAAGGTGTGTAACCGGGACAGGTGATCGCGGCTGCATTTTATGCAGGTGAGGAAAGTCCGGGCTTCACAGGGCAGGATGCCGGATAACGTCCGGTGGAGGCGACTCCAAGGCCAGTGCAACAGAAATATACCGCCCGGTTTACCGGGTAAGGGTGGAAAGGCAGCTTAAGAGACTACCGTTTCTGTGGTAACACAGAAAGCCATGTAAACCCCATCCGAAGCAAGACCAAGAGCCGAAAGGCACGGCAGCGATAAATTTGCCCGATTTGCTGCCAGGTAGGTCGCTTGATATTATCGGTAACGATAATACTAGATAGATGATCACCCAACGACATAACCCGGCTTATCGTTTCGGTTACAACACTTGTATTATTGATAAACATCGGCGGATACTCAGTATCCGCTTAAACTATGTAGAAAGAAGGCTTTATAATGACTAAAATTGATGTCGTTTCGGGATTTCTCGGAGCGGGAAAAACAACACTTATTAAAAAACTTTTGTCGGAAGCGCTTAAAGGAACCAAGGTAGTTTTGATTGAAAACGAATTTGGTGAAATCGGTGTAGACGGTGGATTTTTAAAGGATGCGGGAATCGAAATCAGAGAGATGAATTCCGGATGTATTTGCTGCTCGCTTGTGGGTGATTTCACATCATCCTTAAAGGAAGTTATTGATAAATATGCTCCCGAGCGCATCTTGATTGAGCCTTCGGGAGTCGGTAAACTTTCCGATGTTCAGCGCGCTGTAATGAAGGCATGCGAATCAAGCGGTGTTGAACCCGGTTCATCCGTTGCCGTTGTAGATGCTTCCAAGTGCAAGATTTATATGAAGAATTTCGGTGAATTCTTTATCGATCAGGTTGAACATGCCGGAACTATTATTTTAAGCCGTACTCAGGGTATGGATGAGGAGAAGCTTAAGAAGGTTGTCGAAATGTTAAGAGAGCACAACAAGGATGCAAAGATTGTTACTACTCCGTGGGATGAACTTACCGGAAAATATATTCTTGAGACATTTGAGGCAGTTACTTCTCTTGAAGAAGAGCTTATGAAAGAATTTATGGAGCATCATGATGATGACGATGACGATGACGATGACGACGAACACGAACATCACCATCACCATCATCACGACGATGACGATGACGACGAACACGAACATCACCATCACCATCATCACGACGATGACGACGAGCATGAACACCATCATCACCATCACCACGATGATGATGAAGATGAACACGAGCATCATCATCACCATCATGAACATGGCGAAGAATGCACATGCGGATGCCACGATCATGATCACCACCATCACCATCATCACGCAGACGATGTATTTACAAGCCTTGGAATGGAAACAGCTTCTGCTTATACGCAGGAAGAAGTTTCGGCTTTCCTTGAGGCGCTCGGAAAAGAATCCGAATACGGTCTTGTATTACGTGCAAAGGGAATGCTTCCTTCGGCTAACGGCGAATGGATTTACTTTGATTATGTACCCGGTGAGACCAATGTACGCAAAGGTGCGCCCGAATATACAGGTAAGATTTGCGTAATCGGTTCCGAACTTAAAGAAGACAAGATTAAGGAACTTATTCTTAAATAATTTTTGCAAAGGTATAAGGTATTTGACATGAAATCGGTATTTGTTATTAACGGTTTTCTTGACAGCGGAAAGACTCAGTTTATTTCATATACAATCGGACAGCCCTATTTTAAGACCAAAGGCACCACGCTTTTGATTGTCTGCGAAGAGGGTGAAGAGGAATACGATGAAATGCTGCTTCGCGCGACCAACACACAGGTTGTCATTGCGGAAGATGAAAGCGATATTTCTACCGATAAATTGATGGAACTTGACAAGAAGTATAAGCCTTCCAGAATCATCATAGAATATAACGGAATGTGGAATTACAAAAATTTTAAGCTTCCGTTTCTTTGGAAGCTTGAGCAGCAGATTACATTAATCAATGCTGCCAACTTTGAACTTTATTACACAAATATGCGTTCATTGTTCGCAGAAATGTTGCGTAAGTCAGAGCTTATTATATTCAACCGCTGCGATAATTTAACTTCAAAACTTGCCGGTTACAAAAGAAACGTAAAGGCATTGAACCAGATGGCTGAAATCGTTTTTGAAGACAAGGACGGCGAGGTTAACATGACTTTGGAAGAAGAGCTTCCTTTCGATGTTTCCAAGGACTTAATCGAGCTTAACGAGGACACATACGGAGTCTGGTATATCGATACACTCGACAATCCGGAAAGATACAAGGGAAAGAAAGTTTCTTTTGTCGCAAGTGTTCTTGTTCCCGGCGATTTTGCAAAAGGATATTTTGTTCCGGGAAGAATGATTATGACATGCTGCGCCGAAGATATACAGTTCTTGGGATTGCCGTGCAAATATGCCGATGCGGATAAACTTGAAAACCGTTCCTGGGTAAAGATTACCGCAACCGTAGGATTCGAGTACTTCGAAGGATATAAAGGCGAAGGCCCCATGCTTATAGCCGATACGATTGTTCCCTGCAAGGCTCCGGCCAATGAAGTACTCTCATTCAATTAACGGAGAACGATAATGATTTTCAGATATACATTTGAACAGCTTGTATTTTTCTTTTTGTTCTATTGCATGTTTGGATGGGCGTTTGAATCCACTTATGTTTCGATAAAAGAAAAGAAATTTACAAACCGGGGATTTATGCGTGGCCCGTTTATTCCGATTTACGGATGCGGAGCCATGATGCTTCTTTTTTCAACGACGTTTTTTCTTAAATGGCCCGTTTTGGTGTTTTTTGCCGGAATGATAAGCTGCAGCATTCTTGAGTATGTAACGGGATGGTCGATGGAAAAAATATTCAGGGTCAGATATTGGGATTATTCCGATGAGTTTTGTAACATAAACGGACATGTATGTTTAAAAGCAAGTCTCACGTGGGGAGCGATGGCTCTTTTACTGAACTATCTTTTACATAAGCCGGTAGAAAGCTTATATAATCTGATGCCTGCACTTGTAAGCGGCATTGTCGTAAGAGTAGTTTCAATTTACTTTATCGTCGACCTGACGCTTGCGGTAAGGACCGCTCTCGATATCAGAAGCATGATTATAAAAATCGACCAGATCAAAGACGAAATGCGTATTATGTCGAAACGCCTGGATGTTATTATTGCTGTTGCGGACGATGAACTTGACCGCAGAAAGCAGGCAGTTGAAGATTCGTTCGAAGAGCTTGCACAGGATATAGAAGACAGACTTTGGATTCTTAAGGATTCAATTGAAAGCAAGCCTGCCGAAATTTCCGAAGCGGTTAAGAACGAATACATTGAATTTCGTGCGAAAATTCTTGCCAACAGAGAACATCAGAAGACATGGCTTAAGGACAGATACAGTAAGGCAACCATTAAAAACAACCCGAAGATGAGATCATTAAGGTTTGCTGATTCGTTCGAGATATTGAAAAAGAGAGTATCGGAAATTACTCAGAACCAAAACGACACCCGAAAGTAATCGGGTGTCGTCTTTTTATTTCGTAATTACCATCTGGCTGCTGCTTTTTCTTCGCAGTATTTGCATCTGTAAGTTTCCGTCTTTTCATCGGTAAGTACAAATATATGGGGAAGCTCCTGCTCGATAGAAGTGATGCAACGGGGATTTTTACACTTAATAACGTTTATAATCTGTCTTGGCAATTCCAAAGGCTTCTTTTCAACGATTTCTCCGTTTTTGATGACGTTTACGGTAATATTGTGATCTATAAATCCCAAAACATCCAAATCCAATAATTCGACGGGACACTCAACCTTTAAAAGGTCTTTCTTGCCCATTTTGTTGGATTTGGCATTTTTGATTATTGCTACGGTACAATCAAGCTTATCGAGGTTGAGCTTGTGATAAATATCAAGGCTGTGTCCGGCTTTGATGTGGTCTAATACGAATCCTTCTTCGATTTTTCCGACGTTAAGCATACTGATTAATCCTCCTTATCGAATACTTCGGGTGCAAGGTTAAGCAATGTCATTATTAATGCCATACGAACGTAAACACCGTACTGAGCCTGTTTGAAATAACATGCACGAGGGTCATCGTCGACTTCTACCGAAATTTCGTTTACTCGGGGAAGCGGATGAAGGACAATCATGTTCTCGCGGGCATTGGAAAGTTTTTCTTTGGTCAGAACATAGCAGTCCTTTAATCTTACGTAATCTTCCTCGTTGAAGAATCTTTCTTTCTGAACACGTGTCATGTAAAGAATGTCGAGGTCGCCGATTACATCATCAAGACGAATGACTTCCTTGTATTCAACATTTTTATCTTTTAATTCGGAAATGATGTATTCGGGAATTCTTAATTCCTCGGGAGATATGAAAATAAATTTGATGTTGTCATATCGAAGCAGTGCACGTATAAGCGAGTGCACCGTACGGCCGAATTTTAAGTCGCCGCACAGACCGATTGTAAATGAGCCGAGCTTGCCGCGCAAAGAGCGGATTGTCAAAAGGTCCGTAAGCGTCTGCGTAGGATGCTGATGTCCGCCGTCACCGGCATTGATTACGGGAATGAGGGACTTGCCGGCCGCAACCATCGGAGCACCTTCCTTGGGATGGCGCATGGCGCAAATATCGGCGTAGCAGGAAATGATTCTTATTGTATCTGAAACGCTCTCGCCCTTTGCGGCGGATGAATTGGAAGCATCGGCAAAGCCGAGAACATTTCCGCCGAGATTGAGCATTGCTGCTTCGAAACTCAATCTTGTACGTGTTGAGGGCTCATAGAAACATGTTGCGAGCTTCTTTCCGTCACAGACGTGAGCATATTTGTCACGATTTTTTTCAATGTCTCCGGCAAGGTCGAAGAGTCTGTCAAGCTCGTTGACAGAAAAGTCCAAAGGACTCATTAAATGTCGCATGAATAATCCTCCTTATGGTAGAAAAAAAGGAAGGGAAACCCTTCCTTTAAATTAACTTAAATATGAAACTAAATCAGCTACTTCCTTACGCTTGGGAGCTTCGGGATTAACAGCGGGATGACCGATGGCAATTAAAACCGACACTCCTAAATTATCGGGAAGAGAAATAGCCTTTGAAACTTTTTCTTCATCGAAATATCCTAAAATAACGGAACCGATTCCTCTTTCATGGGCTGCGAGAACAAATGCTTCGCTGGCAAGTCCTGTATCGAAGTTCTGCCAACGGTCTTCCTTGTTGGTAGAGAAGGAACCGTCACGTTCGAATCCCGAACGATTCTTAACGTATGTAACTACTACAAGAGCGGCTGCCTTGGAAACAATAACTCCGTTACCGGGGAAAGAAGAGAAACAAGATTCGCTGATGGAATCCTTTAAAGCACCTTCTACAACAACGTATCTGGAAATCTGAGTGTTCTTCCAGCTGGGTGCATATGCCGCAACCGAAACTATTTCATCCAATACTTCATGTGAAATGGGTTCTGCGGTGAATTCTCGTATACTTCTGCGGGATTTAATACATTCTGTTGCGTTCAATTCCGTAATCCTCCAATTGCTTTTTTAAGAGTTTACCACATTAGTTTTTACGATTCAACGGATAAAAATTATTTTTTCTTTTTTTCTTTGTGTAAAGTGATATTGTATGATTTATTATATGTTATAGAATAATGTTGATGGCAAAAGAAAAATCTTTTTCGTAATCCGAGGTTATATCGTGAACTATAAGGAAGCGCTTGAATATATCGAGAAACTTAATATAAGAGGCATTAAGCCGGGACTTTCCGAGGTTGAAAAGCTTGATAAGATTGTCGGCAGTCCGTCCGAGAGCCTTTCTTTCGTTCATGTAGCGGGAACCAACGCCAAGGGCTCCGTTTCGACTTATATTACGTCGATTCTTGCGGCTTCGGGATACAAGGTGGGAACATTCATGTCTCCCGCGGTATTTGACGAAAGAGAAATTATTTCTATAAACGGCAAGCCGATTTCCAAACCGAAATTCGCTCATTATGTGACGAAGATTGGCGAGGCGATTATCAATGAACCTGATTTACAGCCGACGGTATTTGAATTTCAGACCGTTTTGGCTTATCTTTGCTTTAAGGGTGAAGGCTGCGATATTGCGGTTGTCGAATGCGGAATGGGTGGCGAAGGCGACGCCACAAACATTATTAAGAATACGAAAGTATGTGTTTTTACACCTATAGATATGGATCACAGCGCTTTTTTAGGTGACACGGTCGAAAAGATTGCGGCTCAAAAAAGCGGAATAATGAAAAAGGGAAGTATTTGTGTTTCGGCAAGGCAGCTTTCGGAAGTTTGCACTGTTCTTGATAATCGTAACGAAAGAGAAGGTTTATCGGGCGTTACATATGTTGACAAGGACGCTGTTTCCAAGGTTAAACTGTATACTTCAAAATCGACATTTACGTATAAACACCATAAGGACGTATGCATTACTTTATTGGGAAGAAACCAGATTGAAAACGCAGCACTTGCGATGGAAGCCTGTGATGCGCTTTTGACACTCGGATATGATAAAATAAAAGAATCATCCGTTAAAAAGGGATTGGAAAAGGCGTTCCTTCCCGGACGATTCAATATAATAGCCCAAAAGCCTTATGTTGTGCTTGACGGCGGACATAATCCCGCGGCGGCAAAATGCTTATGTGATAACATAGATACGTATTTTGCGGATAAGAAAATAATTTTTATTTTGTCAATGCTAAAAGATAAAGATTATGATAAAGTAGTAAAGATGACATGTGAAAGAGCATGTCACGTTATTACGGTGACAGGACCGAACAAGGCGAGGGCTTTGTCGGCATTGGAGCTTTCGAAGAGCGTAATGGAAGTTAACAATATTACTACGGCAGCCGACAGCATTCATGAAGCGGTCGAGATGGCGTATCTTTTATCGGATAAAGATACCGTGGTTATAGCATGGGGGTCGTTTACCCACCTTAATGAAGTAAAAGAATGTGTGTCCGTTTATTTCAAAAAGAAGTAAGGCCACATAAAGAATCGAGGAATACGATGGATAAAGCAAAGATTGAAGAGGGAATAAGGCTTGTTCTGGAAGGAATCGGAGAAGATCCCGCAAGAGAAGGGCTTAAGGAAACTCCCGAGAGAATTGCAAGAATGTATGAAGAAATTTTTGGCGGAATGGGTCAGGATGCCGGCGAAATTCTTTCAAAGCGTTTCCACGTAAATACGGGCGAAATGGTTTTGGAGAAGGATATCGTATTCTATTCGACTTGTGAACATCATCTGCTTCCTTTTTACGGGAAGGCGCATATCGCGTACATTCCCAACGGAGAAGTTGTAGGAATCAGCAAGCTTGCGCGTACCGTTGAAGTTTATGCAAGAAGACCTCAGATTCAGGAACAGCTTACTTCACAGATTGCTGATGCCATTATGGAGAATCTTTCACCCAAGGGTGTTATGGTCATGCTCGAGGCAGAGCATATGTGTATGACAATGAGAGGGATTAAAAAGCCCGGAAGCAAGACGGTTACAATTGCTACAAGGGGTGAATTTGTTACCGATAAGAACTTACAGGACAGATTTTTCCATATGTTAAATCAAAATTAAACTTTTGATTTTGAGGTTGCTTTTCTGAAACAGTTCCTATGAGGAAATGCTTATGATTATTGGCGGGAAATCTTTCGATACTTTGAATAATACATATCTGATGGGAATCCTTAATGTTACCGGGGATTCTTTTTCTGATGGCGGAAAGTATAATAATATTGATGCTGCGCTGTTTCATGCAAGAAAGATGGTCGAAGAAGGCGCAGACATTATCGATGTCGGCGGAGAGTCGACCCGCCCGGGAGCTAAGCCCGTTTCGGCTGCCGAAGAAATGGAAAGAGTGCTTCCCGTAATCGAACTTATTAAGAAGAATATCGATATCCCAATATCTTTGGATACATATAAAGCATCGGTAGCCAGGGAAGGCATAAAAGCAGGCGTCGATATGATAAATGATATATGGGGACTTACCGGAGATGATAAAATAGCAGGCGTTATCAAAGAAAATAATGTTTCTGTTGTTATCATGCACAATTCAAAGTGCCCGTCATATCATGATTTACCGACTGATGTTGTTAACAGTTTGATGGTAAACTTGGATATCGCTCACAAGGCAGGAATATCCGATGACAAGATTATTCTCGATCCGGGTATCGGGTTTGCAAAGAACACGGATGAATGTCTTGAACTGATTAATTCCATGGATGTTTTAAAGAAAGCATTGGATTATCCGTGGATGATGGCCGCAAGCCGTAAGTCGGTTATCGGAAATACATTGAAGCTTCCGGTTGAAGAGAGACTGGAAGGTACATTGGCCATTACGACACTTGCATGCGACAGAGGATTTTCTTTTGTCAGAGTACATGATGTATCGGAAAATCGAAGAGTGATAGACTTTATGAAAGCTCTTAAAGAAAAAGGCTGACGGAGGGAAGAACATGGATGAGATACGTCTTACAGGATTGACACTTCGTGCCAATCACGGTGTTTTTGATTTCGAAAAAGAAAAAGGACAGAAATTCGTTATCGATGTTGTCCTTTATATGGATACGCAGAAAGCCGGTGTAAGCGATAGTCTTCCGGATACGGTCAATTACGGTGAATTGGCATGCTTTGTCGAAAAAGAGTTTACGGCAACCTCGTATGATTTGCTGGAGGCGGCTACGGAAAGACTTGCACTCGCAATTTTAAAAGAATACGACATTTTGAATGCTGTAAAGCTTACGGTTTCAAAACCTGAGGCACCTATTGATGTTCCGTTTTCAAATGTCTGTGTTTCGATTTTAAGAAAGTGGCATAAAGCTTATCTTTCCATCGGATCGAATATCGGAGATAGCAGGGATATTATTGAAAGAGCATATAAGTCTTTCGAAGAGAATGCATTTATAAGAAACTTAAAGAGTGCGTCCTTGTACAATACAAAGCCTTACGGATATACGGAGCAACCGGATTTTTTGAATACCGTATGGGAGCTTGAGACGACGCTTTCACCCGAAAATCTGTTGAAGCTTTGTAACGATACGGAGCAGCAACAAGGACGTGAACGTCTTGTTCATTGGGGCCCCAGAACTTTGGATATCGACATTGTATATTATGATAATCTTGTTTTAACAAATGAAAAGCTTACGATTCCGCACTGTGATATGCATAACAGAGAGTTCGTTCTTAAACCGTTAAACGAACTGGCACCGAAAATGCTTCATCCGGTATATAAGAAATCTACGGAAGAAATGCTTGAAAGTTTAAAATAGAAGAGGATTAATAAATGCTTTGGATTATACGGGCAAAATGGAGGTTAGTGTGAAAAAGATTTTATTTTCAGGTTTGATTATTGCGATGCTTTTATTCACCGCATGCGGTAAGAAGCCGGTAAATCAGGATTCATCAGCATCGTCGGAGGCTTCTTTATCGTCGGTAACACAAGCATCGGCATCAGAGACAAAATCCGATAAAAGCGAGGTGTCGTCCGAAACGTCTTCAAGCTTGGATACATCGGCATCTGTTTCTGAAGATGCTTCAAAAGAAGACACTTCGGCTTCGGTAACAGGCAAAGATTCCTTGGGTGCATCCAAAGAAGATTTGTTCCTTAAGGATTATCCGGACTTTGCAGGTGAGTATTACGATTCATATTCCGAAAGAGCTTCAATGGTTATCGAAAATTTCGGATATCAGCTTGGAATTACCATTACCTGGGCAGAGAGTGCCTATAAGACAAACGAGTGGGAAATGACGGCGTCTTTAAAGGACGGTAAACTCGTATACACGGACTGCTGCATGATTGAAGAAGATTATACCAATGAAGACGATCCGGAATTTGAAGTGGCTTATATGAACGGAAGCGGATATTTTGAGGTTGACGGCGGTAAGCTTAAATGGACGGGTGCGCAGGACTACGGATGTGCGGACTGCGTATTTGAAAAGATGCCCTGATAAGTTCGAATAAATTTGGCTCGGATTTACTAATAATCAATATAAAAGCGAATATGAACAATAAAAAACGTCGTAAGCAAATTGCTTACGACGTTCTTTTATAGCAGGGGCAGTAGGAATCGAACCCACATCGACGGTTTTGGAGACCGCTGTTCTACCTTTGAACTATGCCCCTAAACGGCTTTGTCAAACCAACAATCGAGATTATAGCATAGGAATATTAAGTTCGCAAGTGCTAATTAAAATTATTATTGGAAAGTTGTAAAAGTTAGCCGCGCTTTCCGGGACCGTAAGGATTACATGTCGTTGTCGAGTTTCTTGCGATAAACTGCGGACGAAGCATTGTCTTTCCGATGGCAACGTGATTGATAAGTGAGCTTAATGTAAAGAAAGCACTCTTTCCAAGCTCGAGGCGGTCCTGACGGATGGTTGTTAACGGAGGATAGAAATTCGCTGCCGGCGGCAGGTCATCATATCCTATAACGCTTATATCGCGCGGTACTTTATATCCGGCCTTTTCACATTCCTCGACTACACCCATTGCTATAAGGTCATTACCGCACATGATGGCGGTAGCACCTTCCTTCAAAAAGTCCGGTACGTGATAGCGGGCACTTGTGGTGGAATATTCACCGTAAGCCATAAGTGCGGGGTCGGGATTGATTCCGTGTTCGATAAGGTGGGATTCGTAGGCGTTCTGTCTTTCCTTGGTAATCATTGAATCCTTTTCACCGTTTAAAAATGCGATACGTGTGTGACCGAGTCTGATTAAATGATCGATAGCCATATCAAAGCCTTCATCACTGTCGGTTCCGACGTATGCCACACAGGGGCTCTTGCGGACATAGTTATCCAGAAGAGCTGTGGGAATGGAAGTCTGCGAAAGCTGGTTCATCCATTCGTCCACAAGTGAAAAGCCCAAAAGAAAAGCGCCCGAAAATCCGTTTTTCAACATGTAAGTTTCATATTTATCATGAAGCTGCATAAGGTCGGTAACAAAAATGGTTTTTACAGTCCATTTTTCACGATAAGCCATCTGCTCAAAGCCGAGAATAAGGTCATAACCGAAATCATCGTGCTTCTTGTATTCCATATTCTTGACGAAAATGGCAAGCTTCTTATGGCCTTCCTTGCGCATACGTTTTGTCTTATAGCCCATTTCTACGGCTGTATCCAAAACCTTCTGGCGCAAATCCTCACTGATGTCATTGGCACCGTTAAGTCCTTTTGATACGGTACTGATGGAAATGCCGAGCTTATCGGCAATCTCTTTAATTGTTACTGCCATGGTGACTCCTTAAATCAACTAAATCGGAAAACTATCAGAAAACAGTATATCTGTGTTTTTTTCATAAAACAATAGGAAAAAGATAACTTTACGAAAAAAAACGAAAGTGATATGATTTTTTTGCAACTAAAAAGTTATTTGGGTGGTGTTTACATGCGAAAAACGGTTATTTTTCTTTTGGCAATAGTGTGCGGCGTCTTATCGGGGTGCAAAAATGCGAACCCTTCAAAGATTCTCCTTAACGATGTAGGAAAGGACGCGGTGTACGAAGTTGCCGACGACAAGTACAGAACCTTTTATGAGGTTTTTGTTTACTCGTTTGAAGATTCAAACGGCGACAGAATAGGCGATTTAAAGGGCCTTACCGAAAAACTTGATTATATTAACGACGGCGACCCTTCGACCGACTCCGACCTGGGATTCAACGGTATCTGGCTTATGCCGATAATGAAATCGCCTTCATATCACAAATACGATACAATCGATTATATGTCAGTTGACCCCGAATATGGCTCAATAGACGATTTTGACGCGCTTATGGACGAATGCGGCAAGAGAAATATTAACGTTATTATTGACCTAATGCTGAACCATACCTCGAACCTTCATCCGTGGTTTCAGGAGGCTGCCAACTATATTTCAAAGTGCGTTAAGGAGGGGAAGACTCCCGACGCTTCGGAATGCAAATACTTTAACTACTACAATTTCAGCGACAAGGCCGCTAACGGATATAACCAGGTGGGTACGACCGGATGGTATTACGAAAGCCGTTTCGGAGCCCATATGCCCGATCTTAACTATGACTGCGAGGATGTTTGGAAAGAGATTGAGGCCGTAGCCGATTTCTGGCTTTCTCACGGTGTCTCCGGCTTCAGACTTGATGCGGTTAAGTACCTTTACAGCGAGGACGAGACCAAGACGCTTTCGGCCTTATCAAGATTTAATGATTATGTCAAAAGAAAAAATCCGGACGCGTATGTTGTCGGCGAATGCTGGGATTCTCAGACCGTAATCGACAAATACTATACGACGGGAATAGACAGTCTGTTTAATTTTTCTTTTTCCGGATCGTCAGGAAATATTGCGGCATATGCAAACACCAGAAAGAAGCTTACGGGAGCATTGACGTATGCGAAGGACTGCATGGATTATCAAAACAATTTGCTCTCAATCAGCAAAGATGCCATCGATGCACCGTTTTTCACCAACCACGACATGGGAAGAGCGGCAGGATATTTCAGCGGCGAGTATGCCATGATGGAGACGAAGATGGCAGGAGCACTGAATTTGCTCATGAACGGCGTAGCTTTCGTATACTATGGCGAGGAACTCGGAATGAAGGGCTCGGGAAGCGACCCGAACCAAAGAGCACCAATGTACTGGACGGAAGACAAAAACGCCGAGGGAATGTGCAAGGGCCCGGAAGAAATGACGAACGTCAAGATGAAATACGAGGCGTTTGATAAGCAGAAGGAAGACAGTCTGTCCATTTATAACTTTTATAAGGAAGTTATTAAGTTAAGAAACCGATTCCCGGAAATCGCGAGAGGAGAGATAAGCGTTTGCGATAACTCGACCGAAGAAGTATGCCTTATGAAAAAAACATACGAGGGAAAGGAAATTCTTATTGCGATAAATCTTACGACTGAAGAACAGCCGGTTCTGATTAAGGATGAAACGGTAAACGAAAAACAGATCGATGCCAAAACGGTTGCCGGTTTTGTAAGCGCATCGGATGTGACCGAAAGAACATGCGGTGAAATGTTTGCGGACGATACTCTTGCTGTGCCCGCATTCTCGGTTGTGATTTTCCAATAAACGGTATAAACAAAAAGCGTGACGGTAAATAAAGCGTAAACAAACAAATGCCATAGGCATTAGCCTATGGCATCTGTTTGTGTAAAAGGGGAATTTTCGGAATTGCTAAATGAGGAATTCGGTTCATCACCGAACAAGTACATATTAGCACACATATATTATTATAATAATGCTATTATGCGGAAAAATAACATTATTATGATGAAAACATGTTTTTTTATGTTTTTTATTTGCCTTCGATAAATCTTTGGTGAACAAGAAGTTCATTGGGAATATCACATCCGGCGTTTTTCATCTTAACAAGTACGTTGTCGAAGTGATGCATCTTCTGAGAAGTTTTTATCTCGTAACGCTCCAAAGGCTCTTTAAACAGAGGGTTGGCAACCACTTTCTTACGTAACTCAAAAGGGAAAGGACAGTATGTACACATTATCTGTCTTACAAGCTTATTAAGTCTGGGCGAACCGTTTCCTTCAAACATAATCCATGTCATGTAATCGCGCACAAACATTTCCTTGAATGAATTCTTGGCTTTCAAAAGACTTGCTTTGATTTTTTCCTTGGTATCTGCGGATAATTCCGAGTTCTTTCTATAGAACTGAATGTAATCGAAATATTCGCTTGTAAGTGAACGGTCGCTTACATCATTCCAACGGCTGCCCTGAACACGCTTACACATTTCCCATCTGTATTCACCTGTAAGTCTAATAAAGGTAGAAGTAATATCTTCAAGATGGAATGCGGATAACATGAATCTTGCGGGTGTGGTACGCTTGCGACCTTCGATTTCCTGCCACATTACGCCTCTTGTACCGACGTTGGGGAAGAGAATAACATCGGGAAGAATCTTAACCTGAATAAACTCTTTGGAAATTCCGGCCTTTTCATTGGTATATATTGTCTCACGATAAAACGCACCGTAATCGATGGAATTTACCTTTTTGATACTGTCGATAATTGTTTCAACATTTACAAGGCATGAAGCCAACGGCTTAATAACGTTGTGCTCGCTGAATACCGGGCAGAAAGAAGTGATACGTCCGTAGGTAACCTTGTTTACTGTAGGGAACATATTCTCAAGCTCGTAATTGAGACGGTCGTCGGGGCTTGAGGAAAGTCTTGCTTCCTCCTCGGCGGTAATCTTGCCGGTAACCTTCTGCTCGTGTATAAAGGAAAGATAATCCACGTCGAATTCGTTTCGGCTGGGATCTTTCTTTAAATCATAAATTGCACGCAACCATTCGTATAAGGTGTAGACACCGTAGGTTTCGTCGCCTTCGTAATTGTCTGCAAGCGTATATAAGTATGAGGCGTTCTCGGCGCCGGCAAGTTCTTCATCAACATAGCCAAAAGAAAAGAACATCTTTATTATGGTAGGAACGCTGTAATCGCGTATACTGGATTTGAAGAGCTTGGCGTATATAATGTTGAAGTATTTGGTAAGTTCGAGTCTTAACTTACGTGCAACATCATCGGAACCTGTTTTATCGGAAAGCTTCTTATATTGATTGATAAGCTTTTTGAATGTGTTTGCAATTTCGGGCTCGATATCACCGTAATCAAGTATGATATCAAGCGATCCCGCGAGCTCTTTGGCGTAATTGTTGCTTACCTGACTTCCGCCCGCATCGGTCGATGCAGCTGTGCTGATGCCCTGAAGCTTGGTACGATAATCGGAAGCTCTTTCGTAAATAACCATGGAATCAATGTGACTGTCTGCTTTAAGGAAGTCAATCATTTCATCAATCTTAGCCTTTAAAGGCTCGACATCGGGAGACGAAACGGGAAGTCTGAACAGAACACTTGTGTATAAGTCCAGCATGTCCATGCGGTTTCCCTGTAACAAAATCAGCATGCTTTCACTATAATAGTCGTCCATGGAACTGAATGCCGAGAATGCGGAATGAATATCTGCACTTGCTCTTGTGATAAAGCCCCACAAAAACGGATATGAAACGGCCATGGCCTGCTTGATTTCGGGTGCAAACCCGTATATGGACGCATAGTAAGAAACTATGCTTTCATCAAATTCATCCTCGGGTGTAAATTCAACGAAATCATCAAATTGAGGAAGTGAACGAGAAGTAATGTTGTTGTGAGCACAACACGTAATATATGTTTCGTAGTATTGAGTAATCTTCGTATAAATATCTTTGCACGATTTCTTAATCTCGGAGTAGTGAGAGAAAAACAGCAATGACTGATTGAGCATGGAATTGAAAACCATTCTTGCTACTTCAGGGTTGGCTGAAACCGAATCCTTTAAAGAAGCTTTTCCCTTAAGAGGAATGATAAGGGTGTTAACGGGCTCCAAAGCTTTGTAAGTAAAAAAATGGGAATCAAAACCTATGTCGTAAAGACCGATAACGTCACCTTTCTTGAGAACGATGTTTCCACCGGGGAATGATGCATTGACACTTCCGGAAGCAATCAGAAACAAAGAATCGAGAATCTGACTTTCCGAACAGATAATACTACCTTTAGCAAATTCTTTTGTAGCCATTAATAACCTCCCAAATGTGCTTCCATAATATGCAAAGACACTATTTTATTATACATTATTCGGCAAAATATTCAATATTTTGGTTATTTTATGGAAGAGATTGTGCACTTATTTTTTTGATACCAAAGAAATTGACAATGTCGTCAAAAAGCCTTGAAACTCATAAAATATATGTTACAATAACTTTACTGTGGGCGTTTTTGTGCAGGAATAAGGTATTAGGGAGTAATATATGAAGGAATTTAAACTTATCGAGGCCAAGGCTGACGTTGAAAAGCTCATACGTTATATTCCCTGGCTTGAGCAGAAAAGAGGAACATCGGTTTCGCATAATTATGAGAACGGAGAAGCTTCCAAGTCTACAATGACTTTTCCTGTTTACGATTCAACATTGATGAGCTTTATCAATGAAGCAAGAGACACAATGCTGGTTTATGAAAATTATCCCTATGTATATACCGAGAAGGCAATTCGTTCTATCGAAGACGAGCTTAAGGTAATAGAAGAAGCTACGGTACCTACGGCAGGTTATGTTCGTGCTATTTTCAGTAGGTATATTCTTAAGGGCATGACCAAAGGTGTTGTGTGGCAGGAAGCTGTTACGGAAGGCATATTTGTTGAATGCCTGTATAAGTTTAAGAAGCTTTTGGAAATATGGGATGCGCCGCTTGCGTAGTTTAGAGAGGAGTTTTTGTTTTTAATGAGTGATAAGGCAGTTAAAAAGAAACAGTATATTCTTGATACCGCGAAGAAGGTATTCGCAGAGAAAGGCTTTAAGGATGTTACCATGAAAGACATCGTTGAGGCATGCGATATCAGTCGTGGCGGTTTATATATTTATTTTGACAGCACCGAAGGAATCTTCAAGGAGTTACTTCAAGAACTTACGACACAGGCTCCGGACGCATTTTCCAAAAATCTTGACAAGGATTATTCCGCCGGCGATTTGCTTGCATTGTTTTTAAAAGAACAGAAGAAAGAGATTCTCAATGAGAAGGACAATCTTTCCGTTGCCATGTATGAGTATATGTTCCACACATATAAGGCGGGCAGTGGAGAAGAATGCGTGAAGAATGCATTTAACGAGTCCGTAAATATTATTGCCAAGCTCATTGACGAAGGCGTTGAAAGCGGCGAATTTTATTGCGAGGATGCAGAGGGTGCCGCACGCAACATTATGTATGTTATAGAAGGACTTAAAATAGCCGCCAATACCGTTGGTATCAAGGAAAAGGATATTGACAGGGAACTTTTGTATATAGTTGGCGGACTTATTGTTGAGGAATAGATAAAAAGCTCCGGGGGTAACCTTCGGAGCGTTTTTCACATTAGAAAATCAGTAATGTAACGGGGACACAATACTATTTTTCCATGAAAGGAGCACCATTTACAAATGGGCAACGTAAGAAGAATTTATGTTGAGAAAAAAGCGCCTTTTGCAATGAAGGCAAGAGATTTAACGGAGGAAATCGCAGGATTTTTGGGAATCAGCGGCGTGAAGGCAGTCAGAGTACTCATTAGATACGACGTTGAAAACATCAGTGACGAAGTATTCAAAAAAGCTTCAACCACCATTTTCTCAGAACCCCCGGTAGACGATATCTACTTCGAGGAGATTAATCTTAACGAAGGCGACCGCGTATTCAGCGTTGAATTCCTTCCGGGACAGTTCGATCAAAGAGCTGACTCGGCTGTTCAGTGTATACAGTTCTTAAAGGAGGACGAACAGCCTATCATCAGAACCGCTACGACATATGTTATCAGCGGCGATATTTCGGACGATGACTTTTCGAAGATTAAAGCCAACTGTATCAATCCCGTTGATTCCAGAGAAACAGGCATGGAAAAGCCCGAGACACTGGTGCTCAATTATGAGGAACCTTCGGATGTTATTATCTTTGACGGTTTCAAGGATATGCCCGAGGATGAACTTAACAAGTTATATTCATCACTTGGTCTTGCAATGACCTTCAAGGATTTCTTACATATTCAGAATTACTTTAAGAACGAAGAAAATCGTGATCCTTCAATGACTGAAATCAGAGTACTTGATACTTACTGGTCAGATCACTGCAGACATACCACATTTTCTACAGAGCTTAAAAACATCACTTTCGAAGACGGATACTACAAGACTCCTATCGAGACGACTTATCAAAGCTACCTTGATTCGAGAGAGGAACTTTTCAAGGGCAGAAAAGACAAGTTTGTATGCCTTATGGACCTTGCTCTCGTGGCAATGAAGAAGCTTCGTAAAGAAGGAAAGCTTGATGACATGGAGCAGTCGGACGAAATCAACGCATGCTCAATTGTAGTTCCCGTTGAAGTGAACGGAGTAGAGGAAGAGTGGCTTGTAAGTTTCAAGAATGAGACACATAATCATCCTACCGAAATCGAACCTTTCGGTGGCGCGGCTACATGCTTGGGCGGTGCCATCAGAGATCCCCTTTCAGGTCGTTCATATGTATATCAGGCTATGCGTGTTACAGGTGCTGCAGATCCTACAGTACCGGTTACAGATACATTAAAGGGTAAGCTTTCCCAGAAAAAACTTGTTAAGGGTGCAGCCGGCGGATATTCATCTTACGGTAACCAGATTGGTCTTGCTACGGGATACGTTAAAGAAATTTATCATCCCAATTATGTTGCAAAGCGTATGGAAATCGGTGCCGTTATGGGTGCAGCTCCCAGAAGCAACGTAATCAGAGAAACATCCGATCCCGGAGACATAATTGTTCTTCTCGGCGGACGTACGGGACGTGACGGCTGCGGCGGTGCTACCGGTTCATCAAAGATTCACACCGAAAGCTCCATTAAGACCTGCGGTGCCGAAGTTCAGAAGGGAAATGCTCCTACGGAAAGAAAGATTCAGCGTCTTTTCAGAAGACCTGAAGTTACAAAGCTTATAAAGAAATGTAATGACTTCGGTGCAGGCGGTGTTTCCGTTGCCATCGGCGAGCTTGCAGACGGACTTAAGGTTAATCTTGATGTAGTTCCCAAGAAGTATGCGGGTCTTGACGGAACGGAACTTGCAATTTCCGAATCACAGGAACGTATGGCTGTTGTCGTAGATCCCAAGGATGTGGACTTATTCCTTAAGTATGCTTCGGAGGAAAATCTTGAAGCGGTTAAGGCAGCAGTGGTAACACAGGAGCCCAGACTTGTTCTTTCATGGAGAGGCAAGGACATCGTTAACTTAAGCAGAGCATTCCTCGATACCAACGGTGCACATCAGGAAACCAACGTATACGTTGACATGCCCGATCCCGAAGACAATTACTTCAATAAGATCGGAATCGAAAAGGTTTCGAAGGCAGTTGAAGAAGGCGACACACAGGCTGCTTTCATTAATGTATTAAGCGACCTTAACGAGTGCTCACAGAAGGGTCTTGTTGAAATGTTTGACTCTTCAATCGGTGCCGGAAGCGTTGTAATGCCTTACGGCGGAAAGCGTCAGCTTACCGAAACACAGACAATGGTAGCAAAACTCCCTGTACTTAAGGGTTCAAGCGATACAGTTACAATGATGAGCTACGGATTTGATCCGTTCCTTTCAAGCTGGTCACCTTACCACGGTGCCGTATATGCTGTTTTACAGTCTATGTCAAAGATTGTTGCGGCAGGCGGTGATTCCAAAAAGATAAGATTTACATTCCAGGAATACTTCAGAAGAATGACTGAAGATCCCAAGCGTTGGAGCCAGCCTTTCGCAGCACTTTTGGGTGCTTACGATGCACAGATCGGATTTGGTCTTCCTTCAATCGGAGGAAAAGATTCAATGTCCGGAACCTTTAACGATATTGATGTTCCGCCCACACTTGTTTCTTTTGCCGTTGATGTGGCCAAAGAAAAGAATGTTATTACTCCCGAACTTAAGAATGTCGGTGATAAACTCGTATTCTTCCCCGTCGAAAGAGACGAATACGATATGCCCAACTACTCCGATACGATGGATATGTTTGAATTCGTATCAAAACTTATGAGAGAGGGTGCCGTTAAGGCAGCATACGCTACCGACTCAAACGGTATTGCCGTTTCAGCCATGAAGATGGCATTCGGTAACGATTTGGGTATTAAGTTCTCGGATGAACTCGAACTTAAAGATTTGTTCAGCAATGCTTTGGGTGGATTGTTACTTGAAGTCGGCGCGGATTATTCTTTTGACACAGAAGTATCATACGTTGAAATCGCCGAGATTACAGGCAATCATTCATATTCATTCAAGGGTACGTCCGTTACTTCAATGGATGCTTTGAATGCATGGAAGAAGCCCCTTGAGAAAGTATTCCCCACAAAGGGAACCAACGATATGACTTCTCTCGAGGATAAACTTTACAAAGCTGACAGCATTTATGTTTGCAAGAACAAGGTTGCCAAGCCTCACGTATTCATTCCGGTATTCCCCGGTACAAACTGCGAATACGACAGCACGAGAGCGTTCGAAAGAGCAGGAGCCGACGTAAGCGTAAGAGTATTTAAGAATATGAGCGCTACGGACATTGTTGATTCGGTTGATGCATTTGCAGAGGAAATCAGAAAGGCACAGATTATCATGTTCCCCGGCGGATTCTCGGCAGGTGATGAGCCCGACGGAAGTGCCAAGTTCTTTGCAACAGCATTCAGAAATGAAAAGCTTAAAGAAGAAGTTACCAAACTTTTGAATGAAAGAGACGGCCTTGCGCTTGGTATCTGTAACGGTTTCCAGGCACTTGTAAAGCTCGGTCTTGTTCCTTTTGGCGAGATAAAGGATCAGACAGCCGATTCACCGACACTTACGTTCAATACAATTAACAGACATATATCAAAGATGGTTTACACCAAGGTCGTTTCCAATAAGTCCCCCTGGTTACAGAAGGCTGAACTCGGAAAGACATACGTTAATCCCGCTTCACACGGAGAAGGTCGTTTCGTAGCTCCCAAGGAGTGGATCGACAAGTTGTTCGCAAACGGTCAGGTTGCAACAAGATATGCCGACTACGACGGAAACATTTCCATGGATGAAGAGTTTAACGTAAACGGTTCTTATGCGGCAATCGAAGGTATTACATCCGAAGACGGAAGATGCTTAGGAAAGATGGCTCACTCCGAAAGACGTGACAGAAGCGTAGCCGTAAACATCTACGGAGAACAGGATCTTAAGATATTTGAGTCCGGTGTTGAATACTTTAAATAAGCAATGAATAAAGTAAATTATCACAAAGAATTTTTAAAGACAATGGAAAGAGCCGGCGCGGACAGCAATCTTTATCTCCACGCCTGCTGTGCTCCGT
Organism: Lachnospiraceae bacterium; assembly: GCA_045642905.1. GTDB lineage: Bacteria > Bacillota > Clostridia > Lachnospirales > Lachnospiraceae > UBA1258. The sequence continues at coordinate 6,145 of JAZUJT010000038.1, read as the reverse complement.
GCTCAAGCCACGTTTTGGATCTTTTAAAAGGGAAAACGCATATAACGGTTTTCTACTACAATCCGAATATTACGGAAGAACTTGAGTATTCCAAGAGAAAAGAAGAACTTTCAAGACTTATAGCTTCAATGAACGATGAGTATCCGGGTATCGAAATCAATTTCGTGCCCGGAAACTTTGAACCCGAAAAGTTTTTGGAAGCGGCGAAAGGTCTTGAGGATGTCCCGGAAGGCGGCAAAAGGTGCGAAAAATGTTTCTTTTTACGTTTAAAAGAGACGGCACTTATGGCAAAAGAAGCCGGGGCGGATTTTTTTACAACGACTTTAACGATAAGTCCGCTTAAGAATGCCGAAAAGATTAATGAAATCGGAAAGCAGATAGAGATGGAAACGGGAGTGCGCTACCTTCCTTCGGATTTTAAGAAGAATGAAGGCTACAAGCATTCGATTGAACTGTCCCACAAGTACGATTTATACAGGCAGGATTATTGCGGATGTCCTTTCAGCAAGGCAGAGTCAATTAAGAGAAGAGAAAGTAAGAATATAGGATAATTGTTATGGAAAAGATTTTGGATATTATTTCTAAGGAAGTAAAAGAGGCATTTAAGGCAGCAGGATACGATGAAAATGCCGGCAAGGTAAGCATTTCAAACCGCCCCGATTTGTGCGAATATCAGTGCAACGGTGCGATGGCACTTGCCAAGCAGCTTCATACGGCTCCGATTAATGTTGCCAATGCCGTATGTGAAAAATTGGCATCAAGCAATGTTTTTTCCAAGGTTGAGGCTGTTATGCCGGGATTCATCAACATGAATGTAAATGATGAATTTATTGCCGGGTACGTCGCTAAAATGGCCGAAGAAGAGAAGTTCGGTATGGAACTTCCCAAGAAGCGTACCATTATTGTCGATTACGGCGGACCCAATGTAGCAAAGGCATTGCATGTAGGCCATCTTCGTCCCGCAATCATCGGTGAGAGCGTTAAGCGTATTCTTCGTTATGCGGGCCATGAAGTAATCGGTGATGTTCATCTCGGAGACTGGGGAACACCTATGGGCCTTGTGTTCACGGAAATTCAGGAACGCCAGCCGAATCTTGTTTATTTTGATCCCGAATATAAAGGTGAATATCCTGCGGAAGCTCCCTGCACAGTAAGGGATTTGGAAGAGATTTATCCTACCGCTTCGGCAAAGAGCAAGGAAGATCCCGAATTTAAGGCACGTGCTCTTGAAGCCACATATAAGCTTCAGAACGGCGACAGAGGATATCGTGCTCTCTGGGACAAGATTATGGACATTTCCGTAAATGATATGAAGCGTATTTACGAGAAATTGAATGTTCATTTTGATTTGTGGAACGGTGAGAGTACCGTTCAGTACCTTATTAAAGATATGGTTACCAAGATGATGGACGACGGTTATGCTTATGAAAGCGACGGCGCTCTTGTAGTTGATGTCAAGGAAGAGACGGATACCAAGGAAGTTCCGCCCTGCATTATCCTTAAATCGGACGGAGCAAGTCTTTATAACACTACCGACCTTGCTACCATTCTTGAACGTAAGAACAAATACAATCCCGACCAGATGATTTATATTACGGATAAGCGTCAGGATTTATATTTCCTTCAGGTATTCAGAGCTGCCAAGAAGACGAAGATTATTGCACAGGATGTAGAACTTGATCATATCGGCTTCGGTACAATGAACGGCAAGGACGGAAAGCCTTTCAAGACTCGTGACGGCGGTGTTATGCGTCTGGAACTTCTTATCGGCGACATTGTAGATAAGATGTATGAAAAGATTAGCGAAAACAAGGATATTGCCCCTGAAGAAGCCAAGAAGACTGCACAGATTGTAGGCCTTTCGGCATTGCTTTACGGTGACCTTTCCAATCAGGCAATGAAGGACTACATTTTCGATATAGACAGATTTACTTCTTTTGAGGGAAATACGGGACCGTATATTCTTTATACCATCGTGCGTATTAAATCTATTATCGACAAGTATGTTGCCGGCGGCAAGGATTTGTCGAAGTGCAAAATATCGGCGCCTACCAACAATTCCGAGAAGGACCTTATGAAGGCCATTACTTCTTTCTCACAGATGATGGAAAGTGCTTATACAGAGCTTGCTCCTCATAAAGTATGTGCATACATTTATGATTTGTGTAATGCTCTCAATTCGTTCTATCATGAGACGAAGATTCTTTCGGAAGAGGATGAAGACAAGAAGGCAGGATATATTGCACTGATTAACCTTACGAAGGGTATTCTCGAAACATGTATTGATTTACTTGGATTCGAAGCACCCGATCGTATGTAAATTTTTATTTTGACTGGAGAATAAAATGCGAATCGGTTCGGGATATGATGTCCACAGATTGGTTGAAAACAGAGATTTGATTATCGGCGGCGTAAAGATTGACTATGAGAAGGGCTTGTTGGGCCACTCGGATGCCGATGTGCTTACACATGCGATAATGGATGCGCTTTTGGGTGCGGCTTCTTTGGGCGACATAGGACTTCATTTCCCCGATAACGATCCGAAATATAAAGGCGCCGACAGCTTAAAGCTTCTTGAACATGTCGGAAATTTGCTCGAAAAGAAGCTTTACTATATTGAAAACATTGATGCGACAATAATTGCGCAGGCTCCGAAAATGAGACCGCATATTGATGACATGCGTAAAAACATTGCTGATGCACTCAGGATTGAGATAGACAGAGTCAATGTAAAAGCCACGACGGAGGAAGGCTTGGGCTTTACCGGTGCGGGAGAAGGCATCTCGGCAAACGCGGTATGCTTAATCGAAAACATGCTTTCCGAAAGCAAATGTGCCGGCTGTACAGGCTGCGACAACCAAATCGAACAATAAAAATAAAAAATATGCAAAATAAATGAAAAACTCTATTGACATATAGGCGGGTTTTTTATATACTAGCAAGGTCGGTAACGGCAAGGGGTCTTAGCTCAGCTGGGAGAGCATCTGCCTTACAAGCAGAGGGTCACAGGTTCGAGCCCTGTAGGCCCCATAAATAAATACTATGGCGAGATAGCTCAGTTGGCTAGAGCACGCGGTTCATACCCGCGGTGTCGAGGGTTCGAATCCCCCTCTCGCTATTATCGGGGTGTGGCTCAGGTGGTAGAGCGCTTCGTTAGGGACGAAGAGGCCGCAAGTTCAAGTCTTGTCACTCCGATTAAAGGAACCTTTTGCAGGTTCCTTTTTTTGTTGCCCATGATTTAAGAATCGTGTAGTATAATCATTAAGCTTAGGTGCTTATCCTTCTTGGGTCGGACAGGCACTTAAAACAGGTTTTTGAAAGGATACTTAACAATGGCAGGTTACGGGGATTGTGATTCATGTTCAAACTTCGTTTATGACGAAGAATATGATAGTTATGAATGCATGGTAAATATGGATGAAGATGATTACGGGCGCTTGATGGCGGACTCACGTTTTCAATGTCCTTATTATTCGGAAGATAACGAGTATGCCATCGTTCGTAAACAGAACTAAAGGAGTCTGTTTTCATGTCCGAGAAAAATTTTATTCTTAAGGGTGATATCTGCTTTAGCAAATCCAAGGAAGAAATAGAATGCTTAAAGAGCGGCTATATCGTATGCAGTAACGGTATTTGCAAGGGTGCTTTCGAGCATATTCCGATGCCCTATGCGCATTATAAATTGATTGACTGTTCGGGAATGCTTATTTTGCCGGGAATGGTCGATTTGCATATTCATGCTCCTCAGTTTACGTTTCGTGGTCTGGGAATGAATCTTGAGCTTCTGGATTGGTTGAAAACATATACCTTTCCCGAAGAAAGTAAATATGCAGATATTGAGTATGCGGACAAAGCATATTCTGTTTTCGCCGATTTTATGCGTAAAAGCGTTACAACAAGAGCGGTTGTGTTTGCGACCATTCATCGTGAGGCAACAAAGCTTTTGATGGATAAGCTGGAAGCCACGGGCCTTTCATGCTATGTCGGCAAGGTAAACATGGATACCGATGCACCGGATGATTTGCGTGAAGAGAGTGCATTTCAGTCTGCGTATGATACGCTTTCATGGTTAGAAGATATAGATGGGCTGTATGAGAATACCAAGCCTATTCTTACCCCAAGATTTTTACCGAGCTGTTCTGAAAGCCTTTTGGAAGAATTGCATGGCTTACAGGAAGAATTCAATCTTCCGGTTCAGTCACATCTTTCGGAAAATCCCGGAGAGGTCGAGCTTGTTAAACGCTTATTTCCAAAAGCTTCTTTTTACGGGGACGGTTACGATCGTTTCGGTCTTTTCGGCAAGAAGGCCAAGACCGTTATGGCGCATTGCATTTACTGTACCCCCGAGGAGATATTAAGAATTCGTGATAACGGCGTGTTTGTGGCTCATTGTGCGGCTTCCAACATGAATCTTTCATCGGGAATAGCACCCATAAAGCAATATATTCAGATGGGTATAGATGTGGGAATCGGTACGGATGTTGCAGGCGGAGAATCCGAATCAATGTTCAGAGCTATTGCCGACGCGATTCAGGTATCGAAGCTTCATTGGCGACTTGTCGATAACAATTACGCTCCGCTTACTTTCGAAGAGGCATTTTATATGGCTACTTTGGGCGGTGGCAAATTCTTCGGCAAAGTCGGTTCATTTGAAGATGAATATGAGTTTGATGCCATAGTAATAGACGACTATGAACTTTCAGGGCTTAATAATCTTCCGGTTAGGCAAAGACTTGAAAGAGCGGTATATCTCGAGGCAGATCGGGATGGTATGTATAAAAAATATGTCAAAGGAGTGGAAATAAACCTTGACTGATAAATTGGGAATGTGTCCTTTTGAAAAGAAGTGCGGCGGGTGCAGGTATACAGGGATTGATTATAAGGAAGAACTTTCAATAAAGGAAAAGAAGCTGCGAGAACTTTTGAAGCCTTTCGGGAAAGTGAACCCTATCATCGGAATGGAGAATCCCTTAAATTACAGAAATAAGGTTCATCATGTTTTTTCTTTTGACAAGCGCGGTGTAATCACCGGCTGTTACGAAGAGAAAACGCACAAAGTGGTTGACATAAATCATTGTCAAATCGAAGACGAGCAGTGCCAGGCAATTATTAATTCCATTGCCAAACTTTGTAAGTCTTTCAAAATAAAAACTTACGACGAGGATTCGGACTATGGTCTTCTTCGTCATGTTTTGGTTCGAAAAGGGTTTTCTACGGGAGAGATTATGGTTGTTCTTGTGCTTAGAAACCAGGTCCTTCCCGGGAAAAACAATTTCGTTAAAGCTCTTCTTAAAGAACATCCGTATATTACGACAATTGTTTTAAATGTAAATGACAGACACACAAGCATGGTTCTGGGTACATTTTCCAAACCCATTTACGGACCGGGCTTTATTTACGACCGCCTTTGCGGATATAAATTCAAGATTTCACCGGATTCTTTTTATCAGGTAAATCCCGTGCAAACAGAGCAGTTATATAAGATTGCCGCCGAATACGCAGGCCTAAGCGGCAGAGAAACGATTATTGATGCTTATTGCGGCGTAGGAACAATAGGCCTTTCAATGTCTTCAAAGGCTTCCAAAGTAATAGGTGTAGAGCTTAACAAAAATGCCGTAAGGGATGCCCGCGAAAACGCCAAAATAAACGGCATAAAGAATACCGCATTTTATGCGGAGGATGCCGGTGCATTCATGGATAAAATCAGTTCTTCGCAAAATCCGGAGCAGAAAATCGATGTTGTAATCATGGATCCGCCCAGAAGCGGAAGTACTCAACAGTTTATCGATTCGGTTGTAAGATTAAAGCCCAAGAGAGTAGTTTATGTTTCCTGCGGTCCGGACACTCTGGCAAGAGACTTGAAATTATTTGTCGCAAGAGGATACAAAGTGAGTGCGATACAGCCGGTTGACATGTTTCCGAGAACAGAGCATGTAGAATCAGTTGTGCTCCTCGAGCGCATGTAGAATCAACAGTGCTCTCGGAGCACAACTGATTCTACAGTTAAGTTTGCCTTCGGCAAGAGATGTTTTGCGCTGCGCGCAAAGTGAAGTGCGCCTGCGGCGCGTGAAGTTCTGCGCAGCGCGCAGAGTGATAAAAGAAGGCAAACTTAACTTCACTGTGCGGAGCACAACATCACTTCGCG
>JAZUJT010000037.1:0-29872 GCA_045642905.1 Lachnospiraceae bacterium | reverse complement strand
CAGGGTGGTAAGCTCGCAGGCGATGCCGGCGCAGGTGAAATCCTTCTTCTTGACGTAACACCCCTTTCACTTTCAATCGAAACAATGGGTGGTATCGCAACAAGACTTATTGAGAGAAATACAACTATTCCTACAAAGAAGAGCCAGGTATTCTCAACAGCAGCCGATAACCAGACAGCCGTTGATATCAACGTAGTACAGGGTGAAAGACAGTTTGCCCGTGACAACAAGTCATTGGGACAGTTCAGACTTGACGGAATCCCTCCGGCAATGAGAGGAGTACCTCAGATCGAAGTTACCTTCGATATCGACGCAAACGGTATCGTAAACGTATCAGCCAAGGATCTCGGAACAGGTAAGGAACAGCACATCACAATTACAGCAGGTTCATCAATGTCTGATGATGAAATCGAAAAGGCTGTAAAGGAAGCACAGGAATTCGAAGCACAGGATAAGAAGCGTAAGGAAGCAATCGATACACGCAACGAAGCCGACTCATTCGTATTCCAGACCGAGAAGGCACTTAACGAAGTAGGCGACAAGGTTGATGCTTCTCAGAAGAAAGCTGTTGAAGCTGACCTCAAGGCATTAAAGGATTTACTTGAGTCCACCAAGGATCAGGAACTTTCCGACAGCCAGATTGATGAGATTAAGTCAGCCAAAGAAAAACTTATGAACTCCGCTCAGTCACTTTTCGCTAAGGTTTACGAGCAGGCTCAGGCAGCACAGGGACAGGCAGGCCCCGACATGGGTGCAGGCGCAGGCCCTGACATGAACGCAGGAGCATCAGCAAGCGACGATAATGTAGTTGACGGAGATTACAGAGAAGTATAAAAACATGGCAGATTCAAAACGAGATTATTACGAGGTGCTCGGCGTCGACAAGAATGCCGACGACGACACCCTAAAAAAAGCATATCGTCAGTTAGCCAAGAAATATCATCCCGATATGAACCCCGGTGATAAGGAAGCAGAAGCCAAGTTTAAGGAGGCTTCTGAGGCATATGCGGTATTAAGCGATCCTGATAAGCGTCGCCAGTACGACCAGTTCGGACATGCCGCATTTGACGGTTCTGCCGGTGGCGGAGCATACGATTTCAACGGAATGGATTTCGGTGATATATTCGGCGACATATTCGGAAGCTTTTTCGGCGGAGGAATGGGTTCCAGACAGGGCGCAAGATCCGGTCCCATGAAGGGAGCGAATATTCGTACCAGTATCAGAATCACCTTTGAAGAGGCAGTATTCGGCGTCGAGAAAGAAATAGAACTTACACTGAAAGACGAGTGTAAATCGTGCCACGGAAGTGGTGCCAAGGCCGGAACAAGCCCCGTTACCTGTACCAAGTGCGGCGGTAAAGGCCAGGTAGTATTTACACAGCAGTCCTTCTTCGGAACAGTTCGAAACGTACAGTCATGTCCCGAATGTCACGGCACAGGAAAGATGATTAAAGACAAGTGTCCCGATTGCGGCGGCACAGGATATACATCATCACGCAAGAAGATTGCTGTTACGGTTCCTTCGGGAATTGACAGCGGTCAGTGCATCCGCATAAGCGGCAAGGGCGAACCCGGTGTAAACGGCGGACAGAGAGGTGACCTTCTTGTTGAAGTAACAGTAGGATCTCATCCTATATTCAGAAGACAGGACAAGAACATTTACTCAACCGTTCCCATTTCTTTTGCCCTGGCAGCACTCGGCGGAGAAGTCGTTATCGACACGGTTGACGGAAAGGTTATTTACGACGTAAAGGCCGGAACTCAGACCGATACCAGAGTACGACTCAAAGGCAAAGGCGTTCCGGATGTCAGGTACAAAGACTCTCGCGGTGACCACTACGTAACATTTATCGTAGAGACACCCGACAAGCTTTCTCACGAAGCCAAAGAACTCCTTAAGAAGTTCGATGAGCTGACGGGAGACTCCTTAAACGCAGCCAAGCGCACGGGAGAGAAGCAGCCCGAACAGCCCGAAGACAAGAAGAAAAAGTTTTGGAAATAGATAAAATACTAACACCCGGAGCATAGGAATATATGCCCCGGGTGAAGTGCTGTATGGAAGGAGGACATATCCTTTTCGCACAGTGGAGATAGAATGATGAGTAAATTATTTGGTGATAAAAAGTTTTATAAGATGGTTTTGGGAATAGCTATTCCCATCATTATTCAGAACGGAATTACGAATTTCGTAAGCCTTCTTGACAATATCATGGTCGGACAGGTCGGAACAGAGCAGATGTCCGGCGTCGCAATAGTAAATCAGTTGATGTTTGTGTTTAACCTTGCGTTGTTTGGGGCGGTGTCGGGACCGGGAATATTTACGGCCCAGTACGTAGGCCAGAAAAATCACGAAGGCGTAAGATACACGGTCAGGTTTAAACTTTATATTTCGCTTGCAATCGCGGTGCTGGGAATTGCGGTTATGTGGCTGTTTAAGGGACAGCTTATATCGCTGTTTCTTACGGACAATAACGATGGAATTGACCTTATGGCAACACTTGGATATGCCAAGGATTATCTGATGGTAATGCTTGTGGGAATGATTCCTTTTGCGGTTACGCAGGCGTACGCGGGAACACTTCGTGAGTCGGGCGAAACAAAAGTCCCGATGGTAGCCGGACTTATAGCCGTGTTCGTAAACCTTTGCTTTAATTACATCCTGATTTTCGGTCACTTTGGAGCACCGAAGCTTGGTGTAGTAGGTGCCGCGGTAGCAACGGTTCTTTCAAGATTTGTGGAAGTAATAATAGTAATTGTCTGGACACATACGCATTACGAGAGAGTTCCTTTTTCCAAAGGACTTTACAAATCGCTCAGAATACCGGCTTCGCTTACGGGAAAGATTATTACCAAGGGCACCCCGCTGTTTTTAAATGAGCTTCTCTGGTCTATGGGAATGAGTGCATTAACACAGTGCTATTCAACGAGAGGCCTTGAAGTAATAGCGGCGTTCAACATTTCAAATACAATAGTTAACCTCTTTAACGTAGTGCTCATTTCAATGGGAAGCGTAGTTGCCATCATTATCGGTCAGAAGCTGGGCTCGGGAGATACCGAAGAGGTTGTCGACACCGACAGAAAACTGATTGTTTTTTCGGTTCTTCTGTGTGCGGTGCTCGGAATACTTTTGATTGTTCTGGCTCCGCTATTTCCTAAGCTTTACAATACAACCGACAGCATCCGAAGACTTTCCGTATCGCTTATGAGAATAGCGGCGGCGTTTATGCCTGTCGGAGCATTTCTGAATTCGGCATACTTCACGATAAGATCGGGAGGAAAGACGTTTATCACTTTCCTGTTCGACTCCGCATATCTGTGGGTAATATGCTGGCCTATTGCTTACATATTGAGCCGTTATACCGATATGTCGTTACTAACCATGTATCCGATAATTCTTTCGCTTGATTTTATAAAGGTTACTGTGGGAGCAATACTCTTGAAAAAACGAATATGGATTCAGAATCTTGTGGAAGAAACAGATTACTAAGACAAAACTCGCAGATTGGATAAATCTGCGAGCTTTGTGTACATTAATCGATTTTTGTTACTAAGCATCAAGCCATTGGGTTAACCATTTTCCTTCAGATATAGACCAAAGTCTTTTTTGCAATCTGCCACCATAAATTCTGAATTTCCATTCTGTTTGAATTGACATTACTATTGATACATCCTCTTGCACTATTCGTTGAACCGTAACCTGTTTTGCCTCTGCTTTAACAGTTGCAAATACTGATACCAGCAAAATAAAAATACTAATGTTTATAGCCTTTTTCATAATTTTATCGCTCCTTTATCTCAAGTTCATTCAATGGTGGAATCTGTATATCCTCTTCACTCATGGGGATACTATAGCCTCCCTCTAAATGTAACATATAGGTTCCATTTTCCAATCTTTCCAAATATGCATTATTCCTGTCTATTGTTACTTCATAACCACTTTCCTGAGACATATCGGCTTCCCAGGCCGGTTGAAATACAATTACATAAGAAAGTATGCATACAAGAAACCATAATACTATCTCTCCTAAACACAAAAAGGAACCATTAGGTTCAAGGACCAATTTGCATCTGGCCAATACTTCGCTTTTTGAACCGCTCCCGGAAAACGCTATTGCGCCTCGAATTTTCCGTTTATCAAGCGCTCCCTTCACAACTTCCAAAATTGACTTGACGTATTCTTCTTTTTCTTCATACGATGCCATTTTAAGAATATGATAATCACAATTAACCTCAAATATATAATCCATTTTTCTTTCGACAACAAGCAAAAATGGATTCCACCATAAAAAACACCCTATAATCAAAAATATTAATTTTTTAGTTAAATCATGGTGCATGAAGTGATATTGTTCATGTAAACATATGCTTTTAAACGTGTTTTCCGAGTAATCAACCAAAGGAATATATAACACGGGATCAAATATGCCTTCGACTGCAGGTGCTTCCAAAATCGGAGTCTGGCGCAGTTTCATTTTTCCATTCGGAAACATGTCACGATATATCTGCATATAATCATCCCTACATATCACTTCCGTACTCTTCAGTTGTTTATGCATATTAGCCATCGAAACAAATAATCTTAAAAGAAATAGCAGGGCTCCGCATATCCAAATAAAAAGCAATATCTGATACACTGCCGATTGTTTTCCGAATATATTGATTTCACTCATCAGCCATTCATAAACCGAGGGAAGTCCTTCCCATACATTAATTGTAATAGCAAACTGAGGCACAAAAACAACAAAGCAACGTATTGTAGCCAATGAATATAAAAGAGCAATACCTGTCACTCCGTATTTTTTGGAGAAACCAGTATTTTTTGAAAGAATTGTTGCCAAAAGGTAAAAAATAAGTCCCCATAAAAAACCGTTCTCAAAATAGAAATGTGATATCATCACTTTAACCCTTTTCTTTTCTTATTAAGAAGCGCATCAATCTCATCATAAGTTTCTTGTGAAATATCCGTATCGTTAAGCAATGCAACCAGAAATCTGCTTTTTATTTTTTGAGAATCCGGACAAACAGAAACGTTTTCATTTATTTGCATAACAGAATAATCTTCTACTGTCAGTTTTGCCGTAAAGACTCTTGCATATGTTTTTCCCACAAGTTTTGTTCCTTCTACGCAAATAATATCTTTTTTCTGCATACTGGATAAGATAATGTGAATCGATACATCCTGCCATCCCTTATCCGGAGAAAGTTCATTAATCTCTTTTGATGTCAATCCCTCGGGATGGGCCCATAGTAATGACAATATTTTATACTCATTTTGTGATAAACTAAGCATCTTCTTTTAACTCCATTTTCTCAGCTTAATAAACATCTATTTTTATGTAGCCTTCTGTATCTTCGTATTTCCTGACCGAAAAACTCCACTCATCATATCGGTTGTCCTTATCTAATAATATTTCTTCCGACAGATATCCGTCAACAACGTATGCATACTCCTTGGTATAACCCTTATCTTTTCCATAAACAGTAAGCTCGATAGTACCGGAAGATACAGATACATTCAAAACTATACGTGATGAGTGCTTTGTAATGTCCAAACTATCTTCTCTAAGCGAACTCTCCGCATCATAGAATTCCTTATAGATGTGTCTTTCCAAAGAATATTCCGGATATTGATTATTTCCGCATCCCATAAAGAAGAACGAAATTATCAAAACTAAGAATGTACAAATCTTTTTCACATCAGCCTCCCATCAGATATTCTGATTATCCTTTGCGCATAATTTGCCACGAAACTATCGTGAGTTACAACAATAATGGTTTTGCCTCTATCGTTTAACGACTTGAGAATATCCATTACTTCAGTTCCGGTCTGTTTATCAAGTGCTCCGGTTGGCTCATCGGCAAGAATTATGTCTGCCCCACTAACCAACGCCCTCGCAAGTGCAACCCTTTGTTGTTGTCCGCCTGACATTTGCCTGGGTAACTTATTAAGCTGACTAGTTATTGCCAGTTGTTCAGCCACTTCGAGAACTTTCTTTTTTCTTATTGCTCTTTTCTCTCCTCTGTTTACCAAAGGTAATTCTATGTTTTCGTAAGCGGTATACTTATCCATAAGTGAAAAATTTTGAAACACGAACGATATTTTTGACGAACGAATTAATGATAATTGAGATGTTTTCATTTTAAAAACGGGATTAGTGTCTAAATAGTATTCTCCCTCAGTAGCTTTATCCATACATCCCATAATGTGTAGCAGAGTCGATTTCCCTGAACCTGATGCTCCCATAATTGCTACAAATTCACCATCTAAAATTTTTAAATTTATATTTTCCAATGCATTGATAGCGTTTTCGCCAAACGTGTATGTTTTACGTATATTTGTCAATTCAATCATTCAATCTGCCTCATTCCTATTTGATAGCACTTGCAACGTCAAATTTTTTTATCAAACCAAGCGGAATAATACCGACCACTATCATAATTGTTACGCCTACCGCAATAGTTTGAGGAACACTAATCTTCCACAGCGTTTTGTACAAAAGATTTGCCATCTCAATCGTATCTGTCTGTGTGTATATTTTATGCATGATCAGTAATATTGAACATATAAGCGCAAATAGAACTTGTATACCCAGTGAAATATGAAGATTTACTATAAATTTTCTTTTGCTGCTTCCGTAGGCAATTTTAATACCTATCGTTTTTTTGTCCAAAATAACAGATACTGCCATTAATGCCGTAATTGATGAAGCAGCGCATACAATAAACATATTGGCAAGTTTTCGATAATATCCTAATCTTTCCCGCGTTTCACTTTCCCAATTATCTATTATTTCACTTACCGATGTGATTCGAATTCTTATATTGTACATGGCAGCTATTTCCGATATTTTTTTCTCTATGATTTCCGACTTTTCCGGTATTCGAACATGTATTCCGTGCGTGGTCGAAAGTTGCGTCATGGAATCTGTCTTTTCGCTTTCACAAAAAGGGGCAAAAAAATAATGTTCGAGCATTCTTGTCGGATTCTCTATGGGGAATAATCCAAACCATTTTATTGGGTCCAAGTATCCACAGAAAACATACTTGTCGCCTGTTCTCGATAAGGTTAATTTATCTCCGATTGAAAATATGCCCTCATACGCCATTCCTGCATATATGGGTAAAAATTCTTCGCCAGCCATTATTACCGGTTCGAACATCTCCTGAGTAAGTCCATTGTTAAGGAAACAAGCCATCTGCGAATCCATAAAAATAATCTTTGACATTTCCGGACTTTTTTCTTCATATCCGCCACGAAACAGTTCTCTGTTTCGATCAATATATGTATTATTTATACTCAATTCATTAAACCTATCTGTTGTATCACAGTAAGCCCCGATTGTAAGGCCTATTTGATTCCTTATGATTTCTTTTATATCGTTTAGTCCTTCTCCGACTTTATCAAACTCATTTTCGTCGATATGTATTACATCCAGTCTGTATACTTCATCGGTATTATAACTATATAGATCCTCGTTCTCACTTTTCTGAATTTTGTATGAAAAAGAATCCATCAAAGAAATCATTGATAAGGTAAACGATATAATAAGCAGGCACAGCGTAAGGAATTTTTTTGCGCTATTTCTAAACATTGAAATGAACATATTTCTATTCACTTGTTACTCCCTCTGCCGGTTCTAAAGCAATAATCTTCTTTAATGGAATAATTAATGAAACAATTACAGCTATAAAAATAAAAATGATATATCCCAGTGAAATACAAATAAAATCTTTCATGCCAACATATTTTTCTTTTGCCATATGGGCAATACAACCGGATATTAGCGCTACAACTGCTGAAGTTCCAACTATAACAAACAATTCATTAAACATTTTCCGCCAAATCAAAGCATTTGGTGCCCCAAATGCTTTTCGAATAGATATTTCTCTGCTGCGGACAGTAACCCAGTAATAAGTTACGATGGCTGAATTAATCAGTGCAAACAGATATAACAATATAGAAATCAATATGCTGTCATCATCTGCATAGGTAAAAATATTTTTATCGTAATCTACCTCACTATATTCGACTTGAAAATGTGGAGATATCGCTTTCAACTTGTCTTCTATTTCAAGACATTGCTCATAAGGATTGTTTTCATTGGACGATATGCGTAACACAAAATTATGACCGTCAAATGTTTCCGTATAACTATCAAAATATGTCGTTGCTGTCATTGTATAGCGCATTTCGTTTGAGAAGTGTGTCTCATCATCTATTTTCCCCCAAACCTCTATCGGCTTTCCGTGAACGTACAAAACTTTTTCTTCTATTTCAAAACTATCAGGCACCAACACGACATTGTCCGGTATTTTTGTTTTTTCATGACCAATAGGAAAAGGTAACTCTTCATTTTGCGATAACAAAATGACAGGGTTATACACTACCTGTTCATATCCGTCAAAGTAAACATACCTATCTTCCAATATAACGTTGCATTTACGAATTTCCTGTCCTATGCATACCAATTCATCCGGTGTAAATTCGTATGCCGAATTTATGTACATGCCCATGGTTTTCTTATATCCGAATAAGTACATATCATCAGCTTCTTTATGAGCCTCTGAAATAGCATTCAACCCTTCAAACAGAGAATAGAAAGATGAAAAGAAACATATTATTATCAGAATTGTTACGCTAAGATGTCTTTTATATATCACTTTTTTGCTCCTATAATAAAGGCACATAGAATATATCTTAATATTTACTCATGTTTGAAGATAGAATCTGCTTCTACCTCAACATAATTATAGTTTGAATCAAACTCATCAATAGAATGTCTACTTCGAAAACTTGCAACATCTTTGAAACTCATTTCACCTGTTTTTGCCGCGGTTCCATCACTTACATATACATAATCAATTATTGTACCTTTTGAATCACATCCCTCAAGCCTAACTGCCGCTCTGTATCCACCTTTATTCTTTGTAAGCGATGTTGATGCATCTGCTTTGTCCTTTCCAAGTAATTTTGCAGTAAATTTGTAATTCATTAATGCTGTAGCTTTTCCATGATCTGCGTTCAGATATTTAGTAATAGTCCCCGATGCTGCTGCCGCATCTATTCCGTTTACCAAGAAAAGAGCCACTAATATTACAACCGATAAAGTTTTTCTCATTTATTCCTCCAATTCTCTCTATGTGCCTTCATCTAAGCATCTTTTTCAACAAATTACCATCATTAACGGCTGATGTCAAGCATCAGCCGTTAATGATGGTAATGTTACCTTTGAAGGCACTAAAAAATACAAAGTTAGCGTAAAAGCTGCCTAAAACAAAAACTCGCAGATTGGATAAATCTGCGAGTTTTTTCTGAAATATTATTCTTCCAATAAATATCCGAGAATGCTCAAAACGACCATTCCGGCGGTTTCGGTTCTTAAAATGCGCTTGCCGAGAGTGATGCTTTCAAAGCCTTTTGAAACGGCCAAATCCACTTCGGACGTATCGAATCCGCCTTCGGGACCGATGAAGATGCCGATGGATTTTCCGGGCTTGATGCCACCGATGATTTCGCGGGTTTTAGGCATTCCGTCCGCAAGCTCGTAAGGTAGAAGCTTGATATCAAGGGTATCGGCGTAGGCTACGGCTTCCTTGAAAGACATGGGCATTGAAATTTCGGGAATGATGGAGCGCTTGCTCTGTTTGGCAGCTGCCTCGGAAATGCTTTGCCATCTTGCGATACGTGAAGCGGCTTTCTTGGGCTCGAGTTTCATGACGCAACGCTTCATTTCAACGGGAATAACTTTGAAAACGCCCAGCTCGACAGCTTTCTGAATAATCATTTCCATCTTATCCGACTTCGGCAGTCCTTGAAAAAGAAAAATCTTCGATGGAAGCTCGTTGCCCTCTTCCTTGATAAACGCAAGGTCGCAGATAACACACTCGTCATGAAGTTCTCGAATAATTCCCCTGTACTCGGCGGTACTGTCCGGCTTACTTACGGAAATCTCTTCCCCCGATTTCATTCTTAAAACGTTTTTTATATGATTAACGTCTTTACCCGTAATGGTAATAGTATTGTTTACGATTGAACCCTCTTCAACGAAAAAATGATACATGGAACCCTCCATAAATAAAAAGCATCGGCAAAACCCGTACGAAAAGATTATATCACAAATGTAAATATGTTTTGTCCCTCAAGGTAAATCTATGTTAGAATACCTTTTGTAATGTAATAAATGAGGTGACGTTAGAAAATGAAGTGGATTAAGTTTCGAATTAAAACAACAACAGAGGCAGAGGATGTGCTGATCAGTAACCTTTACGATATCGGACTTGAAGGAGCACAGATTGAAGACAAGGTTCCGCTTACGGCGCTTGAGAAAGAGCAAATGTTTGTAGACATTTTGCCGACCATGCCGTATGATGACGAAGTTGCATATCTTAGCTGTTTTGTCGAGGATGACGGAACCAATGATAAGGATAAGATATTAAACGATATAAAGGAAGTTCTTCGTGAGGCCTCCGAGTATATGGAAATCGGGGAAGGAACGGTTGAAGTGTCGGAAACGGAAGACATAGACTGGATTAATAACTGGAAGCAGTTTTTCCATCAGTTCTATATAGATGATCTTCTTGTTATTCCGTCATGGGAGGAAGTTAAGCCTGAGGACAAAGATAAAAAGATACTTCATATCGATCCGGGTACGGCTTTCGGAACGGGAATGCATGAAACAACACAGCTGTGCATTCGCTCATTGAAGAAATACCTGACACCCGAAACGGTCCTTTTGGATGTGGGAACCGGCTCGGGAATTCTCTCCATAGTGTCATTAATGTACGGCGCCAAGGAAGCGGTCGGAACAGACCTTGATCCCTGTGCACCGCCGGCATGCTATGAGAACATGGACGCTAACGGAGTCGACAGATCCAAGTTTAAGGTGCTCATCGGAAACATCATTTCCGACAAGAGCGTTCAGGATGAAGTCGGATACGAATGTTATGACATAGTTGTTGCAAACATTCTGGCGGATGTTTTGGAGCCGCTTACACCCGTAATCATTAATCAGATGAAAAAAGGCGCTGTGTATATTACATCCGGAATTATTAATACCAAGGAAAAAGAAGTCGCTGATTGCATAAAAGCAGCCGGCCTTGAAATTCTTCATATCAATCATCAGGGCGAATGGGTAGGAATTACAGCGAGAAAGAACTAATAATGGAATGTTATCTTGATAATTCTGCGACTACGGCAGTATATCCCGAAGTCGCAGAGCTGATGAGTAAAATAATGCTTGAGGATTACGGAAATCCATCGAGCGTACATATGAAAGGTGTTGAGGCGGAGAAGTATGTTACCGAAGCGGTAAACAGGATATCTTCGGCACTTAAGGTTAAGCCTTCGGAAATTTATTTCACATCAGGCGGAACCGAGTCCGATAACCTCGCACTTATAGGCAGCTGTCTTGCCAATAAAAGGGCGGGAAAGCACATAATAACAACGGCGGTTGAGCATCCTGCGATACTCAATACCTTCAAGTATCTTGAAAGCGAAGGATATGAAACCGACTATTTGAGCGTAGACAAGTATGGAGTTATTTCGCTTGATGAGCTTAAAGAAAAGCTTCGTCCCGATACGATATTGGTGTCGATTATGCACACCAACAATGAAGTCGGTTCAAGACAGCCCATAAAGGAAGCCGGAGAAATCATACATAAACATAATCCGCAGACGCTGTTTCATGTGGATGCGGTTCAGGGATTTTCCAAGGCAGAGATATATCCGTCGAAGATGAACATAGATATGCTTTCGGTAAGCGGACATAAAATACACGGACCGAAAGGAATCGGACTGTTATACGTTAATGAGAAGGTTAAGATAAAGTCGATATCTTACGGAGGCGGACAGCAGAAAGGCCTCAGAAACGGAACACTTAACGTGCCCGGAATTGCAGGACTTGGGCTGGCCGTTGAGATGTCGACCAAGGCGATGAAGGATGATATTGAAAGGCTGTACGAAATCAAGAAATACTTTTTAACGGAAGCAGCCAAGCTTGATAAAGTAACCGTAAACGGATGTCCCCTGGATGATGAAGGTGCATTTGACGTTAAGAAGACGGCTCCTCACATCATGAACATATCGGTGGACGGGCTTCGAAGTGAGGTAATGCTTCACGCATTGGAAGAGAAGGGAATTTACGTTTCCGCAGGAAGTGCATGCGCATCCCACTCCAAGAAAGAGTCTTCGACACTTAAGTCCATGGGAGTTAACGCGTCGGGAATGGATGGAGCGCTTCGAATCAGTATGTCATCCTTAACTACCAAAGAGCAGCTTGAGTACACATTAAGCGAGCTTGAAAAGGTAATATCCTTCTACGGAAGGTTTGTAAGAAAATAGAGAATCAGCATTTCAAATATGCAAGAGGTAAGCTTTATGTTTTCATCATTTTTGATTAAGTACGCCGAAATCGGTGTAAAGGGAAAGAACAGATATCTTTTTGAAGATGCCCTTGTGCGTCAGATAAAGGTTGCCCTTAAAAAGTGTGAAGGAGAGTTTGTCGTATCCAAGACTCCCGGACGTATATTTTTGGATGCTACAACAGAGTTCGATTACGACCAGGTTGTGTCCAAACTTCAGAAGGTGTGCGGTATTTCCGGCATCTGCCCGATGGTTCGACTTGAGGATGAGGGTATCGATAAATTGAAGGAAGAAGTAGTTAAGTACTTCGGCGATACATATCCCGATCGTAACAAGACCTTTAAAGTCTGCGCAAGACGTTCCAGAAAGAACTATCCTTTGGATTCAATGGAACTTAATGCCGATTTGGGAGAGGCACTTTTAAATGCATATCCCGAGCTTAGCGTTGACGTACATAATCCGGAAATTTCACTTGTAGTGGAAGTTCGTGAGAAGATTTTCATTTACTCGGAAATCATTCCCGGAATCGGTGGTATGCCCCTTGGAACCAACGGAAAGGCGATGCTGCTTCTTTCGGGCGGAATTGATTCACCGGTTGCCGGATACATGATAGCCAAAAGAGGCGTAAAGATAGATGCGGTTTATTTCCACGCACCCCCTTACACAAGCGAGAGAGCCAAGCAGAAGGTTGTCGACCTTGCCAAGAAGGTGGCCGCATATTCGGGTCCCATTTATCTTCACGTAGTAAACTTCACGGATATTCAGCTTTACATATACGAGAAGTGCCCGCATGATGAGCTTACGATTATCATGAGACGTTACATGATGAAAATTGCCGAAAAGATAGCCGAAGAAACCGAGTGTCAGGCACTCATCACAGGTGAAAGCATCGGACAGGTTGCCAGCCAGACAATCCATTCGCTTGCGGTAACCAACGAAGTATGCACACTTCCCGTATTCAGACCGCTTATCGCTTTCGATAAAGAAGATATTGTTACGATTTCCAAGAAAATCGATGCATACGAAACGAGCATTCTTCCGTATGAAGACTGCTGTACCATTTTTGTTGCGAAGCATCCCGTAACGAAGCCCAATCTCGGAATCATTAAGCGTCATGAAGTTAATCTCGAAGAAAAGATTGATGAGATGGTTAAGACCGCATTGGATACAAGAGAAACAATAGTCGTTACCGACTAAGATGGCAAAAGAAAAAGCCGAAAATAAATTTTCGGCTCTCAAAGTACGTAGGTTGAAGATTATTAAGTTAATAGTAACGGGGGCGAAGGCCTTGGCTTTCGCCCCGTATTGTGTCCTATAATTAAAGCATGTAGGGCTTGAGTACTTCAAGAACCTCTTCTGTAGCGCCTTCAGCGTGGATGTTGAGGTCGATAGGCTTAGAAAGGTCTAAGCTGAAAATACCCATAATAGATTTTGCGTCGATTACGTATCTTCCTGATACCAAGTCAAAATCATAATCGAACTTAGTAATGTCATTAACGAATGATTTAACCTTATCAATAGTGTTTAAAGAAATCTGAATTGTTTTCATAGTTTTAATACCTCCATTTCTTTACTTCAACCTTCTACTCAATTTTACGAATATAGACTTGTTTTGTCAATGATTAGGAATTCACAAAAATAACGGGGAAAAAGATGAAAACTGTAGCATTTCATAATTTAGGCTGTAAAGTTAACGATTACGAAACTGACATAATGCAACAAAAATTTCTGGAAAACGGTTTCCTTGTTGTGCCTTTTAGTGAAAAAGCAGACATTTACGTGATAAATACGTGTACGGTAACCAATATGGCGGACCGGAAAAGCCGTCAGATGTTACATAAAGCACACAAAATGAATCCCGATGCAATCGTGATTGCAACAGGCTGCTATGTTCAGACTTCCCCCGAGGAAGCAATGAATGACGAGGCCGTAAACATCGCAATCGGAAATAACCGAAAGGCCGATGTTGTGGAAATACTCAATAAATATATAGAAGAACAAAGACCCGAAAACTTCGGTGACATTATAGACATCAACCATACCGACGTTTACGAAACGATGGAGCTTACCGATACCGCAGAGCGTACCAGAGCCTACATTAAGATACAGGACGGTTGCAATCAGTTCTGTTCGTACTGTCTGATACCTTACGCAAGGGGACGCGTAAGAAGCCGTGACATGGATGACATTTTACGGGAAATAGAGAACCTCACACGAAAAGGCTACAAGGAGTTTGTCCTTACCGGAATACATGTAAGCTCCTACCAAATAGAGACACCCAACGATCTTTCGGGGAACCGCCTTGCCGAGCTTCTTGAAAAGATACAGCTGATTGATGGCGTAAAGAGAATTCGATTAAGCTCTCTTGAGCCGCGTGTCGTTACCAAAGAATTTGTCGAGAGAATTTCAAAGCTTACAAAGCTTTGTCCGCACTTCCATCTTTCGCTGCAGTCGGGTTCGGACACAACACTGAAGCGTATGAACCGTCATTATACGGCTAAGCAGTATTATAACGGAGTGCAATTGCTTCGCGAATATTTCGATAATCCCGCCATCACAACGGACATAATCGCAGGATTTCCCGGTGAAACCGACGAAGAGTTTGAAGAGTGCTTTTCTTTGGCCGAAAAGATTGGTTTCTATGAAATGCATATTTTCAAATATTCGCGTCGCAAGGGAACGGTGGCAGACAAGCTTCCCATGCAGGTGAAGGACGAGGTCAAGGAGGCCAGAAGCCATCGATTGATTGAAAAGGGCGAGGAACTGTCCAAAGCCTTTAGAGAGAGCTACCTTACCAAAACCCGCCCGGTGCTTTTCGAGGAAACAGTCAAAATCGGACAGGAAGAGTATATAATGGGACACACTCCCGAGTATATTAAGGTGTGCGTGAAGAAGGGCGCAGCCGCGGAAAACGAGATTCGAAACGTAAGGCTTGAAAGATTTATAAAAGATGATATTCTTGAAGGAATTATTACACAATAAGGGGATTTTTTGAGAAATGGACAGCATCAAGAAGAAAAACATTGAAAAACTGCTCCTGATTATTTCGGCACTGGCGCTCTTGGCCATTCTGCTTCCGGTTTTCAGACTTTCGAAATATGCCGTTATGTACTACGACGATTACAATTATGCATATCATGTACGCGAGGTCTACGAAAGCGGTGCATCGGTTTTGGGAATCATTGCTTCGGCTTTCGAGGTTTCCGCCCAGAACTATAATTCCTGGCAGGGAACGTTTTCCTCATCGGTTTTTATGGCGCTCACTACAGGAACCTACGGAATGGAATATTACTACATCGGAATAGTCTTTTTGATTTCAATGTACGTTGTTGCGAACGTATATCTCGGCTATGTAATTGCAAGATGCCTGGGAAAGGCTGACCGCGTAAAGTCGTTCATCTTTGCGTTTTTGATAACCTTCGTAAATGTAATGCTGTTTTATCAGGCACAGCAGGGAATTTACTGGCACAACGGCGCAACACACTATACGCTGATGCATTCGTTTTTCCTGATGCTCGTGGCAGCGGGAATACGCCTTACGCAATCTACGAAG
This sequence comes from Lachnospiraceae bacterium, assembly GCA_045642905.1. Lineage (GTDB taxonomy): Bacteria > Bacillota > Clostridia > Lachnospirales > Lachnospiraceae > UBA1258. Next base: position 13,958 of record JAZUJT010000037.1, on the reverse strand, counting down.
ACTTCATCCAAGGTGTTTCACATGATAACAATGTCGATACTCGGAGTTCTCTGTTCGGGATCGAATTTCATAACTACCTTGTACGGACTTGCTTTTCTTGCGGCGTTTGTTGTGTTCTTAATGATATGCCGCAACAAAAACTACCGTTACGCGTTGTTACCGCTTGTCCTCAACATAATCGGTTCTTACTTCAACATCACGGCGCCCGGAAATGCTCACAGACAGGCGTACTTTACATCCGTTGCAAAGGGCCCGGTTGAATCTGTCTTGCTCTCGTTAAAATCGGGAGTCGAAAGATTCAACGAATTTACCGGCTTAAGATTCTGGTCGCTTATGATTGTGATGCTTCCGGTAGTTTTCTTAATCGTTAAGGATATGAAGTTTAAGTTCGGATTTCCGCTTCTCGTAACCGTTTTAAGCTACGGCGTGTACTGCACGGGATTCGCACCCAGCTGGTACGGAATGGGAATCGACGGACTTGCAAGAAACTTCTGCGTATTGAAGACCAATCTTGTATTCCTTATTGTATTCAACATCGGTTACTGGATGGGATATATACTTCGCAGGTTTTTCAAAGCTTCGGAGGATAAGAATTACCTGCTTTCATTGTTTATACCCATGGTTGCGGGAGCGGCTTTGTTCGTCTTTTCTTTTGCCATAAGCGATAATCAGGCAGGCAACTTCATGCCCTACGGTGCTTACTACTACGTGCATACGGGCGAGGCTTTAAACTACTACAATGAGCACGTTTTGATGGCGGAAGCGATTAATGAATGCGGCGAAGATGCGGTCGTACAGCAGCTTGTATGGCATCCCTGGTTTTTGTGGAAAATTGATGAAATCGACACGAATCCGAACGCCGAGCAGAACCAGGCAATGGCAAGATGGTTTGGCAAAAGAAGCATAGTCGCCATAGAATAGTGATTTTCTAAGGGTTTTCTGAATTTTCGGTTAATCGTTTACCGCTAAAATATTAAAGGCACATTAAATCGGCATCAATGCTCTTGTGAAAACTTGAAAAAGTGTCGATATAACATTATGATTAATTGGTAATTGAAGTATTGGAGGAAATTTTTAATGGCAGATTTGGGTTCAACACAAGTAGTCAGAGTTACTCAGGACAAGCCTTACAGCGTGTCGGAGATTCTCGAAATTGTATATAAAGCCAACAAGGAAAAAGGCTATGATGCCATAAATCAGCTTACAGGTTATCTTGTTTCGGACGACCCGACATACATCACATCATACAATGATGCGAGAAAGCTCGTGAGAAGACTTGAAAGAGACGAGATTATCGAGGAGCTTATCAAGTCATACGTTAAATCTAAAGGCTTGGAGTAATTTATGAGAATCATGGGGTTGGATTTCGGCTCCAAAACAGTGGGAGTTGCGTTGAGCGACCCCCTTTTGATTACTGCGCAGGCAACCGAAATTATTAGACGTAAGGAAGAAAATAAGTTAAGACAGACACTTCAGCGAATAGAGGCTTTGATTGTGGAAAACGATGTGTCGCTGATTGTTCTGGGACTTCCCAAGAACATGGACGATACGGAAGGCGCAAGAGCCGAGCTTTCAAGAGAGTTTCGTGAAGCAATCGTAAGACGTACGGGGCTTGAGGTTATTATGTGGGACGAGCGGCTTACTACCGTTGCGGCCGACGAAATTATGGATGAAGCGGGGATAAAGCGCGAGCATCGCAAGGAATATGTGGATATGATTGCAGCGCAGATTATTCTGCAGGATTATCTCGATAACAAAGATAAAGTTAAAAATGGTTGATTTGGTTTAAGAACGGAGATTAGTTGTGGAGAAAATAGTTTTTACCGGCAATGACGGTGATAAAGTTGAATTTTTTATTTTGGAACAGACCACTTTAGGTGGATTTAATTATATGTTGGTAACGGAAAGTGAATCTGAAGACGGTGAAGCGTATGTGCTGAAGGATGTGTCGAAGACATCGGATACGGAAGGGATTTATGAAATCGTAGACGACGAGACAGAGCTTCAGGCCGTTGGCCAGGTCTTCAAAAGCCTCCTTGACGATATCGACATCATAGAATAGGAGTAGATTTGGAAAAGACGACACAAACATCCAAGCTTAAGATTATTCCTCTCGGAGGCTTGGAGCAGATAGGAATGAACATTACTGCCTTCGAATACGAAGACAGTATAGTTGTTGTGGATTGCGGTCTGGCATTTCCCGAAGACGATATGCTGGGAATCGACCTTGTAATCCCCGATGTTACTTATTTGAGGGATAACATCGACCGTGTGAAGGGTTTTGTTATAACCCACGGTCATGAAGATCATATCGGAGCTTTGCCTTATGTCCTTAGGGAAATTAACGTTCCCGTTTACGCTACAAAGCTTACGATGGGCATCATTGAGAAGAAGCTCGAAGAGCATTCGGACCTTTTGAAGGCCACCAAGAGAAAGGTGATAAAGTTCGGTCAGTCACTAAACTTAGGACAGTTTCACCTGGAATTTATCAAGACGAATCACTCAATCGTGGACGCTGCCGCATTGGCGATTTGTTCACCTGCGGGTGTTGTTATTCATACGGGAGACTTTAAGGTCGACTACACACCGGTTTACGGCGATGCCATAGACCTCGAGCGTTTTGCAACGCTTGGAAAGAAAGGCGTTTTGGCACTCATGTGCGATTCGACCAACGCCGAGAGACAGGGCTTTACCCCCTCGGAGCGTACGGTCGGAAAGACTCTCGATACTATATTTAACGACAACAGGAACACGAGAATTATCATTGCTACTTTTGCATCCAACGTTGCAAGAGTTCAGCAGATTCTTACCACGGCTCACAAGTTCGGACGCAAGGTAGCTGTGGAAGGCCGAAGCATGGTAAGCATTATCGACATTGCTCAGACCTTAAACAGAATTTCCGTTCCCGAAAATACATTAATCGAGCTTGACGAGCTCAAAAATTACCCCGACGAACAGACCGTTATTATCACAACCGGTTCTCAGGGTGAAAGTATGGCGGCTTTATCAAGAATCGCTTACGGTACTCACAAGAAGATAGCCATAAAGCCCAAGGATACGGTTGTATTCTCGTCAAAGCCTATCCCCGGCAACGAAAAGTCGGTTACCAAGATTATTAACGAGCTTCTTATAAAGGGCGCCAACGTTATTTTCCAGGATGCCCACGTATCGGGTCATGCCTGCCAGGAAGAAATCAAGCTTATTTACGCACTTGTTCAGCCCAAGTATGCAATTCCCGTTCACGGTGAGTACAAGCACCTCAAGGCACAGGCCAATCTTGCGGAAACTTTGGGAATTTCCAAGGAGAACATTTTCCTTCTTCGCTCGGGAGATGTTCTTGAAATGGACGAGGAGTCGGCGGAAGTTACTTCCCACGTTACAACGGGTGCTATCTACGTTGACGGTCTCGGCGTCGGCGATATCGGAAACTCCGTATTGCGCGACAGACAGTCTCTTGCGGTAAACGGAATCGTTATCCCGTCCATCGTGGTGGATGAGTATTCGGGAAGTCTTGTTTCGGGACCCGTGATTAATTCACGCGGTTTCGTATACATAAAGGATTCCGAGGATTTCAATTCGGAAGCACAGATTGTTCTTTCAGAGGCATTGACGGCCGCATTTGACCGTGGCGTTTCGGATTGGGGACGGATAAAAAATATCATGAAAGAGACTCTTGCCGATTACATCTGGAAGAAGTACAAGAGACGTCCCATGATTTTGCCGATTATAATGAGCGTGTAGGATGTTTTTGTTTTGCCTTAATATGGCAGATTGGAGAAAGCATATGACAGACTTGTCGCAATTAGTAAGTGACGTTATTTCAAGTCTCAAGAACACATCCGAGTATGTGGAATATTCGACACTTCTCAATACCATTAAAAGTGATTACGGCTTATATACGCGCCTGAACGAGCTTCGCGAAAAGAACTTCGAGCTTCAGCAGTCGGATGCGGGCGATATTATGGAACGTATGGACGCATTGACTAATGAGTATGAAGATGTTATTAATAATGAGTCGGTTTCGGATTTTTTGGATGCCGAAGCGGCGTTTTGCAAACTGGTCAGAAATTTTAGTGAAGATATAGTGGATGGATTGGAGTTTGACTGATGAAAGCTCAACAGATTCAATCATTTTTACTTGCCATTGTTTCGACGGCAATTAAGATTGTTGTTGTTTTATGGCTCGTAAACTTTTTATACAACAAGTCAATGGAAGCTTACGACTTCGGATACCGTGTTTTCACGGAACCGGCTGTTTCTCCGGCTCCCGGTCGTGAAGTCAGCGTAGCGATTACCGACGGAAAGACCGAGCGTGAAATTGCGTCTATTCTGGAACAGAAGGGTCTTGTTAAGGACGAGCTTTTGTGCTTTGTTCAGATTCTTGTTTCCGAACACAGGGAAACTATCGAGCCCGGTGTATACACGCTTAACACGTCAATGACTGTTGAGGATATGATGTATGCCATGTCCCCTTCGGCATGGGAAAGCGAAGAGGAAGAACAGTGATAGTAGACGAGAGAATGGCTGCGTTTATCAATTCGTTTGCAGCCCCTTTACCGGAATATCTTAATAAACTGGAAGTGTATTCAATAGAAACCAATGTGCCGATTATTCGCAAGGAAATGCAGTCGTTAATGAGCTTTTTGCTTGCGATGAACCGTCCTTCCAATGTCTTGGAGGTGGGAACAGCCATTGGTTTTTCGGCATTATTTATGAAAGAAAATTTGCCCGGGGGTTCGAAGATTACCACTATTGAGAAATACGAAAAGCGAATTCCCATCGCGCGGGAAAACTTTTCTTTGTACGACCCCGACAAGGCAATCACACTTATCGAGGGCGATGCCACCGAGGTTTTGAAATCACTTGAAGGTACGTATGATTTTATTTTTATGGATGCGGCCAAGGGTCAGTACATCAATTTCCTTCCCGACATCTTAAGACTTATGCCAAAGGGCGGTATCCTGCTTTCCGATAACGTCATGCAGGACGGTGACATTCTGGAATCGCGTTATGCCGTTACCCGCAGAAACCGTACAATCTACTCTCGAATGAGAGACTATCTTTTTGAACTGACGCACAATGCCGAGCTTAAAACGGTTATTCTTCCCGTTGGTGACGGGGTTACCGTAAGCGTAAAGGAGTAATATCTTGAAAAAACCCGAATTACTGGTACCTGCCAGCTGCCTGGAGGTGCTTAAAACCGCAGTTATATTTGGCGCCGATGCTGTTTTTATAGGCGGGGAGGCTTTCGGCCTTCGTGCCAAGGCCAAGAACTTTTCGCCGGAAGATATGAAGGCGGGAATCGAATTTGCCCATGAGCACGGCGTAAAGGTCCACGTTACGGCCAACATTCTGGCTCACAACTACGATCTTGACGGCGCCCGCGAATATTTCAGGGAGCTTAAAGAATTAAAGCCCGATGCTTTGATTATTGCCGATCCCGGTATGTTTACCATGGCCCGCGAGATTTGTCCCGAAATTGACATTCATATTTCCACGCAGGCCAACAACACGAATTATGAAACCTACAAGTTCTGGCATCGTCTCGGTGCGAAGCGTGTTGTTGCCGCAAGAGAATTATCATTAAACGAACTTAAGGAAATCAGAAAGAACATTCCCGACGATTTGGAGATTGAAAGCTTCATTCACGGCGCGATGTGTATTTCCTACTCGGGAAGATGTTTACTTAGCAACTTCTTTACGGGTCGAGACGCCAACCACGGCGCCTGCACGCACCCTTGTCGCTGGAAATATGCCGTTATGGAGGAATCCCGTCCCGGTGAGTATCTTCCCGTTTATGAAAATGAGCGCGGTACTTTTATTTTTAACTCCAAGGACTTATGCATGGTCGAGCACATTCCCGACCTTATCGATGCGGGAATTGACAGCTTCAAAATTGAAGGCCGCATGAAGACGGCTTTATATGTCGCAACCGTGGCCCGTACTTATCGAAAAGCTATAGATGATTTCTTTATAAGCCACGAAAAGTACGAGGAAAATCTTCCCTGGTATCGTGAAGAAATTTCCAAGTGTACTTACCGCCATTTCACGACCGGCTTTTATTACGGAAAACCCGACGAGAATACGCAGGTTTACGACAACAACACATACACAAGCGAGTATATTTACCTCGGAATTGTAGACGAGGTTATCGGAAACACAGTTAAAATTGAGCAAAAGAACAAGTTCTGTGTCGGCGAAGAGATTGAAATCATGAAGCCTGACGGTCGCAACATTTTCACGAAGGTTATCTCGATTGCGGACGAGGACGGCAATCTTCAGGAGAGTGCTCCTCATCCGTTGCAGAAGCTTTCGGTTACCCTTTCAAATCCCTGCGAGAAATATGACATTCTTCGCGTGGCATCGGAAGGAAGATAGAGTTGTTTTTATAAGCATCCACTGTATGGTGGGTGCTTTTGTTGTTTTTGGTATTTATTTGATTGCAAAAATGGGATAAAATATATACAAATATTGACAAGGAGTATGCAGGTCGAATAAATGACCTTCAAAATTGCGATGAAGAGGATTATTTTGGGATTGTTGGGCTTAAGTTTATTATTGTCCGGGTGCGGTAAAAGCGCTGATGTGGTAAAACCGCAGGAGGAATTTGATATTCCGGTGTTTTCGAAAATCGTAAATATAAATCCTTTGGAGGATGGGTTTAATCCCTTTATGGCGGCAGTATCGGAAGATGAGATTTTTTATTTTGCCATGGATGAAGACACGGAGAATGAGACGGCATCTTATCGGTTCTATTCGATGACTCGAGAGGGCGAGGGCACTTTGCTAAATATTGCTTCGGAAGATGCGATAGTGAAGGCGACTGCGTTTAATAAGGCCGAAGGCAGATACTGTGTGCTGTGGCTGGGAGAAAAGGCATATATTTCCGAGTACGATAAGTCGGGAAAAAAGTGCGGCGAGAAGGTGCTGGATGATTCATTCGCCGATGTGGGAGCCTTTCAGTTGTTTGAAGTGCTTCCCGGGGATGTATATGCGATAGCGGTATACAAAAATGTTTATATAACGGATGAATCGGGCGCGACGAACTGTTCGATTGAAACCAAAGGGGCGGTAAATAAGCTTTTGGTTACCGAAAGCGGTGAATTATTCGCGGTTTGCGAGGAAGACAGGAAAACCGGACAGGAATTTACTCTTTCAAAAATAGATATCGTGCAAAGAAAAATAAGTGAAACCGTAAAGGTTCCGGGAAATTCGGGCAATGTTTTCGTTTACGGTGACAAGTTTGCGGCGCTTTCGGAGAAGTATGTTTATGAATTTTCCGGCGACGTAAGTACGGCTATAGTGGATATGGGTAAACAGTGTCTTTTGTTTTCTCAGGTTCAATTCATCGGTAAGGGCGAGGAAGGAACGGATTTGGTGCTCTTTGAGAAGGCACCGGATGTTAAGGTATGCATTTTCGAAAGCCTGGTTCCGATGAGTGAAGAGGCTGAAAAGAATGCCGGTGAATCGTCGGATTATACAGAGGACGGAAGAAAGATTGTTGATGTTGCGGTAGAAGAGTTCTATCCTTATCAGATAGAGCATTATGCAATCGAGTACAACCAGAAGAGTACCGATTCTTTTATAGAGATTACAAGATTTTCGGATGACCTTGAAAGCTATCTTGGGATGGGCGCCCGACCGGATATGGTGGTAAGAGCCGAAAACTTCAGAGAAGAGAAGCTTATCGAGAAGGGACTTTTGGCGGATATGCTTCCGCTGTTTGAAAAAAGCGGGAGAACCGGCATTGATGAACTGGTTCCGAAGACAAGAGAGCTTCTTACGAAGGATGGGCATATATATGAACTGACGGACAGGTTCTCGTTACTTTTAAGATATTCCGGAGAGGAAGAGCACTACGGTGACGGAGAGTATACTCCCGAAAACTATGTGGAATGGCTTAAGAAGTATATCGCGGATAATGAACTTAACGGTATAAAGGATTTGTCGTGGTTGTTCATCGGCGAAACGGCCAAGCTTTGCAACGGTGAGTACGCAGACGATTACATAATCTCAGATGAATTTATGGCCATGGCGGAGTCAGTTAAGGGAATATATGAAAGCTATCCCGTCGTTTCGGAATATAACAGTGAAATACCCCGACTTGTCAGGGATTTGGCGGAAGGAGCATATCCGTTTTCTTCGATGAGATGGGAGGAATGCGGCATTGAAGGCTGTACATGCAGGGGAATTCCTACGATTTCGGGAAACGAATATTTCGGAATGTTGTTAAGTGAACCCATGTTTATCATGGAAGCATCCGAAAATAAAGAGGCTGCCTTCGACTTCCTTATATACTATTTGAAAGAAAACATGGGAGTTGCCATAGGGGAAAGCTCCGATTTATTCAGGGAAGGCAGATATACACAAGCGAGATTGTCGGTATTTTCCGACGTTATGGATGAAGAAATCTACAACACGGACAAGCCGTTCATATCTTTCAAAAAAGACGACGGTTCTTTCGGAGACTATTATTTCACAGACTCTTTCAAAGAAAGACTTAAAGAGATCATTGATAAATCGGAACCGATAGAGAACGGGTGCATGGAAGTTTACGAGATAATGGCACAGGAACTGGACTCATATTTTAACGGAAACAAGAGTCTTGATGATGTATGTAAAGTAATTCAAAGCAGGGTAAACATATATCTTTCGGAGAACAGATAAAAATAATACATAGATGGGGTAGAAAAATGAACTTAAGAAAGAAAAGATTTATTGGCACGGCAATCGGCTTACTCACGGCAGCAATGCTTGTAATTCTCATGCTGCCGACAGGAGCTTACGCTGCCGGAAACAGCGGTCAGGCCGGAGAAAACGTGTATTGGACCTACGATCCCGAAGCTTGTGAAATGACATTCACCGGGGAAGGCGAAATGCGTGACTTCGAGGAAATTCTCCTGGGAATGGAGTTTGTTGTAAATGTTCCCTGGAGAAGCCAGAACGCAACAATGAAAAGCGCTGTTATAAATTCCGGCATTACTACGCTTGGCGAGCACCTGTTTCACATGTCGGATACATTGGAAAGCGTTGTTATGGCGGACACGGTAACAACCATCAAAAATTCGGCCTTTTACAGCTGCGATTCATTGAAAACGGTTAAGCTTTCAAAAGGTCTCAAAACCATAGAGAATTCCGCATTTTGCTATTGCGATGTACTTACTGATGTCGAACTCCCGGAAGGCCTTACTTCGATGGGCGAGTTTGTATTCTGCGGATGCCCCTGTATTACCGAGGTTTCGCTTCCCGAAAGTCTGACGGAGCTTAAGAGAGGAGTTTTCCAGCTTTGCGGCAATTTGAAGGATGTGTACATTTACAATCCCGATATAAAGATAGACGATAAAGCTTTCAATGACCCTGACGCAGAGTGGGACGAGGGTGAGGAACCGATAATAGTAGATGCCACTATGCACTACATGTACAAGTTTGTATTTAATGCCAACGGGGATGATGCGGTTTGTGATACGGATTTTATTTATGTGGAAAAAGAAAAATCTCTGGGAACGCTTCCGGTTCCCACACGAGAGAACTATGTATTTGAAGGCTGGTACGGGGACGAAGCACTTACAAAAAAGGTTGATTCAAACACTGTAAGTAAAGAAAGCATGACCTTATATGCCGCATGGACACCCATTCGAACCGTAACCTTTGACCCTTGCGGCGGCGTTTGCGGTATCAAAAATCGTGTAGTTAAAAACGGAGAGAAACTGGGAGAACTTCCGGCAGTTACTAAAGAAGGCTTTTCTTTGGCCGGATGGTACGATGCCAAGGAAGGGGGAAAAGCGGTTTCCAAAGATATGGAAATAACCGGAAATATTACCCTTTATGCCCACTGGGTGAAAAATCCTTACACCGAAGTAATTAAGGTGGGTAAAGGAACTTATGAGGTTTCTTTTGGCTCGGAAGATCAAATATTGAACGTGACGCTGCTTAAATATTCCGACAAGAAAGCAACAAGCGTCAAGATAAGCACCGTTACAATAAAAGGAACGAAGGCGACCGTAAACGCAATCGGCGACGGCGCATTCAAGGACAACAAGAAGCTTAAGAAGGTTACCGTGGGAAGCGGCGTAACGTCAATCGGCAAGGGCGCATTCAAGGGATGCATTAAGCTGAAGACGCTGACCCTCGGCTCCAAGGTTACAAAAATCGGCGACAGTGCATTTTACAATTGCAAGGCACTTAATAAGGTTGTGATTCCTTCCAAGGTGGAAAGCATCGGAAAATCCGCTTTCGAAAAATGCTCGTCGCTTTCAAATATTACGATAAAGACAACCAAGCTTACCAAGAAGAGCGTCGGAAAGAATGCATTTAAGAGCGTTTTCAAAACGGCCAAAGTGACCGTGCCGAGAAAGAAGCTTAAGTCATACAAGACTGTGCTCAGCAAGGCCGGACTTTCCCAGAAGGCGAAGATTGTAGGTAAGTAACCCTCCGGTTTCCCGCGCGCAACATGCTTTCAGTTAAAATTGCCAAAAGAAACCAATTGTGCATACAAAAGATTTGCCACTATTTCATTGACCGAGAGAGCGTGGGTTTGATAAACTTCATCTAACAAGACGGAAATTCGATTTTATTTTTGAATTTCGCTTGGAATATTAATGAAGAGGGACAGTGTTATGAACGAAAAAATTGAAGTTGAAAAGATTTTTGCGAAAAATGTATTTACTGTCGGAAAGATGAAGGAAAGACTTCCCAAAGAAGTATTTACGGAAGTCATGAACGTTCGCTCTCAGGGCGGCGAGTTATCTTTGAAGACTGCTAACATTGTTGCACAGGCCATGATGGATTGGGCTCTCGAGAACGGTGCGACACATTATACACACTGGTTCCAGCCTCTTACAGGAATAACAGCTGAAAAGCATGATGCATTTATTGCTCATCCCGATGATGACGGAAATTGTATCCAAAAATTTTCGGGAAAGGCACTTATTAAAGGCGAGTCCGATGCGTCGAGCTTCCCGTCGGGAGGACTTCGCGCAACATTCGAGGCCCGCGGATATACAGCCTGGGATATGACATCACCTGCATTTTTAAAGGAAGATGCCACAGGTACTATTCTTTGTATTCCCACAGCCTTCTGCTCTTACAAGGGTGAAGCACTTGATATGAAGACACCTTTGCTGCGTTCCATGGAAGCAGTCAGCACACAGGCATTGAGACTTTTAAGATTGTTCGGAAACACTACGGCAACCAATGTAGTATCGTCAGTCGGAGCCGAGCAGGAATATTTTATTGTAGATCGTGAGAAATACCTTTTGCGCGAAGACCTTGTTTTTGCGGGACGCACTCTTTTCGGAATCGGTGCGCCTAAAGGACAGGAGCTTGACGATCATTATTACGGTACCATTCAGGAAAGAATCGGTGCCTACATGAAAGACTTAAACGTTGAATTGTGGAAGCTCGGAGTTACCGCCAAGACACAGCACAACGAGGCAGCTCCCGCACAGCACGAATTGGCACCCATTTACGAAACCGCCAATATCGCCATGGACCACAATCAGCTTATTATGGAGACAATGAAGAAGGTGGCTAACCGCCACGGACTCGCATGTCTTTTGCATGAAAAGCCTTTCGCCGGAGTAAACGGTTCGGGTAAGCACGACAATTGGTCGCTTAACACGGACGAAGGAGAGAACCTTCTCGATCCCGGCGACACACCCAATGAGAACATAAGATTTTTGCTTATCCTTTCGTGCATCCTCAAGGCTGTAGATACACATGCGGACTTGTTGAGACAGAGCGCTTCATGCGTAGGCAACGATTTACGACTCGGCGCCAACGAAGCACCTCCTGCGATAGTTTCCGTTTTTTTGGGCACACAGCTTGAAGACGTCGTAAAGCAGTTGGTTGAAACAGGCGAGGCCAGCAATCTGATTGCGGGTAAAGTCTTAAAGACCGGTGTTTCGACCCTTCCCGATTTTGAAATTGATGCGACCGACCGTAACAGAACGTCACCTTTTGCTTTTACCGGAAATAAATTTGAATTCCGTTCCGTAGGAAGCTCCGATTCAATCGGTGCTGCGAATACAACACTCAATACTATTGTTGCCGAAAGCTTTTGCGAAGCAGCCGACATCCTTGAAAGTGCGGATGACTTCGGCACAATGGTTCACGACCTTATAAAGAAAAACTTCACGGCTCATCAGAGAATCATCTTCAACGGTGACGGTTATTCACAAGGCTGGGTTGAAGAAGCAGCAAGACGCGGACTTCCCAACTATCCTTCCATGGTGGATGCGGTTGAGACACTTACTACCGACAAGGCAGTTAAGCTCTTCGAAAGATTTAAGATTTTCACCAGGACCGAGCTTGAGTCAAGATCAGAAATTCTTTACGAAACATATGCGAAGACAATTAACATCGAGGCCCGCACAATGCTTCATATGGCGAGCAAGCAGATTATTCCCGCGGTATTGGAATATACGGGAACACTCTCAAGAACAGTTGCACACATGAAAGAAATCGGTGTTGAGCCTGTTGTTCAGCTTGACCTTTTGAAGAGAGTCAACGCTCTTGTCGAAGAAATGTACAACGCGGTTGACGTACTCATTTCCGAACGCGAATCCGCCAAGGTAATCAAATCCTTACACGACAGGGCATTTGCTTACAAGGACAAGGTTGTGCCCGCAATGAAGGCACTTCGTGAGCCCGCAGACAAGCTCGAGATGATTGTCGACAAGAAGATTTGGCCCATTCCTACATATGCAGATCTTTTATTTGAAGTTTAGCTTTGTAATGTTGACAAAACAAAATTAAACCTATACATTATAAGGTGGTTTGATAAGTAATTAACATGTATGCTTTTTGTAGCGACAAACATGTTAACTTATATTAAAAGTTTTTTTAAGGAGGATATTGTAATGGCTTTAGTTACAACAAAAGACATGTTTGCGAAAGCATACGATGGCGGCTATGCAGTTGGTGCTTTCAACGTAAACAACATGGAAATCGTTCAGGGTATTACAGAAGCAGCTGCTGAGTTAAAGAGCCCCGTAATCTTACAGGTTTCCAAGGGAGCACGTGCTTACGCTAATCATACTTACCTTGTTAAGTTGGTAGAGGCTGCTGTAGCAGAACATCCCGAAATCCCGATCGCACTTCACCTTGATCACGGTGACAGCTTCGAACTTTGCAAGAGCTGCATCGATGGTGGATTTACATCAGTTATGATTGACGCTTCTTCTAAGTCATTTGATGACAACATCGCTTTAACCAAGCAGGTTGTTGAATATGCACACGCGCACGGCGTTGTTGTAGAGGCTGAACTTGGTACATTAGCAGGTATCGAAGACGAAGTATGTGTAGAAGCAGGTAACGAAGCTTACACAAAGCCTGAAGAAGTTGAAGAGTTCGTTGATAAGACAGGTTCTGTTTCATTAGCAATCGCTATCGGAACATCACACGGCGCATACAAGTTCACAGCTGAACAGTGCACACGTAATGCAGAAGGAATTCTCGTTCCTCCTCCGCTTCGTTTTGACGTACTTGAGGAGTGCATTAAGAGACTTCCCGGATTCCCTATCGTACTTCACGGTTCATCTTCAGTTCCTCAGGAATTCGTTAAGATGGTTAACCAGTACGGCGGAAATATGCCTGATGCTGTAGGTATTCCTGAAGAGCAGTTACGTCAGGCTGCTAAGCTTGCTGTATGTAAGATCAATATCGACTCTGATATCCGTCTTGCTATGACAGGTAACATCCGTAAGTACTTCGCTGAGCATCCTGATCACTTCGATCCTCGTCAGTACTTAAAGCCCGCTCGTCAGGCTGTTAAGGACATGGTTGCTCACAAGATCGTTAACGTTTTAGGATCTGACGGTAAGGCTTAAGTTTAATTAAGGCATACGCTTAATTAAGACTATAAGTTTAATTGAGAGGTCTAAGTTCCTCTCACAATTGGTTATTGTAATTGAATTTTAAGGTCTTATACATCCTCGGATGTATAAGACCTTTTTTGT
>JAZUJT010000036.1:0-21375 GCA_045642905.1 Lachnospiraceae bacterium | reverse complement strand
CAGTCCACAACGAAAAAAAGACACTCTCCTAAGAATTTGTTTCTTAGAAAAGTGTCTTTTCGACATTCCTATATTCCAAAAAGTAAATCAAATGTAGTAATTTTGTAGTATTTTTGTAGTAATTACTCTTGGGTGGTTCTTGAAACCCTTGATTTTACTGGGTTCAGAGCCTATCCTATCAACCAGTCGTCAATTGAATGAATCGAATAATCTATTACGCCATCCTTTAATGAAGATATTTCAAAGTAAAAAACTTTTATATTTTCTATTATGTAGAGTAGATCTTCATTTCTTTCTTTCATTAATTCCTTAAACTGTTCCATTTGCGAATTACCCTCTGTATTAAAAATACAGATAGCCGGAACATATTGATTTCCGTCTGGATCTGTTTCAATTGTATAAGTAAGTATCTCCGCAAACATCCGCGCTAAAGTTTCAGTACTCTTAGGCGGTTTAACTTCGACAGCATATTTTCTATCAAAAATCAAATCCATACCACCGACGTTAACATACTTATGCATCATAGGTACTTCAAAATCAGTTATCTTGATTTTTCCAAGATTTCTCCATTTATTACTAAGCGGGCATTCTTTACATAGAGCAGACTCTTGATTATAGTAGCGCATACAACGACATATTCTCTTTTCCGTCACCCTGTCTGTTTTTGGTCTTTCGCATTTTTCATGGTTAGGCTTATGGGATGTCTCACTTATCTGCCCATTTAGTAAATGTTTCCTTAAATAATTAATTCTATTTTCCGCCTCTTCAATTTGCTTTGATTCACGAATTAATTTCCCAATCTCCTTCAATGCTTCTTTCTGGCTACTTTTATGAATTACCAGTTTGCTATCTTTAAACAATGGCTCTGTATGAATCATAATTACTTCCTTCGCTCCTACTGCTTTTTTAACTTCTTCAATAAACTCCGGATACGCATGTCCGCTTGTATGTATTTCGATTGCTCTATGCCGTTTGCAGAACTCGGCTAGTTTAGCATTGTAAGCTCCTTTGCCAATTTCCTCATCAATATATCCTTTCCATAAAGAAAAAATCATTATCGGGTTAAGATCTGCGAACTCTTCCATAATATCTTCATAATATTCATATTCCGATACCAGCATAACAAATCCATCTTCCCGCATATGTTTTCTCTGACTGTTAAAGCTCCGCAAATAGTCCTCTGATGCATTGTCAGTTGGTTTTAAAAGGATTGGCCATTTATCCGAAAAATCATATAATCTCGTGTACTTTCTGCCCGCTTCTGAAAAGGTATTAAGCTGACTAAGTACATATCGATTCGCATAGAACCCCATTCCGTTTTCTCTTGCAGCATGGTAAAACGTGGCCAGTGAATCAACGTTAGTTGAAGATATTTTCAGGAATACATACTTGTTATCTTTAAATATTTTCATTGCATCCTTTAGCATCTGCTTTTCAGAATACCTTCTGTCGTTCTTTCGATTACCAATCATCGTACCTTCTGTAATAAGAAAATCTATTTTTCTTTTTCCGTTATCTCTCACATAACGGTTTATGACCTCAATCATGACATTCTTATCAGTTCCATCCGGCCATTTCGTATGCCCTCTGTGTCCATGGTCACGATAATCGCCTGTATGAAGTATATTTTTGTCCGGAGTTTCTATAAGAAACATATACGCATCAAAAGCTGAATGATCAACAGCATACGGCGTAACCTTTATATCTCCGACATTTATTGTTTTTTGGATATTTACAAAATAAATATTAGGTCGATTTTTAAGGTGGTTAACTATTTCATTATTCTTCAGTGCTGTATTCAGGTTCACAAGAACCTTCCAGGTCACTTCACCCATATACAGATCAACATCATCCGGAATCTCCATAAATCTTCCAATATGATCTCCATGATAATGTGTAAAGAATACCGCGTCTACCTTCTCGTTTTCCCAGTCAAAGTCAATATTTTCTACCTTCTCTGCACCGGGAAGCGACTCTCCAAAATCAATTACAATCTTTGTATTGTCTGTGGATATAACTGTGATACAACCACCGATTTGATTTCCTTGATATATTTTTATATCTGTCATATTTATATCCTTTTAGCAAAATGGCCAGACATTTTTCTGCCCTAGAAATAATCATGTCCTATATATAGACCGTCTCCAGTAAAGTCATATGATAAGCCATGTTTAATGCACAAATCACAAATCTCTGCTTCAAGATTATTACCATACTCGATTGTTCCACTCATATTTTCGATAAACTCTTGTTCTGCTTTGTTCATCTCCGCTTCAAAGAACTCTTTATATTCATCCGACGAATCAAATTCGAGTTCTGATGGGAACCCATATTCTTCCGGATGATTTTGAATTTCTTCCACATCATATTCTTCGTGGAATTCCTCCCGGTACTTTTCCCTCTCATGATAAGCTTCGATTCTTCTGCCAAGTGGAAGATTGCACAAATCTGTCTCTAAAATGCCATAACTAAACAGATTATTAAGTGGTCCATTAAACTCAATAAGCATTTCGCACCGTTCTGGCCAATCACTTTGGAATTCTATATCTGTCTCTGTAGTTTCTGAAATAACAACATTTTGCAAATCTCTGAATGCGTTTCTTTCTTTATCTGCTTCAAAAACAGCCTTTCTTTTACAATAGTCTTCATAATCATAAAATTGATCTGATGTGCTCTCTGGCATCTGGCATGGAGAAAATATTATTCTTCCGTAGTTAATCTTTGCTGAGTCTTTCCACACTCCCCAACTCATTAATAATTTTATAAATTCATATATAAACTCATCATATTTCATCTTTCATTCATCTCCTTGTACGAAAAATCAGTACATTTCCAATGTCTCGGTTAAAAACTTTTTATATTTTTCAATACATTCCCCGGGCCCTTCGATTTTCATTTTTGCCCCAAACTGTGCAATCCATTCATAGAATCCCCTTGAAGTGGCAACCTCAATTCCAACAATAAATCTGTCTAAGCCCTGATCTCTGAATGTTAAGTTACTACCAAACCTCTTCATAATTTCTTTTCGCAGGTTATTTTCCCCGCTTATTTGAATCCTACACGGTTCGCCGCTCTTTAGATATACAGATTCCTTAATAAAATTTACGAACGTCCTGCCGTTTTTGCCTATTCCCTTAAGTTCTTCAATCTCACTCATCGGTCGAATCTTATACGGCAATGTTTCGACCTCATCCATCATTTCAACTCGGTAAGTACTGACATTATCATATGAATCTGTATTGGCCACCACAAAGTACTCATGCCCCCATACACCTAGATAATACGGTGAAATCACATACTGTTTCCCATCTCTTTTCGGAATAAGTTTACTTCCCGGTCCCCATTCCATGTAGCGGAAAGCAATTTTCTTCTTATCGGCAATTGCACGCATTATTGCATCAAATTTTACTGCAAACATCGAGTCTGTTATCTTCATTGAATCATCAAGAACCATAGTGTTTTTAATGATTTTCTCACCTTCCTTTGTAGCCAGTTTCAATATCTTCTTTATCAGTTTTCGACTATTGGCTGCAGATAAGAATTTTGCTGAAGCAACAGAATCTGCCAGCATTTTAAGCTCGTAATCCTCGAATTCCTGATCACACATATACCATCCAAGATTCTTGTTATCACATAGGATAATGTCATATCCCATCTCATTTCTTAGAACCTGAATGTATTTACCGATTGACTTTCTCTCAGCCTTCAGTCCACTATTTTCAAGTTCTTTAATAATCTGGGATGAATTAATCGGATGATATTCGTCTGTTCTCTTTAAGATATCAAGAACCAAAAGAATTTTTAAAATACCGCTTTCAGCCATCTGCTTTACGCCTCCCGAAGTGTATTTAGGTTGTACAAAATACTTCTCAAGCAATTATATCATACTCCTGCCACTTTCTGAGCAACCATATCGGCTTTTCCATTTTTTACAGATATTTGATTCTTCATACCGTTAACTGAATCAAGAAGTTCCCGTAACCTTGTCCCAGTTATTGTTGTTTCATTAAGAAGGGCCTTTGCCACTACTCCAAGAGCATTCATATTCTCTTTAAGAAGCGACTTTGCATCTTCATATAATCGATTCATTTCATCGTTTATTTTCTGTTCTCGCCTGTTGAGAAGTTCATTTGAAACATTATTATTCTGCATCCATTTATCAAACCCATAAGAGCAGAAATCATCCACAAAACGCTCTGTCAGATCGAATGCACGATGAAGATCGCTATTGGCTCCTGTGTCAGTCTCATCAAATACTATTTCCAATGCAGCCCTTCCTCCCAGAATAATTCTGACTCGATTCTCCATCTTCTTTTTAGAATCCCAATAACCCTTTGGCAGCGTATCAACGGTATACCCTTCGCCGTTTCCATAATTAGCTTGTACCGAAACAAGATGTACACTTCCCGGTTCCAATATTTCTCCTATAATTGCATGACCTGCCTCATGATACGCGACAATTTCTAATTCAGCCTCATAAACAGAGTGCTTTTCAATCGCACCATAGATTAATCTCAAAAATGCTTTTGTAATATCCTTCATTTCAACTTGGCATCTATTCTCATATACTGCATACATTGCTGCATCGTTTATAATATTTTCAATTTCGGCAATCGGTATATTATGCAAGAACCCCGCCACATCTGAGACATAAAGACACGGATTATATGGTCGTTTTCCAAGGTAGTGCTTTACTATCTTTTCCGTATCAGTGATCTCAGAATTTACAATTTCAATGACCCTGTCAAATCCATTAATTTCACGTAAAGATTCAGGAATACCATATATATTTGTCACGGTTGCAATGACAAATATTCTTTTATTTTTTGTTTCTTCCATGCATCTGCGTAAAATCTCAAAATCAGATTCATCATCAATGGATTTATCTAAATCATCAATGAACAGGAAACAAGAAGAAAAACCACTTGCATTTTGAAAGAGCCCGGGAATTTCTTCTTGAAATTCTCCACTTTTTACATATGGTATACAAGGAAAATCAAAAGATTCCATAAATCTTTTAGCCCAGGATGTTTTTCCCATGCCGTGGTCGCCATAAATCAAAATGCTTTTAGGAGACTTCACACTAAACCTGTCGTACTTATCCGGATTCAAAATGGTATCCCCTATCATCTCCAACTCATTTTTCAAATCATCGTATCCAATAATTCCTGTAAAATTCAGCATTTCTGTCCTCGCTTTCATGTTTTAAATCCGTTGATAAAATCAAGATATCAAAAGTGATGCGACAAAAAAATCTCAACACCCTTTGTATCAAAGATCCCGCAAACAAGCCCCCACTCATCTGAGCAGAGGCCATATATGTGAGAAGCGGAACACCAATTTTATAAAGCCATCTTGAGACGGCTCTTTCTTTCTGAACAACACTATTATCAAAAAGGCATTATCTTCCTTTTATCCTACGCAAACTTCCTATGCTTTGCCTCATCCCACAGCAGCACGCCACACAGAAGAATTCATTCGCTCATATCCATGTCGTGTAACATATACTCCGCCAACCTCAACATTGTTTAATGTACCCATACTTTTTATTTCTCCTTCCCGATGTGCAATCCAAAGACAATTCCTTGTTGATACCATATTCTCAAATAACGTGTCCGTTACCTACCCCACCTAAATTCCAGCATTTTAGCCACTTTGCGGCATTTTTGCCATAACACATTTTCATTATTTTTGCATGAAATGTCGACCAGCTCAGACATCCATTTAGGACGACTCATGCTATAGAATTCCGCTCCATCCTTAGTCTTTTTGACTTCCTTGCTAAAATCACTTGCTTTTACGATTTTTGCTGCACTTTGCATTGCTCTTTCCTCCTATTTCTTTCTTTGATAAAAAACCATAACAAAAAGACACTCTCCCGGATTTTGTTCCAGTAGAGTGTCCTCTATGTTTTCCAAGTAATAATTAATTAGTGCAATATTTGCCAATGTTGCAAATACTGTTAAAAAGCAACGATTTTTGTGGTCAAATTGTGGTCAAACCGCTTTTAGCACCTCACGGAGCCAGCATATATGCGGCTTCCCGCTCAGCCTATCAACCAGATGTACATTTCTTGATATTTCGACGCGCTCTGGGTCCATGAAAAATCACATTGCATGGCACGGTCAACAAGTTTGTTCCATTCGCGCTTTCTGTCGTAATAAATGCGTTCGGCGTTTCTGATGCATGCAAGCATCTCGTGAGCATTGTAGTTGGCAAAAGAAAAACCTGTACCGCGGCTTTCGTACTCGTTGTAAGGCTCTACGGTGTCCTTAAGACCGCCCGTTTCACGAACAATCGGAATTGTGCCGTAGTGAAGAGCAATAAGCTGGCTCAAACCGCAGGGCTCAAATAATGAAGGCATAAGATATGCATCGCATGCGGCATAAGTCTTGTGAGCAAGCTCATCCGAATAGAAAATATTAGCCGAAACCTTATCGGGATACTTCCAAGCGAAATGTCTGAACATGTTTTCATAGCGTTCTTCGCCGGTACCGATAACAACAAGCTGAATATTGTCCTGACACAACTCGTCCATCATGTAAGCAATCAAATCAAGACCCTTCTGATCGGTAAGTCTTGAAATAATACCAATCATCATAGCCTTAGGGTCCTGTTTAAGGCCGAGTTCCTCCTGAAGAGCTATTTTGTTCTTAATCTTCTCCTTGCGGAAGTTGGCGAGATTATAATTCCTGACAATAAGCTTGTCGGTAGCCGGATCAAATTCGGTATAGTCGATACCGTTTACGATACCTCTAAGGTCGTTGGCTCTTGCCGAAAGTAAGCCGTTTAAGCCTTCGCCATAGAAATCCGTCATGATTTCGCGGGCATAAGTGTTGCTTACGGTAGTAATGGCATCGGCAAAAACAAGACCACCCTTTAAAAGATTTGCATCCTTGTATGATTCAAGCTTGTCCGAAGTGAAATAATAATCGGAAAGACCGGTAATGTTCTGAACAGCCTTAACGTCCCAGCGACCCTGAAACTTAAGATTGTGAATAGTCATTACGCTCTTTACACCCCAGAAAAATTCGTCTCCCTGGAAACGTTCTTTAAGATAAACCGGAAGAAGACCCGTCTGCCAGTCATGGCAATGAATAATGTCCGGTCTGAATCCGATTAACGGAAGTGCCGAAAGCACAGCTTTCGAAAAGAAAGCATATTTTTCAATTTCAAAAATCGGATCGTTGCCGTAAGGCTTGTATCCGTTAAAATAATATTCACTGTCAATAAAATAATAAGTTATGCCGTCCGCTTCAGCCGTAAGCACACCGACATATTCGTTCTTCCAATCATAGTCCATATAGAAGTGAGTAACATACTTCATTGAAGCCTTAACTTCCTCACGCATGCATGCATACTTGGGAAGGAAAACTCTGACATCAAAATATTTCTTATCAATACACTTTGGAAGGGAACCGACAACATCAGCCAAACCGCCTGTTTTGATAAAAGGAACACCTTCAGATGCAACAAAAAGAATATTTTTCATCTATACCTCCATCAGGATGATCTTAAGAACACACCCATCATTTAGTAGTTTTTCTAATGAAATCTATATAATTATACTTCATTTAGTTTCATAAGTGAAGATAAATCTTTTATTATCTCTCCGCCTATCATAAGCCCTGCTACGGAGGGGACAAAAGAAACACTCCCCGGCGTCCTGCAGTTTGATTTAACGGGGTCTTCCTTGGAATAGAGAACCTTTACGCCGATTAAGCCTCGGTCCTTGCACTCTTTTCGCATGACCTTGGCCAAGGGGCAGACACTCGTTTTTGAAATGTCGGAAATTTCAAATCGCGAAGGATCCAGCTTGTTTCCCGTACCCATGCACGAAATTACCGGAACGTCCAAAGCCTTTGCTTTCCTTATAATTTCAAGCTTCGCCGTAACGGTATCCACGCAATCCGCAACGTAATCGAACTTCGAAAAGTCTATCGAATCACTGTTTTCGGGCAAAAAAAACATATCGTATCGGTTTACATAACATTCAGGGTTAATGTCCTTAATACGCCTCTCGATAGCTTCCGTCTTCTTCATGCCGACAGTACTGTGCAAAGCGATTATCTGACGGTTTATGTTAGTTATGTTAACCTCGTCGTTATCAACAACAGTTATATTTCCCACACCGGCTCTTGCCAAAGCCTCTACAACATAGCCTCCGACACCGCCTACACCGAAAACCGCAACATGTTTGTTATGTAAACTTATTGTGTTTTCTTTTCCAAGAACCATAAAGGTTCTTTCCCTGAAATCATCCATTAATAAATTAGCTCCGTCTATCAATCAACTATGATACCGGCTTTACGGCCAAGTCACTATACGAAGTAAGTAACGCCCGTAAGCAACAGTACAAAATACCACACTCCGGAAATCACATGCCACATAAAAATGCCTGCACATCCCAGAAGATATATTTTCTTAATCCATCCGAATTTACTTGTTATGTCAACCGTTTTCTTTTGTCCGAAAGTAAGCATTAAATCCTTTATAAACTTAACTGCGGAAATAATGAACAAAATAAATAAAGAAATCGAATAGCCCCACAGGAAGTTGCCGTCTTTACTGCGGTTTCCGGTTTCCGCGAAAAGAAAAACCTCAATAAATCCGAAAAACCATATGAGTAAGCTTCCGATATAAAGTTTATCCCTAAGCACATCTTTAACGTGCATAAGTCCTACGCATAAAGGAAACAGAACCGATAAAACAAGCGCTGCCTTCGGATGCTCTCCTCTTAACGATAAAGTGTAGAACGGCTTGATTATATAGCCGTTTCCGGTTTCGTCTCCGAAAAGAACAACACTTTGAATCAGCATAACCGCCATCGACGGAACTACCGTAAGCGCCGCAACAAACACTTTGGAAAACTTCACTTTCCGGCACAAATCGTAAAGAAGAAATAATGCCATAACCGGTCCGAATACCGTAAAGAAGCTTGCCTTAATTCCCGTGGTAACCATAAGAAGGGCACTTAATAAAACCCACTTGGATGCCTTAATTCCGTCTTTGTAGGAATCATAAAAATCCATCCACATTAAGAGTGTAAGTTCAGCAAAAACACGCATGAAAATGTAAGTTGAATTGTGCCACAAATTTCCGCTTTGGTAAGCAACATAATGCGACTTTCCCGCCCACGGAATATAGAACGCAAGAACAAAGTTAAGTGCCATGGAAACCATAAGGCTCAATCCGCCCGAAATGCCGATCTCATACGCCTTAAATGCCTTATCCAAAAGCGCTTTGGTTAACATAACACTTCCAACTGTTGCTGCCGTAAGCGATAATGCAACCAGAATTTTGAAGCAGGAAAACTTACTGAAGAAAAGATAAATAAATGTTGTAAAGCTGTAAAAGAACCTGTCCTCTACCGCAAACTTAAGATGAAACGGAAGATCCGATTCAAATAAGCCGGTGTCAAAGAACCCGGTCTGATTATAAAAAAGGTAAAATAATGCCACTGCGTAAACACACAATAAAACGGCAAATACTATTTTTAAGGATTTATCCAAACACTTAGTCTTAGAATTCATCGGCTGACTCCGTACTTTTGTTTTTCCATATCTGCCTGCTGTTTTAATTCGCAAGCATTGATTTTAGCCGCTTCGCTCTGACCGCTGCCGCCGAGAAGACGGGCAAGCTCGCCGATTTTACCCTCGTCGGAAAGCTTGAGAATATTTGTCTTCGTGGTATCTTCAAAAACACTTTTCTTAATCTCGAAATGTGTGTCCGCCATGGCTGCAATCTGTGCAAGATGGGTAATGGAAATGACCTGGTGCTCGCACGAAAGTCTTGCAAGCTTCTTGGATACTTCCCACGCGGTCTTTCCGCTGATACCCGTGTCAATTTCATCAAAAATAAGCGAATCGATGCTGTCTCTTGCTGCCATAATAGTCTTGATGGCAAGCATGATTCGTGAAAGTTCACCGCCGGATGCCACATTTTTCAAAGGCTTTATAGGCTCGCCGGGATTGGTTGAAATCATAAATTCAACGCTGTCTTTTCCGGAAGCGGAAATAGTGTCATTTTGTGTTATGTCAACCGCAAACTTCACTCCGTCAAAATTAAGTTCCAATAAGCTTTCAACAAGCTCTTTGGAAAAATCTTCGGAGGCTTTCTTGCGCATATCGGTAAGCTTTAAGCACGCATCGTCATACTCGGCTTTCTTAACTGCCACGGACTTTTCGAGTTTTTCGATATATTCGTCCATGTTCTTAAGCTTATCAAGCTCTGCGCTCTTCTCCTCAAGCGTCTTCAATACATCTGAAACGGTATTTCCGAAACGCGCTTTTAAGGAATTTATGGTGTTGAGTCGTTCCTCGGTTTCTGCCATGGTCTCTTCGTCAAAAGAAAGACTGTCGACATACCTTGATGCCTCAAGTGAAAAGTCTCCGAGAAGTGATTCTGCCTCATTGAGTTTACATAACATCTCTTCCGCTTTTTCATCGTATGAAACTACGCTGTTCATGCGGCTGATTGCATGCGAAAGAAGCGAACCTGCATTTTCGCCGTTGTCGGAAGAAATTAAATTGATTGCCTCGTTCATGGCGCTTACGATTTTTTCGGAAGCCTTCATGATTTTGTAAGCTTCCTCAAGTTCTTCGTCTTCGCCTTCTTTAAGCGCCGCGTTTTCGATTTCTTCCACTTCGTATTCGAGAAGACTTATTTCGCGAGCACTGTTACCGGTATGCTCTTTAAGTTCATTAAGCTCCTCACTTAACTTTCTGTAAGCCGAAGCCGCACCTGAAACCTTTGAAAGAAGGTCATTAATCTCATCCGGTGCATAAGCATCAATCATGTCTCTTTGCTTAATGTTGTTAAGTAAAGACTGATGTTCATGCTGTCCGTGAATATCAATCAAGCCTTCGGCAATTTCCTTAACCTGCTTAACCAGTACCGTCTCGCCGTTAATCTTGAAAATGCTCTTTTCAGGTGTGATTTTACGCAAAATAAGCACTGAGTCCTCATCTGCCGAAAGGTCCATTTCCCTAAGGCGTTCCTTCGTGCGTTCATCCGCGCGAAATGAAAGTTCTACCAGTGCTTCACTTGCGTTGTGGCGGATCATTGATTTATCCGCCCTCTGGCCAAGACACAGATTAACAGAACCCATGAGAATAGACTTGCCGGCACCTGTTTCACCGGTAAGGATATTCAAACCCTTTGTAAAGTCAATCTCACATTCTTCAATCAGTGCAAGGTTTTTAACGTGTAAATATTCTAACATATTCCTCCTCTTTTCCCGGGAGTAATAAGAAAAACCAAATTAAATAAAGTTATGTAAACCGTCAAACCGTAGTGGCTTACTCTTCTTTCATAATGGCAATAATCTTGCTCATTATTCTGAAGGCATCCTCCGTATTGCGAATAGCCATCATAATCGTATCATCGCCGGCAATAGTGCCCACGATTTCGGGATAATGCAAATGATCGATTGCAGCGGCAACAGCCATTGCCATTCCCGATACAGTCTTAACAACCAAAATGTTCTGTGCCGCATTTATGGACACAAATCCCTGCTTCATGATGTCGATATATCTCTTGTCGAAACCGTCCTCGGAAGCCTTGTCAATCGCATATTTCTGTCTTCCGTGACCGATGCTTTTCTTGTAAAGCTTCAAAGCACGAATATCACGCGAAATAGTAGCCTGTGTAACATTGTAGCCGCACTCGTTGAGTCTTGCGGCAAGCTCTTCCTGTGTCTCGATTTCATACAAGCTTATCAGCTCTAAAATCTTTTCCTGTCTTTCAATAACCATTTTTAATCCCCCCTGCTACTGCAATTTATCGTGAAGAACCTTCAAAAAGCTCTCCTTGTTAAGTTTCACGAATTTTACTCTGTTTTCGGACTTTCTGAGGACAAAGCAGTCACCGGATTTAAGTTCAAAACGATTGGCGCTGTCAGCCATTGCCACAGCCGTCTGCTTTTTGTTGTCTCTTCCCTCTCTTATGGTGATACAAACCTCATCGTCTGCCGACAAAATGATGCTTCTGGCATTGATGGTGTGCGGGCAGACAGGCGTCATAACCATAAGTTTCGCGGGCGGCTCAACAATCGGGCCTCCTGCCGAAAGGTTGTATCCTGTAGAACCGGTGGGCGTCGAAACGATAATTCCGTCGGCCACATAGCCTGTCAAAAACTGTCCGTTTACATATATGTCAAAAGAAATAGCCTGGAAAGGACTTTTCTTTAACACCGCTATATCATTTAATGCAATTGCATGACCGCAGGCGGCACCGCCGATAATGGGATTTCCCTCAAGCATCATGCGTTCTTCAATATCGTACTCATCATTTACAAGCTTTTCAAGCGCACTGTCAAGCTCGTCGAGATTTACTTCGGTAAGATAACCCACCGAGCCGAGGTTTATTCCTAATATCGGAACATCAATATTCAAAAAATCCCGCGCCGCGCGAAGCATTGTACCGTCCCCGCCGATTACAATCACACAATCGTAAGAGCCGTTGGAGACATATTCGGGCTCCGTATCCGTGTAATCCTTGGAACCGATTTTCTCAATGAAAGCTTCCTTGCCGGCATTAACAAGATAATCCTTAATGATACCTGCCGTCTTTAAGCCCTCGTCTTTATCCTCATTTGTACGAATCAGAAATTTGTTCATACTGTCACCATTTTATTTGTGCAAAAGAAAAATCTTCTTTTTCACTTATCCAACTGTTCGTGTGCGGCATCTACGACTTGTGTTATGTCAACCGCAACGTTATCATCTGCACCGTTCTTTTCTATCCAAAGAAGGTATTCAATATTACCTTCGGGACCTCTTATGGGTGAAAAATCAAGTCCGCGTACTTTAAAACCTATTTCGGTAGCGTAATCAATAACCTTATTAATGACGTTTTCGTGAACCTTTTTGTCACGTACAACGCCCTTCTTGCCAACCTCTTCCCTGCCGGCCTCGAACTGAGGCTTTATAAGGCATACCATATAAGCATTGTCTTTAATGATATTTATGGCAGGCTCCAAAATCTTTGTAAGCGAAATAAAAGAAACATCACAGCTTGCAAAATCCGGCTCGCAACCTACATCTTCTCTTGTCGTGTATCTGAAGTTGGTCTTTTCCATACACACGACACGCTCGTCGTTTCTTAACGACCACGCAAGCTGACCGTGTCCGACATCAATGGCGTAAACCTTCGAAGCACCGTTTTGAAGCATACAGTCCGTAAATCCGCCGGTAGAAGCACCGATGTCCATACAAACCGCTCCCGTAAGCTTAATGGGAAATACTTCAAGCGCTTTCTCAAGCTTTAAGCCGCCTCTGCTCACATATTTAAGCTGAGGGCCTTTTACTTCAATTTTTATTTTTTCAGGATCAAATGTAGTACCTGCTTTATCTTCACGCTGCCCGTTTACGAACACGTCGCCCGCCATAATTATTGTCTTGGCGCGCTCTCTTGATGGAGCAAGTCCCATATTGACCAGCAATACATCCAATCTTTCTTTCATTAATTCATTTCCCGAATAATTCCGACAATTCGTCTGTAAATGCTCTTGGCATCTATTCCGATTTCGGCTTTTAAAAGTTCGACATTTCCGTGCTCTACGTAATCGTCCGGAATTGCAACCGTTTCAACAAAGACATCCGAGCCTTCCCTGTCGATGAAATCTCTTACCTTTTCGCCGAATCCGCCGCTTAAAACGTTCTCTTCAAGCGTAACGATTAACTTGTGGTTTACAGAAAGTCTCGTAAGCATTTCTTCATCTATGGGTTTCACGAATCTTGCATTTACAAGAGTACATGAAATTCCGTCGTTCTTAAGCATATCCCTTACGGCTACCGCTGTTTTTACCATTGAGCCTACGGCTACAAGAGCAATGCCGCTTTCCTCGATAAGCATCTCTGCTTTACCGTACTCGATGGGCGCCCTGAATTCTTCCAAACCGTCATAAGCCTCGCCTCTCGGATATCTTAAAGCAATCGGTCCGTCAAAAGAAACAGCATATTTCATCATATCCGAAAGCTCCCATTTGTTCTTGGGCGCCATAATGTGCATATTCGGAATGGATGATAAAAATGACAAGTCAAAAATACCCTGATGTGTCTCTCCGTCGCTTCCCACAACACCTGCGCGGTCTATGGCAAATACAACCGGGAGATTTTGTATACACACATCATGAAGTACCTGGTCGTATGCACGCTGCAAAAATGATGAATAAATTGCAACAACGGGATGTAACCCGCCTGCGGCAAGTCCTGCAGCGAAGGTAACCGCATGCTCTTCGGCAATTCCGACATCGAAAAATCTGTCGGGATATGCGTTTCTGAAGCGCTTAAGTCCTGTTCCGTCAGGCATTGCGGCCGTGATTGCCACGACATTTTTGTTTCGCTCACCAAGCTTAACCATAACCGTTGAAAATACATCGGTATAGTTGGCTTTGATGTGGGGATTTGAAGGAAGTCCCGTTGAAATATCAAAAGGCTCTGCGCCGTGGAAACGTGCGGGATGTCTTTCTGCGGGAGCGTATCCTTTACCCTTCTTGGTATTTACATGCACCAAAACGGGTCCCTTGATTCTCTTTGCGTCCGCAATCGTCTCCATCATGGCCTTTACGTTATGGCCGTCTACCGGACCAAGATAAGTAATTCCCATGTCCTCGAAAAACATACCGGGAATAACAAGGCTCTTGAAGGAGCTCTTTGCACGACGAATGCTCTTTACAATATTTTCACCCTTCGGCATATTCATGACCTTCTGGAAAATGCTTTCCTTAAGATCCAAATATCCGTCGGCCGTTCTAATCGAATTTAAATATCTGTTTACACCGCCTACGTTCTCGGAAATGGACATATTATTGTCGTTAAGGACGATAATAAAGTTTGTCTCGAGCTTGGAAGCATTGTTAAGTGCCTCATAAGCCATTCCGCCCGTAAGCGAACCGTCTCCGATAACGGAAACCACGGTGTGGTCTTCTCCTCGCAAATCTCTTGCCTTTACAAGGCCAAGACCTGCGGAAATGGAAGTCGAACTGTGACCTGTGTTAAAGCAGTCGCAATCGGATTCACGTCGTTTCGGGAAACCTGCCATACCACCGTACTTACGAAGAGTATCAAAACCGTCTCTTCTTCCGGTCAAAAGCTTATGCGTATAAGACTGATGACCAACATCCCAGACAATTTTATCCTCCGGGAGTGAAAGTGAAAGGTGAAGTGCCATCGTAAGCTCGATTGCACCGAGGTTTGATCCGAGATGTCCACCCGTTACACTGATTTTCTCTATTAAAAACTTCCTGATTTCCTCGGCCAGTACAGGCCAATCGTTCTCGGGAATTTTCTTTATGTCGTTTTCTTCTTTTATTAAATCGAGTAACATTTATCTGCCTTTATATACGTATCTTCCGGTAAAAGTCCGTCAAATACGCGAAAACATACATTTTATTATTTTCTTCGCTCTACCAACGACTTGACAAGCTTAGTCAAAAACGGATTGTCCTTACCGGTCTTTTCGATAAGCGAAATTGCTTGTGCGGAGTATTTCTCAACATCCTCTCTTGCCTTATCCATACCGTGTAAAGTTACATACGTCTCTTTGCCGTTCTCTTCATCCGAACCTATGGGCTTACCGAGTTCTTCGAAGTTGCCCTCGACATCAAGAATATCGTCACGAATCTGAAAAGCAATTCCGATAGCCGAGCCTGCATTTTCAAATGCTTTGACATCCTCATCCGACGCTCCGGCAAGAATTGCGCCGATCATCATCGCGCTCTCGATAAGTGCCCCGGTCTTGTTCTCGTGAATATAAATAAGTTTTTCGGGTGTAAGAGAAAGACCGTTCTTCTCGGTCTGTACATCCAAAGCCTGACCGCCTACCATGCCGAAAATGCCTGCCTTACGGGTAAGTACCTGCATTGCGCGTCCTACACGGTCTGGATGCTTTGTATCATCGAAAGCAAGTGCCGCGGTCTCGTATGCGTAATTCAATAAACCGTCACCCGCAAGAAGTGCTGTGGTTTCACCGTAAACCGCATGTGTAGTCTTCCTGCCGCGTCTGTACTCGTCATTGTCGATGCAGGGCATATCATCATGAACCAGAGAATATGAATGAATAAATTCCAAAGCCGCCATGAAATATTTAAGCTCCGGAACATCATCGCTGTACTTTAATGCCGTCTGCTGCATAAGTAACGGACGAAGACGCTTTCCGCTTCCCATAACGCTGTATTTCATCGCGTCAAGAAGATAATCCGCATAAGAGACATCCTTATCAAGAAAACTTTCAAGCATCTCGTTGATTTGGTTTACATAACAATTGAGTTCTTCGTTAAAATCCATAAAATCTCCGACCCGGACAATTAGTTGGCGAATTTAGCCAATACGCCGTTAACAAAAGAAGCCGATTCGTCCTGTCCGTATTTCTTGGCAAGTTCGACTGCTTCGTTGATTGCTACGCCCTTGGGTGTATCATCATCAAACATAATCTCGTAAACCGCAAGTCTTATAATGGCAAGTTCAATCTTACCCATACGGTCTGTTGTCCAACCTGTAGCTTTATCGGAAATAGCTTTATCGATTTCTTCAAGCTTATTAAGAATGGACTGCTCTCTTTGTGAAATATACTCTCTGTCGGCATCTTTTATTTCGCAAAAAGCATCTTCTTCATCCTTATCGATGATAATGTCATTTTCAAAATAAAGTCTTGTCTGTTCGGGCATTTCGTTGATATCGTTAAACTCTGCTCTGAACAACAATTTAAATACGTTTTCTCTAATCTCGCTTCTTCTCACGTTTAGCCTTCCTTAACCAAGCTGATGCCTGCAATATTTACATTTACGTTTCTTACGACAAGTCCTGTCATTCCTTCAACGGACTGCTTAATCTTCTGCTGAACCTTCTGGCTGATAACAGGGATATTAATGCCGTAATCAACTGTGATTGTTGTATCAATCATTACTTCATTTCCGAAGAATTCCACTTCGGTAGTCTTTAAAAGATTTTTCATGCCGACCTTGCCCAAAAGCTCCGCGGTAATGTTGTTACCCATTGCCGCAACGCCTTCTACTTCCAAAGCGGCGATAGCTGCGATCTTGCCTACTACATCACTGGCAATCTTTACATTTGCGTCTACGTTTTCGAAATTTTCTGCTGCCATGTAAAAACCTCCTTACGAAAATAGCGAATCATAAATTTACTATACAAAAGAAATCTTTAATTTTTTTAATTAATTTCTTGCGAATTCTGTAAGTTCAAGACCCTTGTTTCGGTCAATTGTCATCTGAATGCTCCAGGGATTAATGAACAAAAGAAGCGGTCTTCCCTTCAAATCGGTAACCTTCTTCATGTCCGATGTTCCCGAAAGCTTTGCAACATCGATATCCGTGTTTGCAATCCAGCGAATGTGCTCATACGGAAGCGGTTCAAGACGAATCTCGACATTGTACTCGCTCTCAAGTCTGAACTTAAGAACGTCAAATTGAAGTACACCGACTACTCCGACAATGATTTCCTCAAGACCCGAGTTAAGTTCCTGAAAAATCTGGATGGCACCTTCCTGAGCAATCTGTGAAATACCTTTGACAAACTGCTTACGTTTCATCGTATCTATCTGACGAACTCTCGCAAAATGTTCGGGTGCGAACGTCGGGATTCCTTCATAAACAATGTTCTTTTTGGGAGCGCATACCGTATCGCCGATTGAAAAAATACCCGGATCGAATACACCGATAATGTCGCCCGCATAAGCTTCACTCAATATTTTTCTCTCATCAGCCATAATCTGCTGAGGCTGTGAAAGACGCATAACCTTGTTACCCTGTACGTGCTTAACTTCCTGCTGTGCATCGAACTTACCCGAGCAGATTCGCATGAAAGCAACTCGGTCTCTGTGAGCTTTATTCATGTTAGCCTGAATCTTGAATACGAATGCACTGAAGTCGTCGCTTGTGGGTTCAACCGGTCCGTCTGCCGTATTTCTTGCAAGAGGCGTTGTTGTCATCTTAAGGAAATGCTTTAAGAAAATCTCAACACCGAAATTGGTAAGTGCCGAACCGAAAAATACAGGAGTAAGCTGACCGCCCTGAACAAGTTCCAAATCGAATTCTGAGCTGGCGCCGTCCAAAAGTTCTATTTCTTCGGTAAGCTTTTCGAATGCATCGTTTCCGATTTCCGCCAAAAGCTCATCCTTGGAATCTATACTTATAACTTTTGTCTCACCTTCTTTGGTACCTTTTTGAGTATCCGAATAGGTTATGACGCTTCTTGACTCTCTGTCGTAAACACCTTTAAATCCCTTACCCGAGCCGATAGGCCAGTTAATGGGGCAGGTTGAAATTCCCAACTCCTTCTCTACTTCATCCAAAAGGTCGAACGTATCGTTTGCGTCACGGTCAAGCTTGTTGATGAATGTAAAAATCGGAATACCGCGCATGGCACATACTTTAAATAACTTTCTTGTCTGTGCCTCGACACCCTTGGAAGCATCGATAACCATTACTGCGGAATCGGCTGCCATAAGTGTTCTGTAAGTATCCTCCGAGAAGTCCTGATGTCCCGGTGTATCCAAAATATTGATGCAGTATCCGTCATAATTAAATTGCAAAACCGAGGAAGTTACGGAAATACCTCTCTCCTTCTCAATTTCCATCCAGTCGGAAACCGCATGTCTGGCGGTCGCTTTACCTTTAACGCTTCCCGCGAGATTGATTGCCCCTCCGTAAAGCAAAAACTTTTCCGTAAGTGTTGTCTTACCGGCATCGGGGTGCGAGATAATAGCGAAGGTGCGTCGCTTCAAAATTTCACTGTCAAAACTGCCCACTTTAAAAAAATCCTTTCTAAATCAAAGCATCGATGTGCCTGCGAATTCGGGCTTGATGTCGAAATAGTCAAGAACCGTAGCCGCAATATCGGCAAAGGTATCACGTGTGTGAAGGTTCTTGGCCTCAACGTTTTTACCGTACATCATAAAAGGAGTGTACTCTCTTGAATGGTCGGTAGAAACCGTATAGCCCGGATCACAGCCATGGTCTGCCGTAATCATCAAAATATCATCATCACGAAGCTTCGACATCATCTCGGGAAGCTTCGAATCAAAATACGAAATTGCCTTGGCATAGCCGTCAATATCGTTTCTGTGTCCGTAAAGCATATCTGTATCAACAAGATTTACGAAGCATAAGCCTTCGAAGTCCTTGTCGAGATATTCAAGTGTTCTTTCAATTCCTTCGGGGTTACCCGATGTATAAACGTGCTCGGTAATACCCTTTCCGGCAAAAATATCAAAAATCTTTCCGACTGCAATAACGTCTTTTCCCGCAGCCTTAAGTTCATCAAGCATTGTAGCCTTCGGCGGTTCAAGCGAAAAATCGTGACGTCTGGGGGTACGGGTGTAATTGCCGTTTCCCTCACCGATGAAAGGACGTGCTATAACTCTTCCGACACCATGCTCGCCCGTAAGAATCTTACGTGCCGTTCTGCAGATTTCGTATAATTCTTCAATCGGAACAACATCCTCGTGTGCCGCAATCTGGAAAACCGAATCGGCCGATGTATAAACAATCAAATCTCCGGTCTTGACATGCTCGTCACCGAACTCATTGATTACAACGGTACCCGAATAAGGCTTGTTGCATAAAACGCCGCGTCCGACTGCCTTGGAAAATTCATCCAAAACTTCTTTCGGAAATCCGTCGGGATAAGTCGGTAAAGGTCTTTCCGAATTAATACCCGCAATTTCCCAATGTCCGATTGTCGTATCCTTTCCCTTGGATACTTCCGTCATTCTCGCATGTAATGCTATAGGATTCTCTTCCTTGGGCATAAGTGTTACGCCGTCAAGATTATATAAACCGAATTTGCGTAAATTGGGTGCATCAAAAAACTTGCTTGATGCAACCGAATTAATTGTGCTGACACCCTTGTCGCCGTAATCGGCCGCATCGGGCATCTCTCCGCATCCGTAACTGTCAAGAACAATAAGAAATACTCTCTTCATATATCCTCCATTCGCCTTCCGGTATGTTATGTAACCCAATAGGCCCTACCCTTTATTATACATTATTTCTTCTTAATATGGAATAAAAACTCAGTTTCTTCATCTTTATATACAAAAATTAAGAAAATAACAATAAGGCCCATTGCCACGCACACATAACAGTCCGCAACGTTGAATCTCGGAAAATTGATAGGCATAAAGTAGAAGAAATCCACAACATATCCCTGCTTGACGCGGTCAATAAGATTGCCGATTGCTCCCGACATAAGTAAGGCAAAAGAAAATCTCATAAAGCCGTATCTCTTTCCTTCCGGTATCTGAATAAATTTCCACAAAACTACCAGGAAAATAAGCGATGATATTGTAATCAAAAAGCCCTGTTTTCCCAAAAACGATGAAAACGCCGCTCCTGTATTTTCAAGGTACTGAAGTTCAAATACATTCTTTATCCAGACTATGTCTTCCTTACCTTTTAAGTTATTAACCATCCAAAGTTTTGAAAAATAGTCCGCAGCGACAAGTAACGCCATGAAAACCGCATAGCTTATATAAATTTTAGTCTTCTTCATAAATAACTCCGCCTGTTGATTCCTTTTCTTTTGCCAAAATCATAAAAAAACGGCGCCTGGAGTTAACCAAGCGCCGGCTGAAATTACGTAATTACTGCTCCTTAACGTCCTTCATTGAGAAGCTGATACGTCCCATTTTATCTTTGCCAAGGCACACAACCGTAACCTTATCGCCAAGTGTAAGAACATCTTCTACGTGGTCGATACGCTCCTTGCAAATCTTGGAAATGTGAACCATTCCCTCTTTGCCGGGTGCAAACTCGATGAATGCGCCAAATTCCTTAATGGAAACTACCTTGCCCTTGTAAATCTGGCCTTCTTCGAATTCGGAAACGATAATCTTGATAAGCTCACAAGCTTTATCCATCATTTCGGGATCGGTTCCGCATACTGAAACCTTTCCGTCATCTGTAATATCAATCTTAACGCCTGTCTGATCGATAATAGCGTTGATTGTCTTTCCACGCTGTCCAACAACATCACCGATCTTTTCGGGATCGATCTGAAGAGAAACGATCTTGGGAGCGTACTCGTTAACTGTCTTACGAGGCTCTGCAATTGCAGGCTTCATGCAGTTGTCCATGATGAAGAATCTTGCTTCGCGGCAACGAGCGATTGCGCCTTCAACGATAGGACGTGTTAAACCGTGAATCTTGATATCCATCTGGATTGCTGTAATACCGTCTGTAGTACCTGTTACCTTGAAGTCCATGTCGCCGAAGAAGTCTTCAAGGCCCTGGATATCGGTAAGAAGTACGAAATCGTCATCTGTGTCACCTGTTACAAGACCACAGGAGATACCTGCAACCATCTTCTTAATCGGAACACCTGCAGCCATAAGTGACATACATGATGCACAGGT